>CAZXSV010000028.1:0-43956 GCA_964642735.1 uncultured Acidobacteriota bacterium
GCCGCCGGCCGACTCGATGATTGTGATGCGCCAGGGCCCGGGCAAGGGCATAAGCCGTTGACATGCTTCTCTCTTTGTCCGAAACTGTTATTATCGATATTGTCCGATAGAAATGTTTTCGAGTGCGATAGCGCAGGCTGTTTAGCGAGGCGCATAATCCTGGGGATAATCATTTTATGACTCAGGAGCAAGCTTTTAAGTCTTTCCCGCCGGAAGTGAGCCGGCTTGCCGCCGGATTTGAAACTCAATGGAGAACCGGGCCCCGTCCGCACATATCGGAATTTATCTCACTGGCGCCCTTGCAGGCGCGCCGCTCTGTGCTTATTGAGTTGATCGGTCTTGACGCAGTCTATCGCAGACGTGCCGGAGAGCATCCTTCCGTTGATGATTATCAGGACAAATTTCCCGAACTCAGTCCGGAGGAACTGGATCAAGCGGTGACCGTTCCGCCGGTTCGGAATTCCACAACCACGGCCGTAACGGAAGGAGACTCGATCATTGCCGCGGGGGCGTTCTCTTCCTCCTCCTCGCCCGGGCGTTTCAAGAAAATCGAAGAGATCGGCCGGGGCGGAATGGGTTCGGTATGGCGAGCGGTTCAAATGAGCACGGGACGCGAGGTTGCGCTTAAAGAATTGCCTGCGGACGCACTGAAATCCTTCGCCGCTCGTTCGCGCTTTGAGGAAGAGATCCATTGGGCGTCGCTGTTGCAGCATCCCAACATTGCCCGCGTCTATGACAGCGGGTTGCTCGAGGGCTCCTACGTCTATGCGATGGAGCTTATCCAAGGCGAACATCTGGATGAATACGCCAGGAAAAGCCGTTGGACGCTCCGCCAGATGCTCGAGATGATGGCGTTGATCGCCAGGGCCATGCAATATGCCCATACACGGAACGTGCTTCACCTCGACCTCAAACCTTCCAATATCATGGTTGCGTCCGAGGGGAAGCCGATCATCGTGGATTTCGGTCTGGCGCGTCTGGCCCGCAAGACTCCGGGCGATAAGGAGCCGCGGTATGGAGACGTGATCGGCACGCCGGCTTTTATGGCCCCCGAACAAGCCATGGGACGTGAAGATCTGATTGGCTATCCGACCGATGTGTACAGCCTGGGAGTCATCCTGTATCGCTTTCTGACCGGCAGGTTCCCGCTCAAGCCGCAATACACGGTTCATGCATGGCAACAGCAGCTTTCAGAACATAAAGCACAAGCTGCCCGGGAAAAAGATCCCCGGATTGGGCATGACTTGAATGCATTGATTGATAAATGTCTGGCTCCCAATCCCGCCGACCGCTATGCGGATGCAGGAGAATTGGCTTTGGATATCGATTGTCTGCTGCAGGGCACGGAATTGCGGGCCCGGCCCCTGAATCGGATCGGCAGACTCAAGTCATGGTGCAGCCGTCCAGCTCGCCTGCTCCAGGCCGGCAATATCACCAGCGTGATCGGAATAATTATGGCCCCCTTTCATATTGCGGCAATTTTTATCTCCATTGCCGCCCATTGGGGATTTCCGATAACCGGCTTCGGGGGAGTGCGGCTTGGCGAATTCATTCCATTGATGGCCGGCTTTCTGATTTTTGACGCATGGCTCATTTTTACGGGACTCATGGAACGTCAGGATCGTGTATGGGCTTTGTGGACAAACACCGCATTGGGGACTGCCTGGCTTTTCTGGTTTATCCTGGTCTTATCCGGCGTCGTGCGCTTCGACACGGCCGGCGCCGTTCCCAACATGGATGTCCGGCTGCCTATCTATATAATATTTTCAGGATTCGCAGCGTCTGGTCTTGTATTTCAATGTCTGGCGATTTACGCACATTACGCCCGGGCTTTTCTCAACGAACCCCTGCCGGCAGACCAGGGACTGAAGCAAATCACAGGCTCTTAAAAGCTGAACACCATGGTGGCGCTGACCAGATGCCCTGTTCCGAATTCCTGCCCTATCTCGGGCAACGGATTATATTGATAGGTCAATTTGAACCGAGTGGGCGTAAGCGTGCCCGGTTTCATCATTTCGATGCCGAGGCCCGCGCTTGCAGAGGCATGAGCATTTGTATCCACTGAACTCCCGGCTATAAGGGAAATCCTCCGGGACAGGTAAAAATCAGCGCCCAAATAAAAACGTCCTACATCCTGCATCGTCATGCTGTTGTCCAGGCGGAAGTATTGCGCATCGCTGTATACGGCCAATCCCTGCGTCGCCCGCCATCCGAATCCTGTTTTGAAATTGAGGCTCCGTGTAGTCAAATCGGATTGGAAAGGCACATCCATGGGCCCCGGCAAGTGCACCACGCCATCGACCTCGCTGCCGGTCCATCCGGCGCCGGCCAATACGCCAACAGTCCACTTGGGCGTCGGTTGCCAGATGCTTCCCAAGGTGAAACTTCCCGAGATGGAGTGATCATGAGTGTTTCGGGGGACGCCCTGGAATAGTTCTCCGTACTCCAGGTTCATGTTGTTCATTATGAAGCCGACGCCGAGATACAGATTCGGGCTGACCGGCCGTGCATATTTAAAAAGGAACTCATGGTTGCTGACATCATCTTCAAATCCCTGCTTTGTGCGGCCGTTCTGCGTCCCAATGTGGACATATCCCATCGACAACGTGCCCTTGGTATTGAATCGCAGGAATCCATTCACGTCTTCGGCGATCATCCAAGCGCCATCGCTGAACGTGATGTGGTGCATCCCGGCGCAAAAAAACCCCCGTGAACCCGCCGGCTCGAAATCCCGCAAATCCGCGGCTGCCGGGTTGTCCGATGAGGCTGACGGATAAGCCGCCGAGGCCTCGCGGCCGATCGCATCCGTAGAATTGACGGCCCGGCTCATGGCAATCCACAACCGGATCTCAAAGGGTTCCGAGTTCAAATCTCCTGCGCGGGCGGGATTCGTCGGAATCATGCAGGCGCCCGCTATCAGCCCAAGACACAAGAAACGATGTTTCCCGGCCATAGTTGGTCCTCCGAAGGAGCCTGTGGATCCGATTCTGTTCTGGCAATTCAAAGTTGCCGCTATGATACCTCAGACGATGAGAAGGCGCAATCACGCTGTCTTCTGCAGCATTGGAAAGCGATAGGGAAGATTGCATCCATGAATATATTCCGCCCCGATCCTTGCTTTTCAGCCTTGACGCGCAAGATCAATCTCCATGCTTGATCCATCACCGTTTGTCAGAAGGCGATTGAATCGTTATATTGATGAACAGGAGAATCATTAGGATTTTGGCTGCCCCAATGATGAACGGGAGTTTGAAAGGATTGACGGGCATGACACGAAGACTTTTTATGAAAATTGCCGGAGGGCTAATGTTTATGGCTTCCATTCCTTCTTCCATCCTTGGTTTCTTCATCCAATCTCTGCCTGTCAGGACCGTCGAAAAAAACCGTTTCAAGTTCAACGCAGACAAAGGCTTTATCGAGTGGGAAAACGGGACGAACAAAGAATACAGGCTTGTTGTGGACGGGCTGGTTGAAAAGGCGGCAAGTTTTTCCTACTCCGATCTCCGGTCCTTCCCCAGGGTGGAACAGGTTTCCGACTTTCATTGCGTCGAGGGATGGTCTGTGCCGGACCTTAAATGGGGAGGCTTCAGGTTCAAGGAGATTTTCGACAGAGTCAAACCCCGCCCGAATGCCAGCCACGTCCTGTTTCACTCCTTCGGATCGACCGGATCCGCTCCCCAAGGACAAAGCCATTATATTGAATCGCTTCCGGTAAGCGACCTGCTCGATCCCGGGATGGACGTCCTGCTCGCCCTTGCCATGAATGGAAAACCTCTGCCCGAAGACAACGGCGGCCCTGTGAGGCTTATTGCGCCCTACGACCTCGGCTACAAAAGCATCAAATTCATCTCGAGGGTGGAGTTCGTTAAAGGCGAACGGCCGGGATGGTGGACGCTTGCCAATCCCATCTATCCGGTCAAAGCCAGAGTCCCCAAAAACAGGCTCCGGAGTAAAAATTCATCCGCCAGATAGTGCGCTTCATCGGCATCCCGGTCTTTTTCTGTTCTTGAGCGCGATCGTTTCGTCATAAAATGCCCCGCTTATGAGATCCTCTCGCCAATGGGTCCTGCTCTCGGCAATTCTCGGGTCGGTTTTTCTTTTGACCCGTCTGCCCCAAGGGGATTTGTCCGGCTACGACGACGCTCTATACGCCCACATGGCCAAGAACATGATACGAAGCGGCGACTGGTTCAATGTGACATTCAACGGATATATGAACCCGGAAAATCCGCCGATGCTGATCTGGCTGCAGGCGATTTCGATGAAAATATTCGGAATATCCGATTTCGCCGCCAAGCTTCCTTCCGCCCTTTGCGGAATCGCCATCCTGCCGCTCGTTTATGCCGTCGGCCGCAAGATATTCGCTGATTTCTGGAGGCCTCTGGCCGGCATGCTGATCATGCTGGCGACCCCCTATTTCCTGAAGTATGCCTCTCATGCCATGACCGATGTCCCGTTCGCTTTTTTCTGCACTGCGTCCGTGTGGCTTTACCTGTCCGGTCTCGAAAAACCCCGTCTTATGCCTTGGGCCGGGGTTTTCATAGGGTTCGCCATTTTGACGCGTTCGGCAATAGGATTTCTGCCTTTGTTGTTTATCATTTCTCATTTGGCTGCGTCCGGGCGCTTGCGAAAACATGCGTTGCCTTTGTGCGGGTGCATTCTGGCCGCCCTTGCGATTCCCGCTTCATGGTTTATTCCGATCGGCGATCTCCATCCGGATTTCTGGCGCGGACATTTTGAATTTATTCTGAGCAAAGCGCCGCCGGCCGAAAAATCCTTGTCGGGTTGGGCTCTCGGATTCTTCGAGTATCCGTATCTGATGGCGAAAAATTATTGGCCATGGGCGCTGTTCGCCGCAATTGGAATATGGAAATACGCTCGGCGGTCCGGCAGATCGGAAGAAGGCCTCGTCCTGACCCTCTGGGTCGCTTCCGTAATCGTGCCGCTGAGTTTCGCGGGCAGCAAGGTCCTCAGGTATGTCATGCCCGCGTTCCCGGCTTTTTCCCTTTTGAGCGCCGCTGTTTTTTTCGATTGGCTTCCGGAGAGGTTGAAAGCGCAGATCCTCCGATGGACATTTTGCGCATTGATCGTCGTTGCGGCGGGATACGTGTTGCTGCCCGTTGGCGCGCACAAGGAGCGGGCCGCGGAAGCGCGGTCTTTGATCGGGATCCTCAACGGCCAATCCGGTGAAAACGGGCGGGCGCTCCTGTACTCGCAGGGCGCCCTGCGTTGGGATCTGAGGAATCAACTCCTCTGGTATGGAGACCATCCCGTCGATCTCGTCTTGACCCTGGACGAAGCGCGCGAGGAATTGGCGTCGGGTCGATACCGCTGGGCGATCCTTGATAAAAGAACCTATCGCGATTCGCAGCAAAATTTTCCTGCCGCCGCCGAGGTCCTTGGAAATTCTGACGAGTACGTCTGTCTCTCGTATCGATGATTTCCATGATGGAACCGAAGGAGCGTCTGTCGGTGGCGAAAGTGCAACATGCCGCGTTCCGGGCGCAGATGCAAGGCTGCCACCGCCGAATGCAGTTTATGGAAGATTTACCTGAGACGGATCCCGAAACCCGATTTCTTTAACTGGATCCTGTAGCTCTCTCTTAACGATGAAAAAAACAGGCTATACCGGCCGGACTTGAAGTCCGGGAAAGTCCAGGGGAAGACCTGCCATTCACCCTCCTGGAAGTGCATCGTCACTTCGGCGTAAACGCCTTCAGAAACCAATATCCGGTGAAAAAAGTTTTTGGCGGAAGCCAGGACGATTTTGGACTGTTCCAGGTAACCGGGATCCAGGTTGACCGGCCTTTTCACAGACGTCCATTCCGAGGCGAAAACCGATTCCAATTCATTGGAGGTTTTTTTGATGTCCGAGATTGTCGAAGGTTCAATCAGGTTTGAAAAACCGAGAAAACGACGATAGAGAGGGCTGCCCATGGATTCGTCGTAATATCGGGTCGTATCGAAAGGAAAAATATCGCTGCGGGCGTCGATGGCGCCGTATCGAGCCGTGAGGCGTTCCTCCACGGAAGGAACAATCCCGGCGATCGAAGTCAGCACGCCGAAGAAAAGTTTGACCGGAAGCGGCTTTCGTATATCAGACATAAAAAGTTTGCAGCGGGCGTTCCGATAGCGTTCCTTCCCGCATGCGGCTAAGCGCTGTATTTTGTCGGGTCGGGAACGCCCGCTTCCTCAAATCCCTTGCGCCTCAGAACGCAGGAATCGCAATCGCCGCAAGCCAGTCCTTCCGGAGAAGGATCGTAGCAGCTGTGCGTCAATGAATAATCCACTCCGGCCGCCATTCCCGCAAGGATGATCTGAGCCTTGGTCATGAGCAGCAAAGGAGCGTGAACGCGAAACCTGGCGGTTCCCTCCACCCCGGCTTTTGTAGCCAGGTTGGCGAGCTTCTCGAAAGCTTCGATAAATTCAGGCCTGCAGTCCGGATACCCGGAGTAGTCGATAGCGTTGACGCCGATGAAAATGTCCTGGGCTTTTAGGACCTCGCACCAGCCTAGAGCAAAACTCAGGAAAATGGCGTTTCGGGCCGGGACGTAAGTGGCGGGAATGTCGGTCGAATCCATATTCCGCCCTTTAGGCACCGGTATGTCCGCCGTGAGAGCCGAGCCGCCAAACGCCCTCAAGTCGATGGCCGTGACGATGTGATTCTTGACGCCCAGCGATCGGGCTACCCGCCAGGCGGCCTGCAGTTCACAGCGATGGCGCTGGCCGTAATCAAAGCTCAACGCGTAGACTTCGAATCCCTGTTTTTGGGCAATCGCCATGGCGGCGCTGGAATCAAGGCCGCCGCTGGCTAATGCAACCGCTCGTTTCATGTGCACGATGTTCTCCGAAAGTGAGTCCGCGAATGCTAGAATTATACATTTTTGGAGAAATGATGCTTCAAATCAAGAGCCTTGGCAAAGCATATCGCGGCGATTGGCTTTTTCGTTCCCTGGATTTTCAAATCAACGAGCGGGACAGAATCGGCTTGGTCGGCGACAACGGAACAGGGAAATCAACGCTGATGAAGATGATTGCGGGCCTGACGCCTCCGGATGAAGGGGAAGTGGTCGGGGCCCGCGATCTGACTTTCGGCTATCTCCCGCAGGATGGCCTGTTTGCGCATGGAAGAACGCTGCTGGAGGAATCGCTGACTGTTTTCGAGCCTTTAAAGGCTTTGGAGCGCGAAATCCGCGGCCTGGAGCGCGAAATGGCCGACCTGCAGCATCGCAGCCCGGAATATGAAAAGAAATTGGCCCGCTACTCTCTGATTTCGCATCAATTCCAACTGCACGAGGGCTACGCCCTTGAGGCCAAAGCGGGCGCCGTTCTGCTGGGCCTGGGATTCACCCAACAAGACCTGCAGCGCCCCTGCGACGATTTCAGCGGGGGATGGCAGATGCGAATCGCCCTGGGGAAGCTGCTGCTGCAGCAGCCCGGTCTTTTGCTGCTGGATGAGCCGACGAATCACCTCGACCTGGAAGCGCGCAACTGGCTTGAAGAATACTTGCACGCCTATCCATACGCGCTTGTCCTTGTGTCGCATGACCGGTACTTTTTGGATTCTTCGGTCCAGAGGATACTCGAGATCAGGAACAAGTCCGTCCATTTTTACAGAGGGAACTATGCCGATTTCCTTCGGCAGCGCGAAGAGAAGTTGGAACAACTTCGCGCCGCCTATGAAGCGCAGCAGAAGGAAATCGCCCGCATCAAGGCTTTCGCCGACAAATTTCGCTACAAAGCCACCAAAGCGGCTCAAGTGCAGAGCCGTTTGAAAGACCTCGAGCGCATGGAACTCGTCGAAATCCCTCCGGAGAACAAGCCGATCCACATCCGGTTTCCTGAAGGGCCGAGAACCGGACGGATCGTGCTCGAACTTGCAGACGTCAAAGCGGGATACGGAGGAGTCCCGGTTTTCGACGGTCTGAATTTTATTCTGGAGAAAGGGGAGCGAGTCGCCCTGGTGGGTCCGAACGGCGCAGGGAAATCCACGATGATGAAAATGCTCGCCGGGCGCCTTCCGCTCATGGAAGGCCAGCGCAAGGAAGGGCATAATGTCATCGTTTCCTATTTTTCCCAGGATCAGGATGATTTGCTTTCCTCCTCCAAAACCGTTTGGGACGAAGTCTATTCGGTCGCTCCCAACCACATTGTGCCTCAACTGCGGACTTTGCTCGGATGCTTTCTTTTTTCCGGGGACAGCATTGAAAAGCCCGTTTCGGTGTTGAGCGGCGGGGAGCGGAGCCGGCTGGTCCTTTGCCGGCTTCTGCTTTCGCCCGCCAACTGCCTGCTCCTGGACGAGCCGACAAACCACCTGGACATCCGCTCAAAAGACATGCTGATGGATTCTCTGAAAGAATACGAAGGCACGATTGTTTTTGTCAGCCACGACCGTTACTTTTTGGACGGGTTGGCGACCAAGGTGCTGGAGGTGGGCAACCGGACGGCAGTTGTTTATCTGGGAAATTACGAAGACTATCTTTTCAAAAAAGCGGAATTGGAGAAACAGGAAATGCCGATGGAACAGCCGGTCGATCAAGCCCCGTCAAACCATGGAGCGCCGGATCGTTCGTCTGTCAATAAAAAGAAAAAAACCAATCCCATAAAAATCCGGCAGTTGAAAGATCAGATTGAAAAGATCGAGGGACGGATACATTTGCTCGAGACCAGAATCGCTGTTCTCACGCAGCTGCTTTCTTCCGAAGGGCTCTATCGGGACCGCCAGCTTTTTCTGGCCGCCATGGATGAACACGATGGGCTTCAGGGGGAATTGAGCCGTTTGATGGAAAAATGGGAGTCGCTCCACTCGGAACTCGAATCCTGCCTGTGATTGTGCCTGCGGAAACCGCCCTCGAACCCATTGGGGCGCGTCAGAACACGCGGACTCGGCATTTCAGCTTTATGGATTTGCGCCATAATATGTGTTAAGCTTATAATTCATCGGCCCAAAGGAGCGCTTCGGCCAATCGTCGATCAAATTCATTGAGAGCGGAGCAGCGAGAGGCCGCTCAAAGGCTTAAGCCCACTGGTCCACAGCAAACCCAAAAGTCGCGATGGGGGCAAGTCCTCGCCGGGTCGATGGTATCGCCAAAAATCAGTATTCCGTCTACAGCTGGATCGCTAGTGCGACGCTTGATGAAAGCGGCGCAGATGCTTGAGGAGATAAATGTCTAGAAAATATCGTCAGGCCGGCTATCAGGACTCTGACAGAGAAAGAAAGCCAAAACCCCCGCCCCGCCCGAAAGGCCCCGGAGGGCGGGTTGAGACGAAATTTCATCTGGTGACGCGCTGCAACAATTGCGCCTCGGAAATTCAGATAATGGATAAGATCCATGTTACGGACAAATGCAAAAACTGCGATACGGATTTGCATACCTGCCGCAACTGTCTGAATTTCGATCCTTCCGCGCGCAACGAATGCACGAAGCCGGTCGAAATGCGCGTTTCAAACAAAAGTGCAAACAATGTCTGCCCGTTATTTGAGCCCAAGATATTGATTGAAAAGCAGGGAAGCGGCGCCGCTCCAAAGGTCGTGGACACCCATCGCCAGGCATTCCTGGATTTGTTTAAAAAATAACAGACTGTCGCCTGGCCCGGAGAGTTTGCCGAAATCTGCACGGGAATTGCAGAACGTTCGCGCCGCTGCGTCTGTTTTGCAATCCCCGCGCGATCAATCTTCGAAACGCCTCCCTTGAGCCTATAGCTGAGACGTGCAGTGCGGGCAGCGTTTAGCCGCAAGCGGAATGGAGCTTGCGCAGAAAGGGCAATCTTTCGTCGTTGCCGCCGCTGCCGGCTGAGGCCGCTTCAATTTATTCACCTGCCTCACAAGCAGGAATATAACGAAGGCTACGATGAGGAAGTCAATGATGGTGTTGATGAAAATCCCGTAATTTAGGGTAGCCGCGCCTGCATCTTTGGCGGCTTTAAGCGTCGGAAAATTCTGCCCCGTAAGATCGAAGAACTTGCTGCCGAGGTCGATATTCCCCATCAACAGGCTTATGGGCGGCATCAATATGTCCGACACGAATGAGGACACAATCTTTCCAAAAGCGGCGCCGATAATTATCCCGATTGCCATGTCGAGCACGTTTCCCTTCATGGCGAATTCCTTGAATTCCTTGAACATAGACCCCCTCCCTGGTTTTTAATATTGGACAGTTTCACGAACGCATCCCGGCCGGATTTTCTTCCCGCAGTTTCCGGACGTTTGCGTCCGAATCTCCTTAAAAAATAGTGAAACTATACTACTCCAAGAACGGATTCATTGCCATTATTCAAACAGGGACGGTGGAATCCGCGCGCAGGATTCAATCGCGTGCGGGTTTTTTCTGCAGCTGCCTGCGATACAGCTTGAGGAAATAGTCGATGGTTTCGACTCGAAGCTTGATCGAGCCGGTGGGTTTGTTTTCATCGATATCTTTGAAGGCAAAATAGGGAGTGCCGGAAGTCTCGATGATCCTTTCGATGGTGGAGTAAATGGGAGCGTCATGTCCGCACTTGAAATTCGACAGCTCGACGGCGATGAGATTCGGGTGGCGCGCCGTGAATTTCGCGGCCCATAATTTCAGCGCGCTGTTGGCCGAGAACGTATGCTTCCAGACGTCGCTGACATCCATGGGGTCTTCAATAATCCCTTGCCGCACTTCTTCGCCGAAAAGACGTTCCAGGATATCCTGATCCATGGGCAGCGTTGTCTGTGAAAAAACAGGGTAGCCTCGTTTTTGCAGCTCTTCAGGTATCCCCTGATTAATACCCGGATCATGGTGGTAGGGCCTTCCCAGCAGAACAATGCCCACGCCTCCCTCCTGTTCGAGACGGTCGATGACCTCGCGCGCTTTGAGGCGGATATCTTTTTCAAAACGATCCAGAGCATCGAAGCCTTCATGGACTGCTTGCAGGTTCTCGGACCTGGAAAGCTCAAGGATCGGATCCCACGCCTCGTACATTTGTCTCGCGAAGAGCTCGGGTTTGGAAAGGTCCAGCAATGGATTCAGGTACTTGATTCCGTTCTGGGCAAAAATATCGGTTTCCTTGGTGTAGGCCGCCCGAACCACCTCGGGAGTCAGCGCTGTCGTGGGGCAGGCGTTGCTGGCCTTGATGTTCGACAGAGCCGAACGCAAGACGTCCATCATCGGAAAGAAGATGCAGTCGAGAGTCTTCCGTTTGTGCTTTTCGAAAATGAGATTATGGACGTGCGCCAATCCCAGTTTCGAAGGGTAGCAGGGATCGATCGATCCTCGTTTGGAACCCGCCCGGAACAGTTCTTCGCTGGTGAAGTCGGAGTAAACGATGTTATCCGGAGGGATTCCCAGAGATTCGAAGTAGCAGCTGAAAAGGGGGGCGTACGCGAACATGCCCAGCACCCGGGGAATGCCGATCCGTATTCTCGCTCTGCTGGAAGACGCGTGGCTCTGCGCCGTCGAGTTTCCGTTGAGGTGGATTTTCCAGACTTCGCGACCGGCGTATTCGAGCAGGTTCGGGTTGGCATCGCGGGCCGCGTCCAGTCCCGCCTGAATCGCTTTCATTGCGCTCAGGTCTTCCACCGTCCCTTTTTCACAAGTGGCCACAATCAGTCGCCTCGCTTCATCGCCTTTCCCGGTGGCGATGTCGATAAAAGTTCGCAGACAGTGGTTTTTGCAGAAGCGGCAGCGGGTTTCCTCTCCGACCGTGGTTCGGTACTGAATGTTGCGGACCGCGTCCAGGCCGATAAACGTGGTTTTCCGGCCGTTTTCCCAGAGGGTCATCGCTTCGAACGCCGCGCCTATTGCGCCCGCTTCGCCTGCGTGTTTGTGGACGATGATTTCCGGCGTTTTGCCCGAGCCGTGGAAGCGTTCTTTTATAAAATCCACTTGAGCTTTGACTGCGGCGAGGTTGTTTTGAGTCCCTCCCTGCAATATGAATCGCGAGCCCAGTTCGGGGAGGTTGGGAATTTTGGCGATGTAGAGCCAGACATTCTTGGGCAAAACAGCGGCCAAGCCCGCCAAAATTTCATTCGGCTTCCATCCCTGTCCCTGGAAACTGGAGATATCGGCCTGCAAAAACACAGCGCATCCGTAAGGGAAGATGGGCATTTCGCGCGCTGTGAATGCGACATCGGCAAATTGCTCCACTTGATATCCGAAGCCCTCCGAAATCGCCTGTAAAAAATAGCCGTTTCCCGCAGAGCATTGGGTGTTGAGTTTGAAATCCTTGACACGGCCGTCTTTCAAAATGATCAGCTTGATATCCTGGCCTCCGACATCGACAATGGCGTCCGGCGCGCCGTAATAGTGCAGTGCGGATTTGGTGTGGGCCACGGTTTCGACCAGAGCGACGTCGGCGCAAATGACATCCCGCAGCGTGTCTTTTGCATAGCCGGTGGTTGCGGCGCCCAGCACTTCGATGGCCGCTCCCTGAGATTCGATCTGGCCTCGGAGTTTTTCCAGAATTTCGACGGTGTCCTGGATCGGATTTCCTTTGGAGAGCTGATAAGCCCTGGCTAAGACTTCTCCTTCCGGGGAAAGAAGTACCGCCTTGGTTGACGTGGATCCGCCATCGACCCCTATAAAGCCCCGCGCAGTGTCTCCCGGCTTGAATTTGGGGGCAGTGAAACGGGGAGGAGCGTAGTTGCGAAGAAAATCTTCTTTTTCCTCTTCGGATAAAACCAGCGCCGGCATTCCCTGGCCGCCCCTGCTTCGGCCGGTCGAACGGCCTTCATACAAGCTTTCGAGTTGAGACGAGCCGAGGTAACGGCCGACATTCATTTCTTCCTCTTTGCCGAATTCCGCGGCGCCCAGAGCGCCATAGTATTCGGCGTCCTCCGGAGCGCGTATCAGTTCCTCGAGAGACGCCCCTTCCGGAATCCTGACTCCGCGTTCTTCCCACATTAAAGCGATGTTGCGCCGCCAGGCTTCGCGCATGCCCGGGATGAATGCATTCGGCCCTCCAAGCAAAAGAACTTGAGGGAGCAGCGTGTGGCCGCGCGCCAGGACTTTCAGGTTTTGAAGAACAAAAGCTTCAAACAGCGAAGCCATCAGCTCCTCGGGGGGGATGCCTTGCTTTTGCAGGCCGTTGATGTCTGTTTCGGCGAAAACTCCGCATTTGCCCGCGACCGGATGCACACGGATGCCCGAATAATGGAGGTTGCACAGTTCAGAGAGCGGGATCCCCACTTTCTTGCTTATTTTATCGATAATAGCGCCCGTGCCTCCGGCGCATTTGTCGTTCATCGACGGGATTTTTTTGATGCGCCCGGTCTCCGGGTCTTTTCGCAGAATGACGATTTTAGCGTCCTGTCCGCCGATCTCCACAAAGGAAGCGGCCTCCGGGCAGCGTTTTTCGATCATGAGGGCCGCTGCCAGGACTTCCTGAACAAATTTCGCCCCGATCGAGTCCGCGAACATCATCCCGCCGACGCCGGTCATGAAGGCGCGCGCGTTGTCCGGCGAGACGCCTGTTTCCTTTTCGATGCGCTGCAGGAAATCCAGCAGAGTTTCCAGCTGGCGCGTGTCGTGGCGGCGGTAGTCTTTCCACAACAAGGCGTCGGTGTCGGAATCCACCACCACGGCTTTGACGGCGGTGGACCCCACGTCAATCCCAACCAGAAATCTGGGCACAGTCGCTTCTCCTGCCATTGCGAAAAACTCAATCCTTTTCGGCGTTAATAGAAAGCGGCAAGCTGCCGCGATCCGGCGTTAATTGGCGCGGGCTGCAGCTCCACGGCCGGCCATTATATCGCTTACGTGCAAAACAAAATTGGCCGCCACCCCTGCCACCCCTTGGCGATGCGGAACTTGATAAAGCGGCTTGCTCAATTCCGGATGTCCGGAAACGAAGGCCCTGATATCTTCCAGTTTTTTCCCGGTGCTTGCCAGGGCCTCCTGAAACTCTGCTTTTGCTTTTGCTTTCGCCTCGCCCAGGGCCATCTGGACCCGGCTGTGGGCGTTCACTTCGCCCTCGCCCGAAGTTTCGATCGGCAGGTAGATCATGTCTCGGAATTTGCTTGTCACCGCCGATTGAACGCCGTCGGACATGGAAGAAGGAAGGCAGCCGAATGGTTTCAAACTCAGAACCATGTGGCAGAGCTTATGGCTGTTGTAATAAATGTTCTTCCCGACTTCGAGATAGCCTTCGCCGCCGCGGGCCAGGGGCTGGTAGAAAGGATCGGCAAGATGCGCCAGCTTCTTCTGAGACACCAGCTTGTGCGCCATGTCGCCCAGCGACCGGATCACATAATGGTAAAGACCGGCATACATTTGTTCCCCCAAAGTCAGAAGCGCCCTTTTCTTCTGAAATGCGAGTTCGTTTCGGAGCCGCTGGCCGATATCCCAGGCGGCGGCCTCTCTGCATTGCTGGTCCATTCCCCGTCTCGGATACATTTGCATCTTTGCATGCGCCAGCAGGTAGGCGATCCATGTGCCGATAGCCTCCGGCTGGACTTGTGCGCCTTCCCGTTCGATGAAATCAAACATCCAGTAGTTGCCGCCGCTCTCGGTCGTCTGAGCCCAAAACTCGCCGATAATTTTCACAATCGGTTTCAGGCGCAGGCGGTCTATCCGGATAGTGTCGATGCGCTGGCGGCATCTCTCCAGCAGGTCCTTGAACTCCTTCCCGCGCAAATGCTCGTCCATCTTGTATAGGAAGCTGAGAATGCCCCGCAGGACGTTTCTGTTCTTCAACCGGTTTAAAGCCCATTGAGGGATGTCCGGCGCTTTGTATGTGCGCAGGTGGTCGCAGACATCGCGGACGCACTGATCCATGACTCGGTCGGTTTCGCCGGGATTTACTTCGTAGGCGCGGATATTGTGGGTCAGGTCGTTAAGAACGTCGCCTAAAAAAAGGATTTTAAGCATGCCCAGCCCAAAATCGATGGTGTACTTCAATCCCGGAGCGGACACCTTCTGCCGGATCCCTTCGTCCTGCTGGAACCGGAGCACCCGGAATCCATCGAAACCGGCGTTTTGAAGCGCCAGCCTGTACTCGGCAGCGTACATGCCGAAACGGCATGGCCCGCAGGAGCCGGCAGTGAAATAAAGATAGTTGTCGATAATGTCCCGCCGGGACATCCCCTGGGATTCCAGGTTCCTGAGGTATTGAATCAGGCTCCCGGAGGTGAAATACGCCGGACTGCACTGCCCGTTGTTGCCGAACTCTTTCCCGAGGTGAAACGCCGTTTGATCCGGCATCGGAAGCCGTTCGCATTTATACCCGCTCCCCTGGAATACGGCGCGGATGAATTCTTCGTGCTTGGCGGTCAGTCCGCCGATGAGTATCGTGACCTTATCGCGTTCTTCAGCGGTAAAAGGCCTTTCATACGGACGGCGATAATGCTGTTTGATCTTTGCACCTGTAATTGCAGACTCCATCAGTTCTTCCTAAACTCGCAAGGCCAAATCAGTAAATATACCAGTCTACCTATATAACATTCCAGGCGCATATTCTGCAAAACCGAAATTGACGGGAACGATAGGACGACTGGCGGGAATCGGAGGCCGGCGGCCGGGCAATGCAACCACCTGGAACTGCTGTTTTTCACGCCCCCGGCGAAAAGCTCCATCCTGTTTGCACGCGGCTGCCGAAGGAATCGGCGTCGAACGGATCGGAGCGGCTGAGGCCATGTTTGGCGGGCGAGGCGTCCGGTTCGGAAATTTCATGCGAAAAATACGCACAGGCCAGGCTGCAGTCAATCGATGAAACGGCGCCAAGGGATTTTCATAAAGACGGCTCGCACGGCTTATCCCCCGCAAGCGCAGAGGCTTTGATGTAGAATGCTCATAGAAAGGCCGTAAGAGTGTTTTTCCCCGGGTGATTTGGAGCGAGATTATGCGCATTAAAAGCAATCTATTGATCTTTTTACTCTTGAGCCTGGCCGCTGCGCCGCTGCTCCCTCAAGACTGGCCGATGTGGGGCGGCACAGCGCAGCGCAATATGTTTTCCGCGATGAAAAACCTGCCGGAGTTTTGGGATGTCGAAACAGGGAAAAATATTAAATGGAAGGCCCGGGTCGGTTCAACCTCCTACGGGAATCCGGTGGTCGCCGACGGAAAAGTCTTTCTTGGGACCAACAACGGAAATCCCAGAAACCCCGAAATCGACGGCGACAAAGGCGTTCTCATGTGCTTCCGGGAGTCCGACGGCAAGTTCCTCTGGCAGGCCGTATCGGACAAGCTGGATTTTGAAAACGATTTTCCCGAGGAAGGCGTCTGCTCGTCGCCTGTCGTGAAAGGGAAGCGGCTCTATTATGTGAGCAACCGCGGAGAGGTGGTTTGTCTGGATTCCGAAGGGTTCGCAGACGGTAAAAACGACGGTCCTTTCCTTGAGGAGACTTTCAAAGGGCCAACCGACGCCGATATCGTGTGGAAGTTCGATATGATGAAGGAATTGGGCGTCCTTCAGCTTTTTATGGCCAATTCGTCGCCGGTCATTTGGGAGGACCTGGTGTTTGTCGGGACTTCCAACGGCCGTGACAGCAATGGCGAGAAAGTTCCGGCGCCGGAAGCTCCCAGCTTCATCGCCGTCAATAAAAACACCGGCAAGGTCGCGTGGCAGGACCGTTCTCCGGGCGACGGCATCCTGCGCGGGCAGTGGGCTTCTCCCTCGCTCGGTTTTATCGACGGGATGCAGCAAGTGTTTTTCCCGGGAGGCGACGGCTGGCTTTACGGCTTCAATGCCCGCAAAGGAGAAATGCTCTGGAAGTTCGATTTGAACCCTAAAGACGCAGTGTGGCCTAAAACCCGAAATTACGGCGTCGCCACACCGGCATTCAGCGGCGGCAAGATTTGGATAAGCGTGGGTCAGGATCCCGACAGCGGCAATGGACCCGGACACGCTTATTGCATCGATCCGGCCGGCCGGGGCGATATTACCGTTTCGGGCAGCGTCTGGCGCTACGACAAGATCAACCGGTCCATCTCGACCGCGGCAATTGCCGATGGATTGGTTTATATCTCCGATCTCAAAGGATTCTTGCATTGCCTGGACGCCAAGTCCGGGAAGCCCTTCTGGACTTTCGACATGATGGCGCCGGTTTGGGGATCTCCGCTGGCGGCGGACGGCAAGGTCTATCTTGGCGACCAGGACGGAGATGTCGCCGTCTTCAAGGCCGGCCCTGAGTTGAAGAAAATTGCCGAGATCGATATGAGAGGCTCGGTATACAGCACGCCTGTGCCTGCCAACGGGGCGCTGTACATCATGACAAGCTCGGATATTTATGCCATTGGCGAAAGCGCTGATGGATCTGCCAAGCAGCAATGAAAAGCCGGCTGTGTACGAGGTGCAAATAAATGCCCGAAAGGTTGCAGTCGGAGGATACAGACCCTATTTCGCCTGGACAGCTAAGGAGTCTTGCCAATGAAAACCAATGTTAAACTTATGGTATTAGTCATCGGATTATCCGTGGCCTGCGCCTTTGCCGCGGATTGGCCGCAATATTTTGGACCGAAGAGAGACAGCGCGTCCGCGGAAAAGGGATTGTTGCGCGCCTGGCCCAAAGAAGGCCCGAAGGTTCTGTGGACGGCTTCGATAGGCATAGGCTATGGCGGTCCGATCGTCAGCGGCGGCAAGGTTTATCTGCTCGACAGAGACGATAAAGTCGGAGACAGCCTGAGGTGTTTCGACTTCTCCAGCGGCAAGGAGCTATGGAGCTTCGCCTACGGCGCCCCGGGCAGATTCAACCATCCCGGTTCGCGAACCACGCCGGCCGTGGATGGCGGCAATATTTACAGCTGCGGACCGCTGGGAGATCTGTACTGCATCAACACGTCCACCCGCAAGCCCGTCTGGAACAAAAATATCTGGAAGGATTTCGGCGGCGGCGAACTCCCCATGTGGGCGATCACTCAAAATCCCTTGATTTACGGAGATCTCGTTGTTGTGGCGCCGCAGACTTCTCAAACGAGCGTGGTCGCCTATGACAAAATGACGGGAGAGATCAGATGGAAATCGCCGGTTCTGTCCGGCGCCGCCGGATACGTCAGTCCTTCCATCGTCAAGGTCGGCGGAGAAGACCACCTGGTGATGATCCTAGCCGGCAAAGGATTCGGCCGCAGCGCCAGCGGCGGCAGCGTCAACGGCCTTGATCCGCGAAGCGGGAAGCTTTTGTGGACGTATGGCAACTGGCAATGCGGGATCCCCGTCCCTCATGCCGTCGACGCCGGCGAAGGCCGGGCGCTCATTACCGGAGGGTACAGCGCCGGCGCCGCCATGATCAAGATTCAGAAGAAAGCGGACGGCAGCTATGAGGTCGTGGAACTTTTCAAAAATGCAAACTTCGGCTCTCACACTCAGCCTCCGGTTCTTTACAAGGGCCATTTCTATTCCCAGTACACGATTAACGAACGCAGCGACGGATTGGTCTGCATGAGCATGGACGGTCAGGTCAAGTGGAAGACCGGCGAGAACCCGGAATTCAACAAAGGCGGCTATGTTCTTGCCGACGGTTTGCTGCTGAGCTTCGACGGCAGCACAATGTTGTATCTGATCGAGCCGGACCCTTCCGGTTTCAAGCCGCTGGCCAGCGCCGAGCTTCTGACGCCGGGTGAAAACTGGGCGCCGCTGGCGCTTGTCGACGGCAAGCTATTGATACGAGATCAGAAAAATCTTAAGTGCGTTCTGGTCGCCAAGTAAATTCGAGACCAAAGGGGCGCGGCGTGTTGCGCCGCAGCCCCGGGGATTTTGCAATATCGCATGTTCCGGGAATTTTTAAAGTCCCGGCTGCATGGGATTGAATTTCGGCCGCGGTCTGCTGTCAATCATTGTCCGTCGGAATTACGGAGTCTTGATCCCTGCGCCGGCCGGAATTTCCCGAAGACCCCAGCCAGCCTTTCCTCCTGAAATAGATCAGCATTGCCGCAGCCAGCGCGGCCATGAGGCCGAGAGCGAACGGATAGCCGAAATGCCAGTCCAGTTCCGGCATATTCCATCCTGACTTTCCCGTGTTGAAATTCATGCCGTATATTCCGGCGATGAAGTTCAGAGGAATGAAGATCGTTGTGAAGATAGTCAGGATCTTCATGATCTCGTTCAGCCGGTTGCTGACGCTCGAAAGATACACCTCCATGAGGTCCCCGGCGATATCCCGGAAATTTTCAAGCAAGTCGATCACCTGGATGGTGTGGTCGTAGCAGTCCCGTATATAAATCCGGGTTTCATCGGCGATAAGCGGCGAAGGTTCGCGGACTAAAGAATTGACCGCTTCCCTGAGAGGCCAGACAGCCCGCCTCAGGACTAGCAGGTCGCGCTTCATTTCATGGATTTCAGAAACAAACTGGCTGCTGGGATTGAGGACGACCTGATCCTCCAGCGCTTCGATCGCTTCTCCGTATTTTTCCAGCGCCGGGAAGAAATGGTCTATGCAGGAATCCAGAATCGCATAAGCCAGGTAGTCTGCTCCCGAGCGCCGCATCCGGCCGCTCCTGTCGTGAATCCTGGCAAGAATCGGGCCGAAGCGGCCGGATTCGGATTCCTGGAATGTCAGGACGTAGTTTTTCCCTAAAAACATGGCTAATTGCCGCGTTTCAAGCCTGTCATGCATATCGGCCATTCGGACGACGATAAAATAGTGATGGCTGTACGCTTCGACTTTCGGCCGCTGGTGGACGTTTACGACGTCTTCCATTGCCAGACGGTGAATGTTGAAGGCATTGCCCAGTTTTCGAATGGTTTCCACATCCCCAAGGCCTTCCACGTTGATCCATACGACCGGCCATTTTGTCAGATAGCTTGCGATGGACTCCACATCGCGGACGGGCTCCTCCAGGCAGGATTCAGGATTGAAAGCGACCACGCTGATTTTCGTGCGCGACGCCTGAGGATCGATCGTCAGAGTTCCGGGCGAACTGCCCGGAGGATTGCGGCGATAAAAGTGATTCCGGTTTTTGCGGCTTCTTATCCCTCGTCTCATGGCGGACGCTCCAGGAAAATAGCAATAACTTATCACGAACCTGCAAAACCGTTTACGGATGTTTTCAGGATTTTACATGGGACGCGAAGGTTTCGCCGGCTGCGGGTCAACGGATCATGGCGGACAATCGCGTTGCAGTTTCGGAACATTTTTTCCCGTAACTGGAGACTTTCTCGACCGTCATCCGGAACGTCGGGGCTACCATAGTCAAGGCGCCGACGACTTGACCGGCCGAATTGAACACGGGTGCCGAAATGGCGCTGATCCCTTCTCTGAATTCTTCCAGGTCGGTGGCGTAGCCCCGTTTGCGAATCGCCGCCAATTCTTTGCGAAAGGCTTCAGCGTCGGTGATCGAATTTTTCGTGAATGCGGGAATCCCTTCCGCTTGAATGATTTTTTCCGCTTCATTTTCGGGAAGGAACGCGAGTGCAGCCTTGCCGTTGGACTTGGCCATAATCGAATTCGAGGCGCCGATGGGAGGAACTACGCGCAGGTCGATCCTGGATTCTATCGAATCCACAACAACCATTTGCAGACCCCGCCGGATGCAATAATTTGCAGTTTCACCGCTATATTCGGCCAGTTCTTTTAAAAAAGTTCTGGTCTCGTAGGTGACATCGAGATTCTTCAGCACAAACTGTCCGTATTCAATGAGCGCAATGCCAAGAGAATACTGTTTTGTCGCCTCATTGCGGTCCAATAATCCGTGGTGGCTTAACGTCACCAGCAGCTTGTGAACGCTGCTTTTGTGCCATCCTGTCGCTTCTGCGACTTCGGCGATAGTCATGCCGCGCGCGTTCGTCCTCAGGAGCTGGAAAATGCGCGCCGCCCGGTCCACGGCGGGGACGATATATTCGTAGGTTTCATCCGAGTTGAATGCGCCGTCGGCGCCTGATTCTCCGCCTTTAGGCATTGCCGTCATTTCTGCAGGTCGCTTTCTTGTTTTCATCGCCGTGCGAAAGGCTTGGCGCCATCGGAAGCCTGCGCCGCCGGCCGTTGCTAATAAAGTTCAAAGAAGCGGCTCTTCCCGCGGCTCCAGTCGGACCCGTAACAATCTCTCTTAATAGACAATGTAGCGATTAATAGACAAATGTAGCGCGCAGAAAAAATTCAGTCAAGATAAAACAATCCTCGGCGATTTCGGGCGCCGGTCCGGCGCCGATGGGAATCAGTAGAGGCAGTCCGGATCAATTTCGGTATAATGGAGGGGCCAAAAGCCTGCGGCAAAGGAGGGTCTCGATGGCTGAATCAAAGTATGGAAAATACATAGTGACCGAACTTATTGTCCCCGAAGAAAAAAAGAGGATAGCCGCCGCGTATTCAAAATACGCAACGCGAATTCTCTGGATGGACGAAAACGTCGTCCCGGGCGCATTTCACATGAACACCGCATGGTATTTGAACGCTGCGGCGACGCTGGAAGACAGACCGCACGTCCATGACGCCGATGAGATCATAGGTTTTTTCGGCAACGATGCGGACAATCCCTACGATCTCGGAGGCGAACTGGAGATCTGGATTGAGGACGAAAAACACGTCGTTGACAAAAGCGCCATGATATTTGTGCCGGCGGGAGTGAAGCACTGTCCGCTGACGCTCAAACGGGTCGACCGGCCCATATTCCACTTCACCATCGTGCCCGGCCCGCGATACGTCAAGAAAGAGGAGTGAGAGGGCGGCGGCCCCGGATTCCGGCCGGGGCCGCAGGTCCGGCCGAACAGGCCGCCATCGGAGCGATGGAGCGCCTCGAGTTTTTGCCGGTTTCAAGGACGTTCTGCAGTCAGGAGCTTTTTTTTAATCCGCATTTGCATTAGTTTTTTGCGATTATTCTGGAAAGCTGCATAAATTTTCCTTATAATCCCCAGTTTTTTATCTGAAGAAATATTTTTTGCGTTGGAGTGTGAATAGTATGGGAATCGAATCGCAAGCTCTAGCGGTCATCCTGGTCCCTTTGCTCGGCTCTTTGCTCATCCCGCTGACAGGCTGGGCCGGGCGCCGCAGGGCGACCGGCTGGCTGGCAGTCTTGATCATTGGGGCCACGCATCTGCTCACCTGGCCGCTGCTGGCGCCCGCGCTCTCCGGACGGGTCGGAGAACTGTCCTTCCCTTTGTATCGCTGGATCGCATTCTCGATGAACATTGATGCGCTTGCGGTGTTCATGGCGTTCACGGCTTCGCTGATCGCCACCCTCATTGCCGTCTATTCGCTGGGCTATATCGAGCATACCGACCACGAGCCGGAGTACTACTTCATCGTGACGCTGTTCGTCGGCGCGATGATGGGTCTGGTGTTTTCCCGGAACCTGATATTCCTGTATACATTCTGGGAAATCTCGGCGCTCGCCTGCTGGCGTTTGATCGGGTACTTCCGGGACCCCGAATACGTATGGAAAGCCGACAAAGCATTCCTTATCACCTTTGGCGGGGCGGTTTTCATGCTGCTCGGCTTCGCATTGATTTTCAGCCAGTACGGGACCTTTGACATCGGCGAACTTAGAGGGAAGGAAATCGGCGTGGCCGCTTTAATCCTCGTCATGGCGGGAGTGTTCAGCAAGAGCGCGACCGTGCCGCTGCATACCTGGCTGCCGGACGCCGGCGTCGCTCCATCGACCATCACTTCTTTGCTTCATGCGGCGATCCTGGTGAAGATCGGGCTGTACGCGTTTGCGCGTCTTTTCTGCAACGGCATGACGATCCATCCGACCGCTCAAACCTGGCTTCTCGCCTTCGCGTTGATGAGCGCTTTCGTCTCCGCAGCCGCCGCTCTCCATGAGACAAACATCAAGAGATTGCTGGCTTATTCAACGGTCAGCCAGATCGGATACACCTTCCTCGGCTTGATCGTTTTTACACATTACGGGTACATCGGCGCCCTTCTTTACATCATGGCTCACGGCTTCGCCAAGGGCGGACTCTTCCTATGCGCCGGAATTATCGAGCACGGCGCCCACACCAAGGATATGACCAAAATGGGCGGGCTTTACCGGAAGATGCCGGTCACGGCCGTCTGCTACCTGATCTGCGCCCTGAGCATCGCCGGAATTCCCCCGATGATGGGCTTTTTCAGCAAATATTTCGTCATTAACGGATTGGTGGAAGGAGGGCGTTTCGCGATCGCAACGCTGGCGATCCTTACCGCCATCCTCACCCTCCTTTACATGTTGAAGAGCTTTCACGTCGTATTCATGGGCGAGCCGCGGGGCCCCGCGCACCATGAGGGAAGCCCTGTAATGGTGGGAGTCGTCGCCGTCCTGGCGGCGCTGACGGTCGTCAGCGGATTTTTGCTTCAGCTGCCATTCAACCTGGCCAAAGTCGCCGACGGCCAACGTCTGGCCGACGTCGTCGGTTTTTTGTGGAGATAGGTTATGAACGCCTCAACGCTATTGATCGTCCCCGTTATTTTCCCATTGCTGGTTGCGGTGTTTATCCTGCCTTTTTCCCGCAAGAATTTCAGGGCCGGCGCCGTCTGGCTTCTGCTTTCGGTCGTCGTTTCCGGTTTCGCCTTCTGGATGGCGTCCGCATCCGCGCCGAGCGTTCAATACTCCTGGGTGGAGTCCTTCACCCTGAGCTTCAGCCTGAACAGCTGGAAAACCTACCTGCTCTGCTTCGCTTTCCTGTTCCAGCTGATGACGGCCGTCTACTCGCTCGGCGCTTCGCGCCCTGCGCGTCCCTATCTCTATTTGTTTTCACTGCTGGTCGCTTTTTCTTCCGCCTGTTCGGCGATCCTGACCGACAGCCTGCTGGTTCTTCTGGTCGGCTGGGAGCTGTTCCTGGTCGCCTTGTACCTCATGATCCACAGCGGCGGGGATCGAGCGGAGCCGGCGGCGCGCAAAGCCCTGGTGATCGGCGGTGCGAGCGATTTTTTGATGATTTTGGGGCTGATGTTCTTTTTCTCTCTCGCTCCGGATCAGTCGATGAACGCCCGGATTGAAATCGGATCGAATCCGCTGGCCTTGGCTTCTTTCCTGTTGATTTTCCTGGGCGCGGGCGCCAAGGCGGGCATGTTCCCGTTTCACACCTGGATTCCGGACGCCGCTCAGGTCATGCCTGCCTCCGGTTTCGCCGCGATGCCGGCTTCATTGGAAAAGGTCCTGGGCGTCTACTTTTTATTTGTCTTGACCCATCAGATGTTCATTCTCAACGCCGCCGCGCGCAGCTTCATGTTTTGTTTCGGAGTGGCGACCATTTTCGTGTCGATCGTGCCGGCGCTGGTCGAAAAGGATTTGCGAAAAGTCCTGGCGCTGACGGCCATCTCGCCCGTGGGCTTCATGGTCTGCGGAATGGGAGTTTCGGAAGCCGCCGGGTCCGCCGGCGCATTGTTGTACATGCTGACGCATGCAACCTACAAATCGGCCATGTTTTTCTCGGTCGGCAACTTTGAACAAAAAACGGGAAGCTCCAGGCTGGAGCAGCTGCTGGGAATCGGGAACCGCATGCCGCTCTCGGCCATCGCCTTCACCCTCGCGGCGGTGGCGGCGATATCGCTGCCGCCGACCGGCGGATTCATCGCCAAGGAGCTTATCTTTGAAGGCGTCCTCGAAGCGAAGCACCTCATCCTGCTGGGCTTTTTGGTCGCCGGGGCGATTCTGAACGTGGCGGTCTTCTCAAAAGTCGTCGCCGTCCTCTGGTCTCCGGGAGAAGAAAAGAAAGACGAAGCCAAAGGGTCGTGCGTTCTCGCGGCGTTCGTGATGGGCGTCGCCGCGCTGACCGGAGGATTTTTCTTCCAGCGAGCGGACGGGCTGCTGAGCCAGGCGGTCGGCGCGCACGAATCGGGTTTGCTGTCCAACGCGTGGCATTTCTCGCGCCTGACAGTGGTATCGCTTGTGATTTACACCCTGGGTTTTATGATATACGCCAAAGCGCGCAGCCATCGCGCCAATGCGGCGGAAGCGTTCGCGACGTTGACGGCGTCGCCGATGCTGGGGCCGACTCTACGGATGGCCGGAGAGAAAAAATTCGACGGCTACGAAATCGGGTTGAAAGCGGTCGGGTTTGTCACCGGGATCGTTTTCCGGCATGGGGAGCGGATGATCGACGCGGCCGGCGACGGCGTCATCGGCGCCGGCCGGTGGCTTTTGCGTCCGTTGTTGAGCGGCGCCCACAATGGAATGTATGGCAATTACCTCAGCTGGACGGTTATAGGATTTTTGTTTGTTTTGTTTATCCTGTTCGGCTCGGCCCTTTTGGGCTGAGCGATTCTGACTCCGAGGTCGATGATGGAATTATACATAGGCTGGATTCTGCTGACGCCGCCGATTGCGGTCCTGCTCATGCCGTGGGCTTCCCGTGCAGGCAAGTGGGTTGCGAATGCGCTGGGCGTCGTCACGACGGGGCTTCTGCTTTTCTTTAGCCTCCGGCTGATCCCCGCAGTCGGGGTTGGGCTCAAATTCGAGTCGTTCGGCGCCCGGTTCGCCCTGGACAGCGTCAGTCTGCTGTTCCTTGTCGTGGTCAATGCGGTGGCTTTCGCCTGCATGATTTACGCAACGTCCTATATCGGCCATATCGGGGGCCGGGGCAAATTTTTCGGCCTGTTCATCCTTATGGTGTCCGGATTGAATGCGATGCTGATGACCCACGACATGTTCAGCCTGTACGTGTTTCTCGAAGTGGCGTCGATCGCATCCTACGTGCTGGTCGCGTTCGGGCTCGAGTACGACGGCATTGAGTCCGCCATCAAATATCTGCTCCTGTCCTCCGTTGCGACTTCGATGATTTTGATCGGAATCGCCCTGGTCTACATGAACACGGGAACGCTCGAATTTGACGCCCTGAGAACGATGCTGGCGGCCGAGAGCGGCGATCTGCCCGCGATTCTGTTGCTGACCGGAGCTCTCTTTATCGGAGGTTTCGGGCTGAAAGCCGCGTTGATGCCGTTCCACGCCTGGCTGCCCGACGCCCATCCGTCCGCGCCGGCGCCGATATCGGCCATGCTGAGCGGGGTGGTGATCAAAGTCGCGGGCGTCTACGCTTTGACGCGCATCTTCTTCTATATTTTCCCCCCGGTGGCCCAGGTGCTCAACGTCTTCCTGATTCTCGGAACGCTGTCGATGATTGCGGGCGCGGCGCTCGCCTTTTTCCAGCGCGATTTTAAACGCATGCTGGCGTATTCGAGCATCAGCCAGGTCGGCTACATCATGATCGGGCTCGGATTGGGGAACCTGCTCGGCCTCGTCGGAGCGCTGTTCCATGTCTTCAACCACGCGCTGTTCAAATCTCTTCTGTTCTTGAACAGCGGAGCGGTTCAATACCGGCTGCACACCCGGGACATCGACGAAATGGGCGGGCTGGAGAACCGGATGCCGGTCACCAGCATTACTAGCGCGTTCGGGACGCTTTCCATCGCCGGAGTTCCGCCCTTCAATGGCTTCTGGAGCAAGCTGTTCATCATTCTCGGCGCACTGGCCGCCGGGAAGGTCGCCGTCGCCGTCCTTGCGATTCTGATCAGCATATTCACCCTCGGGTATTTCCTGATCATCCAGCGCAAGGTGTTCTTCGGGAAGCTCAATGAAAAATGGCAGGACATTCGCGAAGCCCCCTTTGCCATGTCGTGCGCCGTGATTCTTCTGGCCGCCGCTTGTTTGGCGACCGGGATCTTCTTTCAGTCCGTGACTCGCGGCATTGTGGAACCGGCAGCTATGGTTTTGTTGGGAGGCAAATGATATGCTTCTTTGGGTGCTTTTGGTACTGATGGTTTTGCTTTCGATCGGATGCTGCATTTTTAAAGACCTGCTGTACGTGGCCATTTCGCTGGCCTCGATATCGGCGATTCTGGCGCTGGTGTTGTTCCAGTTTGGCGCCAACATCGCCGGCGTTTTCGAGTTGAGCGTCTGCGCCGGACTCATTACGGTGCTTTTCATCTCCACGGTCAGTTTGACCAAGGACTCCGACCAAAAAGCCGAGACGCGTCTTCCGACCTATTTCGTCCCCCTGTTTGTGCTTATTTTTATCGGCATCGACTATTTCATCATCCAGTGGCTGGCGCATTCGCTTCCGACTGCCGTCGATCCCCATCCATCCGGGACTTTCCAGCAGGTTTTCTGGGAATCAAGGAGCTCCGACATCCTGGGCCAGGTGGGGTTGATCGGCGCCGGGGTGTTCGGAATTCTCGCTTTGTTCCGTCTTTCCGCCAAGGAGAAGAAACATGAATAACGAGATCCTCCTCCTGCTGAGCTGCGGCATCCTTCTGGCGATGGTCGGCGTGTACATGTTGATTCTGTACCGCAATCTTTTGCGCCTGATCATCGGGGTGGAGGTCGTCGCGAAGGGCGTGACGCTTGTATTCCTAGCCGCGGGCGTCTATCGTCAGGATATAGGCCTCATCCAATCTTTGCTCGTCACTTTCATCATCGTCGAAACCGTGCTGGCGGCCGTCATCCTCGCACTGGCCATCCTGGCGCAGAAAATTTATGGTTCGCTGGACATCCGAAATCTATCCAAGCTGAAGGGATAAACGATGAATTTATCGATACTTTTGTCGCCGCCGCTGGCTTTTGTGGCATTTGTTCTCATCAGCCTCGCCATTTACGGTTTCGGCCGCCTTGTGGAAGAAAAAGGCTCGCCGGCGGAAGGCAAGTATGAGACGTATGCCTGCGGCGAAAATTTCGAAGCGGAGAAACTTCACTTCGGGTACAGGAAATTTTACGTGGCCGCCATTTTTTTCACCATCATGCACGTGGCGGTTTTGACGGTCGCCACCATGCCCGGCGGCGCCGGCGCGTATCGCGCGTTGGCTTACCTGGCGGCGATTGCAGCCTCGATTTCCTTTGTATTCACCGATTTCGATTAGGAGCGCATTTTTCCGCCGACCGACAATCCAACGTGTCAGCGCTGAGAATTCAGAGGGTTTATGCTGGAAAAACTTAAAACCTGGGCCAGGGTGAAGTCCCCCTGGATTTTGCATTTCAACTCGGGGGCCTGCAACGGCTGCGATATCGAAATACTCGCGGCCTTGATGCCCCATTACGACCTGGAACGGTTCGGGGTTCTTTTGAAAGCCACTCCGAGGCACGCCGACATTCTGGTCTGCAGCGGTCCTGTGACCAAACAGATCGCGAAACGCCTCCGCCGCATTTACGACCAGATGCCCGAACCTAAGTATGTGGTGGCAGTCGGCGCCTGCGCCTGCAGTGGCGGCGCTTTCCGGGGATGCTATAATGTTTTGGAGGGGATTGACAAGGTCGTCCCGGTTTCGGCGTATATCCCGGGGTGTCCGATACGGCCGGAGGCGATCATCGACGGCGTGGCCAAGCTGCTCGGCAGCTTGCAAAAGAAGACGGCTTAAGGAAAGGCAACGTTCATGACCGACGATTTTGAAGCAAGGTTGAAGAAGACGTTTTCCGAGGAACAGGTCACGCTCGGATCGAAGGGAAGACTATGGGTCCGGCTGAATCGCCACGAGCTGATCCCTGCGGTCGGCGTGCTGCGCGATCAATTCTCCTGCGGCCAACTGGCGGTGATTGTCGGCGAGGATGTGAGGGACGCTTTTCAATGCAATTACGTTTTTACCGGCCCGCGGGTCGTTGTGCTCCAGGTCCGGATCGAAGACCACGAAAAACCGAGCATTCCATCGCTGTCTCAGATCGTTCCAGGCGCCATGGTCTACGAAAGGGAATTGAAGGACCTGTTCGGAATCATGCCCGTCGGGCATCCCGATCTCCGGCGCCAGGCTGTCCCTGAGGATTGGCCGGAAGGCGTCTATCCGTTGCGCAAAGACGTGCAGTTCAATCGTGTTGAAGAATCGGCGGCAAAGGAGGTAAAATAAAATGAAAGAATCTACCTTCAACCTTCCCATCGGCCCGCAGCACCCGTTTTTGAAGGAGCCGGCCAAATTCGATTTCGAGATTCGCGGAGAGGAAATCGTCGGCGCCCGCATGAATATCGGGTACAACCATCGGGGAATGGAAAAAGCCTGCGAGTCCAGGAATTATTACCAGTGCATCTACCTCCTGGAAAGGGTTTGCGGCATTTGCTCCCACTCGCACACCACCGCGTTCTGCCAGGCCGTTGAAGACATCCTGCAATTGGAAGTGCCGCGGCGCGGACTCTATCTGCGCATGCTTGTTTGCGAACTGGAACGTCTTCACAGCCACCTGCTCTGGCTGGGCGTTGCGGCGCACGAAGTCGGGTTCGACTCGATGTTCATGCTGGTCTGGCGCGATCGCGAACTCGTCATGGACATTCTGGAGGAAATCAGCGGCAACCGTGTCAATTACGCGATCAACACGATCGGCGGGGTGCGGCGCGACATTAGCGACGCCCAGCGCAAAAAGATCGTCGACATGACCGGCGTCCTCAAGCAGCGTCTGGACTATTACGCCCATATCGGGACGAATGAACCCAGTTTTGTAGGCCGGATCAAAGGCATCGGAACTCTGTCGGCGAAAAGGGCTGCCGAAATGTGCGTGCTCGGGCCTTTCGCCCGGGCCAGCGGCGTCGATGTCGACGTCCGGCGGGACGATCCCTACGCTGCCTATAAAGAGCTGGAGTTTAAAGTCGTCACCAGCGATTTATGCGATATTTTGGGCCGCGTGATTGTGCGCGTTCTCGAAATGGTCGAATCCTGCAAGATCATCGAACAGATTCTGGCAAATTTGCCTGAAGGCGACATCGTGGCGGCGAAAGTCCCCCGCAAAGTGCCGGCAGGCATGGCGGTCAGCCGTTACGAAGCCCCGCGCGGAGAAGACGTTCACTTCGTCCGCAGCAACGGCACGGAGAAGCCGGAGCGCGTCAAAGTCCGCGCTCCTACGCTGGCCAATCTTGAGGCGGCCACCGAGTCGGTCGTCGGCGCCTATGTGGCCGATATCCCGATCGCAATCGCCTCCATCGACCCGTGTTTTTCATGCACGGACCGGATGGCGATCGTGCTCCGCGACGCCAAAAAAGGCTCGCGCGTGACGACCTGGGAGGATTTGCGCCGGTACGGCATCGAATGGTACGGCAAAAACAAAGGAATTCGTTTCTGATCCTGGGGAGATTCAATGGAAGTCATCAAACCGCTGCTGTATATCCTGGTGTTCCCCGGTTTTTTGTTCCAGTTCGTTTTTTCGACTTTTCTGGAATGGATGGACCGGAAATTTTATGCGCGCATGCAGAACCGGCGCGGCCCTCTCTATACCGGCTATAGGGGCATGCTCCAGCCGGTGGCCGATATCTTCAAGCTCTTTTTTAAAGAAGATATTGTCCCCGCCGGCGCGGACCGTTTCATGTTCAGTCTCATGCCGATCCTGGGGCTTGCAGCAGTCATGACGGCCGGTTTGTACCTCCCCGTTTGGTTTTTCACTCCGTACAACTCTTTTGAAGGAGATTTGATCGTCGTCATCTATCTCCTTTCCATTCCCTCGCTGGCGCTGTTTCTGGCAGGCTGGTTCTCCGTCAGTCCGTACAGCTTGATTGGAGCGACGCGCGTCCTCACCCAGCTGTTCGCCTACGAAGTTCCGTTTTTCCTGGCCCTTCTGACGCCTGCGGTCGTCGCCGGAAGCTGGAAGATCCATGATATCGCGGCGTTCCCATGGAATGGCGGCGCCTGGTGGGTTCTGTTGGTTCAACTGCTTGCCTTTGTCGTTGCGATCCTCACGTTGCAGGCGAAACTCGAGCGCGTCCCTTTCGACATTCCGGAGGCTGAGACCGAAGTCGTCGGCGGGCCGCTTACGGAATACAGCGGAAAAAAGCTGGCCATGTTCCGGCTTCAGAAAGACATTTTGATGCTGGTCGGTTCGGCTTTTATCGCGGCGCTGTTCCTCGGAGGCTTCCCGGGCGGCGTCTGGCTAGGGGGGCTGCAACTGCTGGTCAAGACAGCCTTCGTCGTGTTCCTGCTCAGCGTCGTGCGGGCGGGATTCGCGAGGATCCGAATAGACCAGATTGTGACTTTCAGCTGGAAATACCTTGCGCCGCTAAGCCTGGTCCAGCTTTTGGTGGTCCTCATTTTTAAAGGAAATGGAGTTTTCTAGCATGGTCGCAGGAATATTCATCCCCGAGCTCTTAGGCAATCTGACCGAAACGCCGGCCACCCGGGATTACCCCTATGCCAAGGCCCAGATTGCGGAAGGATTTCGCGGCACTCCGCGCATGAGGCCGGGCCTGTGCGTCGGCTGCAAAGCCTGCATGCGCGACTGCACGTCCGATGCGATTGAGATCCTGCTGAAGCCTCCCAGCCCCTCCGACCCCCCGCCGGAAGAAGGGAAGAAGCCGGCGAAGAAGTATCAGATGATACTCTATCTCGACCGCTGCGTTCATTGCGCCCGCTGCGCCGAAGTCTGCCCCAAGGATGCGATCTACCTGGATCAGGAATTCGAGGTGGCGAACTTTACACGCGAAGCGCTGCGCCTCGTGTTCGAATAAAAAGCCCGCCGCGGATTTCACCGACCGTGAAGTTTCAGGGTTTTGTGAAATTCGCGCCCTTTTCATTTTTAGCCATGACGATGACGCTCGCTCGCATTTTGAAAGCTCGTCCGCTGTTGGTGCTGGGGATGGGCAATCCCATGCGGGGCGACGACGCCATCGGCCCGATGCTGGCGGAAAGCCTGGCGCCTCTGAACGAAAAAGGGTTTCAGGCCCGCGCGGTCGGGACGGCCGTCGAGAATGCAATGGGTTGGATCCGGGAAGCCGCCGGCGGAACGCTCCTGCTGGTGGACGCGGTTTTTGACGAATCGCTCGACGAAGGCGCCTGGGCGCTATACCCGGCGGACCGCCTCGACTCCCTTTGCCACTCCACTCATTCCATCCCGCTTTCGATGCTAATATCCTATTGGCGCAAGGAAGTTTCCGATCTTCAAATTCATTTCCTCGGAATCAGCATTCGAAACAACGCCGAGCTTGCGCCGCTGTCTCCCGCCTTGCAGAGAACCCTCGTCGCTTTGAGATCTTTGTTTGCATCAAGGCCATGAAAGGCGTCATCGGGCCAATTCGGGGTTGATTCTGCGTTCTCTTTGCGGCTATTCTCCGCGGCCGGAGCGGATGGAGTGCTTGCGCATCAGAGCCTGGAAGTTCGGCCTCTGAATGTCCACCTCCATCGCCGCTTTCGTGACATTCCAGTCGTTTCTCTGCAGCGCTTCGAGAATGAATTCGCGCTCCAATTCGCCGATTGCCTGCTCCCGCAATTTCTTTTTCAGCGACAGAAATTCCCTGTTGTTCTGCGGCACCGGATAAGGTTCGGGGAACCCTGCCCGGGTGACGGCCATCGGCAGATGATGGGGCTCGATAATGCTCCCGTCGCAGGAGATGACCGCCCGTTCGATCGTGCTTTCCAGTTGACGGATGTTCCCGGGCCAGTCGTAGCGCCGCAGCATTTCAAGCGCGGCGTCCGATATGGCGGCGATTTTCTTCCCGCTGTGCGCCTGCATTTTCGCCAGAAGGTGATAAGCCAGGACGGGAATGTCTTCGCGCCTCTCTCTCAGGGACGGCAGTTGGATGGGGTAGACATAAAGCCTGTAATACAAGTCTTCCCGGAAAGCGCCTTCCGCCACCATCTTTTCGAGGTCCCGGTTCGTGGCGAAAACCAGGCGGATGTCCACGCGTTTCGTTTCGGTTCCGCCGACCGGCATAAATTCACGCTCCTGAATGAAGCGCAGCAGCTTGCCCTGGATTTCGAGGTTGATGTTGCAGATTTCGTCCAGGAACACGGTCCCTTCGTCCGCGGCTTCGAAAATGCCCTGCTTGTTGGCGATAGCGCCGGTGAAGGCGCCTTTGACGTGGCCGAACAGTTCGCTTTCCAGGAGTTCGACCGACAGGGTGCCGCAATCGACGGCGCAAAATCTGCGGTCCTTTCTCGGACTTGAAGCGTGGATCGCCCGGGCGACCAGTTCCTTGCCGGTCCCGGTTTCCCCGACGATCAACACCGTGCTGGATGTAGGCGCGACTTTGCGAATCATCCGGAAGATTTCCTGAATTTTAGGGCTCTTTCCGACGATGCCGCAGAAAGAGGGAATCGTCTCGCCCTGCGCCATCGCCCGGGTTTCGATGAGGCTCTGTCTTTTTTCCCACGCTTTTTTGGCCACCGCAGACATTTCTTCAGGCGTAAAAGGCTTCGGGAGATAGTCAAAGGCGCCCATCTTCATGGTTTCCACAGCGGAGGCGATGGTTGCGTACCCTGTGATGACGACCGGAACAAGGTCGGGGAATTGCGATCGCAGCTTTTCCAGCAACTCCATCCCGCCCATCTCGGCCATTTTAAGGTCGGTAAACAGAAGGTCGAACGGCTCTTGTTCGAGTATGGAGATGGCCTGTTTTCCGGAATAGGCGACCTTTACCTGGTACCCTTCGCGCGCGAGTATTTTTTCGCAAGACCTGCAAATGGCGGGTTCATCGTCCACAACCAGCACTTTGGGGGAGTCCATGTTAATCATCGGCGGCCGTCATAGCAGTGGACAGGATTATGGATACGGTGGTTCCACGCCCCGGAGAGCTTTCTACTTTGAGCTTTCCCTTGTGTCTTTCCATGATTCCGTATGCGATGGCCAGGCCCAATCCCGTCCCGGTTTTCTTGGTTGTAAAAAAAGGTTCAAAGAGCTTGTTCTGGATCTCCTCCGGGATTCCTGGACCGGTGTCGGAGATTTTCAACTGCACCTCTTTTGAATTCACGTCGTAAAAGGAGCGGATGCGCAACGATCCTCCTCCAGGCATGGCGTCCGCCGCATTGAGGATGATGTTTAGAGCGACCTGGCGCATCTGGTCTGCGTCCGCAAAAGCGGGGGGCAGTCGGGGGTCCAGTTCATCCGAAATGGCGATGTTGCGGAACGAAGCCTGATTTTTGACAAGCAGGAGCACGTCTTCCGCCACCTTGTTCAAACTCAACGAAGATTTTTGAGGTTTCGTCTGCCGCGCAAAATCCAAGAGGCCCTTGACGATTTTCCGGCAGCGCAGCGTTTCGTCGACAATCGCCTGGAGGTCTTCGCGGCGCGGATCGTTCGGCGGCAGATCCGACAGCATAAGGCTGCTGTTGGTGAGCACGCAGGTCAAAGGATTGTTGATTTCATGAGCGACTCCTGCCGCAAGCTTGCCCACGCCCGCCAGCTTTTCCGACTGAATCAAATGGGTTTGCATGGCCCGAAGCTCCGCCGTTCTTTTTTCCACCTTGCGTTCGAGAGTCTCTCCCCAATCCCGCAGTTCCTGATGAGCCCGCACAAGCTCCGAAACCATCTTGTTGAAATTGTCCGCCAGGACGCCGATTTCGTCGTCCGAAGACACCTGCACTTTTTGAGAATAGTCTCCTTCCGATATTTTTTTTGCGGCGTCGGCCATCGCCCGGATCGGCTGCGAAATATGGTTGGCCGCCGTTATCGCCGCGATGCTGATCAAAGCCATCGCCAGCAGGGTGATTCCCAGGAACACGTAGAGATTTCTCCAGAGGATGTCGTTGTAAGGCTGCTCCAAAGTCCCGACGTAGAGCATTCCGATGGTGTCTCCGGACAGGTTCCGGATCGGTTCGTACGCCGATATGTACCAGTCGTTGACCACAAAAGCGCGGCTGCGCCATGTGTTCCCGCCTTTAAGGACCGCTTCCGCAACTTCGGCCGAAACTCTCGTGGTGATGGCGCGGCTTCCGTCGGCGTTTCGCACGTTTGTGGCGATCCGGACGTCGTCCTGGAAAATTGTCGTTGTGCCGACCTGTTGTCCTTTGTAGGCTTCGCCCTTGAAAACGGTCGCGCGTATTCGGTCGACAATATCGTAGTTCCGGTTGAGCAGCACTCCGCCTATCAGAACGCCGACGAACTTGCCGCCGGCCGTGAAGACCGGGGCAGCGCTTTTCAACATCATGCCGGATTGAATCCTGGTCTTCCGCGCCGGCCCCGCCATGGGAGTCGGGGTGACGTCCATCGAGGCTTTCTCGGCGAGCAACGCGGATTCTTTGATCAATTCCTCGCGAGCGACGATATCGGTGCTGGAAGCCGGGGCTCTATTTTGCAGGACATGCCGGACGAACAAGTCCTGGTTTTGAAAGTCTCCTCGAAGGATCGGATTGCAGGCCCGGTAGAAAACTTTTCCCGAAGCGTCCGACAACGTGAGTATGTCCAGTTTCTCGGTTTTTCGGATGCGCTCCATTTCTTCCGGAAATGCGCCGGCGGAGTCGTTTCTGTCCAGAGCCCCGTAAATGATCATTCGGGTCGCATGAATTCTGAGCGAATCCTTAAGACGCTCGAGATAGTTCTGATAAATCTGTTTGGCGGATTCGAGATCGGAGGTCACGCGTGCCTGGGCCTGGCTGTATATCTGCTTCCGGATCATCAAAACGCCGACCACGACCGTAACCAGAGAGGGGATGAGGATAGCCACGGAAAAGCTTTTGATCAGCCGGGCTTTGATGCTTGATTTAGCTATCCTGTATTTGACGGCCATTCTCGGCGCTCGCGAAATTCACTACTGGAAAAATGTTGGCGTTCCGTTTCGTTTCGGCGAGAAACTAAAATTATTCAGCCTCGCTACGAACCTTCATGAATAATCCGGGTTGATCCGGATTAAGGTCCATAGAGAGCCATTCCAATCGACAGTGTCAGAAAAAGCGCCGCCGCTTGAAGCCATAAGGTTTTGAGAATTGGCAGCCCATTTCCATGTCTCCGCCATAGAAGCGCAACGAACCCTGTCAGCAAAAACGGAGTCGAATAGGACGCATAATTTCCAATCATGGGTGGATAACAGGGAAAGTTTCTATTGCGGAAATCGACATAGGAGAAGGAGCCGATGCCCGCCACGGATATCAAGATTATAATCCATGCCAGAATAGGGAACCGCTTTGGTATGGGCAAATCCTCGGTGTCGCCCGAAGAGCCCTGATCCACACTCGTTTCCCTGTATCGGTTCATTGCACGCCTTCCCCGCGCTTCTCCTCCGAAACCCGGGCCGTGCGAGGCGATAATTCTTCAAGCGCCATGGCAACGGCTTCATGCATCCCGCGTTCCGCGGCTTCCGTCATGGATTCGCCGAATGTCAGAGCGTCCTCCGCCTGGACTCCGAAAATGACAAGCTTGTCCGGCATAGCCAGGCCTAATCGGCGGCCCAAATCCATTACGGTGGGCAAATCTATGTCATGGACGGAACGAAGCCGCAGAGACGTGTGAAGATCTGCGGGATCGATCCGGATCACGGATCCGGGCTTGACGCCGTCGAATTGAATGCAGTCCAGGAGAATAATCCGCTTCCATCCCGCCATCAGCTCCATGAGTGCAAAACCGGCGACTTCGGTTTCCAGTATGTCGATGGTTTTGTCGAGACCGGCGGCTGCAAGCCTCCGGCTGATCTCACGCGCGGCATGGATGCCCACCCCGTCGTCCCGAAGTATTGAATTCCCTAATCCTATGATTCTTGTATCCATAATGCAAATGGACGATGGACGATTGAAAATAACGGGTTGGGTTCCCAATCGTCCATCGTCCATATTTCATCGTCCTTCCCGGTGGATGACCACTCCGTCTGCATTGATTACCTGCACGATCAGAGGCATTTCACCGGGCAAAGAGTGAGTGGCGCAGGACAAACACGGATCATACAGCCGGAAAGCCATCTCCACCATGTTCAATAAACCTTGGCCGACTTCCTTGCCGGGCTGAATCAATTTTTGAGCAGCCCGTTTGATGGACATGGATATCGGTGCGTTGTTGTTGGTCGTGCCGACGATGAGATTGGCCTTCGTCACCAGGCCTTTTTCGTCCGTCTGATAGTGGTGAGTAAGAATTCCGCGCATGGCTTCGACTATTCCTACGCCTTCCCTGGGCACTTCCGTTGGAAGGTTGCGGATCTTGGGCGACGCCACTTCGGGGTCCTGGGCAAGCTCCAGGAGCCTCTCGGCGGAGTACAGCAGCTCAATCAGCCTTGCCCAGTGTGTAGCGAGCAATTTTTTAATCGGCTTTCCACCCAGCGTGCTGTACATTCTTTCATATTCCTGCTGAGCCAGCGGGGTGGCCATGCCGTCGGCGGCATTCAAGCGGGAGAGCGGCGTAGCCATATACACGCCGGATTCGGGTCCGTCTACGAATCCCTTCCATCCGATTTTTTTCAGGAAAGGATATTTCAGATAGCTGTAGCTTTCGACGCGCTCGGAGATGAAGTCAAGGTACTCGTGGGCTTTATAGCGAAAAACCTCCTTGCCCTTTTGATCGACCACCCGGGCGTCGCCATCGTAGAAATTCACGCAATTCTTCGAATCTACGGTCCCGATCCAATAGCTGTTCATTTCGAATGTATCGGAAAGGATGATATCCAGATAAGCTTTGTTCTTGAGGACGATATCTTCGAAGAGCTTCAGCGAAAATTTGGAGAATTCCACGCAAGACTTGGCTTTCTCGACAATCTCTTTGCGCTGATCTTCCGTAATTCCCTTGGACACCCCGCCCGGGAGAGTCCATACAGGGTGCGTGGATCTGCCGCCGATTGCGATCTGCAGATCCTGGGCGATGGCCCGGTGCTTCAACACCTCGCCTGCAACCGGCACTCCCACTTTTTCGACGATGCCCAGGATATTGCGTTTTGCAGGATCGGCATCCGGACCCACAACGAAATCCGGAGCGGCGAGGGCGTAGAAATGCGCAATATGGCTGTGAATGAATGCGGCGGAGTTGTACATCTCGCGAAGTTTTTTCGCCGCCGGAGGAGGATCTACTTTATAAACGGCATCGATGGCCTTACCCGAGGCCAAATGATGGGAGGCCGGTCAGACGCCGCAGATCCGCGACACCACACGCGGCACCTCCTCTACAGGCATTCCCTCCACGAATTTTTCGAATCCGCGGAGTTCAGGAACCTGGAAATAGGCATTCGCCACGCTTCCATCGTCCGCGAGAAAGATGTCAATTTTCCCATGCCCTTCCAGCCTTGTGATGGGATCAATCGAAATGCGTTTCATAATACCTTCCTTTTCAAGAGTGACGCCGGGATCCCAAACCGATTGAAACTCCGGAGCGAATCGGGGATCTGGTCGATTATCCGTTGAACCTCAGCTTCTTCCTTGGCTTCGATGACCGATGCAATAGCCGATATGGCCTTGGCGCCCATATCGATAACGCCATCGGGAGGGCCGAAGCAGCCTCGGCAGGGGACGCCGGATGTCATGCAGCGGGCGTCGCATCCGCCTCGTGTGACCGGCCCTAGGCATAAAAATCCCTGCTCCAGAAAACATGTGTCCGGATCCGGCTGCTCTGTGGCAATCCGCTTGAACGCTGTGATTTTCTTTTCATGCTTTTTGCGCGGGCATTCGTCGCATTGAGTTTTTTCGGAGGCGCCGATCACGGCGCCTTTGGGCGGAAGATTCCCGCCCACGATGGCCTGCACGACATTCCAGATCTGCCGGGGAGTCGGAGGACAGCCGGGAACGTAGTAATCCACGTCAACCGTTTGATCCAGTGTGTAAACCGTGGGGTAGAATTCCGGGATTGTGATATCCCCTTCCGCCACTGCGACCTTGGGTTGCGGCCTCACGTTTTCCAGGTTCACGGTGGACGGCGTTTCCTGGTAGACGCGCCTGAAAATTTCTTCTTTGGTGAAAAGATTCGCCAATCCGGGAATTCCGCCTATATGGGCGCAAGATCCAAAAGCCACGAGCGTTTTGGATTTCGCCCGCAAGAGGCGGGCCAGGTGTTCGTTTTCCGAGGTGCGCACCGCTCCATTAAAAAGCGTCACGTCGATATGGCCATCCGGCATGGCTTCCACATCGCCGTATTTAAAATCCATGGCGATGGGCCAAAAGACTATGTCCGCTGCGGCCGCGAGGTCGAGGATCTTTTCGTGTATGTCGAGGATGGCGACATCGCACCCCCCGCAGGATGAAGCCCAATATGCTGCCAGTTTAAGTTTTGCCATCCGAACCTCCGAGTTCGATCGAATCGGCTGGGAGCGCCGGCGTCCTCGCCGGCTCATCCTTGCGATTATTGAATGGTTGGCTGAAAATCCAATTAGGTTCCCCTAGCTCCCTGATGGATTCGAAATTTAATGTTATGCGCGCTGTCTGCCGGCGAGGACGCCGGCGCTCCCAGCCGATTTTCATTAAGCCGCCGGAGAAGCCTTTTTCTCGCCCTTCGGTTTGATCTTCGACGGCCCGAGCCTTCGCACGTCCTCGGTAATCTGGTTGACGACATGGGCCCAACGGTCCCCTTCGGAAGCGGAGACCCATTCCAGACGGAATCGTTCCGGTTCGATACCGTAGTCGGCCAGCATTCGCTTCACAAGGGCCATCCGGCGAATGGTTTTGTAATTTCCTTCGATATAGTGGCAGTCGCCCGGATGGCAGCCTGCCACCAGCACGCCATCGGCGCCCTCGGAAAAGGCTTTCATGATGAATTGAGGGTCGACTCTTCCGGAGCACATAACCCGAACAACCCGGACATTGGGCGAATACTTGATACGGGAAGTGCCGGCGAGGTCCGCGCCGGTGTAGGAACACCAGTTGCAGAGAATTCCCAGTATTTTAGGCTCGAACGTCATACAGCACCCCTTCTATTTCTGAGATCAACTGCTCGTCGGTAAAGTGCCGCGCGATAATCGCGTGGCTTGGGCAAGCGGCTGCGCAGGTGCCGCACCCTTTGCACAGAACGTCGTTGATCACCGTTATATTCTTCTCTTCGTCAAAGCTGATGGCCGACAGCGAGCAGAGCGTATTGCAGATTCTGCATCCGGAGCATTTATCCGGATCCACGACGCTTGTGGCCGATTCGACCTCGATCTCTCCCCTGGCGATCAACGATTGCACCGCGGAGGCGGCCGCCCCTGCTTGCGCCACCGTGTCGGGAATGTCCTTCGGCCCCTGGCAGGCGCCGGCGATGAAGATCCCGTCGGTCGCGGTGGAAACGGGAGCAAGTTTGGGATGTCTTTCGGTAAAGAATCCCTCGCCGCAGCTGATGTTGAAGGTATGGGCGATGTCCTTGGCGTCTTCCTGAGGTTCCAAGGCGTTTGCCAGAATCACCATGTCTACCGGGATTCGCCGCACTTGCCCTATGAGCGTGTCTTCCACCCGGACGATCAGCTTGCCTACTTCCTGGTCATTGAACGGGAAATCGGTGACGGCGGCCGCCCGGCCGCGAATGAAGCGGACTTCTTCCTCGAGCAGGCGATGGTAAAACTCTTCATAACCCTTCCCGAAGCAGCGCATGTCGATGTAGAAGTTGTAAACGTCGGCGCCGGTTTTTTCTTTGATCAAGTGAGCGAATTTCAGTGCATACATGCAGCAGACGCGGGAGCAGTATTTGTGGTGGCGCTCGTCACGGCTGCCGACGCAATGAATGATGCCGACGCTCTTGGGAGGCTGGCCGTTTTCGAGCAGGATTTGCCCGCCGGTCGGCCCGGACGCGCAATTGAGCTTCTCAAACTCGAGGCCGGTCACGACGTTTTTAAAACGGCCATAGCCGTATTCGGGAATTTCTCTTGCGTCAAACTGTTTGAACCCGGTGCTCAGAATGACCGCGCCAACGTCGATCTGTTCGAACGCGTCCTCCTGGGCGTGATTGACCGCTTTCACTTCGCAAACCTTCTCGCACACCTTGCATCCGCCGGTTTTGAAGTGGATGCAGCTGTCCGGGTCGATCACAGGCTGGTGCGGCACGGCCTGCATGAAGGGAATGTAAATGGGGGTGACCGGTCCTAGCGGGAGAGCTTCGCGGACCAGGGCCGCGTCGTCTTCGATCTTGATTGCGCCGGTCGGGCAGACGTAGGCGCAGGCGCCGCAGGCGATGCATTTGTCGGAGGTCTCGCCGAAGGCGGTCGATACTTCGCGCGTGGCGCCCCGGTTGAAGAAGCCGAGAACGTTAGCGCCGACGACGTCGGAGCATATGCGCACGCACAGGCCGCAGAGGATGCAGTCGTCGTCTCCGCGGCCGAATCGGGGCTCCTTGATTCCGTACTCCGCCGCGAGGTCTTCAATCGCCTTGACGTGGCCGCACCTGGCCATCATCCATTCGAGGATCAGTTTGCGGTCGCGCTTCACGCGCGGCGAATGAGTCAAAACTTCAATCCCGTTCGTTGCAGGATAGTTGCAGGCCGTCACCATCCGGACCCGCTTGCCCGATCTTACTTCGACCGTGCAAATGCGGCAGACGCCGTAGGGCTCCAGAAGCGGGTGATGGCACAGGGTAGGGATTTTGATCCCAAGCTTCTGCGCGATGTTGAGAATCGGCGTTCTGTCTTCGGCTTCAGTCTCGATTCCATCGATCGTTACTTTGATAGTTTTCATGCTGCATAGCTCCTGGGAACCTTATGGATCGCCTCGCGTTTACAGGCCTCGATGCACGCCCCGCATTTGACGCATTTTGCTATATCCAGAATATGCGTTTTCTTGACTTCGCCCGCAATGGCGTTGGAAGAGCAAACCCGGACGCAGGAATGGCAGCCGTCGCATTTCGACGGGTCGATGGCGTATTGAATCAGCTCCTTGCAGACTCCGGCCGGACACTGATGGTTTTTGATGTGCGCTTCATATTCGTCCTTGAAATATCGAAGGGTGGACAGGACCGGATTGGGCGCCGATGTGCCGAGAGCGCAAAGACAACAGTCCAGCATGACTTCCGCAATTTCCTGCAGCGTTTCGACGTCGCCCTCCGTGCCTTTCCCCCGGGTGATTCTGTCGAGAATTTCCAGCGAAGAACGCAGCCCTTCGCGGCAGGGGGTGCATTTCCCGCAGGACTCTTCGGTCAGGAATGCTATGAAATAACGTGCGACATCGACCATGCAGGTCTGGTCGTCCATCACGATCATTCCGCCGGAGCCCATCATCGAACCCGCTTCCGTCAGGCTGTCGAAATCGACGGGCATATCAAGATGGGATTCGGGCAGGCAGCCGCCTGAAGGCCCGCCGGTCTGGACGGCCTTGAATTTCCGCTTTCCCGGAATGCCTCCCCCGATGTCGAAAATAATTTCCCGAAGCGAAATCCCCATCGGAACTTCGATCAGGCCCGTGTTGTTGATTTTTCCAACCATCGAGAAGACCTTCGTCCCGCTGCTTCCGTTCCAGGGATTTTCCGAGACATTGCCGGTGCCCATCGAAGTGAACCACTGAGCGCCCCGGTTGACGATCAGCGGAACGTTCGCCCAAGTCTCCACGTTGTTGAGATTGGTCGGCTGGTTTTTGTATCCGTATTCGACGGTATGGATGTATTTGGCCCGGGGTTCGCCGGCGTTCCCCTCGAGCGACGCCATCAAAGCGGTGGATTCGCCGCAGACAAAGGCGCCGGCGCCCTGGACGATCTCGATGTCGAAATCCATTCCGCTGCCGAGGATGTCGGTCCCGAGAAGGCCGTAGTCGTGAGCCTGATCGATGGCCTTCAGGAGGCGCTCCCGGGCGATGGGGTACTCGTGCCGGATGTAGACGAAGCCTTCCTTGCATCCGATGGCGCGGGCGCCGATGATCATTCCCTCGATAACGGAGTGCGGGTCGCTTTCAATAATGCTGCGGTCCATGAACGCTCCCGGATCTCCTTCGTCGGCGTTGCAGACCACGATGGGGTCGACGCCCCGGTGCTGCGCGGCCCGCCGGCATGTCTCCCATTTGACTCCGGCCGGGAAGCCGCCGCCGCCTCTACCTCGAAGCCCCGACCGTTTGATTTCCGAAAGGATCTGTTCCGGCGTCATGTGGAACAAAGCCTTTTCCAGGGCCGTGTAGCCGTCGACTGCGATGTAGTCGTCGATCTTTTCGGGATCGATGGCCCCGCGGTTTCGGAGGACGACAAGCTTCTGCTTGGAGAAAAAGGGTATTTCTCTCAAAGCGGGAATAGGGGCCTTTTCCTCCGGCGGCGTATACAGGAGCTTTTTGACCGGCCGGCCCTTCACCAGGTGCTCTTCAACCAGAAAAGGCGCGTCCTTCGCCTTGACGCCGCAGTAAAAGACGCCGTCCGGCTGGACGATCACGATCGGACCCTCAGCGCAGAATCCCTGGCAGCCGGTCCGGATGACCTGCACTTCTTGGGCGAGCCCTTTTTTGAATATTTCCGACTCCAGAGCCGTCGCCGTCGCGTAAGAATTGCCGGACACGCATCCGGTTCCCGCGCAAACCAACACGTGTGTGCGGAACGTCATGATTTTCATACCTCCTGATCAGCCGTTTAGGCGGTCGTTTCGCAACCGCTTGCCAATGCCAACTCCGTGACTATCTTCCCTCCAAGGATATGGTCTTTGAACACCCGGACAATGCTCTCGGGTTTCAAGTCCACGTACTTGACGGGCGCCTGGCCTGCTATTTCCACAGTCGCCATCGGCTCGCGGCTGCACAATCCCGCGCAGCCGGATGTGGTGACGATGACGTCGGTCGTTTTGGATTTTTCGATTTCCTTCAGCAGAGCGCCCATCACTTCGCGCGCGCCCGCAGAAATCCCGCAGGTGCCCATGTGGACGGTCACTCTCGCTCTCGCCACGCCTGATCGAAGCGTTAATGTGCGTTTTGCGTCCTCTCTGATTTTCTTCAGGTCGTCAATGGACAGTCTCGCCATCTTTTCCCTCCTTTGGCTGCGGCGCATCCTTGGGCTTGTATTGCTTCACCATCTTGGGGATGGAGGATATTTTGACCTTGCCGTGCACGTCCTGGCCTACCGTGATTACAGGCGCCAGACCGCAGCAACCGACGCAGTTCACGGTATCAAGGCCGAACAGATTGTCCGGGGTCGTCTCGCCCTTCTTGATCTTAATCTCCCGCTCCAGGGCGTCCACAAGCAACGGTCCGCCCTGGATGTTGCAGGCAGTCCCGTTGCAGACGCGAATCGGGTAGCGTCCGACAGGCTTCAAGCTGAACGCTTTGAAGAAGGTGGCGATTGCGAGCACCGAGGTAAGCGGTATCTTCACTCCGGCGGCTACAGCCTCCAGCACTTCTCTCGGCAGATAGAAGAATTCCTCCTGACAGTCGAGCAATATGGCAATCATGTGTTCGCGTTTGGAGCCATGCCGCTCCAGGATCTGATTCACTTTTGCAACATCCACCATGCTTGTCCTCCACTCTTCCGATAATAGCGAAAATCAGCAGCTGTCGGAGCAGTTGTCGGCGTCAGGGTTGAGCTTATTAAAGCCGACGCCGAAAGCGTTTCCGAACGTTTCGATAGATGCTCTGCTTCCATCCCCACATTAATTCCTTAACCCGCATTATTCATGAAGCTTCTACTGCGGAGGCGGATCCGGGCATGT
>CAZXSV010000029.1:0-42806 GCA_964642735.1 uncultured Acidobacteriota bacterium
TCCAATCAAATATACACCGGGTCGGCAAAATATGTCAATGTCCCCCAACCGGGAGAAAATCCACGGGGGATGGGCGGGGATTGCGGTAAAATATACTGATGAGATCAGTCGTTCAGAGAGTGAGCCGGGCGGAGGTGATTGTCGAGGGAGAGACGGTAGCCGAAATCGGGAAAGGTCTCCTGGCTCTCGTAGCCATTTCCCGTCAGGACGTTGAGAAGGATCTTCAATGGATGGCAAAAAAGATCGTCGACCTGCGCATTTTCGAAGACGGCGAAGGGAAAATGAACCTCAGCGTTCGCGATGTTGCAGGTCAGCTGCTCCTGGTATCCCAGTTCACTCTGTATGGAGACTGTAGAAAAGGACGTCGTCCTTCCTTTATCGATGCTGCAGTCCCGGCCGAGGCGGAAAAACTGTATAGTGATTTTGTTGCGCTTGTCCGACAATTGATGCCGGGTGTTCAGACTGGGAAGTTTCAAGCTATAATGGATGTCCGGCTTGCCAACGCAGGACCTGTGACCATAATCCTGGACAGCCGGAGCGGATGAACGACCGATGCCTTTAAAAAAATCTCATGTGAATCTTATCTTTTCGCTGATTGTTTTAGGCTTGGCAATCACGGCCGCCGGTTCTGCCTGGATGATGCGCCTGAAGGCTTCGAACCCTTCGGCGTCGCCGGATTCTGCTGAAAACCAGCTGCCCCCAAACCATGTTCCGATGGATGCTTCCAAGGAGTTGGCCGCTCTCGAACAGCTCGTCGCCAAGGAGCCGGACAACGCGGACTTTAGAACCCGGATTGGCAATATTTACTATGATATGCGTCAATACGACAAGGCCGTCGCCTATTATCGGCAAAGTCTGGACCTGCAGCCGCAAAATCCAAATGTTGAAACCGACTTGGCCGCCTGCTATCACTATCTTGGTCAAAACGATAAGTCCCTGGAAATTCTGGACAGGGTCCTCGGATACCGGCCGGATTTTCCCGAGGCGATGTTTAATAAGGGAATTGTGCTGATCAGCGGAAAAAAAGATGTGAAAGGCGGAGTTTCGGTCTGGGAGGAATTGCTCCGGTCGAATCCGGATTATCCCAGGAGAGCCGAACTCCAACAGAGCATCGATGAGCTGAAGGCCACATCCAAATGATCCGGGAATTGCGATAATGGCTTTGCTGATCCGAATCGTTCTTATAGCTGCCACGTTATTTTTGTTGAGGTATTTGATAGCCGCATTCATCGGGCGCAACAAAAAAAGAGCGGCGGGAGGCCAATCCACCGGCGTCTCCACTCACATGGTCAAGGATCCGGTTTGCGGAATGTATCTGGATTCCCGGCTTGCCGTGCGGCTGGAGAACAGGAATGAGACTTATTATTTTTGCTCGGAAGGATGCAAGGCAAAATTCCTGAATCTGTCGTCGGGCAAGTGAAAAAACGCGGAAGCACGGCTTTGGAACAAGAGGTTTGCCGACCGGCGTCTGATGATTTCGCTGTTGCAAACTTGATCGGGCGCCGTATAATGACTCTCCTCTGGCATCCCGGCTGTTTGAATGGATGAGGACCGGTAAAAAGTGGTTGATAAGTCGAAATTCGGCGTTAAAAAGAACCGATTTTCAGAGGAAATGATTCGGGATTGCCTTTCGATACTGGAATCCGGAGGCATAGAGGATCTGTTCGAAATCATCCCCCGGATAGGCGTCCTGCGCGATCCCCGCTTTAATGAACCGCTTCTTGCTTTTCTCGCTCAAAAAGACGCGAAAAAACGTGAATTTGCAGCTTATTGCATGGGCGCCATCGGCGACAGAGCTTTTCTGGAGGCTCTTAAAAAAGCTTTTATCGAATCCAGCCGGCTCAAAGGTTTCGGCGCTCAGGAGCTTCAGATAGCCATCATTGAAGCCATCGGAACCATAGGCGACGACGCCGCCGTGGATTTCTTTTTGCCGACGCTTAAGACCTGCTGCGCCAACAAGGCTTCCAAGGAATCCAGGAGTGGCGGCAAGAGCGCGGGAAGAATGAGCAAATGGATTATCGAATCGCTCGGCGCCATTGCTCAACAGGGCGGCGAGCGCTCCCTGCAAGCCCTTCTTGAACTGACCTCTCATGACGATCCGGAAATACAGGCGCAAGCCCTTTCGGAGCTATCGGTCGCTTACTGGCACAGGCCGAATGACATCGACGACCGCACCCTGGAAAAGATCTACGAATTGACCACACACCATGAAGCCATGGTTGCGGAATCCGCCTTGGCGGCTTTGCAGAACCTGGCGGATGTCGGCTGCCTGCGGGCTGAAAAATATTTTTCTTCATCCGAAGAAAACCAGGAATAAAAAGAACGTCCAAATCCCGGCGGGGCCATCGCGAAAGGCAGGAAAATCCCCGGCTGCTCTGCTTTCGCCGCAGGATCGAAATGGCCTGTATGGCCGGTTCCACCGGTTGCACTTTTCCCCCGATTCCGATGCATTTCTACCGGCTTCGTCGGCAGGCTTCTTCTTACAGGAAGCCGTCGATTTGAGAGAAATCCTGGGTGAAGGGCGCGGGGGGGATGCTTCGCAAAAACATTTTGCCGTAACTTTTTGTCAGGATGCGTTTGTCCAGCAAGGCCAGAATCCCCCGATCCGTTTTGCTCCGGATGAGTCTTCCAAGGCCCTGTTTGAGCAGGATGATCGCGGCCGGGATCTGATAGTCGTAAAATGCATTCCCGCCCGCCTTGTTCACGTTGGCGATGCGGGCCGCGACAACGGGATCGCTGGGCACGGAAAAAGGCAGCTTATCGATGATGACGCAGCTCAACTGCTCTCCCTGGACGTCGACTCCCTGCCAGAAGCTGCTGGTGGCGAAAAGCACGGCATTGGGAGCGCCGCGAAAAGCTTCCAGAAGCCCGGACTTGCTTTTTTCTCCCTGAATCAGGATGGGGAATGCGAGGCGGCTTTTCAGCGTCTCGTAGGCATGTTGCATTTGGGCATAGCTTGTAAAAAGCACGAAAGCGCGTCCACGGCTGGCTTCCAGAATAGCTTCAATTTCATGGCAGGCATGCTGAATCCATCCTTCTTCCCGCGGTTCAGGGAGGTTGCGGGGAATATAGAAAATCGACTGGCGGGCGTAGTCGAAATGGGATGGGATCATGAGTTCCTCCGCCGTTTGCAGGCCGAGGCGGGATTTTGCGAATTGAAAGTTGCCTCCCGTTGAAAGAGTGGCGGAAGTGAGGACGGCGGAGTCGACATTTGAAAAGAGGCGTTCTTTGAGAATTTCCGAAATGTTGATCGGCGAAGACCAGAGAAAGACTCCTCCTTTCCCGCGAATTTCGTACCAGAATACGTGATCGTTGGAATCAAGATCGAGGATTGAGGCGAGGTCGTCCTCGATTTCTCGGCATCTTCGGATCAGGGCTTCGATGCTCTCGCTTTGAACGGAGACGTTGACAAGGGCCGATCTCAGAGCGCTAAGCTGGATCCGGAGCGCTTTGTAAGGGGAGCTGATATTGTCGAAGTTTTGCGGGCCGCGCAGGACGCCGGCGCCGAGCGGCTGCAGAACGAATCGGCCCTCTCTGCATCCGAACGGCAGAAAAAATTGCTTTGAGCATTCGGCCAGTTTCGAGAGCTGGCCGGAGAGGAATGAGGAAGAAGCTTTCTGTTCTGCCAGGGTCTTGTCCGCATCTCGAATGAGATCTTCAATCCTGTAATTGCTGACCGATACGCCGAAATACTGCGTGGCGACGTCTTCAATTTCATGGGCTTCATCGAAAACCAGGATGGAATAATCCGGCAGGACAGCCCCAAAATCCCCCTGCCTTAAAGCCAGATCTGCAAAAAACAGGTGATGGTTTACGATGACGATATCCGACTCAAGGGCTTGCTGCCGGACCCTGGTGACAAAACAGGCGTCGAAATTCCTGCATTTCTGGCCCGAGCAGGTTTCCCTGCGTGCGTCAAGGCGATGCCAGAGCATTAAATCTTCGGGCAGTTCGGACAGTTCTCCCCGATCGCCAGTGCGGGTGGTTTGAGCCCATTTCCTGATCGATGAAAGGCGTTCGGGATCCTGCGGAGAAAAAAGGTATTTTTCGCCGGCCATTTCTTCGAGTTTGTTCCAGCAAAGATAATTGCCGCGCCCTTTCATGCAGCAGACCGAAAATTTTCGGTTTAAAGCTTTTTCCAGAAATGGGATGTCCCGAAATACAAGCTGCTCCTGAAGATTCTTTGTGGCGGTCGAAATAATCACCCGTTTTGTGGAAAAAATGGCGGGAATGAGGTAAGCCAGCGTTTTTCCGGTTCCGGTCCCGGCTTCGACGCATAGATGCAGGCTTTGTTCCATCGCATCCAAGACGGCTTTGGCCATCTCAATCTGGCCTGGCCGGTGTTCATAGGCAGGGTGGATTTTGGCGATGTCGCCTTCGGGGCCAAGTATTCGTTCAAGTTCGTCGTGCGAGAGAATCATGCCCTGCCTTTTTCGCTCACAACTATAGCCTCAAAGAGAGCGCCATCCCATCGTAAACTGCTTTTGGGTTAATATAATCCTTGAAACATCAGGGAGGGAAAATGGAATTAACAAATCCGGAGTCCGCTGTCCTGGAACATCAGGAAATATACCGGGGAAAAATAGTCGCCTTGCATGTCGATGTCATCAAACAAGCTTCCGGAGGAACCACGATCAGGGAAGTCGTACTGCATCCCGGCGGGGTGGCGGCGGTCCCGATTCTGGAGGACGGCCGGATTCTGCTGATCCGCCAGTTCCGTTATCCTGTTGGAAAATATATATTTGAGATTCCAGCCGGGAAGCTTGACACCGGGCAGACTCCTCTGGAGACAATAGCCCGAGAGCTCGAGGAGGAAATCGGCTACAGCGCCGGCATTCTCAAACACGAATGCACCTTTTATACGACTCCCGGAATCAGCAATGAATCGATTCATCTTTTCTCAGCTGCCGGACTCGTTTCGTGTCCACAAAGGCTTGAGGAAGGGGAGCATCTCACGGTGGAAGCTCATTCGGTCGAAGAATGCCTGGCGATGGTCAAGACGGGGCAAATAGCTGATGCAAAAACGATTCTGGGAATCCTGTGGCACTGGATGAATATCGCGAATTCCGGGAATGGAAATTGGGCTGGCAGTGCGGGCTAACTGTGGTAATATATATGTTATGAGCAAAATAGCGGTTGGATCCGATGTTGAAGCTTATTGTACGAAATGCAGAATGGTTTTGGCGCATGCTGTCGTTGCCATGGAGGGGCCTAAACCCCGCCGAGTGAGATGCAACACCTGCAATGGTGAACATAATTATCGAGCTGAGAAGCCGGTAGCGAAAGCTTCACCCAAAAAGAGCGGAAAGACGGCAAAAGCTGCTACAAAGAGGACCCGGCAGTCCTGGGATGAGGTAATGCAGGAAGCGTCCGCAAAACCTCATAAGCGCTATAGCATGTCGGGCAGCTTTGGAGAAGGCGACTGGATCGAACACGCCACTTTCGGGTTGGGCTGTGTTCAATCATTTGTTCCACCCAATAAGATAACGGTTCGTTTTGCAGATTCTACCCGGATGCTTGTCTGCAACCAAAGTTAGGTGAGAACCGCAGCCCCTGCTTCCTGTTCCATTCTGGAAAACCTGAAACTCCTGGTCCCCGGAGCTTCGGGCCGGACTCTGCGACAGATGCTGTCGCAGGAACGAATCACGGTCAACGGCAAGCTCTGCAAAATCGCGAACTTGCAGATCTGTTCCGGCGATGTGATCGAGATAGGGCCCCGAAGAATCGCCTCGAAGCTCCCGGCGGGGCTGGAAATCCTGCACGAAGACAGCGACATTCTTGTCGTCCAGAAACCATCCGGCATGTTGACGGTTGCAACAGTCGATGAACGCGAACGAACCGTTTACGCCTATTTAAAACAGCGCCTCAAGGAATGCGACCCCAGGCAGAAACTTTTCATCGTTCACCGCCTTGATAAGTTTGCCAGCGGAGTTCTGGTTTTCGCCCGGTCCGAGAAAGTGAAGGCGGCGCTCCAGAAATTGTTTAGCAGGCATGACATCCGGAGAAAATACTGGGCGATTGTCGAAGGCAGAGTCGAGAAGAGCCAGGGAACCATCCGCAGCTATCTGGCGGAAGACAAATCGCTTCGCATGCACTCGACCAATGATGCGAAGCGGGGAAAAGCCGCCGTCACTCACTTCAAAGTTTTGCGCCGTTTCCCGGGCTTGACCGTTCTGGAGGTGACGCTTGAGACCGGGCGCAAAAACCAGATCCGGGTCCATCTTTCGGAAATGGGACACCCGATTGTCGGCGATCGGGCCTATGGCAGCGCCCAGGATCCGGTCGGCCGGCTGGGACTGCACGCCTTCTGTCTGGGATTCAAGCATCCGACCAGCGGCGCCCCGCTTCTGTTCCAGACGGCGCCTCCTCCGGAGTTTCGCCGCTATGTGGAGCCGAAGGCCGGCCGGCTGTAAGTGCGGCTTCTGCTTTAGCCGTTCTTAAGCGAAGCGATCAACGGCTCGAAATCCGTGATGCGATCGATGGTGTAATGCGCGCCGTCTTTTCGAGCTCCCTGGCGGACCATCACAGTCGTCATCCCAAGCTTCCCGGCCGTAAGAATATTGGCGGGCGAATCCTCAATCAGGATGCATTCCTCCGGCTGAGCCGATATTTCGTCAAGAACTTTGAGATAAGCAAGCTGATGGGGTTTGTTCACGAACTCCAGGAAATGGATGTCGAGGATCGACTCGAAATGCCCAAGCACGCCCAGATGGGAAAGGACTCGTCTGGCATGCGGCGCGTCTGCATTGGTGAATATAATTTTGCAAACGTCCAGCCTTCCCAGCATCCGATCCAGGGCGGAGTCCCGATGAAGATATTTAGTCAGATCGACGTTGTGGACAAAAGCCAGAAACTCGTCCGGGTCGACATCATAGAAGCGGCGGAGAGCGTTGAGCGTTGTGCCGTGGGATTTCAAGAAAGCGTCCCGCCGGCCGGTCACTTCTTCCGGGCGGACGCCGAGACGTTCGACCATAAACCGGCTGATGCGGTTCCCGATTTCATTCAACAGGCCGCAGGACTGCGGATAGACGGTGTTGTCCAGGTCAAAGAGCGCGTATCGGAATTTCCTTGTCAAATTGAGCCTCAATGCAGCTTCCCAAGAGCCGCCAGCATCGAGTGACGCAAATTGGGAATTTCCTTTTCCAGTTCGTCGATGAGGCGGCTCATGCGCTTGCGTTTTAAATCTTCATGACGCCCGCAAGCGCTGGATGGGATGATCGGATAGTCCTGAAGCGATGCGAAATCCTCGATGTCGGATTCCCAGCAATAAGCCAGCGGCCGGATCACGGTGTTGCGGCCGTCTTCGCTGCGCAGCAGGGGCGGCATGCTTCGAGGCGATCCTTCGAAGAAAAGGTTGAGCAGGAAAGTCTGGAGAATGTCGTCCGCGTGGTGTCCCAGGGCGATTTTGGTGCATTTTTCCTCCACCGCAACGTTATAGAGAATGCCTCTCCGGAGGCGGGAGCACAGGGAACAGGCGGTTTCTCCCGCTTTAAGTTTCTTTTTCACAATAGAATAAATGTCTTTGCGGAGGATCCTGAACGGGACTTTCCGAGAGCGGAGGTAGTCGGCGAGAATGGATTCCGGAAACTCATCCTGATTCCGGCCGAGAATAACTGCCAGCAGTTCGAAATGAACCGGGGCGCGCATCTGCAGATCCTGCAGCAAAGTCAGGAGAGCGTAGCTGTCTTTTCCGCCGCTGAGGCAGACCATGACGCGGTCGCCGCCGACAATCATCTTGTGATCGTCGATCGCCCGGCCAACTCCGCGCAGCAATTTTCTTTTCAGGACCTCGCTCTTTTTCATAGCATCAAAAAGAGGAATTGTAGCATGTATGTAAATGGTGCCTGGCTAGGATGTCCCCAATTAATAATTGGGGACATCCTAGCCAGGCACCATTTTGTTATACTGGCAAAGTGAAACAAGTTCGCATTGATTTACTTGGGAGCGGCAATGCCTTTTCCGATGGCGGGCGTCTCCACGCCGCCTATAGGATTAAAAGCTCGCGCGGTTCGCTTCTGATGGATTGCGGCCCGTCGACGCTGGCGGCGCTCAAACGCCTCCCCGCGTCCTCCGAACCGGTCGATCAGGTTCTCCTGAGCCATCTGCACGGCGATCATTTTGCGGGGCTTCCTTTCCTGTTCCTGGAATACGTCTATGTAGAGCCGAGAGAAAAGCCGCTCGTGATCGCAGGCCCGCCGGGAGTTGAGGAAAGCGTCCGGGCGCTTTTCCGGGCGATGTACCCCGACGCCGCTTCAGAGCCGCTTCCCTACCGGATTGAATTTGTCGAAGCATTTCCGGCAAAGCTTCTGCAGTTCAACGACATCCGGATTCATCCCTTTGCGGCGCCTCATCAGGAAAAGCCGATATCTCTTGGATTCGAACTGCTGGTCGAAGGACGGAAAATTGTTTATTCGGGCGATTCCGGGTGGTCGGAAGCCCTGATCGCCCATACCCAGGGCGCCGACCTTTTTATATGTGAATGCTCTTTTTTTGAGACGCGGCTGGAAACCCACCTGGACTATCCGCGAATCCGGGAAAATCGCGAACGCTTCGGCGCAAAAAGGATCGTGTTGACGCATCTGGGACAGGAAGTGCTCGAGCGGCAAAACGAAATCGATATGGAGTTGGCCTGCGACGGGATGACAATATTTTTATAGAGAATTGCCCGCCGCTTCCGGGAGCCCGTCTCTCCAATCCGCATTTTCCTCCGGCAGGCGCTTATTTCACGAGCATCTGTTTTTTCAGCGTTTCAGCTCTTTCTCCGTCGGCCAACAGTTCGACGATCGCCAAAGCAAATTCCATTGCCGTCCCGGGCCCTCGACTGGTCAATATTCTGCCGTCGCACACGACGCGGTCTTCGCAATACTCGGCGCCGGGCATCTGTCCTGCAAATCCCGGATAGCTTGTCGCCTTCCGGCCCTGGAGGAAGCCGAAGCGCGCCAGCACAATAGGCGCAGCGCAGATCGCCGCCACATATCCGCCGGTTCGGACTGTTCTCTCCAGCAATCGGCCGATACGGGCGTCGTCCCGCAGATTCGTTGCGCCCGGCATGCCTCCGGGCAGCGCCGTCAGATCCCACGGGCTATCGAGAGCATCGTCGAGCGTTATGTCCGCTGTGAGCGCGACGCCGTGAGAGCCCTGCACTGAAAGGCCGTTCACGCCGCAGGTCTTCACGACGAAACTCGCCCGCCTGAACACATCAATCAGGGTCGTCGCCTCGATTTCTTCGAATCCGTCGGCCAGCGGGATGCATATTCTTTTCATTGGATTCTCCCTTCTTTCCAGGAACGCAAAATCTATATATGTGTACGGACGGAGTGCTATAGTATAGCGCGTTCGTCAGATTTCAAGCGTTGCATTCCGTTTTCAGAAAACGCAAAGACATCCACATTAAGAAAGATTGTTTTCACATCAGGGAGCCCCTATGAAACTGCCGTCAATCCGTCAGGTTTGCCTGGAGGCGGCGTATGCTGCTCGCCGATTCCCTTTAGTGCTGTTCTGCGCTTTTGTATTGGTGATTACAGCTCTTGCGCTTATCGAATCCGAGCCTTCCCGAAGCGCAGGATTTCCGATCATTCTCTCCGCCGCGCTCGGGCTTCCTTTGCTCACTGCGCTGGCGCTATTTACGGAGAAACGAAAACTGAGCTTTGGTTTTTCGACAATCATTCAACTGATGGGAATGCTGCTGCTCGTCGGATACGCTTTTACATTGCCCACATCCTTCGAAAGCGCGCCGGCTGCATTTTTCATACGATTCGGACTGCTGGCAGCAGGATGGATTATTCTTGTCATGATTTTGCCGTACTTGAAGAAGGGAGAGCTGAATGGCTTCTGGCAATTTAATAAAACGCTTCTTTTCCGGCTGTTTGTGACCGTCCTATTTTCCGCTGTTCTGTTTGCGGGACTGGCGATTGCGCTGGCGGCGCTGAACAACCTTTTCGGCGTTTCCGTTCCCGATAAGCGATATGCGGAACTTTGGGCGCTGGTGGCCGGGCTGTTCGCTCCATGGTTTTTCCTTGCCGGGGCGCCGGAAGATATGGACGGCCTCGATCGCCTTGAGGAGTATCCCAAAGGATTGAAGGTTTTTGCCCAATACATCCTGCTGTCGCTGGTGATCGTCTATTTGCTGATCCTTTATGCGTATCTTCTGAAGATATTGGTGCAATGGAGCTGGCCGAAGGGATGGGTGAGCAGCCTGATTCTCGGATTCTCCGCCGTGTCGATCCTGTCGCTTCTTCTCATGCATCCGATTCGCGACCGGTCCGGGAACGCGTGGATTCGAGCGGCGGGCAAATGGCTGTATATTTTGCTGATCCCGCTCATTGTGGTTTTATTCCTGGCCGTGACGGAACGAATCGGGGATTATGGAATTACAGAAAGCCGCTATGCGGGAATCGCTCTCGGGATCTGGCTTTCGGCTCAAGCGCTTTATTTTTTGTTCAGCAAGTCCAAGAGCATCAAATTTACTGTCGGCTCCCTATGCCTGCTCGCATTTCTGATGAGCTTCGGCCCCTGGGGAATGCTCGGCGTATCCGAGCGCAGCCAGAAGGGGCGTTTGGGCAAGATGCTGACGATGAATGGAATCCTGGCCAATGGCCGGATACGCAAGGAACATAAAGAAGTGTCAAAGGAAGACGGGAGGGAAATCGCCTCCATCGTTAGATATCTGGGCCAGGTTCACGGCTATGACGCAATTCAACCATGGTTCGCCGATAGGCTCCAAGCCAATGGCGAGTCCGTGAAAGCGAGAAATTTATCCGTCGCCGCCATACTGGGAAAAATGGGTGTGGACAGCGCCGTCGGAGCAACCGCCTCGTCGATGTTTATCGTCGATCCCAAGAAACCTGTCGATATTTCGGGCTATGACCGCATTCTTCAGAGTGCATTCCTGTCAGCCCGAGCCGGACATTTGTTCGAAGGCGACGGAATATCCTATGAGGCGAACGAAAGCCTGGACAAGATGACGGTGACGATCGGCGATGCCCAAACCGGACTGGAAACCCTGTCGTTTGATATCGGCGCCTTTGCCGCCAGGTTGATGCGCGATTATGGGGACGCGCACGATGGCATTGCCGGCAAGATGGCGCCGGAGGCGATGTCGTTGGCACAGGAACGCGCCGCGCATAAGGTGAAACTGATCTTCACGCAGCTCTATCTGACGAACCGAAAAGATCGAATGGCGATTGCATCAATCAACTTCCATATCGCCTACACTACTCGGAAACAATGATCAATCCGGGAGACAGCCATGTTGAAGGAATACGGCGAGCAGCTTTCCAGGGCAATCGAGCGAAAACGGTTGAAGGAAAAACTCGAGCAGGATTTAAATGCCGTCCTGGCGGATTTGAGGAAAAAATCCGATCGATTCAAATCGATCGCCGCTCAGCTGAAGAAGGAGCAGGTTGATGTGGAAAAGCTGGAGCGCACGAGTCTGACCGCATTGTTTTACACCGTCCTCGGCAGTCGCGAGCAACGAATGGAAAAAGAGCGCCGGGAGCTGCTTTCCGCTCAGCTTCTGTATCAGGGGATGAAAAGCGAAATCGAATCTCTCGAGCAGGAGCAGGAAAGCTTTCTTAAACAACTGGAAGGATTGCAGGATGCGGATTCCGAATATCAGCGGCTTCTCTCCAGGAAAGAAGAGCTGCTGCGCCAATCCGACCCTGCCATTGCAAAAGAGCTTATAAATCTTGCGGAGCAGATAGCCAATTTCAACGCTGAAGAAAAAGAAATCGTGGAAGCCGCCGCCGCCGGGAAGGATGTCGTATCAGGGTTGAATCGGGCAATAGAATCGTTGAAAAGCGCTTCCAATTGGGGAACAGTGGATCTTTTAGGAGGCGGACTTATCACCACCGTGGTCAAGCATTCCAGGATCGACGATGCTAGAGGCAATATCAATTATGTGCAAGTCAAAATGAACCAGTTCAAAAGAGAACTGGCCGATGTCAAAAAAAATGTATCGATCCAGGTTGATATCGGGCAATTCGAAAGGTTTGTGGATCTTTTCTTCGATAATCTGATAACCGATTGGATCGTTCAAACAAAAATTAGAGGCTCCCTGGAACAATCGCAGAATGCAAAATCTTTGGTGGACCGAACGATTCGAGAATTACACGGTTTCAAAAAGATCGTCCAGGACAAAATCCGCGAGCTGCAAAACAAGCGAAAGCAGCTGATTGAACAGGCCTGATTGGAACGGTCCTGGGAACGTCCCGGCCCGCAGCACTGTAATCACCTGAACAGAAGATTTTAAATTCCAACGGACTTGCTTTCTTGGGCGCCGATTCAATAATCGGGCGGTTCTGCCGGCGAGGATTCATTTCAACGGTTGATCGGTTGTTCGGACAATCCGAACCGGGCCCAGAAGTCCGGAAGGAGTTAGTGGCGAATTTGCGCGATAGAACTGCTGAGTCGCGCAGGCATATTTCTTTGCGACGTTCAGCTGTGCATCCCCTGCCAGATTGTTGACCCAGAGGTTCGTCGCCTTGATTTCATGCGAATTGGCGCCGGGCGCCAACGCATTCGTTACGTCGACGCGGAAAGGATTTTTCCAGGGAATGCCCGGAGCTTTGTCGTTGAATGACGAAGCGGTTCAATCGCATGGCCATTTCAATACCGGCAGCCGGCTTGAGCGTTTCAGGCGACCATCCCCATGCTCCGCTGCTCGCCGTCAGAGATTCCGCCGCGACAAGATTCTGGCCATAGATGCGCGCGACGGAGGCGGATTCGCGGATGTCGGCGTCCCGCTTCACATCCATTCCATCGGCGATAAACGCTCGTCCGGATTCGTAGGGTTCGGCATAGCGTCCCATGCCGCGTTCACGCAAAGGAGCGTCAATCGGCCGTAGTGATATTCGGCGGTCAGATCCGCGATGATTTTGCGGAAATCCCAGAGAAAACGATAGCGCTGTTGAGTTTGTCAACATCCAATCCGGCAGTTTCGGGCAATGCAGGATTGTTGCGGGCGCGGATCAAGGAATAGCCCAAACGAAGGACAGTCCGGCGGCCTGCAGGCGGCGTCCAAGTTAAAGTCCCGTCGGGACGCATTTGGGATGTCAAGTCGACGACATTGCTTTTGGATACAATGGACGAATGCGGCGCCTCCATAGTTGGGAAACTATAAAAGTCGCTTGCGGCTGTAAAAGCCGCCTTTTCTTCGAGCCGGTCCACTCGGGCGCCTGTGTGAAGGATCGGCTCTGAAATGTTGTATTGTTTAGGGCTTGCGGATGCAAACATCTGCCCTTCCCCATCGATTCATGACCCGGAAGTATTTCATGGTCTATGCTCCTTTGAAGAATCAAGGAACCGCAGGACGCTTGGGATGGTTTTACAAATCCCGGGAACTTCAATGCTGCGGCCATTATAGGGCAGCGTGCAATTCGAGGAGCAGCCTTTTGTGCGGCAAGTATGGCTGCTCGCGCCCCCCGGTGGCAACGCTTGCAGGCGGTTTCTTCACTTCTCGGCTTGTTCCTGAAGAGGGAATATCCTATAAATCAATGGAAGCGCAATTCTCAACGGCGGACAGCTTTCTGCGCTTGCGGCCATGAAGACGTGAAGGTTTGTCGCGCAACCCAAAGCCTGCTTCTGCGCCGGGCCTCTTCGATGGGGCTGCAGTTGGCGTGAGGAAAGGAAACGCGGAATGAGTTTGTCGATTGATCAGGCCATGTTGATAGCCGCGGTGCTGATTTTTATATCTTTGATAGCAGGGAAGACCTCCTATAAATTCGGCGTCCCTGTGCTGCTCTTCTTTTTGACCATAGGAATGCTGGCCGGCTCGGAAGGAATCGGCGGCATACCCTTCAATGACCATAAGATGGCGCAGGCAATCGGCATTATCGCGCTGAATTTTATTCTCTTTTCGGGCGGCTTCGAAACCGACTGGAAAACCATCAAGCCGATTGTCTGGCATGGAATAAGCCTGTCCACGCTGGGCGTTCTGCTGACCGCTTTTTCGGTGGGCCTTTTTATCCATGCAATCAGCGACTTCACCATTTATGAAGGATTGTTGCTGGGTTCGATTGTTTCTTCCACGGATTCGGCGGCGGTATTTTCGATATTGCGCTCGAAAAGCCTGGCCCTGAAGGGAAACCTTCGGCCTACGCTGGAACTGGAGAGCGGCAGCAATGACCCGATGGCCTATGCCCTGACCATTACGTTTACGGAGCTGGTCGCCAATCCCAACGCTTCTCTGGTCGGAATGATGCCCGTATTTTTCAAACAGATTATTATCGGGATTGTGTTTGGTTTCGCCATCGGATACCTCGGGGCAAAAGTTTTCAATCGCATCAAACTGGATTATGAAGGAATGTACCCCGTTTTAATGATCGCCATAATGTTTTTCAGTTTTTCAGCCGCCGGGTTTGTCGGCGGAAACGGCTTCATGTCGGTTTATCTGACGGCGATTATTCTCGGAAACCAGGAATTGATTCATAAAAGGCAAATTGTCCGTTGGTTTGACGGGGTTGCCTGGTTCATGCAAATTGCCTTGTTTATCACTCTCGGGCTGTTGGTTTTTCCGGATCAGCTGATTCCGGTCATAGGCATCGGTTTGGGCGTGGCTGCTTTTATGATCCTGGCCGCCCGGCCGTTCAGCGTTTTTGTAAGCCTGGCATTTTTCAAAGGGAAGCGGCGGGGCAAATGGTTCATATCCTGGGTGGGCCTGCGCGGAGCGGTCCCGATAGTGTTCGCGACTTTTCCATTGTTGGCGGGAGTCGAAAAGGCGCAGATGATTTTCAATATAGTCTTTTTCATTTCCATTACCTCGGTGGTCATCCAGGGAACCACCGTGCCGTGGGTCGCCAAACGATTGCGATTGTTGCTGCCGGTCCGAGTGAAGCGTCAGACGCACACGGATTTTGAGTTGTTCGACACCATCAAATCGGAATTTGTGGAAATCCAGCTGTCCAAAGACAGCTCCGTTGTCGGCAAGGAAATCGTTCAACTCGGCTTTCCCAAAACAGCGATGATATCGATCATTAAAAGAGACGGGAAATTTATCACTCCCAACGGCTCGACAGTCCTGAAAGAGGGCGACACTCTTCTGGTCTTGTCGGAATCCAAGAGCTCCCTGAAACATGTCTATGAATCTTTGGAAATCAGACAAGCCGTGGATTAATGAGATCCAAGGGGCCAAACTTTAGCGGCCCTGACGAATGGCGCCGGATATCGCAGTTGAACCCAATTTCCCGGTCAGGAGATTTCACAAAGACGGCGGAAGGCTTCTATCCCCGGATTTACGGATAAATATGAAGTCAGCGCCGGATCGTCCCAGCGGAAAAAGGGATTCGTGTCGCATTCTTCTCCCAGCAGAAGCGGCGCCGTCGGCTTTCCTGCAGAGGCGACCGCTTCCAGCCTATGAAGCCTTTCGGCCAGTCGGACGTTGCCCGGATCGATGCCGGCCGACTCGCGAACAAATTGAAGCGTATATTCGTGGGAACACCAGATCCGGGTCTGTCGCGGCAGGGCGCGGATTTTCCGGATTGATTCAAACATCGTATCGGGCGTTCCCTCGAAGAGATTGCCGATCGTGCCTCCGAAAACCGTATCGCCAGAAAACAGGTCGCCTCCTTCAGCGGCAGGGAAATAGTAGGAGATATGAGCTTTGGTATGGCCTGGAGTTTCCAATATCCGGGCTTTGGCGCCGCACACCGCAATTTCATCCCCTTCTTTGAGAAAAACCGACTGCCCCGGAATGCGGCCGCGATCGCCGGCGCCGCCGTAGACCGGAATGCCGGGGCAGCTTTTCAGCATTTTTCTGTTGCCGCCGACATGGTCTCCGTGATGATGGGTGTTGAGGATCGCCGTCAAACGTCGGCCGCAATTCTGAAGAAATCGGATCGCCGGTTCCGCATCTCCGGGATCGACTGCCGCCGCTTCCGGAGCAGTTTCGCTGAGAATCATAAAAATGTAGTTGTCTGCCAGGGCCGGGAGCGCTATTACTTGCATGCCTGACATTATACATCGGGACTGCCCCCGACAAGGAGCTCCTATGCGCATATACGAAGTCAACGCCTGGACTTGGCTTGCCGACCTGGCGGAGTCTTTGCAGCGTCCCGTATCTCTGGCCGACGTTCCCGAACAAGAGTGGGATGCCATCGCGTCTTTCAAGTTCGACGCCGTATGGCTGATGGGCGTTTGGCGGCGAAGCCCGGCGAGCCGCGTCATCGCTCAAGCGGATGCCAATGTCAACGCGGGTTGCGCCGCCGTCTGCCCCGGCTTTTTGAGTTCGCGGGATGTTGTGGGATCCCCCTATAGCGTTGCTGAATACCGGGTGGACGATGCGTTGGGCGGCCGCGCAGGACTTGCGGTTGCGCGACAAAAGCTCGCTGTCCGCGGATTGAAATTGATTCTCGATTACGTTCCAAACCACACGGCCCCCGACCATCCGTGGATTGCGGAGCATCCGGAATATTACGTCCAGGGCTCGGGAAACGACGTCGGGCCTCGTTTCTTCCGGTCTGAGCATGGAGCCGTGCTGGCCTATGGAGCGCCTTCGTCAAATCCCGGGGATGCTTGGACCGATACTGCGCAGCTCAATGGCTTCAATCCCGGCCTGCGCGAGGAAGCGGTGCGGACGCTCATCGATATAGCATCCCAGTGCGATGGCGTGCGATGCGACATGGCCATGCTGCTACAGACCGACGCTTTCGCAAGTGCATGGGGGACATTGGCGGGCCCTCGTCCAGCGCAGGAATTCTGGGTGGAGGTCATCGGCAAAGTCCGCCGGCGGCAGCCGAACCTGATTTTTATTGCGGAGGCATACTCCAACACGGAATGGGCGCTCCAGAATCAAGGGTTCGACTTCTGCTATGACAAAGATTTGTTGTATGAACGGCTGTCCCGAGGGACGGCCGGCTCGCTGCTTCAGCACTTGCAGGGAGCAAGTTTGGACTTTCAAAAGCATTTGCTGCATTTCATCGAAAACCACGACGAACCTCCCGCCGTGGAAGCGTTTAAGCCGCTGGAGCGGCTTTGGATGGCGGCCGTCGCCATCGCAACCCTGCCGGGCGCATCTCTCTGGTTTGCCGGTCAATTTCAAGGGCGCTGGGGCAAAGCGCCTGTTCAGTTGGGCCGATCGGCGTCGGCCCGGCGGTTTTATCGGCTACTGCTTCGAGCCACCGACCGGCCGGCCATACGACAGGGCGATTGGGCGCTTTGCCGGGTCGCCGATTCAGACTCCATGGTCGCCTGGTGCTGGGCGAAGGGCGACGACCGGATCTTGGTTGTCCTGAACATGTCCGAGGATACAAACAATTGGGGCCGCATCGCAGTGCCGTGGAACGCGCTCAAGGGACGTCAATGGAAACTGCGCGACCTTCTGCGCGGGGAGGAGCATTGTCCGCGAGACGGCGACGACATGTTCGAAGGGCGGCTGCTCATTCAACCGCGAAAATGGGGCGCCGACCTTTTCGAAATAGAAATGGTGCCTGGCTAGGATGTCCCCTTTTGTAAAAGGGGACATCCTAGCCAGGCACCATTTTGCCTAAGAGGCGGAGGAGACCGTCTAAAATCGTGATGGGATGCGGGGGGCAGCCGGGAATATACAAATCGATGGGCATGATTGATTCTACGCCGTTATGGATCTCGGGATGGTCGATGAACGGGCCGCCGGATATTGCGCAGGCGCCGACCGCAATAACAATTTTCGGAGCAGGAACGGCCTCGTAAGTTTTTTTCAAGCCGAGCGCCATGTTTCGGCTTACGCAGCCGGTGATCAGAAGGCCGTCGGCGTGGCGCGGGGAAGCCACGAATTGAATCCCGAATCGCCCGAGGTCGAAGACGATGGTGCTCAGCACATTCACATCGGCTTCGCAGGCGTTGCAGCCCGCCGCGCTTACCTCTCGCAGTTTAAGCGACCGTCCGAAAATCCGGCGGGACTCCCGGTCGAGAGCTTTTGCCAGTGCGAACTCGCTTCCGTTCAGCTCCAAATCCTTCCTGGCTCTTGTCGCAAGCCGGTAATCGGCGGTGCTGCGAATTGCTTTGGCCGGACAGACTCTCGAACATTCTCCGCAAAAAAGGCATTTTCCCATGTCCAGCGACAATCCGTCGTCTCCGCGGCGGATGGCGTCTGTCGGGCAAACATCCATGCAAAGCCGGCAATCCGTGGAGCAAAGCAATGGATCAATCGCCGGCCGGCCGCGGAACCTGTCGGGCAGCGTCGCTTCTCCTTGAGGATAAGAAATGGTGCGCTTCTTCTGTCGCCAGCGCACGGCCAATACGTTAGACATGGAGAACCCTCACAGATCGTGCCCGCAATAGGACAGGTTGAAGCTTTTATTGCATAGAGGGAAATCGGAAACCTGCTGGCCTCGCAGGGCGATAGCCAATCCAAACCAGTTGTGAAACGACGGATCGACGATCTTGTAATGAGCGAGCCGCCCTTCGCCGTCCGTAGCGGCGACATGGCAAATTTCACCCCGCCATCCTTCCATTAGCGACACAGCCATCAAGCCGGGCCGGAGTTCACCCCCGTCCGCACAGTGCTCCCCTTCGGGCATCCTGCCTGCCTGGTCGCGGATGAACTGGATGGACCGCTGAATCTCAAGCCAGCGAACGATTGCGCGCGAAAAAACGTCGCCGGTATGCCACGTGGAAACCGGGATTTGGGCGAATCGAAAGACGCCGGTCGGGAAATCGCAACGGACATCTCTTCTTTGGCCGCAGGCCCGGGCGACAGGCCCGACAAGCCCAAGGTCATTGCATGTCTCGGGTGCAATGACGCCGGTCCCTTCGAACCTGGCAAGCACCGAGGGCGAGTTCAACATCAGTTCGACAGCTGCCGAGACATCTTTCGACGCCGCCTCCAGCCGGCCAAGCAACTCCTGAATGCGCGGCTCGTCGACGTCAAAGCCCGCTCCGCCTGGCCGGATTAGTCCGCGTCCAAACCTGTTGCCGCAAAGCAGAGCCGTCATATTGAGAAAATCGCCTCGAATCCGGCCGCAATAGGACATCGTGGGAAGATAGCCTACATCCCCGGCCAGCGCGCCCAAATCCCCGGTATGGTTGGCCAGGCGCTCAAGCTCCAATGCGATGCCGCGCAGGAAGGAAGCCCGTGCCGGCACCCTGCCGCCGGCCAGGGCTTCGGCAGCGCGGCTGTATGCAAGAGCATGACCTGCCGTCGTGTCCCCGGCGGCGGTCTCGATCAGATGGATCCTGCGCTTAATCGGGCTGTTCACGAGCGCACGTTCCACGCCCCGGTGCTGATATCCCAGCGAAATCTCCAGGTGGTAGACATTCTCGCCGTGGCACTGGAATCGGAAGTGGCCCGGTTCGATGATTCCCGCATGAACGGGCCCGACGGCGACTTCGTGAATCTCTGCGCCGCGCACCTGGAAATAGTCCATAACTCCAACGGCGCTGCCGGCGGAGTCGAAGACCGTTTGTCTTCCGTTGCAGGGGGAGTGGAAGCGAATCGGCTTGAGCCACGGATGTCCCGATGGCGTAATTCCCCACTGTTCCGCGATTTCGCGCTCGAAAGCGTGGGCTTGGGGACAATCGGGCGTCAACGAAGGGAAGGAGTCCTCCACATCGGAGGCAAGGAGTGCAAGCGAGCCTGTTTCATCCCTCGCAAGCACGGCGTACAGCCGGATCGCCTTGCCAGCCGGCTGGCCGAATAGAGCCGCGATGCGGGATCCCTTTGCAATTTCGCAAAGGACCGTATCCCGAAAGTCTCCAATCGACACCTGCGGAATATCGGCTGTGGGAACGGCTTCGGCGTTTCTGACTGAGCAGGGCGCGATCGCGGTCATGAACGGACCTCCAGTATGGCGGCGGCCTGTTGCAGGAAATCGATAAGCGGCCGGGGCAGCCATAGCCCGAGAACAAGGAGGATCGCCAGGGGCGCCAAAACCAGCAGCGTCTCTATCTTGCCTGCGCGTTCAGGCTCGGAAACCGGAGACGGTTCGCCCCACGCCATCGCGATTGCATGCCGCAACGCGCCGACGAAGACGATGCCTCCGCCTGCAAGAAACAGGATGACAGAAAGCGTCGCTCGGCGGTCCACTGCCGCTTTCAGCACCTGGAATTCACTCATGAAAATAGCAAAGGGCGCTACTCCGATCAGCGCAAGAAGGCTGCCGAAAAGGCCCGCTCCCCACACCGGCGCTGATTTCAGGGATCCCGACATCCTGGTCATGTCGTGCGTTCCGAAGGTCTGGCCCAGCCGTCCGGCGGCGAAAAAAGAGAGCGTTTTGCAGATGGAGTGGTTCAGGGTGTGGAAAAGAGCGGCGAAGATTCCCAGGCCCCCGAGTCCCATCCCAAGCGCGATGATGCCGATGTGTTCGACGCTGTGATAGGCCAGCAGCCGTTTGACGTCATGCTGGAATATGATAAAGGCAGCCGCTACAAGAATCGAGAGGATGCCGAACAGGATCAGCAGCTGCGAAGCCCAGCCGGCCAAGCCGGCAGTCGCTTCCACGATCGGAAGGTAGCGAACGACGCAATAGAGGGCTGCGCTGAGCATGAAGCCGGAAAAGATGGCGGATACCGGCGCCGGCGCCTGGCTGTGAGCGTCCGGCAGCCAGCTGTGCATCGGGGCCAATCCGGCCTTCGTGCCGTAACCGACCAGCAGGCACAGGAACCCGGCTTTCAGCAGCATGGGATTGAGGGCGACGGCGCCGCCCCTAAGCTTGGTCCAAAGCAACGTGTCGGAGAGGCTCAGGTGAAGGCCGCTTCCCGAGGCGGCCACCATCAGCGTTCCAAGAAATGCGAAGGCCACGCCGATGGAGCAGATCATCAGATATTTCCACATCGCTTCCAGCGATGCGGGCTTCACCGGGATGCAGATCAGAAAAGCCGTCAGCAGGGTTGTCGCCTCGATCCCCACCCACATGATGCCGAGATTGTTGGATATCAGGACCAGCGTCATCGCCGCAAGCGCGCCGCACCAAAGCCCCCCGTATTGTCGCAGGCTTCTTCTCGTGACGCGCTCTGAATTCACCTCCCGCATGAAGTAGAAATATGCATAGATGGAGCTGGCTGCGAAGACGATCGACATGACAGAGAGGTGATAGGCGGAAAGAGCGTCAACGTAGATTAATCCGCCAAAGGCTTCTATCGGACCGCCGCCGAGGACGCGCCGGATGATCGGAAGCACGATCAGGGAGGAGACGACGACGGTCGTGCATTTGGCCGTCAGGATCTGCCTGGGCGTCGACAGGATCGTGCACAGGATCCCGCCGGCGCAAGGGAGAATAAGCAAGAGTCCAAACAGAAGGCTGTAGTCCATTCCTAACCTTTGAGCGAACTGAGCTGGTCGGCGTCGATGTGATCGAATTCGCGGTTTATATGGTTGATGGCGATTCCCATGACAAATACGGCTACAAAGACATCGAGCAGCACTCCAAACTCGACCAGGAGCGGGATTTCGCCTGCCGCGGCAATGCCGAACATATAAATTCCATTTTCAAAAACAAGATACCCGATGACCTGATTCACCGCTTTGCGCCTGCTGACGACAAGAAAAAGGCCCGTAAAGACCGTGGAGAGTGCGACGGGTATCACGAATGTGGAGATTGAAGGCCCGGGAATGGGGAAACGAGCGGCAATCCACAGAGAAACGGCGAGCATCGCAAGCCCCGCGATTATTGAGGAAACATAGCCGACGAATGGCTCGACTTCTCGCCGGATCCCGGCTTCCCGGATCCCGCGCAAGAGCAGAAAAGGGAAGACGAAACCTTTCAGCCCGATGCTTAAAACTCCGAGAAAAACCACGCGAGCGGTCAAAACGTCCACATGAACGATCAAAGTGAACAACCCAAGCAGGATGCCCTGAAAAGCGGCCATCCGAACGCAGGCGCCCAGTTCGCTCAATCCAAGCATCGCAAGATTGGCAAGGAGGAGAAGCACTGTGGCCAGTTCAATCCACTGCTGCATGTTGATCACCTGAGGATAAGGATTAGTCCGATAACAGAAATTGCCCCGGCGCCGATCAGAAGCTGGGGGACCCGGACCAGCCGGAGCCTCGCCATAATGGATTCGATGACGCCGATCAGGATTGCCGCCAAAAGCATCCCCGCAAACGCCGCCGCGAGGTTGAACCAATGATTTGCCGAATGCACGGGCGCCAGGATTCCAATCAGCAGCGCGCTCATGACCCAGAGTTTCAACGCTGCGGCGTAGAGTATGAATGCGAAATCGGGGCCGGAATGGTCGAGCGCCATCACTTCGTGGATCATTGTAAGTTCCAGATGTGTGTTTGGATCGTCTACCGGAATCCTTGCATTCTCGGCGAGGAGAACGGCCATGAGCGATATTGCAATCATGGCCAGCGCGGGGCCCTCGGTCGACCATATTTCGGACGATAGGCCCGGCAGCATCGAAGAAAGCGAATAGCTGCCGGTTTTACGGGCGAGCGCCGCCAGCCCCAGGAGAAGCACCGGCTCGGCGAGCGCTGAGAATTGCACTTCACGGCTTGCGCCCATTCCTTCGAATGCCGAACCGGTGTCCAAAGCGGCCAGCACGGTAAAAAAGCGCATCAGCCCCAACACATAAGCCATCAAAAGAAAATCGCCGCCGAAATTCAGCGGCGCCGGGACGCCGGCGAACGGGACAACCGAAAGCGCAACCAGAACGGAAGCGAGTCCGACGACAGGGCCCGCCTTGAAAACCCACGAAGTCGTCCGGCCGTAAACGACGCCTTTGTGAAGCAGCTTGTCCAGATCGTAATATGCCTGCAGCAAAGGCTGGCCAGTTCGTCCGGCGAATGCGGCCTTGACGCGGTTGATCACCCCCAAAAGCAATGGGGCGGCCAGCAGGGCCAAAAGGGTGTGTAGGATGGGCAGGCTGTTCATCGGCATATCCGTTTCAGTTCAGCTTCCATAGAAAAAGCGCAATCAGGGTCAGAACGATATACAAGACATAAAGCTGGATCCTTCCTTGCTGTATCACGTGCAGCTTCGAGAGCATCCGCCCGACGGTTTCGAAAATCGGGCGATAGACCGCTTCCTGCGAAGTGTCCAGGGTTTTGGTTTCAAAGGAGGCTGTTTTGGGGAAGTATCCTTGCGGCGGACGGAAACGTTTTCTCCCGTGGTGAAATATATCGAAGAAATCAATGATGGGCTGCGCGAATGAAGACGCCGTGTATTGCATGCGGGCGTTCGGCGCCGCATATCCACAATCCCAGACGGGCCCTTCGGCCAACTTGCGTCCGGACAACAGCCGGCGACGGAGCAACGCGATCAATCCAATTAATCCCAGGACCGCCAGGGCGCCATAGGAAAAGGATTTGAGCTGCTCAGAAGCGGCGAACAGCTCGGTCCGGATAGTCGCCGGGTCGGGGCTCCCGGCGCCGAAAGGGCGAAGCAGATCCATCAGCACGGCAGGCATGGCCCGGACGATTAAAAATCCCAGCAGGCCGGCGACGAAACAGCCGGCGGCCATAGCCAACATCGGGAAGAGCATTGCCGCGCCCGCTTCGCGGGCGTTCAAGGGTTTCTCAGACCGGGGTTCGCCGAGAAAAACGATTCCGAACGCTTTGGTGAAACAGGCGGCTGCCAGTCCGCCGATAAGGGCCAAGCCTGCAACTGCGGCCACAAGCGGCGCTGCGTCGGCTGCTTTAGCCGATAAAATTCCTTTAAAGGCGCCGACATAAATAAGGAATTCGCTTACAAATCCGTTCAGAGGAGGCAGCCCGGATATGGCTGCAGCCCCGATCAGAAAAGAAAGAGCGGTCCAGGGCATCCGTTTGAGCAGCCCGCCAAGGTGGTCGATTTCACGGGTGTGAGCGCCATGAATCACCGATCCGGCGCCCAAAAACAGCAAACCTTTGAAAAGAGCGTGGTTGGCTATGTGCAGGATCCCGCCGGCGAATCCCAGAACAGCCAGAGCCGGCGATCCGGAGCTGACGCCCAGCAATCCGATCCCGATCCCCATCACGATGATCCCGATGTTTTCGACGCTGTGATAGGCCAGGAGCCTTTTCAGATCGTGTTGCGCCAGGGCGAAGAGCACGCCTATCACGCCTGAAAAAAGCCCGATGCCGATGAGCGCCCAACCCCACCATGCCGGAGGCGGACCGAGGAAGGTCAGAACCCGGAGGATTCCGTATATTCCTGTCTTGATCATGATCCCCGACATCAGCGCGGATACATGGCTCGGCGCCGCCGGATGAGCTTCGGGCAGCCAGACGTGAAAAGGCATAATGCCCGCTTTCGTCCCGAAGCCGACGATTGCGAACACAAAGCAAAGACCGGCCAGTTCCTCGGACAGCCCTCCCAGCCGGCTAAAGTCGAGCCCGTTCGAGCTTTGCCCCAGCAGAAGGAACATCGCCAGCAGGAAGGCTGTGCCCAGGTGAGTGGCGATCAGATAGACCCAGGATGCTTCGCGGACGTCCTTTTTTTCGTTTTCGAATGCAACCAGGAAGAAGGATGAAAGCGACATCAGTTCCCAGGCTGCAAGGAAGAGAAGGACGCTCCGGGCTGCCACGACCATCACCATGCTGGCGACCAGGACGTTGAATAGAAACCATGATGTTCCGAGAGATTTATGTTCTCGATAAGGCTTCAGGTATCCGGCGCCGTAGATTGCAGCGAGCGCGCCGAGCCCCAGAATCGGAACAAGGAAAAAAGCGGACAATCCGTCGAGCCCGACGGAAAAAGAGCCGAGAGGCATGCTCCAGGCCGCTTCGATGGGATCGACTGCGACGCCGGACAAAACCCGGATTGCGGGAATGAGGCCGAGGATGAGCGCCGACACCGGTCCGGCGACTCCAAATGCGGAGGCGCCTTTGGCATTCCGCCCAAACAGCAGCGCAACAACGCCGTTAATAAGCAATAGAGCAACGGCCGCCAGAATCAGAGCCATCGGTGCTTCTCTTCTTTGATCAAGCCTGCGCCTCCGCCAGATTTTGAAGACAGCGCCGGGCTTCCGCAAGGATTTCGTCCCGGGACCCCTGCCGCTTCAACACATCGCGGAATGCTTTGTCGCTGAGCATAAAGGCCAGGCGTGAAAGGAGATGGAGGTGAGCGCGAACAGTCGGATTTACCAAAGTGAACAATATTGTGACCGGCAGGTTGTCCAGCGCATCGAAATCGACCGGATTTTCCAGAAAGCAGAGTGTAATTGTCGGGCGCTCCACATTAAGAACAATCGGATTGCGCGCGTGCGGGATGGCGATCCCGTCGCCGATTCCGGTCGAACCCAACGACTCCCGGGCCAGGAGGACCTGGAACAGAAACTCCCGGTCCACATGATCCGGCAACCGGAGCATCTCGACGACATTTCGAAGAACCGAATCCCGATCCGTCCCTCCAACTCTATAGTAAATGCCTCCGGCTGCCATAGCCTGGACGGGATCGGGGAGAGGCGCCGAGCCTGATTCCGGTTCTCGCAATAGGTCAGGCGAGATGTTTGTTTTGCCTGCGGCGGCCCATTCAATAAGTTCCGTCTGGTTGAAGCGGAATTGCTTGTTAATCCGATAGGCCGGCAATCCCTTATGTTCAACCCATCGGTATATGGTTTTTTCGGAAACGTTAAACAGCTTGGCTGCTTCTTTCACCGTCAACTTCACTTGCGACATCTCCAGGCCATATCAGACATACATTAGACAGGCGCGGACACCTTAATCCCATTCATCCGCCATGTCAATCAAATGGTGCCTGGCTAGGATGTCCCTTTTTTCTTCTATGGAAGAGCGAATACGCGAAACGAGTGAGGCTTTATTTTCACCGGAAACGTCGTGCGACTGCCGCCGGCGCCGAAGCCGAAGCCGCCCATGCCGCCGCTTGTTTTGCCCGAAAGCAGATCTCCGCTCAGCAAATCCTGGATTTTTGCCTGCTTCGGATCGAGGGAAAGCCGGACCTCGATTTCCTCCGGCAAAAAAGATTCCACGATGAAGGTATTGTTGTCATAAACGAAAAGGCTGACATCGCCGGGACTCTCCACTCGGACGAAAAGATCCCGCAGCAGCACATTCCTAATTTGCGTCAGCACCTGGGTTGGGAAGCTATAGAAATCGCTGAAATTCTCCGGAATCGTCAGCACGTAAAGGTTGCCTTTTGCATAGCCTGCCTGAATGAGGAGCGGATAGCCGAGGTCGTTTTGCGTCATTGCGCCGACCAGTTCCCACGCGTCGTTGGTGAGATATTGAATCTCGGGAATCAGGATGCGCAAATCGGAAGAAAGAGCTTTTTGCCCTCGGAATCCTTTGATCATCGCTTTGCGGTCTGTAACTTGAATTTCCGCGATATCTTCGATCCCTTTGCCTTGAAGTGCACGCAGCAATCCGGAGGTGATCACAACCGATTTGCCTGCAGTCAGCTGCTTTTTAATTTTCTCCACAATAGAAGGATCAAAAGCGGCCGATTCGGTGAGCAGAACGGTTGGCGCTTCGACGGGGAATTCGGGAACAAGATCAATCGGGATTCCAATCATTCCAAGATAGTTTTGAAGAAAATCCTCTCCTGTGGAGTGATAAGGCCTATAGCTTTTCAGCCCGATCGGCTTCCCAAGTTTTTGCAGGAATTTATCCACCTGCTCAAGGGTGTATCCGGCGGCGCGAGCATAAGTGGTTGGTTGAACCGAAGTCCCGTCCGGCAGCGGGATCGGCGCCATCATGCTGTCGTAATCAAAGCTGGTCTGCTGTCCTTGCCAGGGCGCCCGGTCGGCAGGACGCAATTGGCGCAGCATTTGTGAAAAATCAAAAAGAGTGATTTCCGGCGCTTTGGCGAAAAGAGTCAGCCAAAGCTGCTCCGCATAGCGGTCCAGAGTCGGCGAGCCGTAGGTGTCGACCCATCCGCCGCCGTTTCCGCCGGGTTTGATGTTTTCGAAATATCGGAATATGGAGTAGCCCAGATACTGCTGAAGGTGCTGGTCGCCGGTCCGGTCGCGCGTTTCGGTTCCGGTGTAAATGCCGTCGAAAATCTTCGGTTCGGTTTCCAAATTGAAGCCGAGGCCCTGGAAGTGTTCGTACCAGTTGGGATATTTGATGACAAGCTTGACCTTCGGATTGACAGTTTTGGCCGGCTTAATAATCAGCGTGCGCGCCGCTTCATCCATCAGGTCCAGCCGGAAACGCGTCCAGCTTTTGCTTCCCTTGGCCTTGATGCAGGATTCGCATTTGCAGTTCGTAAAGAAGAAGTCGTCGAAGATGATTTCGTCAAACAGCGCGGCTGTGTGCTCGACGATTTCCTTCATTTTTTTCCGGTGTTCCGGATTGGTGTAACAGAAAGTCTGGAACCGGTTGCTTTCGTTGACCGTGGCGGTGATGCCTCCTGCAACAGCGACGCCGAGGTCCTGGAAGAATTTTTTCAGTTTGACGATGGTTTCCTTGTCCGCCACCTGCATGTCGCGGTGTGTTTCGAGGTAGATCTTGTCAATCTTGACCTGCCGGGAAATCTCGTTCCATCGACTCGTCAGCCAATCGAGATCGGCCATCCGTTTCACCTCAAAAACGCGGGCGTAAACGGACGTGATGAAGTTTTTATAATTGCCCGCCGCAAAAATTGAAGCAGGGAAAAGGCAAAGGAGCAGAACGAGAAAACGTTTCATTATCTTAAGCCTCCGAATTTTGTCAGTATCTTTCAGCGTAAGTCAGCGGCCAAAAACTTTCAATCCGATTCCGGCAGCACTTCTATATAATCAAAGGCTGCGTCTTCGCTTCCGTCAGCAAAACCCTGGATAATGATCTGGTCGCCCGGGCGCAGTGCAACGCCCGATATCATCCGGCGCGTCGAGGATGTGCCGTCAGGCTCGGTCCTGCGCGTGGGGAGCGTATCTTCCGCCAGCCACTCATCGACGATCTGACTCTGTACCCATGTCTGGAACCGAGCGCGGCCTTGTGCATAGTCAAAGTAGCGAACCTTCAGCGTATACGAACCAGCTGCGCCATTATACTGAAAACCAGCGCTGCATTGCTTGGCCGGACATCGCACTGCTGCAGCGCCCGAAGCAGTCTCGAAATGAAGGACCGGCTTGGCAACATAGCCGTCCAAGATTCCTGCTTCCGCTTCGAAACGGTTTTTGTGGTTGCCCACTCGGCCAAGAGCGTCCGGGATGCCGGAAGTTTTGAAGAACCATCCGGCGACGGCGTCTCTCCACAATTCCGCGGCGCCCGCCTGATAATGCAAAGAATCGAGAATCTCCCGGTGGCGCTGCTCGTCTACCCGCCCGGCGAGCGACTCCCAGTCGCGAACATATCCGGCGGCGGTTTCGGCGCCATCGTAATGGGAATCGTAGAGGTATTGGATGACCGTCTTGCCGGAGTGAAGCCTGTGAGTGTAGGGCACATGGTGCATGAACAGCAGGAGATCGTCAGGACAAGTCTCCTTTGATTCATACATCCCGGCGACTTCCGGCCGGAACTGGCCGATAAAACCCGTGCCCGTCGCCGCCGTGCGATCCATCCCCACGCCTTTTTCATCGGCCCGGCGCCACTGGCCCCAGCCGTTTCCTTCCGACGCTTCCACCGCAACGCCGTAGTGATTGCCGGTGATTTCAGTTAAAGTCTGCAGCCCCAGGGGCCCGGTGTAATTTTCATACGCCTGCCACGACTTCAGATTCATATCCACAATGGTTCGCACCACCGACGGATCGTTCCCGAACGTCAAGCGCGTCCACTCTTCTATTATTTCCCGGGAGCTCAGATCGGGATTCCACGCCAGCCGCCCGAAACCATAAAGGTTCGCCTGCGAAAAGTGGCTGCGAGTCCAGGTAGGGTCCATGCTGGAGATGGTGACGCCGACAAATCCGCCGACCGGTCTTCTGAACAGCTTGCCGGTAACGATCGTTTTGACCGGCGTATTGCCGTTTCCGACTCTCATGTCGAAATCGAGCGTGTCTTTCCACCACGGGACCAGGTTTACAAGATGACGTCCGCCGCCCATGTATTCCTGAATAACCTGAAGCTCGATCGCCTGGTTTGTCTTTTCCAGACCGCTGATCAGCGGCGAGGCGGGCTCCCGCACCTGGAAGTCGATGGGTCCGTTCTTGATCTGAATCACGACATTGTCGTCGAACTGGCCGTCCAGCGGGCGGAAGTTGTCGTAGGCGGCGCGCGCCCGGTCGTTTTTCAAATTTGTCCAGTCGAGGCGATGGTTGTAGACAAAAGCCCGGTAAAACAGCAGTCCGCGATGAGGCTTGAGGGCGCGCGCGATGACGCTTGTCCCCTGGGCGTGAGTTCGCTTATAAGCCGAGGGTCCAAGCGTTCCCTCGGAATCCGCTTTCATCACAAACCCTGCCAGGTCGGGAACGACCGCGTACAGCTCGTCCACTTTGGATTTCCACCAAGCGAACACTTTCGGATCGAGCGGATCAAAAGTATCCAGCTTGCCGATATTCTGAGGGCTGCCGAAATCAACCGGCAATACAATCCGGACGCCCCAGGGGCGAAACACATCGGCGATGCGCTTGATCTCAGGATAAAAAGCCGGATCCAGCAGCCGGGGATCCGCGTTGACGATGCTGATGGCGCAGCCGTTGATCCCGACGGAAGCCAGCAAGCGGGCGAATCCGGAAAGCCTGCTCAAGTCTTTCCGGATTCGTCCGTTTTCCCACAACACGGAGCCGGTCGCGCCGGGAGGCATCGGCGCGCCGGCGGCAGCGCCCGGGACGGGGCCGCCCAGCGTGTCCCAAAGGTTGAGCCAGCGCACCGGCGCTGACGGCGCCCGGACTTCATCGAGTTCGCCGACGGATTCGCCCACGGCGATCTTGCGGAGAAATGCAAAGGCGCCGTAAAGCGCTCCCCGATCGTCTGCGCCGGCAATGACAATGTGGCGAACTCCATGAACTGCAATCGTCTTGAGGCAATATCCTTCCGCTTCCAGGTTTGCGGCCGGCGCCAGTTGCGGCGCAGTTTTGCGGATCTCGGACAGCGTTCCAAGCATTATTGCCGATTCTTTGGAAGGCCAGGATTCCAGCCGCAAGGTTCTGGCAAGCATCCCTCGGATTCCCCGGATCAATTCCCGCTGGGCGTTGTCCTGAATCGGCGAAACGCCCAATTTTGCAAGAACCGGAGGCGTAAGCTCGCGATAATGGCGAAGCGCATCCGCTTCCAGCCGCGTGTAGCGCAACCATGCGTCCTGTCCCGTTTCCGCGTGGAGAAAGGACGCGATCAACAGTCCGGAAATCATGGCGATATTTCTTGGCATGGCGCCTCCCAAATTTTCACAGGCATCGGGCAATGGGCGAAGAATATAGGATGCATTTTACCGGACACAAGCGGAAACTGTCCGCCGACGTCCGCCGAAAAAATAGAGCCGCGCTTGTATTTGTTCACTATGCCTATCGCCTGCTCGCGCGGGACTGCGGATATCTTCGCGATTATTTCTCCGGATCGACAGTGCCCGGCAAACCATGAAAGTCCGGAGAGAAATTTCGGCAAAAAAAATCGTCATCAGGCGGGGACACCGGTTTTCGCCAGGGGCGCCTCAGGCTCGCCATTTATCGATCGATGCGGTCGCGGTGCAGTCGAAGTCGGAAATCTTCCATAGCGGACTCGTTTCGCCGCCCACGACAAAGATGTTGATTTTTTCCGGCCTGTGGTAGGGCGCGAGAAGAGCGTCGCCGGGGAGCCCCTTCCAGTCAGCGTATGGCTGCACGCCGCTGTGGGCCAGAGGCGCGACCAGCATGTCGATCATGTCGTTGTTCCAGAATTGTTTCGCGGGCATCCGGACGTTTTCCGAAATCCAGCGCGCGACGTCGAGAGGGGTTTGGAATCCTTCGTTCTCTTTCAGATGGCGGGCTGTCAGTGGGTCCAGGATTATAGTCGCCCCGGAATAAAGCGCGGGGAGCGCTCCCATCTGGAGTCTGACTTCTTCGCCCCACGAACGTCGGGCGGCGGCGCCCATGCTGTTGATCAGGTTCCATCCGCGGAACAGGCTGACGACGCTCTCTTCCGGCTTGTGGCCTTTTCGCACATGGAATGGCGCCCAGACGCTGCGTTCTTCGTTTTCGGCCATGCAAAGATTGTTGTAGGCGTAGTTGTTGCCTTGCGAAGTCCAGAAGGTTTTCCTGGGCCGGGCGAATCCCCACAGGATGCTCATCAGCGTCCAGGCGCGTCCAATGACGGCATTCGCTTGATTGTACGGACCCAGAGCGCCCATGCCGGAGTTCATTCCGATTTCGTTGCGAATGGGGCCGTTCACCAGCAATGCGCTGGCAAATGGGAGCGTTGACGGCTGGATGGCAGGCTGGCCGGTTGAAGCGATCGCGAGCAAAACGGGCAGATATTCCGGCCGGGCGCCGGCCATCACGGCGGCGATGGCGACCATTTCGACCGTGATTCGCAGGTTCTCCTGAGTGTCCACCATGAAGGCTTTGCCGACCAGCTTGTCCGGAGGCTGGCCGGCGCCGGCAAACATCGCCGCGACGCGTTCTTCCGTGGGCAAAAGGACGGGCAGCCCATCGGTCCAGCCGCGCTCGAAGAAGAGGCGCTGAAGGTTGTCCTCTGTATTGGGTTCCAAAAACCGCTGCGGCGAAGCCGGGATCGGACGAGCCGCCGCCAGATTCTTGCTTTCTTCCGCCGTGTAGGGTTTGGTGAGCGCTTCCAATACTTCGTCGATCAACCCTCTTCCGGTGACAGGATCCTTGCCCTCGATGTAGCCTCTCAGGACAGAAGGCGGCATCGACGCCACCGGGTGAGGCGTGTACAAAAAGCGCAGCGGCGTCCCGAAGATATCCGTATCTTCCCGGACCATGCTGATGAACGCGATGGTGGAAATAGGAGCTGTGGGAATTCCATACTTCAGCTCCAGGGTGCGGCAGCATCCGGCGACCGCCGTGACGCAGCCCGGTCAGCCTGCCACGCCGAAAATGACGGCGTCGCCGTTCTGTTTTATTTCCTTCCATAAATCGGAAGTGTCGTCTCTGAAGATGAAGCCGGTTTTGCGTTTGACGATGGTTTTTACCGTGGGCATGTTTTCGGCGAACCATGCCTGAAACTGCTCCATGAAAAGGTCGCTTCCGCCGAAGCCTTGATTCACAAGGTAAACGGTTTTGCCGGCCAGGCTGTTCAGGCGAGGCGCCATAGACCAGGACAGGGCGCCGTCGACGGCGCCTTCCGTAGCCGGCGTACGCCGGACTTCAGGATTCAACACGGCAAGGGTTTTATCTGCCATCGCAAAACTCCTTTTCTATCTTCCGATGTCTTCAACGATCCGCGCTCTCGCTCATCCGATTTCCCAGCAGCTCTAAGCAAGAAAGCCCCCTGAAGATATTATCTCCAGGAGGCTTTCTGGACCTAACGAACGTTTTATTGTTATTTGGCTCTTTTCAAAACCATGGGAGGCATGCCGCCGCCGGGTCCGCCGCCGGGTCCGCCACCAGGTCCGCCACCGGGTCCGCCTTCCATATCCATCGACAGTTCAATTTGGTCGCCTTTAACTTTACCCTTCATCTTCATCTTCATTTCGCCGAACGCGACGGCGAAACTGATATTGTCGCCCTCTATCTTGCCTTCGGAAAATTCACTTTCCATTCCTTCCGGTCCGGTTGTGCCGGTCAGCTTCGCGCCGTCGACCTTGAAATTATAAAAAATTTTCATTGGTTCGCCGCCGTCCATGCCGGGCATCTCCATCACCCATTTTCCGGTAATGTCGGCTGCATAGGCCGCCGCGGATATCATTCCCAGAATCGCTACAACTGCAAGCGCCTTATACTTCATAGCAAGACCTCCTCATTGGTTAGAGCAATTTTCGCGTTTATTATATGTAACGGTGGCGCACAATGAAAATTTTATTTTTCCGCCCTGCCGCCCGCCGCTTCTAACGCAGGATCGATTCCATGGTATTGCACGCGTCCATTCGCCCGGTTTCAAGGCCGCGCCGCAGCCAGTAAGCCCTTTGCTGGGATGTGCCGTGGGTGAAAGATTCCGGATTCACATATCCCTGAGACCTCTTTTGAATCAGGTCGTCGCCGATAGCCTGGGCGGCTTGGAGGCCTTCTTCTATGTCCCCGACTTCCAGCAGGTCTTTTCTGCTGGCGTGATGCCCCCATACTCCGGCAAAACAATCCGCCTGCAGCTCCTGCATGACGGAAAGGGCATTCGCCTGGGTTTCGCTCGCGCTGCGGGTCAGCCGGTTGATCTGGTCGGAAATCCCCAGCAGGTTTTGAACGTGGTGCCCGACTTCGTGGGCAATGACATAGGCTTGGGCAAAATCGCCGGACGCTCCGAAACGCTGGTGTAGCTGCCTGAAGAAGGAGAGATCCAGATACACTTTCCGGTCGGCCGGGCAGTAAAATGGTCCGACGGCGGCTGAGTTGTAGCCGCAAGCCGAACTTACGGCGTTCTCGAAAAGCACAAGCTTTGGGGCCTGGTATTGTTGGCCGGAAGCGGCGAAAATTTCGGTCCAGGCGTCTTCAATATCTCCCAGAGTGTGGATGACGAATTCTCCTTCTTCGTCCGATCCGGTCCGGGGGGCGGACGGTTCCTGAGTGGACACAGTCGATCCCGAATCCATTTGCTGCAGAAGCTCTAGAGGATTGCTTCCCGTCAAGTATGCAATGGCCATGACAATCAAAATTCCGAGGCAGCCGATGCCTCCCATTTTGGGGGCCGTCCCCATGCCGCGCCGATCTTCAACATTTGAACTTCGTCTGGTCAGTTGCCATCGCATCTCGCTTCTCCTTTCTTGCAGGAGCCGGTCAGGAAAATAGTTAAAATCGTTTAATATATTAGATCCTCGTCTTGAAAATCAAAAGCAATAATATTTGGCGGCTACGCCTATGGGGTTGCCGGCAGGCTTTTCAGACGAGACTGCCGATCCGCCGGCTCAAGTACCCCCAGCGGAGGTCGTTTTCCTGCGTGTATTTTTTCCCAAGCTGCAATGCCACAAGCGCTTTTTGCAGCTCCTTCCCCAGGTAGAACGCCTGGGAGGGATTCATCTCGCCCAGCTGGTTGAAAATCGATTGGATGTCCGTTCCGTTGACGAAGATGTCGCGATGGAATACGTAAATGGAATTGCGGTCGGTGAAGATGCGGAAGTTGAGATCGCAGATTTTGGACTGCATGGCTCGCAGTTCTTCTTCGGAAAAAACTTCAAAAGGCGGATCCTTGACGGTAATCAGCCCGTCATCCAAGCGTTTCGGCAAAATTTTCTTTTGGTGGGCATAGTACATGAGCCGCCGGGCTATATCGAGTTCGCGAACGGCGCCGCGAGCCCAGCTGATCGATTCGGTGGTCAAAACATAATCGATCCCCAGCTCCGTAATGAACGCGGCCATCAAGGCGTTGATCCCGGTAGAGTCTGCGTCTGTAAGTTCGGTCAGGTTGCCCACCCCCATCAGCAATTCGGCGTCCGGGCGGATGCGGCGCATTGCGATATAATTCCCGACCGAATCGGCGAATCCGAAGCTGATCGGCTTCAGGATCGGATCGATGATGTAGGATACGCGCCAGGCGTCCAGCTGGGTTAGGGTGCGCTCCAGGGATTCCAGCCCCCCGTCAAAATCCGGAACGGCGACGATTTTACATCGCAGCCGGCGCGCGAGGTCCAGGTTTTTGGAATTGATGCTGAGGGCGAAATCGACTCCTGCCTGGTCCGCTCTCAGGATGTCCTCAGGATTGAACGAATCCACGCTGACCTGGAATCCCTTGTTTTTTAAGGCGCGCACCGCGGCGCCGATTTCCGGGAAGTCGATTCCAGCCTGGCAGCCAAGGTCGATGACGTCTGCGCCGCTTTCTCTGAAATAGGCCGCGCGCGCCAGGATTCCCTCGACGCCGATCCGGTAAGCGTCCACAATTTCCGCAAGAATTTTCACCCTGCATTCGCCATATCCCGGCAGCCGTCCGACAGCTCCAAAATAGGCCGGAATATCCTTCAAATCGCCGGGGCCGCGAACGGTTTCGACTCCCAGCTTGTCTGCAATCAGATCGAGGTCGCCCGGGCACGATCCTGGAATCATCGCCCGTTGACAGCCCGATGAGCCCGGCAGATGTTTCGCGATATAGCCTGCGTTCATAAGAGCGGCGACGGAGATCGGCAGGACGGCAATTTCGTATTCGAGATTGGGAATTTCTTTCAAAACGCCGCGGAGAGACTGTTCGGCTAATTTGCCGGTGACGAACAGGTGTCGAACCATGGGTCGACCTTACCACGAAATGGTTTTGAGCAAAGGAGAATTCGTTTTTGCAATAATGAAGCGGCGCCGTCGCGAAGAGCCGCTGTCGAGGACAAAGAAAATATAAAAAAGACAGGTTTGCAGGGGGGCATTGTTTTGCGACATCCTGTTTTAACTGTCTTTATCCCGGCGGCTCACTGCTTTTTCACATAGGCGGCAAGGCGGCTTTCCAATTCGTTCCGGCTGACAACGACAGCGACTCCGGGAAATGCTTTGAGTTTTGAGGTATTTTCCAGATCGATCGGCCTCGGGTAAATCTTAACGGGTTCTCCTTTGGGGCCCAGGGAATTCACTTCGGGCGCCAGGTCTGTAGGATAAACAATGATCGGGATGCGCGACTTTCCGGCCTGGGCGAACAGGTTGGTCGTCAGGCTGTCCGAAATGCCGTGAACGAATTTCGCCACTGAATTGGAGGTGGCGGGCGCCACGACTAAAACGGAATAGTCGCCGTTGAAGAGCCGTTCCACCAAAGGCGAACTGGATCTTTTTTCCTCGTAAATCCTTATCTTCGGCACATGGAGGTGCTGGTCCAGACGGTATCGGCGAAGCACTTCCTCAGCAGCACGTGAAAGGAATATATCCACCCGCTCATTATTCAGGATGATTTCGATGCACTCCTCCAGAACGTGACCCGCGCCTGTAATTGCCCAAGCAATGCGTTTTCCTGTCATTCAATCTCTTCTCCTCAGAACGATTCTGTCTTCCGGTGAATTGCCCACCAACAGGCGCCGCCACGTGCGTCCCCTGCTTTCGACCTGTTCCAGGACGCCCGAGGCCAAAACCGATTCTCCGGTCGCAGCCTGTTCGCAAAACCTGCCTCGAAAAGAGACAATTTCGGTCAAATCCGCCATTGCCCGCCCTTCCCGGCTGTGGACATCGGACAGAAAATAGCGGCAGGGGGTAAAGATAGCCTCTCGATCGTCGGCGATGGAAGCCGCAATTTCAGCGCGTCCATGCTGAGTATAACGCAATTGGCCGTAGCTTTCTCCCGGTTCGAGCTTTCCTTTAATAAACCGGATGAAATAAGTCCTGTCGCGAAAACGGCCCTGATTGACTTTCCGGCTCTCAAGCTTCAAAAAATCCTGCAAATCCATGTGCGTATCCGCAGACCGCTCCGCGTAGAGTTCATCCATGCCCTGTTTGTCAAGGTGTCCGAGTTCCTCATGCAGCCCTTCCTGCAACAGTTTGCGCATCGTGTGATAGACTTTTCGGCAGTTTTGCTCCCCAAAAACGGAGATGTCCAGGTCGGAAGAGTCGGTATGCAATCCGATAAGCATCGATCCGGAAATCCCCAGGCCGGACCATGGAATCCCGGCGGCTTCCTGCAGCAGGAGGGCGAAGGCAGCCGCGTCGGTTTCGAAGCCTTCCCCGCCGGCCGCCTCCAGGAGCTCCCGAAGCCGGCGCCTCGGATCGTGGATTCGCCGGACCAGGGACCGGGGGACGCTTTGCAGCGCCATGTGAAAAAAGGGGTCGTAGGCCAGATATTGAGGATGTCGTTCGCGCAGGAACCGATCCTGCTCGGCGAAATGGTAAAGCCGGCGATAGGATTTGCCGGCTTTCAGGCGATCGCCGGTCTCGGGATCGGCCGCATAGCGCAGGACGGCGATCCATCGATCCGGCGGATGTTCCAAGCCCTTGACCGCAAAAAAAAGCTGGTCCGTCGTTTCCAGGTAAAAGCTTTCCGCAACTTCATCGGCAAGATCGGACGCAGGAGACGGCAGGAGCGCATCCTGCGGAAAAGGCTGAATCCCCTGCCTGTCAACCTGCCGGAGCATTTCATGCACGGAAAGGCGATGAACCGGGTGGACGAATCCCGGGGCAATGTCGGCAAGGGGCGCCAGGACAAAAGCCCGCTCCTTTATCCGCGGGTGCGGGATGGTCAGATCCGGGGAGGCCAGAATCAGGTTGTCGTAGAACAGGATGTCGATATCGATGGGCCGGGGCGCATTCCGGAAGCTGGCTTGACGGCCCATCCGGCGTTCCACAAGCTTGCAGTTCCGCAGCAGCTCGTCGGGAGAAAGGCCGGTGGCTGCCAGACAGGCAATATTCAGGAAATCCGGCTGATCCGTGTAGCCCACAGGTTTGGTTTCGTAGCAGCGGGAGACCGTTAAAACTTCGCTCCAGACGCCGATATGTTTCAGCGCCCGATTCAGATGCTCGAGCCGGTCTCCGAGGTTTGCCCCCAACGAAAGATAGACCTGATGCCTTTCATCCATGCTCATACATTAACATATACGGGAAACCTTCGGGCCTCTGTCGCCATCGGAACCGGACTGTCCGGCCGGCGCCAGAACCTGCCGCCGATCTTACGGATATATGCATAGGATCGCAGCGAGTCCTTGTCTGGCTGTTCAGTAAAGCAAGGCCGCGTGCAAACGGATTCGCTACAAACACCTGCTTCAATAATCGCTGCGCGTTTCGATGAAGCTTGAGCGCATGGATCCGGTCGTTTGCGGCAAGCAGCCCTTCTATCGTCTGCTGCTCCCGTTGCCGCCGGTGAATCGCTTGCGTCTTCGAAGCCCTGATGCGAGTTTTCGTTGAACTGCGCCGCCGTAGCCATACATTTTATCTTTTAGTCGCCGGCTATTTTAACAGCTAAAGAGAATAGCAGTCAGTTGTTTAAGCCTGCAGAGTCTATTGCTATAATAACTGGGAATTGAACTTATCTTCAATCTCAGGGAGAAATAAAGGTGACAGAAAAGCAACTAATGATGCGGATTACTTCCAAACCCAATGTGTGTGGCGGCAGGCCTTGCATTCGCGATACCCGCATTGAGATCGCCGTAATTCTGGACGGCCTGGCCGAAGGCATGACGGAACCGGAGATTATTGATCACTATCCGCAACTGACGAAAGACGACATTCACGCTTGCCTCGCTTATGCCGCTGACCTGGCTCATGAGAGCGTCTGGAAGACGGGCACTCTGCAATGAAGCTCAAGCTGGATGAGAATCTCTCCCGTCATCTCAAACCGGTTTTGATTGGATTGGGGCATGATGTTATGACCGCAGCTGACGAGAATCTTCTTTCCCACCCGGATACCGAGATCGCTCAAGCGGCTAATGAGGAACAGCGCATGCTCATGACTCTGGATATCGAGTTCGCCGACCTACGCAAATATCCGCCCGGCTCCCATCCCGGCGTCATTCTGTTTCGCTTGCTCTCATTGAGCCCGCTGTCGGTCAACTCCTTCGTCACCGATTTTGTCCGCCGCACCGACCTCAGTAAACTTGCCTCCTGCGTCGCTGTCGTCGATCCCGTCCACGTACGCGTCCGCTACCCGCTGAAAGCCGCGGAATAAAAATCCGCTGATCGCTAGAACATGCATGAACTGTGTGGATGGCCCAGTCAGTAGCGGAAACGTATTTCCACTCTATTCCCTCGTCAGCCCGGCATACCACGGCAAACGGAAACAAAGTGGAAATAAACGGGGAAAATATTTCCGCCCTATTCCCGCTCCGCGCGGCCCCCGCGGAACTCCAAGCCGCAGTCTTAGGGATGCGTGTCCTGCAATCAATCCATTCCGGAAACGGTAAAAAATTCGCTCTCTTGCGCAGCCTGTTCCGTAATGGACGAGTGGTGTTCCTCGGCCATATGCCCATCAGGGTCAATATATCGAAGGGGATTATTGCGTACGTAGCCGTATTTGTTGAGGGTTTGTGGATACCGAGCATCTGCGTATGGAAGCGGACCAGGCTGGCTGATTTCTTTGCCCGTGAATGGATCTACGATGCCGCTCTTAAACTCTTCCGGACTGAGGAATCTGCCTTGTGCGCCGCTGTAGTATCTGGCAAGGAAAAAGTCCCGTTTCCGCGTCCCGTTCTTTGCCGGTAGTGAGCATGAGCGCGGTAATTGATGGTTTTTCCCGGAATTTTAATCAAGTAAATCGATGGTTCGGTCGAAACCCCCTCAAATATCTTGATTAAAGCTATTCGAAGGGGTTTCTTGTCTCCTTTACTCGGCAAAGTGAAGGAGGCAAAATATTTTGTATCAAACCCTGCTTAACGATTCCAGTCTTTATAAATTCCTGCTGCAACTCGATGAAGATCTTGCGGCGCAGTGCAGGAAAGCCGGATGCTCCTGCGGCGGCTGTTTGCATAGCGCTATTTATCCGCGCAAACCCAGAGGCAATCCTTCCGATATTGAAGATGACTGTAATTGGCGCTTCAGCTTCTGCTGCTCACTTGACGGGTGTCGCCGGCGTCACACTCCACCGTCCTTCCGCTTCCTGGGTCGCAAGGTTTTTATGGGCGCCGTCGTGGTTCTGATGTCGGCAATGCGTCATGGCGCCACTACAAAACGCATAGCGCAACTGCGCAATCTCGTGGGAGTCAGCCGGCGAACCGTGGAGCGCTGGCGCGAATGGTGGCTGAATGGCTTTGTTCGAAGCCCTTTCTGGAAAGCGGCTCGAGGCCTGCTTCGCGCCCCGATTGACGAAAAACAGTTGCCATTGTCGTTGCTGCGTTCTTTTTCCGGCCAAAGCGATAAAGAAAAGCTGATTGAACTTCTGCGATTCCTTCTGCCGTTGACCACATCCGAGATTGTGCAAAGTTTCTAATGGCCGCTTTCAACCCGCAGAAGATGCCAATCGAGATGAACCGCAGGGTTTGATAAGGTCGCTCCTGTGGGCGGAAAACGCTTTTAGCCGCCGCCCGAAAGGAGCAATCATCGATGTCACAAGAAAAACAAGCCCGGCCGCATGACCGATGGGCGCATCTGCGCTTCTCGATCGTGGGACCGCTTTTGGCAGCCCCTCCCGCTCAGGGCGAATTGAAAACGGAGTTCGAAAGATTATCCGAAAAAGAATGGCTCCATCCTATTTCTCTACAGCCGGTTCATTTTGCTTTATCCACCATCGAGCGCTGGTACTACGCCGCCCGCGCGGCCAAGTGCGATCCTGTTGGAATCCTGCGCCGCGCCCTGCGCAAAGATAGCGGGCAGCATCCCTCGCTCGATGAAGATCTCCGTCGAATCATCGACGCCCAATACCGAGGTCATAAACAATGGTCGTATCAGCTTCATTACGACAACCTGCGCGCCTTGGCTCAGACCGATTCCTCTTTTCTGTCCGTTCCTTCGTACTCGTCTGTTATGCGCTACATGAAAGATCATGGATTCCTTCGCAAGCCGATTCCTCGCGGCAAGCCTACGCCCGGCGTGCTCAAGGCTGAAGCGCGGCTCGAATCCCGGGAAGTGCGCAGCTATGAATCCGAATACGTCAATGGATTGTGGCACCTTGATTTTCATGTGGGATCCCTCAAAATCGTGACTCCTAAAGGTGCATTGGTTAAGCCGCAATTGCTGGGAATCTTGGACGATCGTTCCCGATTGGCCTGTCATCTTCAGTGGTATCTCAATGAAACGGCGGAAGATCTCATCCATGGTTTGTGTCAGGCCTTCTTGAAACGAGGCTTGCCACGCTCTCTCCTGACCGACAACGGTTCGGCCATGATTGCGGCCGAAACCAAACAGGGGCTGCAACGCCTGGGAATCGTCCATGAAACCACGCTTCCACACTCTCCTTACCAAAATGGGAAGCAGGAGTCATTCTGGGGGCAAGTCGAGGGCCGCCTCCTGGCCATGCTCGACAACCATAAGGATCTGACGCTCCCATTTTTAAATGAGGCCACCCAGGCCTGGATGGAGATGGAATATCAACGCAAGATCCATTCGGAAACGGCGCAAACTCCCCTGGCGCGGTTTCTCGAATCGCCGGACGTCGGCCGTCCCTGCCCCTCTCCGGACGATCTCCGTTTTGCGTTCACTGAGGAGATATCTCGCAGTCAGCGTCGCAGCGACGGCACCATTTCACTCCTGGGAACTCGCTTTGAGATCCCTTCCCGTTTCCGACACTTCCGCCGCGTCACAGTTCGCTACGCTTTCTGGGATCTTGCCTACGTTCATTTGACGGATCCCCGCACGGGAACCGTGCTCGCCCGCCTTTATCCGTTGGATAGAGAGCGCAACGCCGACGGACTCAGACGCAGTCTGAATCACAACGAAGGCGCATCCGGAAACGAATCCCTTCCATTATCGTCTCCGGAAGAAATGGCTCCGCTTCTGCGCAAGCTGCTGGCGGATTACGCCGCAACCGGCCTGCCGCCGGCCTATTTGCCAAAAACTCCCAAGGAGGATTTATGAACCGTAAACTGTTAGCGGCCTTTGGCCTGAAATGGAATCCTTTCATTCCGGAAATCCCGGATGAAGCATTAATGCATACTCCCGCCGTTGATCACTTCTGTTGGCGCATCGAACAGCAGTTGCGCGACGGCGGATTCGCCCTCGCCACCGGCGATTCCGGAACCGGCAAGTCGGCCGCCCTGCGCCTTCTGTTTCGCCATCTCTCCGCCCTGCCTGAAGTGATGGTTGGCAGCCTAAACCGCCCCCAGAGCCGGGTCGGAGACTTTTATCGCGAAATGGGCGAAGTCTTCGGCCTTTCCCTTTCACCGGCCAATCGTTATGGAAGCTTTAAGGTGCTGCGCGAAAAATGGGAGGCTCATCTGGCCGCGACTTTATGGCGTCCCGTCCTTATCATAGATGAAGCTCAGGAAATGAAACTCGAAGTCTTGTCCGAGTTGCGCCTGCTGGCAAGCACGAACTTTGACTCTCATTCCGTTCTGACAGTCGTGTTGGGCGGCGACGGACAACTGATCGATCTGCTCCGGACGCCGCGCCTGCTGCCTCTCGGAACCCGCATCCGCACCCGGCTGCATATGCAATACGCTACGCCAAAGCAGCTGGCTGAACTCCTTGCGCACTTGCTCTCTCAAGCCGGCGCCCCTCGTTTAATGACCCCTTCGCTTATGACAACCCTATGCGAACATGCGGCCGGAAATTGCCGCACACTCTGCAACATGGCGAACGATCTTCTCGCCGAGGGGCTCAATCGCGAGGTCTCTCATCTTGACGAAAAACTTTATCTGGAGGTTTTCGGAACCTCCCCTAAACCACGGAGCCGATCCGATGCCCGAAAAAATGCAGAATGACAACCAACAACTCTGGAATCGCGTGTTGCACTCGATACAGGGAAAAGTCTCCGTCAGCTGTTTCGACACATGGTTCCGTCCAATTGATTTCACCGGATCCAACGAAGGCGCTCTCGATCTGGCGGTTCCAACCGAAAATTTCCGACGAGCATTGCTGGAGAACTTCGCCTCTGTCCTCAACGACAGTATCGCTCAGGTTGTTTCCAAGCCTTGTCGCCTTAATATCTGTGTAGGGCCCGTAGAAACATCTTCCAGTGAAGCATCCACTTTTACAGTGCTTGCTGCATCAAAACTCGAATGCGATCCCAATTACAAACCCTGGTTGATCGAACGTCTCTGGACAATCCATGCCGTCGGTTTTGTTTCCGGTCCGCCTAAATCTTTCAAAACCTGGACGGTTCTCGAAATGGCCGTCTCGGTTGCAACCGGCCTTCCTTGCTTTGGAACTTTTCCCGTACATTGCACCGGCCCGGTCCTGCTCTATGCCGCCGAGGATCCCGCGTCAGCTTTACGCATGCGCCTGCTGGCGCTGGCGCAAAATCGCGGCTTGGATCTCGATCAAATCGATATTCGCATCATCCGCGCCGATTCTTTGCGCTTGGATCGCCCTGCCGATCGCGACAAGCTCGCTGCCACAGTCGAGCTTCATCGCCCCGCTCTGCTTGTGCTCGATCCGCTCGTTCGACTCCATGCTCTTGACGAGAACCAGGCAACTCCCATGGCTGAACTTCTCGGCCATATCCGTGCGCTGCAACGAGCATCCGCCACGGC
>CAZXSV010000030.1:0-41705 GCA_964642735.1 uncultured Acidobacteriota bacterium
AGATACGATCTTCCAAAGGATTCTTCTGTGGCGCCGCATCGATTGTGGCGGCCGCGCTTATCCAGGCTTCGGCTGCTCCCACGCAACGCCAAGCCGAAGCCGCTCGACGTTTAGCAGTGGAAACCCGGTTGCAGAGGAACGGTGTGATTATTATTACTCAGAACAAAAAAGTGTTACCCATTTATCCCGAAAAAAGTGCTCATAATTAGGTTGCCTGTACACCCATGTCTTTTTCGAAGATCTCTTCGAATCCGACCAACTCAGGCGAAGAAAGAAAGTGACCAGGCTTTTCTCAGAAACCGATCTCTTGATCATCGATGATCTTTTCCTGCGGAAGAACGTCCCGAAACAGGCTTCAGATGATCTGCTTGAAATTATTCTGAACCGCTTTACCTCGAGAAAGAGCACCGTGCTGACGTCGAATCGGCCCATGGAGGATTGGGGTAAACTCCTTGGCGATAACGCCGCTTCTTCGGCGATTCAGGATCGCCTCCTGCATCGCGGCCTCTTGTTGAAGTTCGAAGGCCGGAGTTATCGTCTTAAACAAGCCTCTGCCCGGCTGACAGAGAGCAGACAAAAAGTTTCCGGATGAAAAAGGAATAAGCTTGGATATAAGAACGGATTGTTAGTAGATTATCTTTTTACTGTCGCCCAAGGTGGAGCATTTTGACCTGGCCACAAGTGGAGCATTTTGAAGTGGCCATCGGGGATCCGTGCTCCGATATGCTCCATTAAGCCGCCGAAACAGCTGATTCCATAGTATCCGGCGCTTTTATGCGAATGCCGATCGCAGTCTTAGTATAGACATTGAGATTTGCATCCACCGAGTGCCCAAGTTGATCCGCCACGATCTTGGGGTCCACGTCCAGTTCGCGCATCCGGGAAGCAATGAGCCCTTGGAATTGATAGAACGGCTGGCGGCGCTTGCGCCTCCGCCGAAGTTTAACAGGATCCTTTTATTCCGGGGCGCTTGCACCTGCTGTGACTTTACGACCGGTGGCCGTTCACCATGCGGAGACTTCGTTCTCCTGTATCATGCGGGGATGCCCTTCTGCCTCACGATCCTCTCCGTACGATGTCGCAAGAACTTCGGATATGGAGAAATTTGTAATCCGAAAGCCCGGCCGCCAGCCTACAAAGTCATTCCAACTTCGGAATCCAGGTTCAGGACAAAACTTATCAAGCCTTGCTTGGGGCGTCAAAAACATGGTTTCATTCCGATGGATATAATGCGCCGATCCCGATAGATCGCCAGCATTTAGACTCGATATGCATTCGGTGCATTCCCAGAGTCGGGATCTATCGGTCCAGAACTGATTTTCCGCATCATGTGTTATACTTTGCTAGTGCCTCGTCCCTGAAGTTCGTTACATATCTCGCCGGCTAGCGACGACGCTGGAGGCCTTGGGCCTCCTCGGAATATTCCCGATATTCCATTGTCGGCCCGCCTTGCCGGCGCCGCCGATAGCTCGCCGATATTTACAGCGAACTTCAGAGACCGGACACTAGCGTGTCTTCGAATTATCCAGGATTGTAAACTTAATGAAGCGCCAAAGGCGCCCTTGGGTGCGGCAGTCCGACTTAGCGTTTCGTGCTAGATCTGCCGGCTTTGCGACTTTGCCTCCTTCATATAGCTATGCAGTATCGGGCGTCTCGCCACGCTACTGACGCACGGATTTGACCATGAAGAAAGACTTTTGGCGGCAAGCTGAGGAGATATTCCACGCCGCGCTGGAGCAGCCTCCCGAAGCGCGCCGGACATTTCTGCATCAAGCCTGCGGCGACGACCCAGAGTTGCGCCAGCAGGTCGGAATCCTCATTACGAAAGATGAGCAAGCCGGCAGACTCCTGGAAAAGGCGGCGCTTGCGGATGAGACGGTCTCGCTTTATGGAGATATTACGATGATCGGAAAAACGGTATCCCACTACAAGATCGTTGAAAAACTCGGGCAGGGCGGAATGGGCATAGTCTATCTCGCCAGCGATACCCTGCTGAATCGGAAGGTGGCCGTCAAGTTTCTTCCCGATTCACTCAAACAAGATGAAACAGCCCGCAAGCGTTTTGTACGCGAGGCGAGGTCCGCTGCTGCCCTGGATCATCCTTTCATTTGCGCCATCCATGACGTAGGAGAAGCGGAAGGGAACGGGTTCATCGTGATGGAGTATCTGGAAGGCCAGACGCTTCGAGACAGGTTGAGGGACGGTGCGTTACCGCTAAAGCAAGCCATTCAGTGGGGCGCGGAGATTGCCGAAGCTTTGGCTGAAGCTCATGAGAAAGGCATTATCCATCGGGATCTCAAGCCCGAAAACATCATGTTGCTGCGAACCGGCCACGCAAAAGTAATGGATTTCGGCCTTGCCAAGCAAATTTCCGCATTGCCGGAAGGCGCCAGTCAGGAGAATACGCTTACCGAAGGCCTGACAAAAGAAGGCATGACAGTCGGCACAATTCCCTACATGTCGCCGGAGCAGGTGCAAGGCAAGGCTGTGGACTTTCGCTCAGACCTGTTCTCCTTTGGCATCGTCCTCTATGAAATGTTCACGGGCATCAATCCGTTTAAAAGAGATTCGGGATTTGACACAGCCGCGGCGATACTGAAGGATCTTCCGGCGCCGGTATCGAAATACAGGGATGATGTGCCTGAACCGCTTTCGTCGATTATCAGCCGGTTATTGGAGAAGGATGCCAAAGATCGTTATCAGCAGTCACGCGAGGTTTCAGACAGTCTGCAGAAAACAATCGATGAGATTTCAGGACAGCAGACTGCCATCCCACAGCCTGTTTATGCGAAGATAGGAAAAACGCTGAAAAGTCCGGCCTACCTGATTCCGTTGATCCTCGTCCTGGCATCGGCTGCCTATTTTTCGGTGCAGGGCGTGCGCTCTTACCATAAAGCGAAGTGGGCGCGAGAAAAACTCCTGCCTGAAATCGAGCAGCTTTCACAAGACTCTTTTAACTCTGTGAAATCGTGGAAAGCTTATGATCTTGCCACCCAGGCGGGAAAATACATTCCCGACGATCTCATGCTCAAACGCTTCATGCAAAACATTTGCCGGGAAGTAAGCTTTTCATCCAACCCAGCGGGAGCAAAAATCTATGTCAGACCCTATTCTGACACGAGCTCGCAATGGCAATATCTGGGCCAGACCCCGATAGAGAACGTTCGACTCCCCATGGGTCTGCTCAGGCTCAAGCTGGAGAAAGATGGTTTTCGAACAGTAAACGATATTGTTCCCGCAGGGATAAGCAATAAGTTGCCATACACCCTTCCCAAGGCCGGGAGCGTTCCGGAGGAAATGGAGCTGCTGCCCGACGCCTCATACTGGCCCGCTGTGCGCATAGTAAAATTCAAGATACCCACTGGCGATGCGATCGGCGACTTCCAGATGGATCGATATGAAGTTACCAACAAAGATTACAAGCGTTTTGTTGATGGCGGGGGATATGAAAATCCGCAATTCTGGAAAGAGCCCTTCATAGAGAACGGCAAAGAGCTTTCGTGGAAAGATGCTACGGCTCTGTTCAAAGACAAGACCGGCAGGCCGGGCCCGTCAACCTGGGAGGTCGGGGATTATCCGAAGGGACAGGAGGATTGCCCGGTGGCGGGCGTCAGCTGGTACGAAGCGGCGGCTTACGCGGAGTTCGTGGGCAAGCGCCTGCCGACGATTTATCACTGGCTCCGCGCCGCCTTCACACAGGGCTCTCAAGAAATTATTCCGTTGAGCAATCTTGCAGGCAACGGCTCGCGCCCGGTCGGGATTTCGGGGAGCATGAATCGTTTTGGCATTTATGATCTTGCAGGCAACGTACGCGAGTGGTGTTACAACGACACTACACGCGGACAGCGATTCATTCTGGGCGGCGGGTGGAATGATCCCGATTACACCTTTATAAGCGCCGTCAGTACTCAGCCGGCATTCGATCGATCCGAAACCAATGGATTTCGATGCATCAAATATTCTGGATCGGAGCATCACAAGGCTGATTTGGAGAAGGCGATCGAGAACCCTTTTCGCGATCCTTTGAGCGAACCGCAGGTTTCGGATGAAACTTTTGCTCACTTCCTGAAGCAGTATGCTTACGATAAAACGCCGCTCAATGCAAAGATTGAATCCAGGAAGGAAGAAGAGGACTGGATGCGGGAAAAAATTACATTTAATGCGGCTTATGGCAACGAACGGATGATAGCCTATCTTTTTCTTCCGAAACAGGGCGCCCCCCCCTTCCAGGTAGGAATCTGCTTCCCCGGGTCAAGCGTCCTTCAAGAACGCTCCAGTGAGAAATTGGAAGCGCCGCTGGAATTTATTTTGAAGGATGGCCGTGCGCTTATGTGGCCTATATACAAAAGCACATTTGAACGCGGCGATAGTTATACTATCGATACCCCATTGGATACGATTTTATACAAAGAACACGTCATCATGTGGGCCAAGGATCTTGGACGATCCATCGACTATCTGGAGACACGCAAAGACATCGATGCCGGCAAGATCGCCTATATGGGAGTCAGTTGGGGCGGAGCCTTGGGGGCGATCATGCCTGCGGTTGAGCCGAGGATCAAAACCAGCGTGCTCGTTGTAGCTGGCCTATTCCCTGTTCCTTCTTCGCAGGAAGTAGAACAAATTCATTACCTGCCACGCATTAAAACACCGCTGCTGCTGCTCAGCGGGAAGTATGATGACCACTTCCCACATGAGACTTCACAGCTTCCTTTCTTTCAGTTGCTTGGAACGCCAAAAGAAAACAAAAAGCTGTTTGCTTCTGAGCACGGGCATAACGTATCTCAAACAGAACTCGCAAGAGAAACGCTCGCCTGGCTGGATCGCTATCTGGGCCCCGTAGTTAAATGAGGAAGTTGGATTTCTCGACTTCCTTTTGGTATCAGCCATTATAATGTTAATCAAGCCGCATTATCAGGGTTGCATCCTTCAGCATGTTACAATGGTTGAAAATTTTGAGCAAAACGATGAAATAGGATATAGAAGACTTGCTCCAGCTGCTCAAAAACGCGCCTTAACGGAAAAGAGGCGCGAGGGGCTGGAAGCCTAAGAAATGGCGTCCATTCTCGCGCCTCCCTTATCGGGCCCTCTCAGGCGGCCGGCGAATCTCACGCCTGTCGGCAAAGTTCGCCTACTCGTATTTCAGAAGCGTAACCCACTTGCCCCATTGATTCACCGTCAAATACTTGCCGTCGCGCGACAGGTAGGGTTTGCCCAATTCGGCAGACAGGCTTTCCTCTTTCCAGGTCTTGCCGCCATCGGCTGTGCGCAGGGCGATCAGGCTGGTTTTGCCCGTAAGGCCCAGGACGACCAGTCCATGGGTTGAGTCGGTGAAACGCACGGCGGCCTGCGGAGTCTCGTTGACGAATGGCCCGCTGCTGAAGCCTAAAATGCTCGGATTGGAAAGGCCCAACGATTGCGACGCCCAGGTCTTGCCTCCATCTTGAGTGGCGTACAGAACGCCGGCTGCGTCCAACAGATACCCGTTCGTCGGCGTGCGGAGCGAAATTGCGGCTACTTTGCTTGCGCCCTTCGGCAGAGCCAGTTCTTTCCAGCTGGCGCCGCCATCCGTGGTCATCTCGAATTTATCGCCAAAGCCGAGCCACCCCGTCCGGGCGTCTGCAAAGGCAAGGATGCACCCCATGCCGCCGGCTTTTCCTGTGATTGTTTTCCACGTTTTGCCGCCGTCCGTGCTCAGACTGAGATTCTTCATGCCACATTGCCAGATTGTTTGGACATCTACGATGTCGAAGGAGTACAGTCAACCGCCGCTGCTGTCGGCCGCGGCCCAGTTTTTGCCGCCATCTGAGGTGTATTTAGCCTTGCCAACGTCTCCAGCCCCTCCATGAAGGCCAAAACTCTCGTTGAAAAATGCGGCTACTCTCAACTTATCCCCGAAGTTCGTTTGGGGCACTACAACCTTCCATTGCGCTTGGGCGGCTGCAATCGCCAGCCCGGCGACCAGAGTCGCCATCAATACGCCTATCAAAATGGTAGATCTGGCAGATTTCATTTTTTCCTCCCGAAACAATTAACTTTTTGCTTCTGCTTTCCCACTCTATTTCCTTAATGTACCAGATGACCGATCGCGATGTCATCGTCCATAAGCATTTCAATTCTACAGGGGGGGGCTGGCCGGGAAATGATCAGGGTATGCGGATAATTGCAGAAACCCAGGCTCCTGCGCAACCGTTTTCTCTCTTTAATTCACGCCTTGCTGGCGCGGCCCGGGCTTTTTTGCGTAGCGCGCTTTCAGAGTGAATCCTTCGTGCTACAATTACTGCGAAATTGGAGCGAAACAAAGAGGAGGAGCGTACCGTGAGTGATGCTGAGGAAGATTTTGCCGCAATGTTCGAGGCTTCGGTCCAGCAAGCCAAACGTCTGGAAAAGGGGGATATTGCCGAGGGCGTCATCGTCGCCATCGGCCCGGAAGCGGCGTTGGTCGACGTCGGAGGCAAAGGCGAAGCGACAATTGCGATTGAAGAACTGAAAAACGCCGATGGCGAGGTCGAAGTCTCGCTGGGCGATCGCATTCAGGCCATGGTGGTGTCGACGTCCGGCGGCTTGAAGCTTTCTCGAATGCTGGCGAGATCGGCGGCGAACGATCGGCAGCTGGAAGACGCCTTTCAAAGCGGCTTGCCGGTCGAAGGGAAAGTCGAACGGGAAATCAAGGGCGGCTACGAGGTGCGCATCGGCCGATTGCGCGCTTTCTGCCCGATTTCACAGATCGACGTCCGCGGCGCCGCTGCCTCGGTGCACGAAGGGCATGTCTACCAATTCCGGATCATCGAATATAAGGAAGGCGGCGCCAACATCGTTCTTTCGCGTCGCGCGCTCCTTGAAGAAGAGCAGCAGGCAAACGCCGCCGAAGTTCGCGCTAAAATCGCGCCCGGCGCCGTACTGACCGGGCGCATCGCCTCCGTCCGCGACTTTGGCGCTTTCGTCGATCTCGGAGCAGGCGTCCAGGGCCTTATCCATGTGTCCGAGATGTCGTGGTCTCGCGTGTCGAATCCTTCCGAGATCGTCAAGCCGGGCGAAGAAGTTGTCGTCAAGGTTCTGCGCGTCGACGAGGAAAAGCAAAGGATTTCGCTCGGCCTGAAGCAGCTCTCCGAAGACCCATGGTCCCGGGCGCAGGAAGCGTACCAGACAGGCCAGCTGCGTTCCGGCCGGATCACCCGCGTCGCGGAGTTTGGCGCTTTCGTGGAGCTCGAGCCCGGCATTGAAGCGCTGGCGCACGCTTCCACATTCGCGCCGACCGGACGGTCCAAAGGCTGGTCGGATCGGATCGCGCCAGGCATGACGGGCGAATTTGAGATTCTATCCGTCGACGGCGAACAGAAACGGATCGGCGTGGCGCTCGTTGGAGCCAGCGAAACTGGCGGAGCCAGCGAAACTGGCGCTGGCAGGACTGCGGCCCCGCGACTCGTCATTGCTCCGGGCGCGCGCCTGACAGGGAAGGTCGAACGATGCGAAAAATTCGGAGTGTTCGTATTTCTGGCTCCGGGACGCACCGGCCTCATCCCGATGAGTGAAACCGGCGTAGCGAAGGAAAGCGATATTCAGCGAACTTTTCCGGTCGGGTCGGACGTCGAAGTCGTGGTGCTGGAAGTTGATGCGGCGAACCGGCGCATTCGTTTGAGCGCGAAGGCGGTCCTGGAAGCCCGCGAGGCCGAAGACGTGCGCGAGTGGTCCGGCCGCTCGGCGCCTTCTTCCGAAAGCTTCGGGTCGCTTGCCGAAAAGCTGCGTTCGGCGCTCAAATCGAGGGAGAAGTGAAGCGCTCCTTCCGGATTGCTTCATTGTGAAACTTAGCCGGCCGGATGCGACGCTGGTTCGCATGCGGATCTCTGGAGATGGAGATGGACAGCACAATTATCGGCGCTCTTAAATGCCGGGATGCCGGGAAAGCTTTAAGGCGTTTCATCCAAAGACGCATCCCGCATCAATTGGCGGATTTCACTTTAAAAGGATTGCTCTTTCCCATCCTTTTAATCGGGTTGTGCTCGGTTTTCGGCGCTGCCGCAAAATCGCCGCGGCAATCCGTCGCCCTGGCCGTTTGGGAATTTGCTGAAGATTCTTCTTCGACGCCCGGCCCGCCGCCGAAAACCGCGCATTGGAAGAAGGTCGCGGTCCCGCACGTCTTCCGTCAATCCGGCCTGCCGGACAATGCCGCAGGCTGGTACCGGCAAACCTTCACTCCGGCTGCGACCGATCGCAACCGCCGCATCTATCTGAAACTGGAAGGCGCCGCCTCTGTGAAGGATGTCTATGTCAACGGCATTCACGTCGGTCGTCACCGAGGGCCGTTCTCAACATTCGCTTTTGATCTGACGGAGGCGTTGAAAATGGGGCGGCCAAACACGATCGACGTGCGGGTGACGAACCGCGACGACGAGGTGCAGAACTGCTTCTCGCGGTCGACGCTCTACTACGTCAACGGCGGCATGTTTCGCAAGGCCTGGCTGGTGAAAACGGGCGAGGTTCATATCTATCCCGACATGGGTTCGGACGGCGTTTATCTGACTCCCGGCACTATTGCCGGCGACGGCGCCGATCTTGGCGCGCGGACGGTTGTGCGCAATCCGCTGGCGTCGCCTGTCGAGGCGACTGTTCGGCATTCGGTGGCGGATCCCGACGGAAAAGCTTGCCTCCGGTTTGAAGCCAGGCAGACAATCCAAGCCGGCGATACGGGGACGATCGACGCCGTCGGAAGGATCGCCGATCCGAAGCTTTGGGACATCGGGCGTCCGAATCTCTATACGGTTCGCACGGAGATTCTGACCGGAGGACAAATCCGCGACATTGTGACGGAGAGAATCGGTTTTCGAACTATCGCCATTCGGAACAATCGTTTTTTTCTGAACGGACGGGAAGTGCAGTTTCGCGGCGTCAACAAGCATGCGCAGAATGAATATGCCTGGAATGCCGTTAGCGACGACGATATGCGCCGCGAGTGGCAGTGGATGGAGGATTTGGGCGCGAACATGGTGCGGCTGGCTCATTACCCGCATAGCCGCCTGGAATACGACATCGCCGACGAGCGAGGCATGGTCGTATGGGCCGAAAACGGCTACGCAGGACAACTCTGGACCGGTCCGGGAAACGAGGAGAAGTCTGTTACAACCGATGGAGAGCGTTTGACGCGCGAGATGGTTCGGCAGAACTGGAACCATCCGAGCATCCTGTTCTGGAGCGCGGGGAACGAGACCGTTTTGGAAGCGGCCGGCCATTACGCCGACCTGATCCGGCAGGAAGAGGATCCGACGCGGCTTGTAACATACGCAGCCACGGGCGATCAGCAGCTCAAAAACTGCGATTTTGTCGCTTACAACACCTACGACGGCTGGTACACCGGCGGCCCTTACACCGACTTCACCAAATCTCCGCATAACGACATGGTCGCCGAGACCGGGTCGGGCGACTGGATTACGCACCATGTTCCTTATGGCGCGATCCAATTCACGGTCGACAAGTACGAGCCGGAAGAGTATTCGGAAATGTTTGCGGAATACCGGCTTCAGGTTGTCTGCCGCAATGACGTTGCGAACCGCCCGATGTTTCTCTGGTGGAATTTTCGCGAATTCTACAACCTTAAATTCAAACAGAACCGCAACACCAAAGGTTTGATGACGCTTGCGGGCATGTCCAAAGATATTTTTTTCCTGTTCAAGGCCTTTTTCAATCCGGCGGCGCCGGTGGTGCATCTTTGCGGACGCCATCACTTTCTGCGCGCTTTCGACCCAGACAACGGAATCAAGGCCTACTCCAACGCCGATGAACTCCAGTTGACGCTTAACGGCATCGTTTATCCGAAAGTCAAGAATGGCGACTATCGCTTGCCGGACGCCATGTTCAAGAACCAGCTGATATCCGGCATCCCGGTGGCGAACGTTTTTTTCTGGAACACGCCGCTGAAACCTGGGAAGAACGTCATCGAAATCGCGGACGGCCGCGGGCGCAGCGATCGCATGATCGTTTACCAGAAGCCGGCGGATGCGCCTGAAACGGCTGCTATGGTTCAGGATCTGCGCAGCTCCAATCCTTCGAATCCGGCGTATTTCATCGACCGGCCCGTCGAGTCGCAGGGGCCTGTTTATATCGACGTGGATGGTTCTTCGGACAATACATTCGACATTCTGCCGCAGGATGTCGAGGGCGCCGCCTGGATCGCCACGCGACGGACGAGCAATCCCGAACTCAAGACCGACCTTGAGTTCCGCATCAATCCCTCAGTCAGCGGAGCGACTGTTTATGTGATGTTCTCTACCGGCGATTTTCCGACCGTCACGCTCAAAAAGCCCGATCCTGACGTTCGAATGGCCGCAGACGCCATGCGCAGTTCGCTTGCAGCCGCTGGATTCAAGTCCCGCGGGTCGAAGTTCGTCTGGCGCGATCCCATGCTCAATCGGGCCTATGCTGAACTATGGCAGCGCAGCTTCAAGCCGGGCGAAAAAGTGGCGCTGCCCGGCCAAACCCTGGACTATGCGGTGATGGTGCGCGGCGCAAAAAGCAGCCTGCAGCCGCAGCGTCTCGCGGCATCCACAAAGCCGCCCCGACGATAAAAACGGACGGTTTGGCCCCCCGCGCTCTTCGCTTGCAACTCTATTAAATTGAACCTCTTAAGTTTCGATAGCGTGATATCCGAAAATTAGTGTGAAACAATCTCTGAAATCAGGTGTATTTCTCATTGGTGTCTGGTGTGCAGGGCGATTTTTGATCGGGTTCACGTTCCTGTTCCGATAGCTGAGCGAATGTTCATGTTCGGTGGTTTCTGCTGCAATGAAAAAATCTGACGATTCGAAGTCCGTTCACACTTCCATTGCCTATTGGGCCATCCCGCGGCCATGGCTTATTGCGCTGGCGACAGTCATGATTGCGCCATGGTTCGGACTGGCCGCCACCTGGCTCCGGTCGGTGCGCCCGGCTTATTTCAACGTCGGCGCCGTCGCCCCGACAAAGTCTGCGAGCAGCGGCCGATGGGGAGACTTGTCGCTGGTTCCCATCGTCATATCCCCGCCGATGGAGCTTGTGTTCACCGATCGAAGATTTATGGCAACGCCCACATGGTTTTTTCCAGGCGCGAACGCCGGCATGGTTTCACACATGCTTCAGTCGGCCGGCGTGCCGGCTTCCGACTCTGCAGGACTGCTGTCTCGCGCACGCTCCGAACCGAGGATTTCAGGCATCGTTCTTTCGCCGGATCCGGCTTGGGTGCGCGCGCTCCCCGAACAAACCCGCGCCCGCATTTATAACCTGCTTGCCAGGAGCGAACTGAATTTGGATCAGAACCAGGCGTTCCGATATCCCGAAAAGAGTTTCGAAGAGTGGCTCAATCCGAACCTGATTTCTCCCCAAACGCGGCGGCTGATCGAACCGCTTATTTACCGGAATGACGGATACATGCTTTTCTCGGATATCGAGCTTGTGCGGTCGGAGATCGGCGATCCGGAAGAATTGCGGCGGCTCTACAAGTCCCTTTATCAGCAGCCGACCGTGATTGCGCGCCTGTCGATCGGCCGCGAGTCCGACTTGAATGCGTTGGTTGAATATTGGGGTCGTGGCGGCCGAAGCACTCAAATAAAGCCGCTGCTTGAATCCGCCGCAGGCGGCGGACCCGACCGGTTCATTGACGTGATCCACCTGCTGCCGCCGTTTGCGCAGAACCATCTTTATTGCTACCCGAATCGCCGGGACCTTGAAAATCGTTTGGCGGCCAACTGCCTATGGACGTCCCTCAATTTCTTCCTGGCGAATCCCGACGACCGCTACCTGGATGACGAGTTTGCCCTCAAGACGCTCAAACAGGACTACTTCACCGTTGAATCCGATTTGGCGTTTGGAGATGTTGTGGCGTTCATCGACGAAAGGGGCGCTCTTTTCCATACCGCGGTATACATCGCGGACGATCTTGTGTTCGGCAAGAACGGGATCTCCTTGATGGCGCCATGGGCGCTCATGACCTTCGATGAAGTCAAGGATTGCTATCGGTGGCGTTCGGAGCACTCCCGGATGATGTTCCACCGGCGTAAAGACCTCTAAGGTTTTCCCGATCAGCCCGAACCTGTTTTCTCAGTGCCGCCGCGGCGTCCGCTTAGAGGGAAGATCGTCGGCTTCGGATCCCCCGCGCATACCAGACTTTACTTATTCTCTTCTCTATCGGCGTCAGAGCGGGGCTGCGGTTCTTCGCTTTCGCCTGAATAGGTTAGAAAGCCTGCGCTTTTGACTCCGGTAATGCTGATAAGCCCCGCTTTGGCATAGACAGAAAGCTTGTCCCGCGAATCGGCTATGTCGAGGTTTCGCATGTGCAGCTGGCCGATGCGGTCTTCCGGCCCGAATTCTCCGTAACTGCTCTCTTCGGGCCCGAACTCGGCCTTTCTGCTCTCCATGGTGAGGCGCTCCGGCCTGTAAGTCAGGTTGGGGCTCGTGGTGTCGAGTATGGAGTAGTCGTCGCCTCGCCGGAGTTCCAGTGCGACCTCGCCGGTGATAGCCTTGGCCACCCATTTTTGCAGCGCTTCGCGGATCATCAGCGCCTGGGAATCAAACCAGCGTCCTTCATAGAGGAAACGGCCGAGACGGCGTCCCATCACGTGGTAGTTTTCGATGGTGCTTTCATTGTGGATGCCGCTGATCAGGCGTTCATAGGCGATATGCAGCAGCGCCATGCCCGGCGCTTCGTAAATGCCTCGACTTTTGGCTTCAATCACGCGGTTTTCAATCTGGTCGCTCATGCCGAGGCCGTGACGCCCTCCGATTTCATTCGCCTTTAAAACCAGCGCAATCGAGTCAAGTTCTTCGCCGTTAATGGCGACCGGCACTCCCTCGACGAACCGGACGCGCACTTCTTCATTCTTGATTTCCACCGCCGGGTCCCAGAACCGGACGCCCATGATCGGCTGCACGATATAAATGCCTTTGTTGAGGAACTCGAGGTCTTTGGCTTCATGGGTTGCGCCCCAGATATTGGCGTCGGTGGAGTAGGCTTTCTCAGCAGAAGCCTTGAAGTCAAAGCCTCGATCGGCCAGCCATTCGCTCAGCTCCCTGCGTCCGCCGAGTTCGTCGACGAAGCTGCGGTCCAGCCAGGGCTTATAGACGCGCAGCGACGGGTTGACCAGCAGTCCGTAGCGGTAGAAGCGTTCAATGTCGTTGCCCTTGTATGTCGAACCGTCTCCCCAGATCGAAACGCCGTCGGCCATCATCGCCTTGACCAGTGTGGTGCCGGTGACCGCACGGCCGAGAGGCGTAGTATTGAAGTATTTTCTTCCGGCCGAGACGATATGAAATGCGCCGCACATCAACGCCCCGACGCCTTCTCGGACAAGCAGTTCGCGGCAGTCGATCAGCTGCGCATGCGCTGCGCCATAATTCAATGCCTTGCGCGGGATTTCCTCGAAATCCGTTTCGTCCGGTTGGCCCAGATTGGCCGTGTACGCATAGGGGAGCGCGCCCTTTTCTTTCATCCATGCCACTGCCGCTGAAGTATCCAGCCCGCCCGAAAAACCGATGCCCACTTTTTCGCCGATCGGCAGTGAGCGCAGAATATTTCCCATGATCTTTATCTCCCAAACCTTCAAAATTAACATTTTTTTTCGAGGAAAAGAACGAGATTGTTCACGTGGCAAAGCCTTATCTGTACTATGCTGATGGCCTTATGTTGGATGGATTGGATTTCCTGATGGCGGCTCTGGCTGCAGTCGCGGCAGGCGCAATCAATGCGCTCGCCGGCGGCGGCACCTTGATCACATTTCCCCTGCTGCTGGCCATAGGCGTTTCCCCTATCTCGGCGAACGTAACCAATACCATTGCGCTATGCCCCGGATTTATCGGGGGGATCGTTGCGCAGCTTAAAGATTTAGCCGGTCAGAGGCGAAGGTTCTGGCTGTTTTTGTGTGCGAGCGCCATCGGGGGATTGACTGGCAGCATCCTGCTGCTGCGCACCGGGGAGCGGGCTTTCATGTCTTTGGCGCCGTTTTTGATCCTGATCGGCTCATGCCTTCTTGCGGTTCAGGGCGTGATTCGAATGTGGCTGGTCCGGCGCTCTATCCGGTATGAACCCAGGTCCAAATCCGAAATCTGGACGGTTGTTCTGGTCGGTCTGGCTGCCATTTATGGGGGCTATTTCGGAGTCGCGATGAGCGTTGTCATCCTGTCGCTGCTGGGATTGATGATCAACGATTCCCTGACAAGATTGAACGCGATCAAGCAGACCGTAGCCTTCGGCGCCAATGGAGCGGCCGCCGTCCTTTTTATTTTCTCAGGCAAGATCGTCTGGCCGATTGCGCTCGTGATGGCCGCCGGCGCCTTGATTGGCGGGACCATCGGCGGCCGCCTGGCCGGCCGCATCCAACCGGATACTTTGCGATGGACGGTCGTCTTCATCGGCATTGTAGTGGCCATTTTCTATTTTGTGCGCAACTTATGAAAATTTATTTTGCCGGATCGATCCGGGGAGGGCGGGTGGACGCCGCGGTCTATCATTCTTTGATCGAATGCCTGTCTTGTTTCGGCGAAGTGCTGACGGAGCATGTCGGCGATCGATCCCTCACGGAAGCCGGAGACGATGGGCCCAGCGACCGTTCAATCTATGACAGAGACATGGCATGGCTGGCTGTCTGCGATCTTCTGGTGGCCGAGGTTTCAGTTCCGTCTCTGGGCGTGGGATACGAAATTGGGTGCGCGGCAGCTATGAAAAAGCCTGTTTTGTGCCTGCATAAGTCCGAACGGCCTCTTTCCGCAATGATCGCCGGCAATCCCGAAATACAGACCGCCGCTTACGCTTCTCTCGATGATGCGAAGAGGATCCTGGCGGCGTTTTTCGAGAAAAGACGCTAAAATCCCGGCCGGGATCAGGTATCCTTTTCCTATGAAGGCATCCTTGGAACTTCTGGCGCCTGCCGGCAACGCCGATATCGGCATCGCCGCCATCGATCATGGCGCGGACGCCTTGTATGTCGGCGCCCCAAAATTCAGCGCCCGGGCCAACGCGGGCGTCAGCATCCGCGATATTTCCCGGTTGATCCGGCATGCGCATCTCTACTATGCAAAGGTCTATGTCGCCGTCAATACCATTCTTTCGGATGAAGAAATCCCCGAAGCCCTCGATGTCATCCGCCAGGTCTATGATCTGGGCGCCGATGGACTGATTCTCCAGGACGCGGGGCTTCTGGAGACAAACCTCCCTCCCATACCGCTTATCGCCAGCACTCAGATGCACAACGACACTCCGGATAAAATACGGTTCCTTGAAGCCGTGGGGTTCCAACGGGTCATCCTGGCGAGGGAACTCTCGATCGAAGAGATCGCCGCGATCCGTCAAGAGACGCACGTTGAACTGGAATGCTTCGTCCACGGCGCCCTGTGCGTCTCCTACAGCGGCCAGTGCTACATGAGCCAGGCGGCCACGGGGCGAAGCGGAAACCGCGGCGTCTGCGCCCAGCCCTGCCGGTCCCGGTACACTCTGACGGACGGCGAGGGAAAGAAAATTCTGTCCGGAAAGTTTCTGCTGTCGCTGAAGGATCTCAATCTTATAAACGACATCCCGGCCCTGACAGCCGCCGGAATCACATCCTTCAAGATCGAGGGGAGATATAAAGAAATCGATTACGTTAAAAACGTCACGGCGGCCTATAGCCGGACGCTGGACGAATTCATCCGCGACCATCCGGGATATCGCCGCAGCAGTTCGGGGAAAAGCGAACTATCTTTTTCTCCGGATCCGTCCAAAACTTTCAATCGAGGATTTACCCGATACTTTGTCTCGGGCCGGCAAGAAAAAATTTCTTCCATGGACACGCCGAAGTCCGTCGGCCAGCCTGTCGGAGCCGTTGTCCGTCTGGGGAATGGATTTTTTACCGCCGACTGTGCGGACCTGCAAAACGGAGACGGGCTTTTCTTTTTCACCCAAGAGAGAGAGCTTTCCGGCTTCCGTGTGGAACGGGTCGAGAATTTTAAGGTTTTCCCAAATAAAATGAAGAGACTGGCGGAAGGGATGACCCTATATCGAAACTACAACATCGCGCTGAACCGCATGCTTCAGAAGGTCTCCAGCCGAAGGCGAATCGGCGTCGAGATGGATTTCAATCATGAGGGGGATGCTGTCCGTATTGCCGTCAGAGACGAAGATGGCACTGAAGCAAATCTGATTCGCAACGTGCCGTATGAAGAGCCCGGGAATCCATCCAAAATGAGGGAGCAGATTGAAAAGCACATTTCAAGCGCAGGCGACACTGCCTTTAGGGTGGAGAAGCTGACCATAGCCGGCCGCATCGGCTTTTATCCCATATCTTTTTTGAACGGCGTCAAACGGGATGTTTTGGCCCGACTCGCAAGCATCCGGCTCGAAAAACGTCTGCAAGCGACGGCGCCTCGCGCGCCGGGCAGCGCTCCCTATCCAGAAAAGCATCTCGATTTTCACGCCAATGTTTTCAACAAATATGCCCGGCGTTTCTACAAGCGTCACGGGGCGGAAGTTCTGGAATCCGCTTTTGAAACGCTTTCAGATACGGCGGGAAGGGAAGTCATGCGGACCAGGTTCTGTTTGCGGTACGAGCTGGACGCTTGCCCCCGGTTTGGCCGAATGCGCCGCCAGCTCAGGGTGCCGCTGCAGTTCAGCGACGCGCATCACCGGTACCTCTTGAAGTTCGACTGTGAGGCCTGCCGGATGTCCGTGGTCTTTCTTGGCAGAAAATAAGCGCATCGCATAATCGCGCACGCTTTGTTTAGCCGCTCAGGCGGGAAGGCGAGCGTTTTGCGAGTCTCCGGCGGCAATTGCCGCCTGCAGAACCCTGGAAGGGCGGCGCAAACTTGACGACAAAAATGCCTGTATCGTCCAGGATTGATCGCAGTTCTGACGCCTGCGTCCTTTCCGGCCGCCGCACCTTTTTCCCGCGTCCAAATTTATTGTTTTACGTTTTCCCAAAAAACCAGTTCGTCGAAGGGCTTTCGCGGCCTCGGCCGGGGATTCTCATCCGCATATCCCAAGAGCAAATAGTCGTGCACAAACCAGCTTTTCGGCAAGTTCAGCGCCGCATGGACGTCTTTAGGAGAAATGGCGCCCGCCCAACAGCTTCCCAGTCCTTGGTGCAAAGCCTCCAGAGTCATGAAGGCGATGGCTATCATGATCTGTTCGCCGGCCTTGATCGTCATGGCCTGTTCGCCCAGCCGATACGGGGCAAATTGATCGCTGCCCAGGATTACATTATCCAGCAATTCGTCCGGCCAATCCATTACGCCCGCTTCGATGAGCTGCTTCAAGGAGTCCCGGTGCATTTTTTTGGAAAAGGCTTCGATAAAACCGCAGCAGACAACGACGACAGGCGCCGTGCTGATATGCGGCTGCCCTCCGGCTAATTTCGCCAGCGCTTCAACCTTCGCCCTGTCTTGAACGACCACAAATCGCCAGGGTTGAACATTCCCCCACGACGGCGCTCTTCTGCCTGCCTGCAAAACCTTCATGATTTTTTCTTTTTCCACCGGCTGCTGTTTCCATCGTCGTATCGTAGCCCTCATCTGAATCGCTTCTGAAACTTCCATCGTGTTTCTCCTTTAAATAAAATGCGCCAGGTTGGAAAGCGTTTTCCGGAGCGCTCAGATGATCGATCCGGCGATCCGCGGTTTCAAGAAAAAAGTCGTTTCTTCCATTATACATAAGACGGTTTGAAAAATTGAATGCAGCCCCAATCTTGATGATATACTCCGCGTGTTTCGATGCCAGGCGCCGGAATATTCAGGCGGTCTTTCATGGAGGATTATTCATGAAGCTTCCGCCGCGGCGCTTCGCTCTGGACATTCGTGAATATTCCGGGATTGAATCGAGCTGCGGCTGAGCTTGCCGTATTTTGGGATGCTATGCCTACCCTGGGTCTATTCGTTCCTTGCTTCATCGATCAGTTCTATCCGCAAGCGGGACTGGCGACGTTGCGCATTTTGAAAAAGCTGGGGCTGAAGGTCGAGTTTCCGCGCGAGCAGACATGCTGCGGGCAGCCGATGGCAAACTCGGGGATGGAAGACGCCGCCCGGCCGTGCGCCGAGAAGTTTTTGCGAATCTTCGGCGGGTACGACTGCGTGGTGGCGCCGTCGGCAAGCTGCGTCTCGATGGTCCGCAACCATTACCCGCGATGGCTGGAGGGAAAGTCGGGCTTTTCTCATCTTCGCGCCAATACCTTTGAGCTGTGCGAATATTTGACGGATGTCGCCGGCGTTCGGACGGTGGAGGGAGAGTTTCCGCATCGCGTCGGGCTGCACATGAGCTGCCACGGGTTGAGGGAATTGAGACTGGCCCAATCCTCGGAACTTGTCGGCAAGTCTTTCAACAAGGCGCGCTCGCTGATCGAACCGCTGCGGGGAATTGAGCTGGTTTCACTTTCGCGGCCGGACGAATGCTGCGGTTTCGGAGGCTCGTTCGCCGTGTTCGAAGAGGCGGTTTCATCTCTCATGGGGAGGGATCGCGTGGCGGACCACCTGCGGGCCGGAGCGGAAATCATCGCCGGGTACGATTCTTCCTGCCTCATGCACCTGGAGGGGATCATCAAACGGCAGAAAGCGCCGCTTCGCGTGATGCACGTCGCCCAGATTCTGGAAGGAGCGAATCTTTCATGAATGGACACTCCGCGAAAGCCGCCCGATACGTCGCCGACGACCCGCGGGTCCACTGGCACGACGAAGCTTTATGGTTTGTCCGGCTGAAGCGCGACCGGCAGGCTGCAAGCGTTCCGGAATGGGAAGAGCTTCGCACGGCGGCTGCGGGGATCAAGATGCACACCCTGTCCCGCCTGGCCGACTATTGGGAGGAATTCGAGAAGAACGCCCTTGACAGCGGGATTGCGGTCCACTGGGCGGCGGACGCGGAGCAACACAACCGTATTGTGTACGCTATACTGGCGGATCATGGGGTGAAGCGTCTGGTCAAGTCCAAGTCGATGCTCACCGAGGAATGCGGGCTCAATCCCTATCTCGAGGCGCGCGGAATTGACGTCGCCGACACCGATTTGGGCGAACGCATCGTTCAGTTCCGGAAAGAAGCGCCCAGCCATATCGTGCTGCCGGCAATTCATCTGAAAAAAGAGGAGATCGGTGAATTATTCCACGAAAAGATCGGGACCGCCGCCGGCGCGTCCGATCCAAAATATCTCACCGAAGCTGCGCGGGCCCACCTGAGAGAAATATTTCTGAACGCGGATGCAGGTTTGACGGGAGTGAATTTCGCCGTCGCTGAGACGGGCGGCATTGTGGTTTGCACGAACGAGGGCAACGCCGATATGGGGACAAGCCTCCCGCCGCTGCACATCGCCTGCGTGGGCGTTGAGAAAATATTGCCGAATACAGCAGACTTGGGCGTGTTCACCAGGCTTTTGGCGCGCAGCGCGACGGGCCAGCCGGCTTCCGCCTACACGACGCATTTCAACGGGCCGATAGCCGGCGGCGAGCTGCACGTCGTGATCGTCGACAACGGCCGCAGCCGTCTACTGGCCGACGAACTTTTCCGGCGATCGCTGTGCTGCATCCGTTGCGGCGCCTGCCTGAACACTTGCCCGGTTTTTCGCCGTTCCGGAGGGCACAGCTACGAATACGCCATCCCGGGGCCCATCGGCTCGATTCTCGGCGCCCATGGATCTCCGAGTGCGCATGCATCGCTGCCGTTTGCATCGAGTCTGTGCGGATCGTGCTCGGACGTCTGTCCGGTTAAGGTGGACTTGCATCGACAGCTTTATGAAATGAGACAGTCTCTTTCCCGCAAGCGTCTGACGCCGGTTTGGAAACGCGCGGCTCTGGCGGCGTTGGGTTTTGGGTTGTCGCGAACGTGGGCTTATTCAATGGGCGGGAAGCTTATTCGGCATGTCGTCCCGAGGCTGCCAAGAGCGCTGGTCTATGGTCCCTGGAACGTCTGGTGCAGAAGCCGCGAATTGCCGCCCATGCCGCGAAAAAGCTTTCGGGACCTGATTCGGGAGGAGCCTGAATGAACAGCCGCGACGCTATCCTGAGAGCGCTTCGGGCGGCGTGCGCGCCCGAAACGCCGAAACCGGCGCATCCCAAAGGCATTGTATTTGACGACCCCGTTGCGAAGTTCGCCGAAACGTCGGCGATCGTCGGCGGAACGTGCGAGTGCGTGGCGACAGTTCAGGAGGCGGATGCGCGCTTGCGAAATCTTGAGGCATATCGAAGCGCCCGGTGGATTGCGTCTTTCGTCCCGGACGTCGGCGAGTCGACTTTTGATTGTTCGCAATTCGAAAAACCTCACGACCTGAAGGATCTGGACTTCGTCGTTTTGCCCGGCGAGTTCGGCGTCGCCGAGAACGCCTCCGTTTGGGTTCCCGGAAGCGCTTTGGGGCGCCATCGGGCGGCGTTCGTGATCGCCCAGCATCTCGCTTTGACGGTGAGCGCCGGCGAGATTGTCCACAACATGCAGGAAGCTTATGCGCGGATCAATATGGGAAGTTTCGGTCTTTTTATTTCGGGGCCTTCAAAAACTGCCGACATAGAGCAGTCCCTGGTCATTGGCGCCCACGGCGCCCGCAGCTGCACCGTATTCGTGATCGGTTGAAGAAAACCGAGATATTCAAATGATTGACGGCGAGAAGGGACGGCTTTGCGGCTTTCCTTCACGGCGCGAAGATCCGAAAACAACCTGTGCGAAGAAGGGCATTCTCAATAAACAGAAATGCGTTTCCGGTTGCGGAGAAAGAGAGCCGATGATGCATTGGAGAAGGCGCGGAATTTTGATGCATGTCTTCATGTTTTGCCTCACGACGCTCTGCACGGCCGGCGAAGAAATCTGGACGGAAGTCCAAAGCCCCCATTTTATCGTGATCAGCAATTCTTCGGTGAAACAGGCCAGGAGAACGGCAAGATTGTTCGAGCAATTTCGATTGCTCATTCAGACCGTGATGGTCGACAGCCAAGTCGACCCGGCGACTCCGCTGACAGTGTTTGCAGCGAAAGACGAAAAAACCTTCCAAGCGCTGCTCGCCGATGAGCGGCAGGAAAAAGGCGCTGCAAAAAAAGCCGGTTTGTTCCTGTCCGGGCCGGAGCGGCAACTGGTGGTTGTTCGCCTCGACGCCCCTCCAGATCAGACTTATCATGTGATTTACCACGAATACGTTCACATGATCACGGATCTGAATTATGGAAAGCTCCCCTTGTGGCTGTCCGAAGGGCTGGCGGAATTCTTCGCCTGCTCGGAGCTTTCCGACGATCTTGCCTTCGTCGGCAAAGCGCAATCTGAAGCGATTGGAACTTTGCGGAGCATGCCTCTGATCCCGCTGTCGACTCTGATGTCGGCGACGCACGAATCGCCTTATTACCGGCAGCAGGAGAAAACATCGCAATTTTATCTTCAATCATGGATTCTTGTTCATTACCTCATTGTCGGGGATAACCGGGCGCATTCGAAAAAGTTGACGGCTTTTATCGCGATGGTCCGGAACGGCGTCGATGAGCAGGACGCGGCAAAACGCGCTTTCGGCGATTTGAAAGCTTTGGAAAGCGCCCTGACGAATTACATTCAATTGCCGACTCAAGCCTACTTCGAAGTCCCGGCGAATCTCGAAACGAAGGGGGATCAATACAAGGCGCGCGCGCTTTCCGCCGCCGAGTCTCTCGCGTTGCGCGGCGAGCTTCTGGCATTCCGAAACAAGACGGATAAGGCCAAAGCGGCGCTTGGACAGGCTTTACAACTGGATCCGCGAAATGCCCGGGCCAATGAGGCGATGGGGCAGCTTTTTTTGAGGCTGGATAATCGGGAGGAGGCAAGAAAATATTTTGCGGCGGCGGCGGACTTGAATTCCGAAAGCTGCATGGCTAATTTTTATGCGGCGCAGGCGATCACTCTGCAAAACGGCGATCCCGATTTGGCGGAAAGGTATTTGCGCAAAGCGGTCACGGTCAATCCGGAATTCGCTCCTGCGTACGGCGAACTTTCTCAATTGCTCCGGCGAAAATCGAAGCATGTCGAAGCCCTCCAATTTGCAAAGAAGGCGGAATCCCTGCAGCCCGGCATATTGGTTCACAAGATAAACATAGCCGCCATCCTGGCTGCAATGGACCAGATCGACGAAGCCTATGAATACGGGCGGCACATTGCGGCCATAGCCCGGGAAGAAAACGACCGGAAACAGGCGGAATCGTTTTTTGCCTGGATAAGCAAAGTCCGGGAACAGAAGCTTGAAATGAAACGCATGAAAGAGCAGGCCGAAGAACGTATCAGGCAGGAAGCTGAAAAACAGGAAGACAGCGAAACGGAAGAGAAGAGTCCGGAATCCAGGCCGGAGGAAGCGCGGATCGATGCATCCGCTGAAATAGAGAAGAAGCGCCGGGAGGAAATTGCAAGGATTGCTTCAGTAAAGCCGGGTCCGGCCGTGAGAATTGAAGGAACAGTCCGATCGGTGAAATGCGATTTTGCATCCAGCATGGAGCTGGTTCTTGAAACTGGCGGCAAGCCGAAAATCCTGTATGCGGACAACTACTTCAAAATCGCATTTAAATCGTCCGGCGCGGCTGCGAAAACGGATTTTCAACCATGCAGGGATTTGGAAGGGAAGAGAGTGGAAATCGAATATGCGATCATCTCCAGCGAATATTTTTCCGGATTGATCCGATCCATGTCAATAGCCAGGAAGTAGCGTTGTCGAGGGCGCCCCGCTGTTTTGCTTTTTCGATGAAACGCTGTTAGGAACAGGCGGATTGTTTTCCCGTTCCTGTATAATTCACCTCCCGTAGTACAATGGATTCCATGCAACGGCGGACGTCGTCCGGCAATTCAACGCGCGTGCGATGACGAAGGAATCAAGGCCGCAGACAGGGAAGTGGATTGATTCGGTCTGCGGATTCCGCGATGCGAATGAATTTCCAAAACAGACGCCAGGGATTTGGGAGGCATCGGAATGAAGCGAGAATGGGGCGGATGGGTTGTCGCCTTGACGCTTGTCATGGGCTTTTATGCAAACAGCTCCGAAACGGTTGCACAGATCAGCCGCGTCGGCTTCGAAATATCGCACCACCACATCGGCCTCAGCGTTCCAAACGCCGAGGGATCGGCTGCGTGGTATGGGAAAATGCTCGGTTTCGAAATCGTCGCTCGAATGAAGCAGGACGACATGAACATCGTGCACATCAAACGCGGCAATTGCTATATTGAACTGTTTCAGGTCGCCGGCGCCAAACCGCTGCCCGAGCACCGGCGCGATCCATCCGCCGACTTGCGCGTGCAGGGCTTGGCGCACTTTGCTTTCCAGGTGCCCAGCGTTTCGGCCGCCGTTGAAGAACTGAAGGCAAAAGGCGCCGAAATAGCTATGGCGCCGGTGGACACTCCCGGCGTTGCTTTTGCGTTTGTCCGCGACAATGCGGGAAATTGCTTTGAGTTGATCCAATACAAAAATAAATGACCGGATAGCCCGGCGCCCGAAGCTTTTGGCGGCTGGGATTGCCATGGCCGTCCTAGGCAATCGCCTCAGATTGCTAAAGTCCAAACAGGAGGGAAACGATGTCCATGACCCTGAAAGAGCTGGAAAACGAAGTCCTCGCGCTCAAAAAACAGGTGGATGAAAACGCCTGGGCTAAGGATTGTTTGGAAATCTGGAAACTCATGTCTCTTTATTCGCACCTGTACCACATCGGCAGAAATTCCGAAGTGCCCTCTCTGTTCGCTCAAAAGACGCCCGGCGTCACGATGGAGATCGAAGACAGCGGAGTCTATGAAGGGATTCAGAGCATTACAAGGTTTTGGAATGAAGTGTTCGACGCGAACAGAATGCAGAAGACGCAGGGCTTTTTGGCGATCCACATGACCGTCAATCCCGTTATTGAAATGAACAAAAAGCGGAGCCTCGCCAAAGGAGTCTGGCATTCGCACGGAATCTGTTCGTTTGCGGCCAACGCCGGCGTTTTCAAACAGTTTTTATGCCTGGGAAAATACGACGTCGAGTATGTGAAGGAAGAGGCGCAATGGAAATTCTGGCACTTTGCCTACCGAATGACCTTTATGTGCCCCTATGAAAAAGGCTGGAGAGAAGAGCCTGCTGCCGCCAGCATCCGTGGAAATCCGTTGAACCGGCCGGACAAACCCACCACCTATCATATGCCATACAGCCAGTATGCAATCAACGTTATGCAGCCTCCTCCCCCGGCGCCGTACCAGGATTAGGGGCATGAGGGGCATGGGAGCCGAAGAGCGGACGCGGCCTTGGGCCGGGTCCGCCGGGAGGCGGAGGGTATATGAATAAAGAGGCGTTTCTCGAATGGAATTCCTGGTTCTACCGCGCCGTTTTTTTTCTTTTAATCGCGCTGCTTGTTTTCAATAAACCTCCGATGCCTCTGCCGCTACAGATCAGATCTTCCGGTCATTACCGGCAAATAATGAAATGGCCCGGTGCAGAGGGCAAGGTCGTTTCAAGTTCCTGGAAATCCATAGGCCGGGCGATCGAAACAGGAGAGCGCCGATTCTGCCCTGTCGTCGAGTATACGTATGTCGTCGATGGGCGCCGATACCAAGGGCAAAACGAGGCGTTCGAGTTCGCCTGCAACCCGGCGAGCTTCAAGTATGTGGTGCTCAAGGCCGGCGCCTCCATTGGGATCGCCTACGATCCGGCCGATCCGTCGATCAGCGTCATCCCGGATGCGTTGTTGAATCCGGGTTTCCCGTGGGGCCGATTGATCTACACCATCGTTTGGGCGGTGGCTTTGGCGATATTCCTGGTGAGCAACGTCCGATACTATGTCCGTTTGAAAAGGGAGCGAATTCAGGACGAGGAAATCCCGAATGGATAAATTGCAGTTTCGGCGGAATTTGCCGGCAATCGGCGCCGAAAGGGAGGATGGGGAATTGAAAGGCGCTTTGAAAGCATTTCCCAATCGGTTTTCCAAGGATCGAGGTTTCCTGTTTTTGACGCTGTTGTTTTTGTTTGCGGCAAGCACGCTGAAAGCTTCGGATCCATCGATGACGTGCAGCCATCGGGAGCGATCGCTGCAGCCCGGGGAAGCGGTGGTTCTGCAGATTAAAAGCTCCATTCCGCTGGCGCAGTTGCGGATAAAGGCGTTCGGCCGCGAATTTTTCGGGTTTGCCGAGGACGCCGGCTTGAATTGGACCGGGCTTTTGGGAATTGACCTGGACGCGAAGCCGGGGCTCTATGAAGCCAAGATGCAGGGCATTGCGCAAAACGGGGAAATTCTCGCCGCAAAAATCGATCTTCAGATCAAATCCAAACAATTCGCAACTCGCAACCTTACAGTCGATGAAAAGTATGTATCCCCGCCGGCCGACGCTTTAAAACGCATCCAGGCCGAACGCGAACGAGTGGACGCGATTTTCGCCTCGACGACTTTCGAAAAGCTATGGCAGGGGCCTTTTCTGCGCCCGGTTCCGGGGGTTGTGATCAGCGCCTTCGGCAAAAGAAGCGTCTATAACGGGCAGCCGAAAAGCGCTCATTCGGGAGTCGACTTCAGGGGAGCGGCCGGAACCCCTATACAATCGCCGAATTCGGGCGTCGTCGTGTTGGCCGCGAACCTTTACTACTCGGGCAATACCGTAATTCTCGATCATGGCTATGGTTTGTATTCCTATTTTGGACACATGTCGGCTTTTTCGGTGAAAGAGGGGGATCGGGTCAAGACCGGCGATTTGATCGGGAAAGTGGGGGCGACCGGAGTCGCCACCGGGCCGCACCTTCATTGGACCGTGCGTCTTTCCCGGAGCCGCATCGATCCGCTCTCGCTAATTTTTCTGGTGAAATAAGCGAATCGGCAGGAAAGCCGCTGGAGAGCGGGCGATTGCCGCAAAACAATTCCGCCGCTCGACAGGGATTCCTTCCGCATTCTTTGCGGCGTCAAATAGACCTAAAAACCGGTCGGGTCCACGGCAACGCGCGCAAGTCGAAACCCGCGTGCGTCGTCGTGGTCCAGAGTCTGCTGCCATCGCGATTTTGCGCTGCGGGAGACGATTTCGCAATAGGCTTCCGCCGCGTGGATCAAGCCGCCATGAATTTTATCGGAATATTCCCGATATTCCATCGTCGGCCCGCCTTGCCAGCGCCGCCGGTAGATCGTTGATATTTACAACGAACTTCAGGGACTGCTAGTGCATCGACAGGCCGCCATCGTGAGCGATCAGCTGTCCTGTCACCAGTCGGCTGTCGTCGCTGGCCAGGTATATGGCCGTTCCCACAAGATGCTCCGGGTAGGTTGGCGTTTTCAGACATCGCTGGGGCAGTTGAAGATCGTCCAGGGGGGCGGCCGGAAACTTTTTGATCCTGTCAAATTCATCGCCGCCTTCGGAATGCGTGAAGCCCGGCGCAATCGAATTCACGTTGATATTGTAATCGCCCAGTTCACGGGCCATCCCGCGCGTGAGGGCTAATATGGCGCCTTTTGAAGAGATGTAATGAGGCATTCCCGGAACGCCCTCGAAGACCGTGCAGGAGGATATATTGATGATTTTGCCGCCCTTTTCCTTCATGTAGGGGAAGACCGCCTTTATGCAGTGGAAGCACCCCAGAACGTTTGTTTCAATTACATGCATAAACTCTTCTGTCGTCACTTCAAAAAAGGGCTTCATTTGCACCAGAATTCCGGCGTCGTTGACCAGGATGTCGATGGCCCCGAACCGGTCCATGGCGGCTTTCGCCAGCGCATCGCACTGCTGCTGCTTTCGAACATCGGTCTTCAGGTAGAGAGCCTGACTTCCCGCTGCCTCAACAGCGGCTACAGTCGGCTGTCCGTCTCGAATGTCGCCGATTGCGATTTTCGCCCCTTCTTTTGCAAATCCGACCGCAAAAGCGGCGCCGATTCCGCGAGCCGCTCCCGTGACAACCGCGACTTTGTCTTTCAACCTCATTTCAATCCTCCTCCTTGTTCACCAGCCGGCTAGCGTCTCGTCCTTGAAGTTCGCAACATATCTCGCCGGCTCTCGACGACGCTGGCGACGTTTGGACTCCTCGGAATATTCCCGATATTCCATCGTCGGCCCGCCTTGCCAGCGACGCCGGCAGATCGTTGACATTTACAACGAACTTCAGGGACGCTAGGATTGTCTGCATTCGGGTCCATTGCCAGAGAAGCCTGAATCCCCCGGTTTTGCGCCTATGAAAAAAGATTTGACCCAAACCGGATTCTACCGCGGAATCAATTTTCAGAATAACAAATATGCGATTCCGGCTTTTTTAGCCCGGATTATTCATGAAGCTTCTACTCCGGCGGCACGTCCGGGCATGTCTGGGCTGCGTTGCGCTCGCTCGGATTTCTCGATGAACTGTCGACTGCGCCTGCGGAATCTGCTCGTCGCGCGCCTTTTATCCATGACCGTCCCCGCCGCCTCGCTCGAACTCTCATGTATAATCCGGGTTAATCCCGTCAGCGCTCGCGCCAAAATACGACCGTTATTGAATGATAGGCTCTGACCGGGGCGCCGCCATTTTGCATGCCGAATGAGAAAAATCCAATGCCCCCGGGTCGTCGATGCGGATAAAGGCGCGGCGTTTTCGTTCGAGGTTGCGCGGAACTCCGGACCTGAGTATGATGTTTTATCAAAAATCCCATAATTGCGTCGTTTTTGGACTATTCATTTTGAAGGAGGAATGGAATGCGGAAAAAATATTGGATTGCGGCGGCGGTTATTCTGGCTCTGTTGCCGGGCGCTTTCGCGCAGAGCGCTAAAAAAGGCGCCGCCTGCGATCGCGCGTGTCTTGAAGGCTATGTCGATCAGTACATGGACGCTATGATGACGCATCAGCCGAATCCCAAGCTTTTTGCGAAAAACTGCATATTCACGGAAAACGGCGTAAGGCTGCCTCTGGGCGGTGAAGGGCTCTGGTACAGCATGTCGGGCAAGGGAACTTATAAATTTTACGTCCCTGATGTGGAAACCCAGCAGGTCGCTTTTATCGGGACCGCCAGGGAAGGCGGCAATACGGTCGTCGCGATAGGGCTTCGCCTTAAAGTCGTCGGCGGATTGATCACGGAAGCGGAGCAGCTTGTCATACGTCCGGAGAGCAATGCTTCCTCCGGAGGCAGCGGCGGAGGCCTCAGCATGCCGCCGACCGGGGCCAGCGTCGAAAAAATGGGGGCGCCGCACCCGATTTACGCCGAAGTCATTCCTCCTGCAGAACGATCTTCCCGCGAGGAACTGATCAAGGTTGCCAACTATTATTTCTCGGGGATGCAGAAGAACGACGGCAAAGGCTATTATCCCTTTACCGACGACTGCGTCCGCTTTGAGAACGGCATGCAATCGGCCAACGTGCCGTTAAAACCGGGTGAAAAAAAGCCGGACATCAAAACGGCAAAAATGTATTCGGCAAATTGGACCTGCAAGGAGCAGTTTGAATCCGGTCTCCTTGGTTTCGTGACGCGAATCCGCGACCGCCGCTTTGTGGCGGTGGACCGCGAACGCGGGATTGTATTCGCTTTTGGATTTTTCGACCATGTTTCGCTGAACTGGACATGGCAGCTGGCCGAACTGTTTAAAATCGAAAAAGGCCAGATCCGCCGTATCGAAGCGGTTTTCCATCGATCCCCCTACGGGATGAATTCCGGATGGAGCACTTACGAAAAGGGCATTTCAGACGAGATTCAGATCATAAAATAATTACGAGCGACGAAGGACGAATAAAAATTCGGCCTTCGTCCTTGGGCGGCGCTTCGAAATTTCGTCTCAAGCTTCGCGGCTCGAATCGTTTGCGGATGCGACGATTGGCGACATCGCGGAGTTTATCAGTAGCAGAGATAGTCGTTCGCCTTGATCAGCCTGGTTGCAGCTTTGCCGATATCTTCGATGCTTCTTATTTTCGAGTTTTTTCGCTGTTCCAGGATCCGGCTCACCGTCCGTTCGCCCAGTCCCGGAACCCTCAAAAGCTGAGATTTCGTCGCCTTGTTGATGTTGACAGGAAAGGATTCCGGATGAAGTTTCGCCCAGTTTTCTTTCGGATCGATGTCCAGCAATAGATTGCCCGCCTGGTCGTAGGCGATGTCCTTTTCGGCAAACCCGTATTTGCGCAGCAGGAAATCGACCTGATACAGCCGATGTTCGCGCATAAATGCTGCGCCGGGATTGCGACTCTTTTGTTCATCGATCGAATGGTCGCCGAGGCCTTTCTGGTAGGCGCTGAAGTAGATTCTCTTGAGATTGAGGCGGTCGTACAGCCCCCACATATATTGGACGATTTCCGAATCGGTTTCCTCCGCTGCGCCGACGACAAACTGCGTGGTCTGTTTGACGCGCGCATATTTGGCGCCTCGTCCGGTCAACCGGCTGATCAATTTGATGGGTTCGACGATGTCTTTGATGAAGTCCTTGCGAGTCGACAGAGAGGCCAGGTGTCGGGCGCCGGGAGTTTCGATGTTGAGCGATACGGCGGTGGACAATGAAACGGCTTCCTCGATGGCGGCCGCGCTCGAGCCTGGGATGACTTTTAGATGAATATAGCCTTTGAAATGGCGCCTGTACCGGAGGATCCGTGCGACCCGGTTCAGCTGTTCCATCGTCGCATCGGGCGTGCCGAGGACTCCCGAGGTGAGAAACAGGCCGAAAACCTCCCCGCGATTATAATAATCCAGAAAGGCGTTTACGGTTTCGTTTTCGCTGAGAGTGCATCGGCGCACGTCCTGATCGGCTCTCAGCGGGCAGTATTTGCAGTCGTTGGCGCAAACATTGGAAAGGAGCGTTTTGAAAAGGACGCTCGTTCCGCCGCTTGGAAGAGCAACCGGGTAAATCCATTTGTCCTGCCCGCCTCGTTTCCGGCGTTCATATTCACTCGTGCCGCAGGCGCAGGCCAAATCGTATTGAGCGTCCGCGCTGAGGATTTCGAGTTTCCTCTGAGTGTCCGGTTTGCTGATGAGAGCGGTCATATGCGCCTTCTTGGGATCATTTCAACAGGGCCGCAAGCGGTTCTTGAACGGCTTCCGCCCAGATTTCGTATCCCTTCAGCGTCGGATGCAACAGATCGCTCATGACCTCCTTTGGGATGCCGCCCTTTTCATCCAGGAATTTTGCGCCGATGTCCAGGTAATGGACCCGGTCGCCGTCATGCAGTTTTGCGATGATGCCGTTGATTTCGGCGATGGTGCGCGCCGCGTCCTTGATATCGCCTCGCGGGAAAATTCCCAGGAGAAGAATTTTCGCTTTCGGGAAGCCTTTCTGCATTTCCATCACTATGGCACCGATGGCCTCGGCGATTTCGGGCGCCGTGTTGTTTCCGATGTTGTTCGTTCCGATCATCAGCATGATCGCCCTGGGGCTGAAGCCCCGGCCTTCGCCATGCTGAAGGCGGTATAAGACGCCTTGAGTCGTGTCGCCGCCGATGCCGAAATTCGCCGTTTTCCAACTGCCATAGTATCGGTCAAAGACAGGCTTGCCTCTGTCGCGCCACATGTCGGTGATCGAGTCTCCCATGAACAATAGCTCGATGTCCCCCTTTTTAGCCTCCTCAAGATTGGACTCATGCTTTTTCTGAAACCAGGGCGCGAGATTCGGGACTATCGCCGAGTTGGGAGGCGGAACTTTCACCGAAATCAGGTCCGGGTGCTTTTTGTGCAAAGCCTTGGTTTTGGAATCGGCTTTCTTGAAAAAATCTTCCAGGCTGCGCCGGGCTTTTTGAACCTCTTCTTCGGTTGGGCGCTCAATCGCGACAGATTTAGGAACCGGGGCCGGCGCGGGCGGCTGGGAAAATGCATTGGGGGCGCCTGCGCCGAGCAGAATCAAAAACAGCAAACGGATGCGTTTCACGATGCTCCTCCGAAAAATCGCAAACCAAGTTCTGCGATGACAGGATTTTACACGAGAATGCAGGCGTGAAAACCGAAATAATGGATCCGATGCAGATTGAGGAGCAGGCCGAAAGCGCCGTGAAATGCTCGAAAGCCGCTGCAACTTTCTTTTTGCGACCAATCCTCATGCCGCGCAGCACTCCACAATGATGCGAGCACCCCAGTACACAATCCAACTCATGCCAAGCAACATAAAAACTCGATTCCTGATCCTCCTGCTTGCGCGCAGTTTCATGTTCTTGCCGCGGATCGCCTCCATGCTGAAGATTACGAAATAGAGGAGCATTCCGAAAATAACCGCCGGTCCAAACAAGTGATGACGAACCGACGCCGCTAAATCGCCATGGCTGGCCGCATGGAGAGACCGGGTCATTCCGCATGTCAGGCAGCTGTGGCCGGTGATGGCATGAAATGTGCAGCGGGGCAGCGGAAGACCGGCCGACGGCGCCAGGAAGAGAATAGCAAGGCCAAGGAGCAGTCCCGCCGCTATAAAAGCGCGGATTGTCCGACTTTGAGATGAAAGGCCGGCTGAATCGATGGGTAACATGGCTGCTTCATCCAATGAGCGTGTGGCCGTCCGAAAATGCGGCGTCCGGCTTGGGGAAAATATGAAATTCCGGGCCAAACTGTTCGAGAAATTCCACACTAAAGGCCCGCAGCGCGTAGGATACCGGCAGCAGGACCACGGAATTGATGTAAGGAATCATCAAGATGAGGAATCCTATGCAGCAGGTGATGCATCCGGAGAGAAAAATCCCGACAACGACAAGCAGAGTCAAACAGAACAAGAATATCGCGTAAAAAACGAAATAGAAAAAATGAGACAGGAACAGGGGGGAGAACTTTTGTATGGCTTCCAAGGCGGAGGTTCTGTCCCGGTACATGATCGGAACGACAAAATCTTTGAGAATTGCGTAGATGAAGAAATTGATCATCGAAAAGCCGAAAAGGCCGAGGCCCGCAAGCAGCGCCGGGACGATCAACGTTCTTCCGTTCCCGCCGCTTTCGTACACGGACTGCAGACTGACGAAGCAATAAGCGACGTAAGCGACGACAATCGCGGAAGCGAGCAGCCCCCAGACAAGGGTCACAAGAAAAAATGAATTTCCCTCCCTGCTGTACTCGCGCCAGGGGGCTGCGACTCTGGCCGAGCGGTGAACGACGTTGTCCAGAAACATGAATTTTCCCCTGGAACTTAGCCAGGCGAGAAGGATGCCGAACATAATAATCAGCAGCAACAGGATGCCGATTAAAATCGCCAGCCCCGGATGATCCTTGAGCCATTGCATAGCTCTTTGGGGGAAGTAAAGGACGGTTTCCAGGTCTATATCGGAATGCTTTGAGAAACCGGGACTGCCGGAAAAACCAAGATCGGCCAGGCCGGCCAGAAAGGCCGTAAAGCCGACGACGAACCATTTATTGAAGTCGAGAGGGGAAAAAAGATCTTTTCGCATTCTGGAAATGCCACGCGACAGCGGTTCGATATATTGGATGGCCACGGCGTCTTCTCCGTTTCTAAATGTCGATTATGGGATATCCTTATCTATATACTCGAATTTGCACCCAAAAGTTCAATGAACTTCGAAATCGGAAGAAAAAAGGCGTGAATTGTCGGGAGCGAATCAGCAGCGAACGCCTATGGAAGCGAACGCATGGCGCAGCCATGCGAAGGAATAAACGCTGTCCGCATCCGCGCCCCCTTTCAACATGCGATATCCGGAAGCCCGACATAGAATATTGGATTAATTTCATATCCGCCGGAGCCGTTTCGTCATACAATGGCGGGGCCGGGAGGTGGATTTGAGTCTTCCTTGTCGCCGGACCAATCTATCGGTGAATCTGCCGCTGCTGTTCTGGATCCTCGCGGTTTCATATTGCAGCCCCGCCGCCATGGCCGAGGACCGACCGGAAGCCGCAAGGAACTATGAAAGCGCCCTGCGAAGACTGAAAAAAGGGGATTTGAAAATTGATTTCAAATCGTTGAGAATGAATTGCGTTGAGAGCCGGCGATCGTGTGAAGCGGATTCGGACGATAAAAATAAGATAATGTCGCTTATAAAAGAAAAAAATCATGTTCAAGCTTTGAAGGAGGTCGACCAAAACCTGGACGACGGGGACCTCTTCGTCGATATCGATTTGCATTTCATGGCTCACATCGCCAACACGGAATTGGGGAATCGCCAGAAGGCTGATTTCCATAAGGCTGTGGTCCGGGGACTCTTGGATTCCATCCAGGAAAACAAACGCGGCCGATCGGAAGAGGATGCCTTCGTCGTCATCAACGTTCACGAGGAATATGTATTCCTGAGATTCAGGAATTTGACCGCAAAAAAACAAAGCTTGATCCGGAAAAACGGCCACAGCTATGACGTGATGGAGTGCGTCGATGTGGACGAGCAGGACGCCGTCAAACTATTTTTCAATGTCGACATCCCGGTGTCGCGGCTGAACGAATCCATCAAACAAGGGCCGAACCCAAGACCCTGAAGGCGATTAGAAAAATCCTTTCCGCAGCGAGACATGCGGGCCGTCTTATAAATATTATTTCAATCTGAGCGTTTCGCTATTCAAGGCCGACAGTTGCGGGCGGGCGGTTTCAATTCCCGGATTTTTTTCCTGATCCGGATGGACAAAAGAATCCCGGCGGCGATCAATCCTGCAAGGAATCCGTACCAAATTCCCTCGGGGCCCAGGTCGAAAGCGAAGGCGCACAGGTAGCTGACCGATAGCCCTATCGCGATATACGAAAAACCGGCGATGAACATGGGCGCTTTTACATCGGCGAATCCGCGCAAAATGCCAAGGCAGACAACCTGAAGTCCGTCGAACAACTGGAAAATAGCTGCTACGACCAGCAATGAAGCCGCTTGGACGATGACGCTTTCATCGGCCGTGAACAGGAGAGGAAGCTGGCGCCGGAACAGGAAAAAACACAGGCCGCAGAATGCCATATAGGCCGTCGCCAGGCGCACCGAAGAATACGATACACGCTCTACGTTTTCGAAATCCCGGGCGCCCAGCAGAAAGCTCACCCGGATGGTGGCCGCCATGGCCACTCCGTTGGCGGCCATAAACGTGAAGCTGGCGCATCCCATAGCGACCTGGTGAGAGGCGAGCGGAACCTTGCCAAGCCATCCCATCATTACGGCGCTGAAGGCGAAAGAGGACACTTCAAGGACGAGTTGCGCTGCTATCGGGAGGCCAATGCTGAAGATTTGTTTTATCTGGGAAGCGGCGGCCCGGACGGATCGCATCAGGGCAAAATAGCGTCGGATTGATTGCACTCGCATAAGACAGGCATAAAGCAGCAAAGGCATCAGGAATCGAGAAATGAGAGTTGCATAGCCTGCCCCCAACAAACCCATTCTGGGGAAGCCCAGTTCGCCGAAAATCATTCCATAGTTCAAAATCACATTGATCAGGTTGGAAACGATGGTGGCTGCCATGGCCATCGTCGTATTGCCCAATCCTTCGCCGATCTGTTTCAGCAGCGCAAACAGAAGGAATGGGACCGTCGAGAGGACAAGAGTGAGGTAATACGGCACGGCCAGCCGAACCACTTCGTCTGTCTGCCCCATAAAGGGCATAAACCAGGAAACCGACCATGAGACGAATAAAATGATCGGAATCAGCAGGGCGGAGAGGGCGAAGCCGCTCTTCATGATCGCCGCCGCTTCCCGGTCGTCGCCTGCGCCCGACGCTCGTCCCACCAGTGGAGTCACGCCCAAAAACGTCCCGAGTCCGAACAACATGAAAACAACATAAACGCTATTGGCAAAAGAGGCTGCGGCCAACTCTGCTGTCCCGACGCGGCCGACCATGGCATTGTCGATCAATTGAACAGTCATCTGCCCGGCTTGGGTCAGCACCAGGGGCGTAGCCAGCTTTAACAGACTAAAGGCGTAAGGCAAGCTTTTCCGCATAAGGAATCGAGAACATACCATAAACTGTGGTATGTTCTCGATCAGACATTCAGCAAAAAAATCTTATCCTGGTTTTAAGCGATTGTTTCGCTTGGAAGGGAGAAAGAGGATGCAACAGACAAAACCTCTCGAAATTGAAACGAAACCGGAAACAGCGCCAGATCGCCGGGAATTTCTCAAACATTGCATGGCTCTGGCCGGCGCCGGCGTCGCAGGCTGCGTGGTTTTATCCGGCCGCGAAATCCCGGCTCAGGCCGTGGCTTCGGACGACCCCCGTTTGGAAACCCAGCGAATCAGGTATCCGGTTGAAAATGGCGAAATGCAAGCCTATCTCGCCCGACCGAAGGGCAAAGAGAAGATTCCGGCCGTTATCGTCATCCACGAAATATTCGGGCTCAACGCCCACATTGAAGAGGTCGCCAGGAGGCTGGCTCTGGAGGGATTTTTGGCGATCGCGCCGGACGCATTGTCTCCGATGGGGGGGACGTCCGCGAACAGCAGCGACATCATGGGGAAAATGCGCCAGCTGGATAACGCCGCCACGGTGAAAAACTTCGCCGCGGCCGTGCGCTATCTCAAAACTCATCCTCAGACCACGGGCAATGTCGGCTGCACCGGCTTCTGCTGGGGCGGCGCCATGACCAACCAGGTGGCGGTGAACGCACCGGAACTCAAAGCCGCCGTTCCTTACTACGGCAATGCGCCGGCAGTTGCAGACGTGCCCAAAATCAAGGCGTCCATGCTTTGCCACTATGCCGGAGAAGACGAGCGCATCAACGCCGGAATTCCGGCATTTGAAGCGGCGCTCAAAAAGGCGGGGATTGAGCATCAAATCCACATTTACGAAGGCGCTCAACATGGATTCAATAACGATTCCAGCCCCCAGCGCTACCACAAAGAGGCCGCTGAATTGGCATGGAAAAGAACGGTCGCGTTCTTCAAACAAAAATTATAGGGCGAGGCGCCGATCGCCTCAGATCGGGCCGCGCCAGACATCCGCCAGCATGGAAACAAAAGGCCGGCAATGGGAGAAAAATCGCCTGTAGCCGGAACAGAGATAATTCAACCCGGGCTCGCCGTCCGGCGTTTTGATAAAGCGATCTTTGGGACAGCCGCCGTTGCACATGTCGAGAACCGGGCATCGGCGGCATTGCTGCGGCAAAGTCGCTTGTTTGAACCGTCCAAAGGCTTTTTGCAGCGGGCTGTCGAGCATCCCGGCCAGAGAAATTTCGCGGATGTTGCCCAGCCGATGCTCGGGTTTCAGGAAGTGGTCGCAGCTGTAGACGTCGCCATTGCACTCAAGGACCGGCACGTTGCAGGTCTTCCGAAAGATGCAGAGCGAGTGTTCCAGTCCAAAAGCGGAACGCGCGGCTTCTTCAAAGATCTGGATTTTGATGCGACCGATATCGCGCTCCAGCCAACCGTCGAATACGGCGCAAAGAAACTCGCCCCAGGCGTCGGCCGGCACAGTCCGTTCGCTGACAGTCCCAGCGCTCGAACGTTCCACCAGAGGCAGAAAAGTCAGATAGGGAATCTTCATCCCGCAAAAATAATCATAGACCTTTAATGGATTGCCGACGTTTCCGGAATGCACGACACATAGAATTTCCGTTGTTATGTCGTCTTGAAGCAGGGAATTGCACGCTTTTAAAGCCTGGGCGTGCGTCGGTTCTCCGGCGGCGGTTTTGCGATAGAGATCGTGATCTGCGGCCATGCCGTCCAGACTTAGCCCGACAATGAATTGTTCCTTTGCGAGGAATCGTCGCCAATTGTCGTCGAGCAGCAGCCCGTTGGTCTGGATTCCGTTGAGAATGCGGCGGCCTTCCGGGCAATGTTTTTTTTGCAGCGAAACGATCTTTTGGAATCCTTCGAGGCCGAACAGAGTGGGTTCGCCTCCATGCCAGGCGAACCGGATCGCCGGATCGGTGCAAGCCTCGATGTGCTGGAGGATATAGGTCTCAAGAAGGTCGTCGGACATTCGGATTGGCGCGGCACCGGCGTTTGGATGATAGTAGCAATAGGCGCAGCGCATGTTGCACTGGGCGCCCACGGGCTTGGCGAAAACCTGAAACTCACGGCTTCTTGTCATTTTATTGAAGTATATCACAGCGCCGGACGGTTGATTTTTGAGGAATTTATTTCGCCCGTCGCTTGAACCAACAGGGGTGGAAGGGGCCGTCGTCAATATTCCGACAGGCGCTTGAGATGAAGGCATTCGGCGGGCATGTTCGGCGCAGGAAAGCCGTCTGAATCAATGCACCGTAACCGGCAGTCCCAGGCTTTCGAGCAGTTTTTTGATGGAGAGGATTTGCGCTTCTGATGGCGGGTCGGCTTCGAGGACGACTTTGCTGTCATCGATCCTCTGGCGCTTTGCGACCCCCAAATTGTGATAAGGAAGCAGCTGGACGAGATTCACGGACTTCCCGAGAGATTTGCAAAACAATCCCGTGTGTCTGACGTTATCCTCCGAATCATTAAAATCAGGGATTATGGGAAAACGGATCTGCAGTTGAGCGCCGGCTTCGGCAAGTTTTTGAACGTTTGCCAGAATCAGTTCATTCCCCACGCCAGTGGCCATTTTATGCTGGTCATTGTCCATGTGCTTCAGGTCGTACAGGAAGAGGTCCGTATAGGGCAGAAGCGGCGCTATCGTCGGATAAGGGGCATGTCCGGTTGTATCCAACGCAGTATGGATGCCGCAATCCTTCAGAGCTTTTAAAAAATTCAATGTGAATTCGGGCTGACACAGCGGTTCGCCTCCGGAAATGGTGACTCCGCCGCCGGACTGCTCGTAAAAGGGAATGTCATTGGACACGCGCTTCAAGAGTTCTTCAACAGTGTAGTTTGTGCCGCAAATATACAACGATTTATAAAGGCATGCGGCGGCGCATTCTCCGCAATTGTCGCAGATGGATCGATCGATGCGAATGTGCTGAATTTCTTCCCGGGTCGCCGGATGCCGGATAATTTTTCCGGGCGAGATCGCTGCTTTGGGGCATGCGTTCAAGCATTTTCCGCATTGGGCCACGCCGGCGCATCTCATGGCCATCCAGCTCAGCTGCGCCTCGAACTGTTGGGATTCCGGGCTGTGGCACCAGGGACAGCGCAGCGGACATCCTTTCAGAAACACGGTGGTTCGGATTCCGGGCCCGTCCTGCAAGGAAAATCCCTGGATGTCAAAGACCTTCCCGGTCGATTTTTTTCTCATTTTTATGAGCGGCTTAATGATGCCGTGGATGAAGGAAGAGCTTCATACTAGAAATGAAGCTCGGTTCGTTTGATGATGTCCTCCTGGCTGGCCTTGTAAAGCTCCACGAAATAAGCGCTGAACCCTGCGATGCGAACCACGAGGTCGCGGTATTCTTCCGGATGTTCCTGCGCCTTTCTCAGCACCGATCCGCTGACAATGTTAAATTGCATTTCCATGCCGCCCAAGGCGAAGTAAGTCCGGATCAGAGCAATAAGCTTGGATTTGCCCATTTCGTTGCTCAGCGCCGTGGGATGGAATTTCATATTGAGCAGAGTGCCGTTGGAGAACTTTTTCTGGTCTATGGCGGATACGGATTTAAGAGTGGCGGTGGGGCCGCATTTATCGAGTTGCTGAACGGGTGAAATGCCGTCCGCGAGCGGCTCGCCGGCTTTTCTCCCATCAGGAGACGCCGCTGTGGCCATGCCGAACAGGACGTGCGTTGTGACCGGATACAGACCGGCGGCCCATCGACCTCGCGGGCCGGTGGCGGAGTTGATCGCATTCCCATAAATATCCGCCGCCCATCGGGCGAACTGGTCGGCGTATTCATTGTCGTTGCCGTAATGAGGCGCTTCATTCAAAATGAGCTGCCGCAGGTCTTCCTTTCCTTCCCAATTCGTCACCAGTGCATCGTAAAGCTCTCTCGCAGAAACCAGCTTTTTGTCGTAAACCATGTATTTAACGACCGCCAGGCTGTCGGCGATATTGCCGATGGCGATCCCCGCGTTGCCGGTTGAGTTGTATCTCGCGCCTCCTTTCATGACGTCTTTGCCCGATTCCATGCAACCGTCGATGGTTGCGGAAAGAAGCGGAAGCTGCATGTGTTCGGACGCTACATATTCCCACATGTTGACCAGGCTGACCTGCCAGCGGGCAAAGTGCTCCATTTGCTTTTTTACGGCATGAAGGACATCGTCGAAAGTTTCCATTTCATAGAGATATCCGGTCGGCAGTCCGACCTGTACGCCAGGCTTCCCGTTGCGTCCGGGCATCGGATTGAAGCCGTTATTGATCGCCAGCAGGAAGGCATTGAGCATGTTCCAGAAAGATTCGGTGCCGTTGCCGCCGGGGCATGCCCATTCGTCTCCGCAGCCCTGCGGTTCGACGCAGCCGATCAGACAGTAATTCCTGGCGCTTTCAATCGGCAGTCCTCTGGACATGAGCGCGGGAATAATGACGTCGTCGTTTTCAAACGTAGGAACGCCGCCGGCAACTTGTGTGGTTTCGATCGCCGCTTTCCAAAGCTCTTGAGGCGTGCCCTTATGGATGCGCAGCGATTGAGGCGGATCGTGAAGAACCATTCGTCCCGCAGACTGCAGCATCATGAACGACACGTCGTTTGTCGCATCCTTGCCGTCCCTGGTCACTCCGCCAATCGTCATGAGCTGCCCGCTGGTGTAGCCCGGGCCGGCGAGGGTGGCGAAGTAAGGCCAAATTTTGTTCATTTCTGCGACTTTTAAATAAAAAAGATCAAGTAACTCTTGAGCTTTTTCATGCGTGATTCTGCCCGATGAAACATCGGCTTCATAGAAACTGCCGAGATATTGATCCACACGGCCGAAGCTGATGCCGTGCTGTTGTCCGTCCAAACACAAGCCTATTTGATAAAGAAACATGCACTGAATCGCTTCATGGAAGGTACGGCAGGGGTTTCCCATGATCCAGTTCAGGCAGTCGGCCATTTTGAGCAACTCTTGTTTTCGAGAAGGATTGGATTGCTGCAAAGCCAATTCTTCGCACTTTTTGGCATATCTCCTGGAGAGGGCGATCATGCCGTCGCAGACAATGACGACCGCGCGGTAAAAGTTGTATCGGGAGGCGCTGTCGCCAAACAAGGCGCCTTCGAGTTCATCCATTTTTGCCTGCGCTTCGGCCCTGATCGTCCCAAAGCCTTTGCGTATGGCTTTATCGAAATTCGCGACAAAGTGGCCGACTGGAGACGAACAATTGTCTTTGGCGCCGAAAGTGACGACTCCGTTTCCAACCGCTTTGAGATATCCCGGCGGAATATATTCATCGATTTTTGCGCTCAGACATTCTTTACGCCAGAAGTCGCCGGTGCGGAGGATGTATTCGGCGTCCCTGGGATCGATATTGTAGGGATCGGCCTCTCTAAAGGGGATGGTTCCTGCTTGGAGCTCGTCCAAAAACCAGCCGAAAGAAGTTTCGGGGTAAAGCGCGCAAGCCCGATAAGAGGTGGCCTGCCATCCGACGATCACCTCATCTTCATTGATCAGGATCGGGAGTTTTTCGCAAATATTTTGGAAATTTTTAGCCCTTTTCAGAATGCCTTGCAGCTGGGGGTTTTCCCGATAGAACTCCGTAACGATTTTGTAGCGGGCGATGCATATATTCGGCCGCGTTGTTCGGTATTTCTCGCGGATTCTCTTAACGCGGTCGGTTACGGGGCTCCATGCAAACATAGCGGACCTCCTGGGCTATCCACCCTATTTTACAGCATCGGGGGTTATTGCGCCGACAAGTTATTGAATAATGGATAATTCCTTTAATCGACGCCTGTACGACAGGTTCGGATTGAGGCAGTCAGGGCGCAGCGCCGATTACCGGTATTTGATCGCCACGAGGCTGATATCGTCGGTTTGCTCAACAGAAGATTTTCGGTCTTCCATGATAGCTTCGCAGATCTGTTGTGCGGAGCCGTTCCTGGTTCGGGAGACGGCGCGTTCCAGCCGGGATTGAGTGTAGGCGGAAAAAGGGTCGATAAGTCCGTCCGTGTAAAGCAGCATCACGTCGCCCTGACCCATCAAATTAAGTTCGTTGACTGCGTAGCGTTTCTTGTACCCGAGCGCCGGCTGATATAAACGGACGTCCGCATTATCTTCGTTCATCTGCAATCCCAGCGGCGGATAGCTGACGAGCCTGTCCGAGCATATTTCGACGAACCGGTCGTATTCTCGGGAAAAAACAAGAGGCGGCGGATGCCCCGCGCTTACAAAGCGGAACCTTCCGGTGTGGGAGATTTCGCCGTAGATGAGGGTGATAAAGCTCGTGGAACGGGAATCCTCGAACAGATTTCGCAGCGTCTTCGACCTGCAAAAGCGAGTGTTGATCTGTTCAATGAGCCGCGAAGTTATTTCGCCCCTTGAGGCCAGTTCGTACAACGTTCCCATATGAAAAATCTGGTGCAATATCAGCGCAAGGATGGCGTCGGCGAATTCGTGACCGGCCACATCTGCGACCAGAATGGCGCCCTTGCGTTTGAGCTGTCGAAGCTTGTGGGCGATATCCTCCTGCCCTTTCGCCAGAGCGCCGGCGATGCGCGAATCCAGGTCGTAGCGTTCTCTGAAATCGATGAAAGTAATGAGATCGCCCCCGGCGACGCCGTTCAACGGAACCGTCGCGCCGTAAATATCGACATTCGCTATTTTAGGTATGGCCCCGGCGTCCGGAGTGAGGCATTGAGAGAGGTATTCCGCGCCTGCAAGCAATTCTTTGTCCATGATGGTTCTTGGCTTTTTCGTTTCGCCGCTCATAGGCTTCGCCTGATCCGTAAAAATTAGAAAGTATATTACAAACAGAGGCGAATGCTAATTGTTTGTATATCAGCCCGCATTATTCACGAAGCCTCTGCGGCGGCGGATTCGGGCATGTCTGCGTCGCGTTTGGCCGGATTCCTCGACGCACCGTCGAGTGCGACTGCGGGATCCTCCCGTCGCGAGCTTTTCATCCATGCTCGCCCCCGTCGCCTCGTTACGAACCTTCATGAATAGTGCAGGCTTAGGGCCTGTCAATGAATAACGTTTACACTTTGGCGCGAGCGCCGGGCGGAC
>CAZXSV010000031.1:0-17067 GCA_964642735.1 uncultured Acidobacteriota bacterium
CGGCCGTCGTCAATTCCCTGCCGCCTTCGGCATAGATTTTCCTCAGGCCGTCGTCCATTCCCTGCCGCCTTCGGCGTAGATGAAACCGGACCGCCCTGCCGAGATTCCGCTACTCAACGATCAGTCCCATCTTCACCATGACAAAAATCAGCGCCAGGCAAATCCCCACTCTCAGGATTCCGGCGCCATAGCCGAGCAAAACGCCTTTCAGCCCGGCTTTCTTCAAATCCGCCAGCCGGGTCTGCAGCCCCAACCCGATAAAACACAGGGTGAAAAACCAGTTCATGACATTCCCCATCGCCTCGCTCGCCGGCTGCGGCCACAAGTGCAGGCAGTTGCCGACCCACACCACCATGAACCCCAATATGAAAATAGGGAATTTATCTTTGATGATCCGCCACACGTTGATTTTGGAAGACCGCAGCTCCTGCGTCAGGGTCAGGAAGTAGACGAATAGAACGCCGAGAGGGATCAAAACCACCCGCCCTATATTGGCGAAACCGGCCACTTTCCCGGCCTCAAAACTGTAGTTGAAGCCGGTGGCGATCACCTGGTTGGAATTGGGGACTCCCGCCGCCGACAGCAGCCCGAAAGCGTTGTTGGAGAGGTCCAGCAACAAGCCGAAGAAAGGAAGCCCGAAAAGGCAGAAAAACCCGAAAGTGACCGAGACCGCAATGGCGTAAGCCACTTCCTCGCTTTTGGCGCGCACCATGGGGGCGAGGGCGACGCAGGCCGACACGCCGCACATGGAAAACGCCGCGGAAAGCAGCGACGTGAGCGTGGTCCCCAGCCTTAAAATGCGTCCCAGGAATGTGAAAAGCAGCGCGCCTCCAAAGACCATGATCACCATCAGGATAACGCTGACAGGCCCCAGCTTCACCAGGTCTCTCAACATGTATTGAGACCCCAGCATGATGATCCCCACATTCATGAAGACTCCGGAGTAGCTCAAGCCCGCCTCCCAGCTGCGGGGAACCCCGAACACGTTCCTTATCAAAATCCCCACGACCAGCCCGATCACCACGTAATTGAAATGAAGCAGATCGATAAACAGGCCCTTGGTGTGGATGGGGGGGAGAACGGCGTCGAAGTACTTCAAAAGCGCTTCAATCGTATAGGGGAACGGAATCCCCGGAACGCCGCAAAAAACGGCGATGACGATAAGGGCCAATATCCCGGGAAAGCTCTGGCGGAAAGCCGGCAGAGCGCTCCACATGCCGACCTTGCGCGTCAAACCCTCGTTCCCAATTGCCGCGGCCTCAGCTCCCATTTGCCTCTCCTTGAATTTCAATTGCTCCGCCGGCGCGCAGCCGGCGCCTTCGGCGCTACTTCAACCGCCAGACTTCCCGATAGGCCAGCCGGTCTAAAAGCGTTTTTCTGAGAAAACTCTCGGTGGTGCCGTTCACTCCCGCCATGACGTCCAGATTGTTTCGGGGGTATTCCGCCAAATTGGCCGTGCTCTTGCCCATCCGGTCCTCGATGTGCCAGGCGTTGATCTTTTCCCCGTCAAAATCGTCCACGACGATTTTGAAATATCCGTTGGGCCCCTGGTACACGTTGTTCTTCTCATCCAGAATGATAGGTTTTTCGTTGTCGAGGATGAGTTCGTTCAGCATGTAGCAATGGCCGCACACCTCGGGCCTCACGATGAACCGCGGGTCGTCCTTCCACGGCTTGTCGCGCTCGATCGTTGCAATTCCGGCCGCGGCATAAAGAGAAACCGCCCCACCAGAAAAATCCGAGGCCAAGTCCAGTTCGACATGAACGTCGCCGCGCTGCAGCATGATTTTTTGCTGCGACTGGTTGTATTGGGGAAGCGTGTCCAGAAGCTCTCGGTCGACCGGCCCGAGCGTTTTCTCCTCCAAAACATTGCCGCCTGAATCCAGCAGTGCCAGCCGGGCGGACCTGGAAGCGGAATCCACGCGAAGGACTTTTATACGGTATTGTCCGATGCCGGCCTCTTCGCCGGATTTCATCACGAGGTTTTGAGGCTCGTCGTAGGATATGGCAAACGAATCCATGCCCGGAGTCCCCATCTCGGCGACTTCGATATAATCCGGGCTGACAAAGCGCGGGACAAGAAAGGTCGCGCCTTCGCCGAACAGCTCCGGCAGAGAATAGTTGCGCCGCAGCGCCGCGGCCGGATCAAGCTGCGACTGCAGGCCGGATTTCACGGCTTCGTCGGCGTACCCGCCCAGTCCAGGCGCCACCAGTATGTTGGCGCCCCAGGGATTGCCCGAATACTTGACCACCCGGAGCACTCCGACCGGACGCCCCCAGAGCAGGAATGAATCGATGTACCGCAGCGCCTTGCTGCCGTCTCCCAGCGGAACGTCCTGCCAGAAAAGCAAATTGTCGTCCCCCATCGGCTGCTCTTTCCAGAGGTCGATTCGAAAATTCTTTTTGACCACCAGATAGCTCTGGGTGCTCATCAGGTAGGCTTTTTTTCCCAAAATATAGAAGCCTTCTCCGGCGAGCGGGCGGACATTGCGGCCGTTGCGGCTCGTGTAATAAAGGCCTCCCGGCGGGATGACGATCTGTTTTTTGCGGTAATCGACATAGCTCGCCCTGATGACGATCGCTTCGGAAGAAACCAGCCGTTCGCCGGCCCTGTTTCTTAAAAATTTGCGCATGAGCGCATCTTTCCCTTTCAGCCTGGGAACGAATGCGCAGCTGGGATCCGGGGCAAACCACTTGGCCGACGGGACGACCGGCGGGAAGGAAGTGAATTTCGATTTGACGACCGGGACTCCGTAGCTCGGATCGGAGAGCCTGGTAAGAAACGTATCTTCCATCACCGACACGACGAGTTCGCTCATCCCGATGAAGAAATCGATGTTTTCCCTTCCTTCCTCCCACAGGATCAGATTGTCCGTCCGCCGGAAAAAGGAATCGCGCACATAGCAGGTTTTCACCACTTCCTGCTCGATCCGTTTGGCCACCACGTTGAAGTATTTGCGATCCCAAATCTCGGAAATCTTCGTGGGGCCGGCGTAACTGTCGGTCCGGCCGTCGAGCTCGAAGGGATTTTTATTTTCGAGGACGACACGCTTCAGCATGCCCGTCATCAGGTTGGGCTCCAGGCGGACCCGATAGCGATCGTCCCTCGGCCACGGCTCTCCGTCTTTGAGCTTGACCAGATCGTGATAAATGGCGAATGAAATCGTCCCTTCCTTCCATCCATAGGGAACGTCATTGGCCCAAGGGGCGTAGTCGGACCCCTTGTACCAGGCGGGATCCACGATCAGCTCGATGTGAAGGTCCAGATCGAAATCCGTAAAACTCATCTTTTCCTGGTCTTCGACCTTGTACTGCTGCTGGGTCGAAGGGACGAGCAGTTTGGACGCGAGGACTTTTTTGCCCGTCCAGTTGCGCACTTCCACCAGAATTCCGTTTTCTTTGCGGAAAGCGTAGATCCTCTTGTTCCACCACCAGCGGTAGCTTTCCTGGCGAATTCCGGCGACATAAGGCCGGTCCAGAGAAAAAACAGCCTCCGTAATCTTGGGATATTCAATCTTTGAAAAAACCGCTTCGTCCCCTGTCACCCTGGAGGCTTTGACTCTGCTCGCTCCGTAAAGGGCGACGTCGGTCATGAAAAATTCTTTCAGCTGGGAAAGGACGCCGCTGTCGACCTGCAAATCCTTTGCTTGCGCCGGGAGCGGAAATGAATTGGACATCGGCCATTCCGCCTCCCATCCCCCGGAAGGCGGAATAAGGTAAAAGGCGCCATAAGGCTTTGCATAATGGTCCGTGCTGTACTCATACCAAATTCGATTGCCGGAAGAATCGATGAGAGCCTTGTCTCCCTTCCCGACCGCCACGTCCGTTTGGACCGCCGACGAGGTCTTGAGCCCGAGGAGGTACGCTTCTTCCCCCAGGATCAGGAATGGATCGCGCATCAACGGCCTTGCGTCTTCCGAGGTGCTGGAAGCGTAGAAAAGGCCTCCGGCGGGAACCCGCGCCTTGCCGTCCTTGACGGAACTGCCGCGGAGGACGATGCATTCCTCCAGCTTCTTTTTTTGGCCGTACTGATTGTGCATCGTTTTGTTGAGCAGCCCGCCCAGTTGAGGGATGTAAGTGGCGTTTTCCGCCGGCGGCAGCCCCCGGGGGTTTGAGTCCTCCGGATAGCAGAAAGGAATGGCCGGAAGAAGCCACAATCCCAAAAGAAAAACCGTTGCTCTCTGTCTTGGTGTCATGATCGCCGTTCTTTGAAGGTGCAGGTGGATCAGCAGGTGCAGTCTTTCCCTCCGATTCCTTCCAGGAGAAGAAATGGCTTGATCTTCCTGAGCAGTTCGCGATTGAAGCCGTCTATCTGCAGCAGCTCCTCCAGGGTCTGGAAATCTCCGTTGTCTTTGCGGTATTTCACGATTTTTTTGGCGAGTTCGGGCGTGATCAAAGGAACATTTTTGACCAGGTCCGCTTCATTGACTTTGTTGATGTTGACTGTTTTGCCCACGAGAGCGGGCGTTTTCGCCGCCGGCTTCGATTGCTTTTTCGGCGACGGCTGCGCCGCCGAAACGGCCGCGGCGAAAAAAACAAAAGCCAATGCCATCATCCCTATGCATTTGAAAGAATATCTCATCATTCAGCACCTCAATCCGCAGACGCGGCTTCCTGCAGCGCGCTGCATAATTTTTGCCTCGAGCGTTGGCGCAGCCGCCCTAAAACCCGGTATAGAGAGGGCTTTGAGCGGTTTTCTTTTTTATCGTCCAAAGTGGACATCTTTTCGCGCCTTCGGCGCTCAAAATATCGAATATTCTAATCGACATCCTCGCTCGTCGTCTACAAAGCGCCCTGTCCCGCCATAATCAATACATACCGCAACAGAAAATCCCCGAGCAGCAGACATCCGGAAAACGCCCAGGCGTGTCGCAACGGCGCCTTGTCCTTTCTCATCACCAGGATCAGCGGCAAAACGATGCCGACTCCCACGACGCCCACCCACCATAGAAATCCGCTCCACCCCGTCATGAAATGAACGACCTCGCCCCAGGAGGACGCGGAAATGGCCAGAAACAAAACGAAGAGAACGGCGGCGAGAAGATAAAGCGGAAGCAGCACCCGATAGCTTCGCCTGATAAATCGAAGCGGCGCCTCCATGGCCTCCCTATTCCCCTTTCTCAAGGACAAAACTCCAAAAACCGCCCCCCCTTCGATGCCGAGAGACAAGGCGGAGATGAAAAAGAAAAGCGGCAGGCTCCAATTTCTCCAAAGCGGAATCGCCGTCACGGAGAGCAGCACGCCGGTATAGACCGAAACTCCGAGCGCCAGCGGCATTCCGACGAATCCGAGCGCATTCCCGAGCCGCGCGTTGCTCCAACAGGACCATGCGCCGATCCATGGGATCCGGCGCCTTGCGGACGAGGGCAGCCAAAACATCGCCGTCAGCAGCGCGGTCAGGAAAAACGCCGTCAGCAGCCAGACCCCGACAGACATCGGAGAATGGAGGTTCACCACCGTCAGAGTCCTCCAGAAGCGGACTTTATACCGGAGGTCGAGAATCAGCATTATCAATCCGATAAAAATGGCAAGCGGCGCCGTCAAAAAAGACATGCGCGAGCAGGCTTCCCAACCCTCGCCCGTTTTTCTCGACGCGATCATCCCGAGACAAAAGCTGCCCGCTCCAAGGCCCGCCAGGAAAAGATAAATCACGACCGGAAGCCCCCACGCGATCTCAGTCATGATCGTCTCCCTGATCTCCCGCCATTTTCCATAGCCAGGCGAGCAGGACTCCTCCGGGGACCAGGCCTGCCAGCCAGTTCCAGGCTTGGGAGGAAGTCGTAGGATTGAGGGGCGTCGGATCGGGCAAAGAGTATTCTTCCGGTTTGCCCGACAGCCGGTAGACCATGTGGAGCCGCTCGTTCTTCCCATAGGCGGCGATGTCGCCGGCTCTGCGCCCGTCGGGGAAATAGGTTAAAGCGCCGGTCGAGCATTTGGCGACGCACGCAGGGCTTTCTCCGCGATCGATCCGCTGCGTGCAGAAGCTGCATTTCCGCATGACGTGCTGAGCAGGGCTGAACTGCGGCACCTGGAAAGGGCAGGCCTGGATGCAGTAGCCGCAGCCGATGCAACGGTCGCGGAGGTGCTCGACGACGCCGTCCGCTCTACGGCGCAATGCGCCCGCAGGGCAGGCGGAGGCGCAGGCGGGATCGTCGCAATGGAAGCAGGCCGTCGAAATGAAATGTTCGGCGCCGGCCGGGAATTCGCCGGAGACATGGTTTCGGACATGCCGCAGCTGCACGCCCGGCGGCGCATCGTTCTCCAACTGGCAGGCGATCCCGCAGGAATGGCAGCCGATGCATTTTTTCGAATCGAAGACGATTAATGGTTCCATAAAAACCGCGCTACGCTTTTGTCAATCTGCAACCGAACCCGTTGTATTGCGCGCCCACCAGGTCCCAGTAGGAAGGAAGAATCCTGTTAATGGCCTGCCCTCTGTTGCCTTCGTAGGGCGCGGATTCCACCGGGTGGGAGGGCGTCCAGACGACTCCCGGCAGGATCAATTCGTTGACTTTGGCCCTTGCTTTCAGCTTTCCGCATTCGGTTTCCAGATAGATCCAGTCGCCGTTTCCTATTCCCGACTTTCGGGCGGTTTCAGGATGGATTTGAATGTAATTGCCTTCCGAAAACTGGGCCATATACTCGGACCAATTAGTGAACGTCTGCTGCCAGTGATGCCCGACCTTTCCTTGTATCAGAATCAATGGAAACGCCTTGCCTTCCTCGGAATCGCCCGACGGCCCCCCTTCAGGCTCGGACCATTCGATCAAACCCAGGGCTTTGTTCGAAAGCGCTACTTTGCCATCCTCTGTAAGAAACCGGTCGTCCGGATAAAGCGTTCCTCTGGCGCCCGGATGACTCTCCGATGGACAGGGCCATCCGACTCCGGTCGGATCTTTTCTCAAGCGGTCCAACGTGATTCCCGCCCAGCTGGGAGCATATTTCCTGAAAAGCTCGTAGATGTCTTCAACCGTCTCGACCTGAGGAAACGCCTCTTTGCAGATCCTTTTGCCCAGATCGCAGTAAAACCTCCAATCCTCCACAGTCTCGCCCGGACGCTCGATCGCCTTTTCTCTCCACACCACCTGGCGCTGATTCCCGTATTGCGACCCGGCGCTTTCAAAAACCATCGTCGCGGGAATGATCAAATGGGCGAGTTTCGCTTCCTCGTCCATGAAGAAGCCTCTGTAGACGACAAAGTCCACGTTCTCGATGGCTTTTCGGACGCGTTCGGCGTCGGTATAGCGCCTGTAACTCGAGTTCAGCAGCAGCACCTTCACCCTCTTGCGATCCATGTTGTAGAGGGTTTTTCTGAAACCGAGCGCAGGCGCCAGATCCGGTGCGCGAAAATGCTCCTCGAAGGCCTCCCCGCCTCCGGGCTTTCCGCCCTGCACATTCATTATTCCTTTGCCGGGCCCCGAAAGGTTTCCGGTGATGGCCTGGAGGGCTATGACAGCCCGCACCGTTTGAATGGAGTTGGTGTAGCGGGACAGGGACCCTCCCAGATAGACGGTGGTCCCACGGCTGTTTGCACAGCGTTCCGCAAGGTCCTGCAGTTCGGATTCCGCTATCCAGCAGGTCTTTGCCACTTTTTCCGGAGTGTAGGGCTCGCACGCTACGGCCAGCTCCTCGAATCCATTGACGTGTTTTTTTACGTAATCCGAATTGTAACGGTTTTGCCGGAGGAGCAGCCGTATGACGCCGAGGGCCAGGGCGCCGTCCGTTCCGGGGCGGGGCGTCAACTGCCGGTCGCAATGATTGCTTGTCGCGGTTCTTCTCGGATCGATATACAGAATTTCGACGCCCGCGGCGCGCGCTCTGTCGATCCACCGGATGTAAAGGGGATAGGTGTCGGCGATGTTGACGCCCCATAGCAGGAGAAGCTGCGAATTGAGAACTTCGTCCAGAGTCGTGGTCCCGATGGCAGACCCCAGGCAGAGTCGAAGAGCGGCGCCCGAATTGCCGATGCAGGTGTCGCCCGAGTGATAGATGTCGGGAAAGCCGGACAGCCTCATGGCCAACATGGCCGCCAGCTCGCTCTCATGCGATTCCCAGAGCGGAGCGAACATGGCCACCTGGTGGGCGCAGTCTTCCGGAAACTCCTGTCGGACCTTCGATATTTTTTCGGAGACGAGATCGACCGCTTCCGCATAAGAGATGCGTTTCCATCCGCTCCCTTCCCTTCGAAGCGGATGGAGAAGCCGGTGGGGGCTGCGGGCCAGCTCCACCATGGCCTGGCCTTTGGCGCACATCCCGCCTTCAGTCCAGTAATTTTCGGGATCCCCGTAGACGTTCACCACGCGGCCGTTTTGGACCTGGACTTTCGTTGTGCATCGGACCTGGCAGAACTGGCAGCAGCTTCGGACTTCGGCGTCGAAACCGGGGCCGGGGGATGTTGCGTCGCCCGCGGACGCAGGCGCGGCCAGGGAAGCGCCTGCGAGAGCGCCGATTTTGATCAATGCGCGGCGGCTGATTTCACGGCCGCTTCCGTCCGACGGTTTGCTGTCCTTCGACATCCGGCATCCCAAGTGACACAAAATACTGACAATTGTCCCGTTCAGCACAATACGGCTGAACCGCTTTTCGGATTGTATTCGAAAGCGCCCGGAAAATCTATTGTTTCGGACGGAAGGGCGACTTTTCCGCGGCGGAGGCTTCATTCAGACTCCGGCCGGATAATGAGAAACGGGCGCCGCGAGCGCCGGGAAGCCGGCTATTTTTCCAATAAATGGAACGTCGCTTTAACGCGCGCCCGGATGGGTATCGAGCCCGGCGCCACCGGATCGTCGCCGGCGGAGATTCCCGCCCAACGCGTATCATTGGAATTCGTAAGGACATTCGTGGTCCGCGACTGGTAGCCTTCGGCGACGGAAAGATCCTCCTCGACGCTCAAAGGTTTGCCGATTTTGACGCCAAGAGTCTCGGCAATCGCTCTGGCCTTGTCCCTGGCGGCCAAGACTGCAGTGGCTCGGGCTTCGTTCTGGAATCTGATCCGATCGGAACTGTCCAATCCGACGCTTGTGACGCGCACTCCCTGGATGGCGGAAAGGCCCATCCAGATGGCGGAGTATTGACTGAAATCGACGAGCGTGAATCGCACATCGGTGAAGGCCACATACCCGTCCTGCACGTTTTTCTGAGCCGAAGGGTTCCATCTCTCATTCTCGCCAAGCTGCATTCGCGAGGTCTGAATCGTCTCTTCCGCGATTTTGTTCTGCTTCAGGAATGCCAGAGCTTTGGCGACGGTGGCGCTGTGGGCCTCGGCAACGCCCTCGCTGGTCGGGCTGAGGTTCCGCACGTTCAGCTGCCACAACATCTGATTGGGCGCCGCCTGAATCGTGGCAGTTCCGTAAACCGTAATATGCGGCGACTCCACTTCCTCCGATCTTGCTTCGGGAAACGCCGACAGCAGCAAAAATGCGAGTACGCTCCAACGCCTCATATCCCTCTCCTCCTCTTTTAAAAATGGTGCCTGGCTAGGATGTCCCCTTTTTGTAAAAGGGGACATCCTAGCCAGGCACCATTTGTTATTCGGTTTGTTTCTGCAGCCACTCGGCAGCCTGGACCATCGATTCCCGGGGAAGAATATGATCGGAATCGAACCACAGGATTTTTTTTGGCTCTTCAGCGGCCTGGAAGAGCCGTTCCGCAAGCATGGAAGGGACAATCCGGTCCTGGCGCCCGTGCATCATGAGCAGTGGCCGCGGAGACAACCGGCGAACCCATTCCAGCGGATCGGCCAATCTCCGAATCATGGAAGCAAATGGGACATAGTCCGGAAAATCCCCGGCAGCGGCCAGCACTACTGCCCGGATTCGCTGTTCCGAGGCCGCAACTCGCAATCCAAGAAAACCGCCAAAGGAGTATCCGACGAGGAAGAGCCTGTCCGGATCAAACTCAGGATGTTCCACAAGATATTGCAGGGCTAGTCGGCATTCCTCCACCACCGAATTCCACATCTTCATAAGCTGAAAAAGATTGTTCGGCGGAATAAAAGGGCCTTGAGAGCGCTCCCCGTGAAAAGGAAGATCAAAGGTCAGACTGCCGACCCCCGCCGATAGCAATTCAGCGCCTATCGATTGCGTCATGCTCTCCTTGCCCAAATGGAATCCGTGAAGCAATAGCGCACAGGGAGCCTTTCGATCTGCTGCACTCGGAGTCATAAGAATTGCGGGGACAGAGACGCCATTCCAGTTGAAGACGAGAGCGCTCGATTTTCCCTGAGGAGTTGAATTCTCGACGCGGATGGCCGGCGGGCTGGATTTATGATGGCGCGAAAAAATCATCTGGATTTTCAGTATACCAAAAGGAGTAAATGGGATGAGGCTTCAATTTATCCGGCAGGAAAAAGTGACAAATGGCGCCTGGCTAGGATGTCCCCATTTAACCATCTAAAAAAAGGGGACATCCTAGCCAGGCGCCATTTGTTGCTCTTTGTTCCTTATTTCGGGACGGCGCCGCCGCTGCTGCTGCTGGCGCCGGAGCTGTATCCACCCGGCGAAGCGCTGGGACTTCCGGAACTACTGCCGGCGCCGGAAGAGCCTCCGGTCCCGCTCGAATACGAACCCGAACTGCCGGAAGAGGAGCTGGATGCGCCCGAATAGGCGCCTGAGCTCTCGATGTATCTCGGCGGGTTCTGTACGCCGGAAGTTGAAGCAGGGGCGCTGACGACGACGTTCCCTTCGCGAGGCCGGGCTTTGCGGCCTGTGCTCACAGGCTCAACTTGCACATACCCCGAGCCGGCCGAAAGCCGTCCGGCATCGGGTCTGCCTCCCGATGGGGCTGAACCGCCGCCACCCGGACCGACAACAATGGCGCTGGGGACGTAGATCGGGTAATCCCACCACAGAGGCGAGTAATAGCTGTAACAACCTCCCGGATAGCCCGAATATGCATAGCCGTAATAGCCGTTGATCGAATAGCAGTTATAAAACATCCCTGGATAATTAGTAATTATCAGAGGAACGGAATTGTTGCCAGCGACCCTGGCAGGAGCGCTGGTGGTGGAAGAACTTGAAACAATCCAAGGCCTTAGCTCCACAGAGCCGTTTTTTTCAATATGGAATTTATCGGGATAAGCCAGGGCGACAATCAGATCGATCGCTCCTTTGGGCATTTTTGCGGATTTCATGTCCCTGAGCGAGTCGGCGTTGAGATCCATCCGGACCTTCTTTTCCAATATAACCGCCTCAAGCACCTGAGGTTCGATGGCCTTGGAAAGCTGAATCAGTGTATCCATCTTCCAGGGTTCCGCGAGCGCCATCCGATCAACTATGGAAACGAAAGCCGGTTGTGCGTCGTTTTCAGCCGGCAGATCCTTTTCAAACGCCAATCGCCGGACAGCCAGACGCGTCTGGCCCGCGGTTTTCAAGGCTAAAACATCCGCCATTCTGTCCGCAGCCAGAATCATTTTCACATTTGTAGTGGCCAGGAGGCCCGTGTCCCTGCAGTTCATCTCCGATGAACTGATGATCAAACCCGCGTCCGGGACCAGTCTCGAAGTCTGCCATCCCGTACAGTTTGATTCTGCAATCGGCCGTCTGGCCCCGTCAGGAACCAGCAACTCCTTTACATCCGGCTGATTGGAGACTTTACGGCTGATTTCGAGTCCTTTACCGTCTTGCGTCAGCCGAATCTCGATAGTTGATTTGGCATCGGACTGAGTCGACGTTTTCTTGGCTGCATCATCCATAAAGACCCACAATCCGGTCCATGCTTTTATGGATGATTTGTTGGCTGCATCCGTTTGAGCCGCCGCCGATCCGGAAAGCAAAAAAGCGGACGACGTCAGCAAAAATGCTGAAAATTGTATAAATCTTTTCATACGTCCCCCTGTCAGCGCCGTTAGAACCGGACGAAAATGCCTCCATTCGTCCTAAGCCCTTTTAAATCAATAGGTTCAAAACCGGTAAAATTATCCGTTAGTTCTTTCTGTGAAAAAACATACCTTGTTTCGAAATTTGCAAAAATCCTCGGCGTGATGTTGACATCAAATCCAGCGGCTACATGGCCGATCGGGGCGAATCCCTGAGACTTGAGTTCGGCATCGAAGATGTCAAGGGTATTGGAATTCACAAAACTCCCCTTTTGCCGGAAACCATAGCGCATAAATCCCCCCCCGCCGGCTATGTAGGGATTGATGCGGGCGGGTATCCATACATAGTTTCCTACCTTTTCCCCCGTTTTCCAAGGGTAATACCGGAATGTGGCGGTAATCGGCATTTGTTTAAACCAGGTCGTTTGGACAATCGGATTCCCATCCTGATCGACATAAGGGCGGGATTCCGAGACCGGCGAGGCCTGGGAATATTCCCAGGCAAACACTAATGCATAATGCGATTGCAGCGAAACTCCAAAATCAAAGCCGAAGAAGGGCGAACGAAAGTCCTTTTTCTCCAATGTCAGTTCGTGTGTAACCATGTCGAAAAGATCGCTTGCTGCATTCGGGAAAGTCATTCCAGCATGTCCTCCCAGGAAAAACCGGGTTTGACCGATTTGAAAGCCCGAGGGACGGTTCTGGGAATGCGCCGTCGGTGCAAACAGCGCCATCATGACTAAAGACATGAGCAGCGCTGTCAGTCGCTCGCAAAGCCTTTTGGATTTTGGTGGATTCATGCCTTTCTCCATTGGGTTCAAATGGTGCCTGGCTAGGATGTCCCCTTTTTTAAATGCTAAAAGGGGACATCCTAGCCAGGCACCATTTGTATTTATTGATGCGGCGCGAAAGATCGATGTTTCAATTTATTTTCCGAAATGCGCCTCTGGTACTAAAGAGTTCCTAAATAATAGAATCTACATTAATAACTTAATACTCCCATCATCGACCAAACCGCTCCCGAATGAGTTTTGCCGGCATGTCGTTGTGCGGCGTTTCCAGCTTGACACGTTTCATTCATCGCCAAGATAATGGCGCCGGACAAAAAATGGTCAAACTTGCCACCTGGCTCTTCAAGTCTCGCGAAGCTCGAATCCAAAGGGATCTCGAAAAAATATGGCTCGGTCAAGCCAAAGTTCGGAGGGATTTCGACTGGATTCCTTCCTACTTCCAATACAGGCGTCCGGAAGAGCCCGATACGGTCGACGACAAAACCTGGTCCGACCTCGAAATGGAAGAAACGTTCGCCCGAATTGACAGAACCACCAGCACCATTGGCCGACAATACCTTTATGCAAATATGCGAATCTGCAGCATCGCAGATCTTGATCTGCAAAATCGGTCAAAGCTCTACAGTCTGTTCAGAACCGATGCCGGTTTCAGGAAAGAGATACAAAGAGGACTGTATCCCTTGCGCCGGGATGAAAGCGGCTATTTGACGACGCTGTTTTCCGAGAATCTGCCTCCGAAGCCAAAATATTATTTTCTCATATACCTGAGTTCCGCCCTATTCTTCCTGTCGCTCGCATCCATTCTTTTCAACCCTGTTTTCTTTTTCCCTGCAGCCGCATTGGCGGCGATCAACCTCTGCGTCAATGCTTTCTATTACCGAGACGTGTTTCAGAGATTGGCCGACCTGATCGATCTTACGACCATGCTGAGCGTTGCATCCAGATTGGCGCGCTGCGCTTCTCCCGTCGCCGTTCATGAGATCGAAACTCTCCGCAAACATTCAAGCCTCATCTCAAGGCTGAAGAACAAAGCGACATGGCTTTGCATGGATGAACTTCAGTCCAACAATGTCGCCTCCCTGTTGTTTTTGTTTCTGAACCTTTTTGGTCTGCTGAGACTGACCGTCTTCCTGCGTGTTGTTGACGACCTGAACAACTCGAAAATTCATATTCGGGAGATATTCGAAGCGATCGGATCGCTGGATGCTCAGATTGCGATCGCTTCCTGGCTTGAGAGCCTTCCGGCCAGCACAAATCCTGTTTTTGATTCTTCGGCGCTTATCCAAGTCGAAGGTTTGTATCATCCGCTAATCGAAAATCCTGTGAGTTATTCATTTTCCTTGAATGGCGAATCCGTCCTGATTACCGGCTCGAATATGGCAGGCAAAACCAGCTTTATTAAAACGATAGGCCTGAATTTGATCCTCGCCCGGACACTGTCCGTTTGCCTCGCTCGACAGGCTGTTTTGCCCCGTCGGAGCGTGCGGTCTTCAATCAAGCACGAGGATCGGGTCATTGACGGACAAAGCTATTACTCCAGGGAAGTTCTCGAAATCCTGGAATTCCTGAACTGCCCTGAGGGCCGTTTTCTATTTGTAATCGATGAGATTTTTCGCGGTACCAACACCGTGGAACGCGTTGCGATCGCCGCCGCGGTCATCCGATATCTGGCTCGCCGAAACATCCTATTCGCAACCACCCACGACGTGGAACTCCAGAGCATTTTGGCGGATTGCACCCGCATGTTTCATTTCAGCGAACAGGTTGACGGGAACAGATATTATTTCGATTACATCCTGCGCTTGGGGCCCTGCGGCGCAGGAAACGCCATCAAGCTGCTGGAACTGAAGGGCTACCCCTCCGAGATTGTTCAGGAAGCCCGCAATCTCGCCGCCCGATTCAAGGCTCCATCGATCGCTCCGGATTGATGTTGACAAAACCCGACAGACCGATATATAGATCGCTCTCGCACGAGGTCTTATCCAATCCAGTCATGTTGCCCGAATAAGGAGAATAGAAATGGCAAAAATCAACCGTGTTTTGGTGGGAGAAGCGCTGGTGGGCGAAGGGAATGAAATCGCCCATATCGACCTCTTGATGGGGCCGCGCGGCAGCGCCGCGGAAACAGCTTTTTGCAATACGCTCACAAACAACAAAGACGGTTTCACGGCTCTGTTGGCCGTCGTCGCTCCAAACCTGGTATGCAAGCCCAATACCGTCATGTTTAACAAAGTCACGATAAAGAACGCCACCCAGGCAGTGCAGATGTTCGGCCCGGCGCAGCGTGCGGTTGCCATGGCCGTGGCGGATTGCGTGGAAGACGGCACGATTCCGCAGGCGGAAGCCGAAGATGTTTTCATTATGGTCGGCGTTTTCATCCATTGGGAAGCGAAAGATGACGCCAAAATCCAAAAATTCAACTACGAAGCGACCAAGCTTGCCATTCAGCGCGCCGTCGCCTGCGAGCCTAAGGTGGCTGAAATATTAAAGAAAAAGGGTGAAGTCGCCCATCCGTTCGCCGCATATAAATAAATCATCCGTCTGCAGAAAACAGCCGGGGGTGATTGCTGGCGCGCCCCCGGCGGCAGGCAGCATCAACAAAAGCCCGAAAAGGACGACAGTTGTCCCGCGGCGACCGACCCGTCGTGCAGCGCGGTAGCCATCAGCGCTCCCGCGATCCCCGCAGCTTTCAACCTGAACAATTCATCCATCCCTGCAACCCCTCCCCCCGCCAATAAACTTAACGCTGGAAAATGTTTTCTCGCTTCGGACGCCAATTGACAATCAGTTCCTTCTCCGCTCCCGACCCGCGCCAGATCGAGCAAAATAATCTCCCGCCAGCCGGCGGACTGAAGCTGATTCAAAAGGTCAAAAACAGGCATGGCCGCCAGGTCGGGGTTCCGGGACACGACCTTTCCCGCCCGCATGTCCAGGCTGAAAACCAACCTGGCCGGATCAAGATGCGCGGGAATCTTCCACAGTTCATCCGTGCTGAACAATGTCTCGGCGCCGACAACCGCCTTTTGGACGCCAAGTTCCACCCAGAATCGAGCGCTGTCAGCGTCCGCAATCCCTGCGTCCAGCATTAATTCCATTCCTTCATTTCGAACCAGGGCTGAAATCAGCTCCACATGGGCAGGCCGTGAAACTCCCTGGATGGCGTTCAAATCGGCGATATACAGCTCCTTCAATCCGAGCTTATCGCGAAACGCCAAGGCAACCGCCAGTGGATCCGGAATCGGGCACAAAACGCTTTTCAAGGGTTTATAATGCTGCCGCTCCCCCCTGACGGCATGAACCGCCCGGGAGTCGAGCAAATCAATAACAGGAATTATCCGCATGTTTTCTCATTCAACCGTTCTCGTTTACGAGTTCTTCTCCGGCGGAGGCTGTCCGGCCGGAGATTTGCCTGCCGGCCTGGCCGCTGAAGCTTTGGGAATGCTCTGGGCCGCGCTTGAGGATTTCAGCAGTTTGGTCCAAGTGCGAACGATCACGGCTTTCGATCCGCGGTTCGACAATCGCATCCGTGGCTTCACACGAGCGGCTTTGCCGGCCGATGAAGTCGTTTTCGCAAATCACGGCAATTACATCGAGACTTACCTGTCTTTATTGAAACGCTGCGACGCCGCCCTTGTCATAGCGCCGGAAACGGACGGCATTCTGGCGGAACTGATCGCGCATGCGGAAAAAGCAGCCGTTCCGCTCTTGGGTTCAAGCTCTCAGGCGGTTTCCATCGCGGGGGATAAAGCTGCATGCGGCCGTCTTTTTTGCAATGCGCGGCTGCCGACGCCGGAGACTCAAACCGCGGAATTTGAAAACGCTCCACGGACGGCCAAAGGAGTTGGCTTCCCGCTGGTAGTAAAGCCGGTGGACGGCGTCGGAAGCGAAGGCGTCTTTCGCGTCGATTCGCTTCCCCGTCTTTCAACGGCGCTGTCCTGTCTTCGCAGGATTACTTCCCGCAACGAAATCATACTACAGTCTTATGTCAGCGGAATACACGCCAGCGTTTCCTTGTTGGCGGCAAACGGCTGTTTTCTTCCTCTCAGCCTCAATCGTCAGCTGATCGATCCTGTTTTGCTTCAGTACCAGGGGAGCCTGGTTCCCTTCGATCACGAAGCAGAGAACCGGTTGTTCAGACTGGCTTGTTCCGCCGCAAGCCTGATCCCGGGATTAAAAGGATATCTGGGAGTGGACTTGGTATTGGCAGACAATGGCCCTCAATTGATTGAAATCAATCCCCGGATGACCACTTCTTATATAGGACTGCGGCAAGTTGCTCAATGCAATTTAGCCCAAGTGATGTGGGAAGCTTGTTTTAAAGGAGTTTTGCCCGACCGGATCCCGCTCTCCGGCCAAGTCGCAATAAGAAAAGACGACCCGGCTTCCTGGGGCTTGCCCGAAACACGGTCGCCTTCCTCATTTCATTAATTGGGGACATCCTAGCCAGGCGCCCATAGCACT
>CAZXSV010000031.1:17167-41623 GCA_964642735.1 uncultured Acidobacteriota bacterium
ATAGCACTTAATCTATTATCACTTCCATCGGGGCCATGACGCTCTCGGGAGGGCCAAGGTAGCTTGGCTTGACGCCGCCAAGATCCACAACGATCTTTTCCAGCACCACGGCAGGATCGACCATCCAGATTTTCAGCGTGTGAAAGCCGGGCCCGGACAATTCATGAATCGAGCGGACGGTCCGGCTGGCGTTGCGAACCGAATCCTCCCATTCGCGATTCCCATTCCGGGCGTCATAATCCTTTGGAAGAATCTCGACGATGCGCGGCTTCTCGTTGTCAAAGGATATTGCATAACGCAATCCCCTGTCCGGGACGAAATTAAGCGTTGGCGCGAAGACGGCATGCACCGTCGCTTTGCCGGCGGCAAGCAGCTGCATCTTATATTCGAGCCGGGGCGAGTCTTTCGGCGGGGTTGCGCTTTCGGCGGTCTGAGGAAAAATCGACATGGCCGAATACGCGCGTCCACGGAGGTCCGTCGTGCGCCCGTACCCCTCGATCCTGTCCCATCGGGAATTTTTCGCCGGAACGTTCCTGGTAAAACGATCCGCCGGAATCGATACATAGCCGCCGCTGTCAAGATGACGAACCTCGCCCGACAGCTTCATCCCAGAATAGTTGATCAAAGACGCTTTTATCCGAATCGTCTCTCCTCCGATCCGGGAGACGCGGACGCCGCCCTCATGGGTCCCGGTCGGCGCCTTGGCCCAATCCACCGATATCCAGATGCGTTCTTCTTTATTTACATTCCCTTGGACGCTGCTCAACGCCATCCACGGCTGTTCCGCTTCGGCTGTGTAGGAAAAAGGCGCCTGCCCCCGGTTAAACAGATCGACGTAGCGTCGCTGCGCCCCGGTGAACGGGGGGAGTTCCGGCTCGCCCGCCGCTCCCGGCCAGGCGGACGCGGAGCCTTCCACCGCAACGCCCATCGCGGCCGCCTTCGGCGCATCGATGCGCACGACTTTCGGCATGACGTTCTGTTTGGGATCCTGCCATATCGTATAGCCGATGTGCACCTGATCCATAAAGTGGTTCCACTTGCCGCCCGCGAAAGTCTCGTTGTATTCCTTCATCAGCCGCGCGTCCGCATCGAACAGCTCTTTGACCTTGTCGGCCATGTCGTTGGCCGCGGCCCGCCCCTGGCTCGCGTACAACGCGTTCTTTCCCGCCGCAACATACATTTCATTCACTTGCGCGCAGGCTTTCGCCGGAAACAGGACCAGCTCGTAGAAAGCGTCTTTGTATTCCGGCGCCAGCTGGGCATAGATTTCTTCGGCTTTTTTCGCGATGGCCCGGAAGTCCTCGACGACTCTTTCCGCCTCCCGATAGTGGATCAGACTATAAGTCGCCGGTTCGAGCAGTTCGGGCTTCCTGCGCGCATTGTACTTCGTATACTTGTTCACGATGTCCGCAATATCATCAGCGTGCTTCTTCCCGAACTCCCGCTCCGCCCAAAGCTTCGTGAACTGGTCGATGTTGCGGTTCGTCCACCGGCCGGAATTAAAGCCCAGGTTCAGAAAAAACTCGGTCGGCAGGAGCACGTGTTTGAAGTGGCCGACGTTGACGATCCAGATCCGGTCGGCGCCGTACTCCTTCGCCAGCGTCATCTGTTCCCAGACGGTGGGGATCGAAACCGTATTGATCCACTTGTAGTTCCGAGGTCCGCCGACGTAATCGAAATGGTAATAAATGCCGGCGCCGCCGGAACGCTTGCGTTCGGCCTCGGTCGGAAGCCGCCGGAGATTGCCCCAGTTGTCGTCCGCCCACAGCAGCGTGACGTCGTCGGGCACGCGCAGCCCCGCATTGTAGTATTCCTGGACTTCCTTGTAGAGGCACCACAGCTGCGGAACTTTGGTCACATCCGGATTCATTTCCTCCGCGATCATTTTGCGCTGAACGCCGACGATTTCCTCCAGCAACGCCATGCTCTGCGCAACGGTCCCGCCCGGAATCATCGGCGTGTCGTTCGCCCCGCGCAGCCCGATCGTCACAATGGATTCATAGTCCCGGTTGCGCCGGATCCCCTGACGCCAAAAATCTTTAAGCACATCGGGATGCTTGTAGTAATTCCAGCTCCCCAGCGTCTTCTGGTAGCGCCGGTCCCATTCCTTTTGCGCTCGCAGCATCGGCTCCTGGTGCGAGTTGCCCATCACGATGCCGTATTCATCCGCCAGCCGCGGATTTTCCGGATCATCTTCATTGAACGCATTGTTCCACATCGCCGGCCAGAGGTAATTGCCCTTCATCCGGAGAATGACTTCAAAAATCTTCGCATAAAACCTGCTGTTGTAGTTGGCCACGTTCGCAGGGATCGCCGGATCGGCCTTGGGAGGAATTGCGCCGTAGGCGTGGGAAACCCACCCGGACAGATCGGGCGACTCGTCGTTCAGGAAAATGCCCCGGTATTTTACCGAAGGAGGCCCCTGCAAATATTTGCCCGCTTTGACAAACAACTCTTCCTTATGCTGTGCGGGCGAATCGGCCCAAAAGTGCAGGGGAGAAACCCCGATCTGCTCGGAAAGGTCGTAAATGCCGTAGATTGTCCCGCGCTTGTCGCTGCCGGCGATAACCAAAGCCTTGCCGACTTGGGGCAGGGGATTGGATGCCGTCTGCAGGAAAAACGACTCCCATTGGCCTTCTATCCGGCGCACATCAATCTTTTTGGCGCCGACCAGGTCCTTCAGGATCGCGCTTTTGCCGACCGTGCCGATAATGATCACATTCCCGGCGACGCCGCCGCGCTCGGTGGATAGCGCAGGCTTGCAGCCGGTCACGCGTTCGATGTCCGACTGCAGATCCCTGGCGGCCCGTATCACTCCCGGCCAGTCCGCCGCGTCCACGTAAATAGCGGCCGCCTGCTTTTTCTGCACGACCGGGAAACTGTTTTTCCCCGCAACAGTCTGGACATACTGCTGCTGGCCGATGGCGAAAACCTCGCTATTGAAGCCTAAAACGGCCAGAGCCAACATAAGACCCTGCACACGCATCAGGACAGGCGTTTTCATATCGATCCCACCATTGACAACCCGATTGCTTCATTGCTTCAGCCATTTGCCACTATAGCACGACGGGCTATAAGCGGAGAAACACGTCCGCAGCCGGCAGCTTGTCGCTTTTGCCGGCCCTCCGGCGTTCACGAAACATTGATCCCGGCATTATGAAATAGTAAAAAGGATGTGATTAACAGCAAACGGCTCTATTCTGAGTTGCGCGCCAGTGCTTCAAACCGAATTGCCTTCCCGGTGAGCATTTTTATCTTTTTATTCCGCCGTCTCCATGGGATTCTTCGGCGGCGGGAAAGCAGCCGGATCCGAAACGGGGCGCGTCGCGGATAATGGAGCGCGGGAATCAATCCAAAAACCGGCAGGCGGGAATCTGGGCGGGAATCTGATGGGCGACATTCTGGGTTGGGATATCGGGGCGGCCAACGTAAAGGCGGCGCTGCTACAGCCGGAGAAGCCGGAACGCATCCGGACGGCTTCCCGCCCGCTGGAAATCTGGCGCGACAGAAATCAGCTGCCCGACATCCTGCGATCCGTTTATTTCAGCCTTTGCGCTACCGAACCTCCTGCTGCCATGGCCGTGACGATGACGGCCGAGCTTTCGGACGCCTTCGCTTCAAAGCGCGAAGGCGTGCTGACTGTCCTGGAATGCCTGAAATCCTGTTTCCCGCTTCCGGCGCTTTATTGCCTGAGCCTTTCGGGCGAATTCGTCCTGTTAAGCAAAGCGCCGTCAAATCCTCTGGATTTCGCGGCGGCGAACTGGCTTGCTTCCGCGCTGTGGATTGCCGGGCAATTTCCCGACGGCCTCCTGGTGGATGCAGGCGGCACTACTACCGACATCATTCCCATTCTGGACGGGAAAGTCCGCGCCGCCGGACGCACCGACCCGGAGCGCCTCGCTTCCGGGGAGCTGGTGTATACGGGCGCGCTGCGCACGAACCTTGCGGCCTTTGTCAGGTCCGCGCCGGTAGCCGGACGGATCTGCCGGACGGCTTCGGAATATTTCGCCGTCAGCGGCGACGTGCATTTGATCCTGGGAAACATCAAGCCGCAAGATTACACGTGCCCGACTCCGGACGGGCGACCGCCTTCCATCGATTCGGCGCGCAAGCGGATCGCGCGGCTGGTGTGCGCGGATGACGAAATGCTGGCGGCCGATGAGATCGACGAACTGGCCCGGTACATTTATCACACGCAAATGCGGCAGATTCAGGAAGGGATCGAGCAGGTCGTTTCCCGGTTTCCTCAATTACGGAAACATCCGGCTTTGGTCCTGGGATCCGGAGCCTTCCTCGGGAAAGCGGCCGCCGCCGGATTGGGCTTTGAAATCAGGGACCTGGCCGGCGAATGGGGGCCGGAAGCATTGGCCGTGGCCCCGTGCATCGCGGCGGCGCATCTTCTTTGCGACCATTTCCGAAAATCCAATCGTCAATGCCCATGAGCCTGGACGCTGTTTTGAAAATAGGAGGCAGCCTCAGCCGCGGCGACGAACTCCCGGGGCTTTGCCGAGAAATCAGCCGTCTTGGGCGAAAACGCCCGCTGCTTGTCGTCCCCGGAGGAGGCCAATTCGCCGACCAGGTTCGCGACGCCTGCCGGAAGTTCAGCCTTCATGAGACTTCCGCTCATCGTATGGCATTGCTGGCCATGGACCAATATGGATATCTTTTAAGCGATCTGATTGGAAACGCCTGCTCGACGCCGATGCTGCCTGAAGGGATCCGCGCCGCCGAAACCGGAAGGACGGCGATTTTGCTGCCGGCGGCGATCGTCATGGAGTCCGACCCGCTGCCCCACTCCTGGCAGGTCACTTCCGACACAATCGCCGCATGGGTGGCGCAGCAGGCCGGCTGCCCTCGTCTGGTACTGCTTAAAGACGTCGACGGACTGATGGCCGGCGACGGAGACGTGATTGATGAAATGACTCCGAAGGAATTGTCCGGACACGCCGGAGGCGTGGACGAATATCTTGCTCATTTTTTGGCTTCTTCTTCCCCGGGCATCACGGAAACCTGGATTGTCAACGGCGGATTCCCGGGGCGGCTGACAGAATTGCTGGAAAAAGGCCGGACTGCCGGCACAAGAATCCGGGCGGAAAAACCGCTGAGTCCTGAAAGCTAAGGGCCTGTCAATGAATAACGTTTGCGCTTTGGCGATCGGCCGGCAAGATGCCGGGGCGCCGGGATCGCTTCAAACCGCAAATCGGCTTGCAGAGAATAGCCCCGGTCCCCATGTCGACAACATCCTTGCTGACTCCCGCGATATAAATCCGACTCGATCGTGTGAAAGTCGGCGATAGAAAGGGCGTTCAGACCTTTGCGGAGAACTTTGCGGAATCGGCTAATCGCCGGACGCGCGCCGCTTCGAGCGGGCCGCTGCGCCGGTTGTCCCGGCAGGCTGCGGTCCGCAAACCGACGACGTCGGCGCCCAGATTGCGGGCGACCGGCAGGTCCTGCTCGCGCAGCGCGCCGGCCAGACCGAACAGCAGGCCGGCTGCGTGCGCCTGACCTGCCATGAGCGCCAGCTTTCGCGGATTGATGAAATCGAAGAGGCCTCTTCCGTCCTTAACAGCCGTATCCAGCAGGCAGGCCCGAGCTCCGGCCGCAGAGGCCGCGCGCAGCAGACAATCCGGGCCGAGCGTCCCGGCGCGACGAAAATCGGCATAGCCCGCGGCGACGACCGAACTGCCAAAAGGACGAACGGCTTCTTTCAACTCTGCCAGCAGGTTGACGGCGTCGATTTCGCGATGAACGCCATACAGGCCCGCCTTCACGTAATCCGCTCCGAGCGCGGCCGCTCCGAGCGCCGCCAGCGCGGCGGTGCCGGGAAGGTTGGGCAAATCGCCAATTGCGACGCTGATCTTTACCTTCCCGGACGCAGCTTCCTTTATTTCCTCAATCACACGAGGGACCTGGGCGCCCAGAGAGCCTTCCGCCGGATTCTTGATGTCGAGGATTTCGGCCCCCCCTTGCAGGGCTTCCCGAGCTTCGGATGCCGACAACACGCTGATCATTAACAACATAAGAGTTTTTCAGGCTTTTCAAAAGACAATTGAAGATTGAAAACGCACATGCCGATAATCGATTAGATTTGCAAAAAACCGCCGGCGGGGCATTATCGGACACCTCGGCCGGCGAGGCAATGAAGATTCCATGGCCTGACGGATGCGCTCGCGTTGATGCGTTCGGATTTCGCCGCCCAAAAAGGCATCCGCGTTTACAGAAAAAACGTGGCTAAAGCGTCCAGATAAATGCTATGATTGGTGTTTATCTTTGGCGCGCCGATTGGAACGCGCCCGAAAAGAGGCTGAAATGAAAGAGAAAATTCATCCCAAGTATCATAAGGTAACGGTAACCTGCGCCTGCGGAAGCAAGTTTGAAACTCGTTCGACTAAACCGGAGATCCGGTTGGAGTTATGCTCTTCCTGCCACCCGTTCTTCACCGGAAAGCAGAAGCTGGTCGACACCGCAGGAAGGATCGAGCGTTTCCAGAAACGATACAGCAAGTTGAAAGAAAATCCGTCCAAATCCTGAGATTCATTTGATGGGCAACACAAACTCCAAAGCTTCGCCCGAAGATATTCTGGTTGGCGGCCAGGCCGTCATCGAAGGGGTGATGATGCGTACGCCTCATGCCTATGCGGTAGCCGTGCGGCGTGCGGACGGGTCCATAGAAACGAAAAGGGAGGCGGTCAAGCGGCTGTCGGAATATTGGAAGCCGCTTTCCTGGTACGTGATCCGCGGATTTGCAGTTTTGCTCCAATCGCTAATTCTGGGCATGAGCACATTGAATTATTCGATCAACGCAGCGATGAAGGATCTGGAGCAAAACGAAGAGAAAACAAAGAAGAAAAAGAAGAAGGAAAGTTCGGCGGCGCCGATGGCGTTTTCCCTGATTTTCGGGATTGCGGCGGCGATCGTTCTTTTCATCCTCCTGCCTCTTTGGATTACCACCTGGATAAAGGGCTACATTGCGGCAGTCCATAACTGGGTCGTCTTCAACCTCGTCGACGGTCTTATTCGTGTGATAATTTTCCTGGCTTATATCTTTCTTGTAAGCCTGATGAAGGACATCCGGCGGGTGTTCCAGTACCATGGCGCGGAACATAAAGTGGTCTACACGTGGGAAGCGGCGGAAGAGCTTACGGTGGAAAACGCACGGAAAAAGTCCACCCTGCATCCCCGTTGCGGCACCAGTTTCCTGATGTTCGTCATGGTGATCAGCATCATCGTGTTCTCTCTTTTCAAATTTGACGCTTTCTGGGCAATATTCCTTTCCCGGATAATCCTGGTGCCTCTGGTGTCCGGGATTTCCTACGAATTGATCCGCCTGTCGGCGCCCCGCTGCAACAGGGGGTTTTTCCGCCTTATCGTGCTTCCGGGCCTCGCCTTGCAGCGCATAACAACGAAGCCGCCCTCGGACGATCAGCTGGAAGTCGCCATCTGCGCCTTAAAGGAATCGCTCGAACTCGATGGGATCAAAACCCGCGAAGCGCAAACGGCCGCTTAGCGGCCCTGCCCGCGCCCTCTTTTCGCACCCGCCTTCAACAATTGGAAAATCAATGGATGCCTTATGATCGACAAGCTGAATGCTTTGGAACAAAGATTCGAAGAACTGAACGCCCTTCTTGCAGATCCGGCGGTGTTGGCGGACCACGCAGCGTATCAGAAGCACGCAAAAGCTTACAGCGAGTTGCGGGAGATTGTGGAGAAGTTCCGTGAATTTAAAGAAATCCTGGGCGGAATCGAGGACGCCAAAGCAATGGCCGTCTCCGAAACCGATCTGGAGATGCGCAAGCTCGCCGAAGAAGAATTGGCGGCGCTGCAGCAGAGCGAAGCGGAATGCCACCAGAACCTTCAGCTGCTTTTGATGCCCAAGGATCCCAATGACGAGAAAAATGTTTTGCTGGAAATCCGGGCGGGCACCGGAGGCAACGAATCCACGCTTTTTGCAGCCGAGCTTTTTCGCATGTACTCGCGATACGCGGAGCGTTGCGGATGGCGCGTTGAAATTATGGAGGAGCACCAGTCGGAAGTGGGCGGGTACAAGGAGATCGACGCCATAATCGAGGGATCGCAGGTTTACAGCAAGCTGAAGTATGAAAGCGGCGTCCACCGCGTCCAGCGGGTCCCCGCCACCGAAGCGAACGGACGCATCCACACTTCGGCCGTTACGGTCGCCGTTCTGCCCGAAGCGGACGAAGTGGAAGTGGCTATTGATCCCAAGGACATCCGCGTCGACACTTTCTGCTCTTCCGGCCCGGGCGGCCAATCCGTAAACACAACCTATTCCGCCGTCAGGATCACGCACATCCCGACAGGCCTCGTCGTCTCCTGCCAGGACGAAAAGTCGCAGATAAAAAACCGGGCGAAGGCGATGCGCGTCCTCCGGTCGAGACTTTACGACATTGCGCTTCAGGAGCAGCAGAAATCGATCGCGGAAAACCGCCGCAGCCAGGTCGGCTCCGGCGATCGAAGCGAAAAGATCCGGACTTACAACTTCCCTCAAAACCGCGTCACAGACCATAGGATCGGGCTGACCGTGCACAATCTTCCGGAAATCCTGGACGGCAACATCAAGTCCTTGCTGGAAGCGCTTTTCACTCACTTTCAGGCGGAACGGCTTAAGGAAATAACGACATAACACTATGGACCATTGAAAGCGCGCTCCAAAAGCCGCCGGCGCGTCTGGTTCAATAGTCGACACCCCATGGTCCATTTGCCTATGCGAACTATCGGCGACGCCAGGTCCTGGGCGACTGAGAAGCTAAGGCGTTCGCAGACGAAATCGCCGGAGCTTGCGGCCGACCTGCTGCTCGGTTTCGCTCTTGGCTGCGACAGGGTGAAAATCGTGACGCACCCCGAGCAGTTTGTCGACCGGGACTGCCGGATTCGTTTTGAAAACCTTGTGGCGCGTCATGCCTCAGGCGAACCGCTGAATTATCTGACAGGCGAACGGGAGTTCTACGGCCTTTCGTTCCGGGTGTCGCCCGCCGTTTTGATTCCGCGGCCCGAGACAGAAATTTTGGTGGAAAAGGCAATTGAGCTTATGAAGAGCCGGCCGGCCCCATCCATGTTCGTGGATGTCGGCGCCGGATCCGGATGCATTGCGGTGGCGATCGCGCATGAAGTTTCTTCGTCGGCCGGCTGGGCTGTCGACATTTCCGCCGCTGCGCTCGAAATCGCGCGCGCCAACGCAATCCGGCACGGAGTCGCCGATCGAATCCATTTTATTCAAGGCGATCTTCTCCGGTGCCTTCTCCCCGAACCGCGCTTCGATTTTGTCCTGAGCAATCCTCCTTATGTGCCGGTCGAGGAATATGATAATCTGCCACACGACGTGCGGGACTATGAACCTCGCCTGGCCCTCGCGGGAGGCGAATCCGGACTGGAAATATACTCCCGATTGATTCCGGAGGCGTCGTCACGGCTTGCTTTCGGAGGCTTTTTATTGCTCGAATCGGGCGCCGGCCAAGCGGGAAGAATCCGCGCGCTAGCCGAAGCAGCGGGCCTGTCGGTGGAATGGGTTTTAAACGATTTGCAGGAGATACCCCGCTGCGTTGTAGCGCGGAAACTTTCCCGGAGAAACGATGGATAAAATACGCATAATCGGCGGCAAATCATTGTCCGGACGGATTGAAGTCAGCGGCGCAAAAAACGCCGCCTTGCCCGCCATGGCAGCCGCCCTGCTGACCGCCGACACAATACACCTGGAAAATGTCCCCTATGTCCGGGACATCCTGACGACCCGCACGCTGCTGCAGGCAATGGGCGGCGAAGCCGAAGTCAGGGAAGACGGAACTGCGACTCTGCGAGCCTCCGAAATCCGCACCCTGGAAGCCCCCTACGAGCTCGTCAAAACCATGCGCGCGTCCATCCTCGCCCTCGGCCCGCTGGTCGGCAGATTCAAAAAGGCAAGAGTGTCGCTGCCGGGAGGCTGCGCGATCGGGGCCCGGCCGGTGAACCTCCATATCGCAGGATTGGAGCGCATGGGCGCCGTCTGCGAGATCGTGCACGGATTCATCGAAGCCTCCACCGAAGGTTTGCACGGATCCTATATTTTGATGGAAACCGTTACCGTCACCGGCACGGAGAATTTGATGATGGCGGCGACGCTGGCCGAAGGCGAGACCATTCTCGACAACGCCGCATGCGAACCCGAGGTGAGCGATCTTGCCGACCTGCTCCGCGGAATGGGCGCCCAGATTGAAGGAGACGGGACGCGAACCGTCCGGATCCGCGGAGTCAGGAAGCTGCACGGCTGCCGGCATAGAATCATGGCGGATCGGATTGAAGCCGGAACATTCGCTGTCGCCAGCGCCATCACCCATGGGGATGTGGAGGTCGCCAACTGCAATCCCAGGCATTTGACCGCCGTCCTGACTCAATTGAGCCAGACCGGGGCGGAAGTGATCATCGGACCGGACCACTTCCGGGTCCTCGGCAGGGATCCGATCATTTCCAAAAATGTCTCCACCTATCCTTACCCGGCGTTCCCGACCGATATGCAGGCCCAGTACATGGCTTTGATGACCCAGGGAGACGGCAGCGCCATCATCACGGAGACTATTTTTGAAAACCGGTTCATGCACGCTTTGGAAATGATCCGAATGGGCGCCGATATCACGATCGACGGCCGGCAGGCGATAGTCAAAGGCGGCCAGCCTCTGACGGGCGCGCGGGTTCTGGCTTCGGATCTGCGAGCCAGCGCATCCCTTATCCTGGCCGGGCTTGTCGCCAAAGGAGAGACCGTGGTGGACAGGGTTTACCACCTGGACCGGGGCTACTACCGAATCGAGGAGAAGCTGGCTCAACTGGGGGCGAATATCGAACGAATCCGGTAGAGGAAAAGCCGGGAATGCCGATGCAACCGGAACCCATTGCATGGACGCCGTCTCCGGAATCCGGATCCTTCGAGGGGAAAGAAGATGTCCGAATGCCTTTTCTGCAAAATCCTGGCGCATGAAAAGTCTGCCAGAATTCTTTACGAAGACGAACTCTGCGCCGCAATCGGGGACATAAACCCGCAAGCCCCGGTCCACCTGCTGGTCGTTCCACGCAAACACATCGTTTCGCTCAATGACGAACTGGAAGCCGACAAGCTGCTGCTGGGGCATATGCTGACGGTCGTGGGACGGATGGCCCGGCAGCATGGGATCGACGCAACGGGATACAGAACCGTCATCAATACAAACAGAGAAGCCGGCCAGTCGATCTTTCACCTTCATATCCATGTCCTGGGCGGGAGAACGCTTCGCTGGCCTCCCGGATAGCCGGCTGCTGAAAACGCTGCGGATTTCGCGCGCGACCGAATCATGCCGGCCCGGGTCCCGGTTCAGGCGATGGACTTGTCGAAAAACAGGAAACAGGGTTTTTGCCATCGCGGATGCCAATAAAGATTTTTTATGAAATCCGCAGCGCATTTGTTTCGAATGAAGAGGAGGCCAAAATGCCCAAAGAAGAAAGACCGGTGCAGATCATCGCGGACCATGCGATCCAATCACAGCGCATCTATTCCAATTACGTCCAGGTCAGCGTTTCGCCCATCGATTGCACCCTGACTTTCTGCGACGTCATCGGCCCTCAGAACGAAGAAGAAGCTCTCAAGATGCAAAAGACCGGCATTCTGCCGGCGCCGGTCAAGGCGGTGATCGCCATCCCCACGCAAATTATCGACGGTTTGATCCAGGCGCTCCAGGCCCAGCGCGACAAACAGACCGGGGAAGGAAAGCCTTCCAGCGGCACCACGGTGCAGTAGTTTCTTTGACCGGAAAGCACGCGCCGCGGAGGACGCGGGAAAAATTCATCCCGTCGCCCTCCGCAGTTCATTTTCATGCGTCATCGCCGAAGCCAGCCGCCGTCCTGGGTCGCGTCGACGGTGAAGGTGACGAGGCCAGGGCCGTGCATCCAGAACCCGGCGTCTTCGGGCGGCGCAAACTGCGTCCGTTGGGGTTCGCTCGCAAGCGCGAATACCGCTCCGATTTGAAAATGCGTGTCGTCCACCACACGATAGGGATAAGGCTGGCCCGTCACCCGGTCCGTCTTTTGCCGGATGAACGTTTGCGGATTGCCGTCGCAATCCGACAAGGATGCGGGCAGACTGTGTTTGCTCCTGTAATATTCCCCCACGTTCCGACAGATTTCGGCCAGATCCCGCACTCTTTGTTCGTCCTGAGTCAGAAGACGGGCCTTCATCGGACTGCCTGCAAACCAGAATCCTATCCCGACGACCACGCAGACCGCGGCGATGAGGGCGAGGACGCCCGGCAAGGCGAAGCGCGCGCGCCCCAGCCCGGTGGAAACGGCCATTTCGTCCCGGCGAAGGTCCCTTAAATAGTAAATAAACGCCCCGCCGGCCAGAACGGCGACGACGAGGATTTTCAGGCCGAAACGCGTCGTGACGTCCCCTTCAAGAAATTTGATAATAAGCGTGATGAGGTCGGCGACGATCGAAATCGCCGCGATGAACAGAGTCATGTAGGTGAGCCACCGGCGCACCGGGGATATCCTTTGCCCGGGATTCTGCAGAATCGCCCGCGAAATCAATCGCGACATGAAAAGAAAGATGGGGAACGCCACCAGAACTGTCGCGAGGCCGAAACGCAACGAATAAATCGACGGCATCGCCGGTTCCGCGGGCAGAGGCATCCACAGATTGATCAGGTCGAAAAAGACCGAACCCAAGGCAAAAGCGGAAGCATAAAGCGCAGCAAACAACATCAGGTAGAGAAAGGTCTCTTTGGGAGAACTGGAAACATGCTTGCGGGGCACGGGAATCGACAGGTCGCTCTCGACGAATTCATCGAGCGCGGAGCTGATCTCCTTCAGCGTCCAGCCGCCCTTGATAAGCTCCGCGGTAATGTCTTTGCGCGAAATGCCGCGCGACAGCGCTTCGTGAACAAAACCGGATATTGGATTCATAGGACCGCTCCTTTGCACCATTCCGCTTATGCGATTTGCATGCCAGACCGCAGGCTCGGCAAATCATAGAAAACAAAGGACCCCAATTTGTCCCATTCTAATCCGGTTCGCTCTGATGATCAAATTATGCATGCGATTTGTGCATTCCCTGCACAGCTGTTCACTCTCCCGTAAATTTGTAGCCGCGGCCGTGAATGGTCGAAATCCATTGTGGCCGCTTGGGGTCTTCTTCGAGTTTTTGTCTGAGCCACGCGATATGCACGTCCACGGTCCGGGTGAAGGGCATGGAGGCGTATCCCCAAACCTCCTGAAGGAGCCTTTCCCTGGTCAGGGTCTCTCCTCTGTGATCTATGAGGCAGCGCAACAGCTGAAACTCCTTGGCGGACAACTCCAGCGGGTTTCCGTCGCGGCTGACGGCCGTTTTGCGGAAGTCGACCCGGATGGACCCGAACTGGTACGCCAGGGAGGGGTGAGAGAACGTCCTGGCCGCGCGCCTCAACATAGCTTCCAGGCGCGCCAGAAGCTCCGCCATCTCAAAGGGCTTCGTCAAATAATCATCCGCGCCGATCTTAAGCCCGAGGACCTTGTCCACAACCTGGCCAAGCGCCGTGAGCATCAAAACGGGAGTTGTAACGCCCATCTGCCGCAATTCCCGGCAAACGTCGTATCCGCTCTTTTTGGGGAGCATCAAATCGAGGACGATCAGGTCGAAAACCCGGTCGACCGCCCGATGGAAGCCGGCTTCGCCGTCCGCGGCAGTCTCGACGTCATAGCCTTCGCTTACAAGCCGGTCGCTCAAAGTCAGCAGGAGTCCCGGTTCATCTTCAATCAACAATATTTTCTTTCCCATAAAAAGCGCTCCGCTGACGATCTATGTTGGCCTCGCAACAAAATGCATCGTGAAAACGCTCCCCTTCCCGGGCGAGCTTTTAACGCTGATCGCAGCCTCCATGCCGGCCAACGTCTTGCGGACCATATACAACCCGAGTCCCGCGCCGTGTATTTGCTCCGCCAAAGCCTGCTTGCCGCGATAAAAAGGCTCGAAAATGTGCGCTAAATCCTCGCTGTCGATTCCGATTCCCCTGTCTTCGACGATCAGCTGGACTTCCGGGCGGCCGGAGAAGACGGCTTCTTTCGTTCGAACCGCCAGCCAATGGCTTTCGCCCGAGTATTTGACGGCGTTCTGGACAAGGTTTCGGACCGCTTGCGACAGCGCGGCCGGATCCGCATAGACCGGGGGCAAATCGGCAGCAAAATCCCTTTCCACCGAAAAACCGGCGCCGGCGATCAAAGCTTCGCAGTCCTTTAATGAGTCCTCGGCGACTTCGTTGATTTGGACCGGGCCGAGACTGTACCGCACCCCTCCCCGCTGCAGTCCCGCAAACTGCAAGATTCTTTCGATCATAGCCGCGAGTTTCCGTCCCTCGCTGCGAATGAGTTCGCCGTATTTTTGTACAGACCGGCTTGAATCGGCGACAACTCCGTCGGCGAGGTTGTCGCCGGCCGAGCAGATCACCGCCAGGGGCGTGCGGAGCTCGTGCGAAACTCCCGCCACAAATTCCATCTGAAGGCGCGCCAGTCGCTGCGCCCTCCGCGCCGCGGCGACGATGAAAGCCATGCTTGCGGCCAGCAAAAGCAGGCTCCCGAAACTGATGGCCAGATTGCGCCGCCGCACTTTGGCCACGGCGGCTTCCAGAGAGCCCTCGCGATGTTTGGCGACCAGCACCCATTCCTCGCCGTCCGCCTCGGCGAAGATAGGAGCGACGCCCCGGCCGCCCGGATAGGGTCGGGGCGGCGCAGAATCGAAAGGCATTTGCGGCGGACGGCCTGCCCGGGGGCCGGGCGGCGCCATGCCCCGTCCCGGCGCGCCGGGCGCCAAAGAATCGCGAGCATCCTCGATCAGCGAAACTCGGGCGTCAGGCCGGGCCATCGCCGCAAAATCAAGGGCGGGATCCGAGCGGTATAGAACAGATCCTGAAAGTTCGCTCAAGACGGCGACGTGATAAGCTTCCGGATCCCGAAAAGCAGACCGGGCGAGGGCGGGAAGCAACTCGGATCTGAGGTTTTCCCTGTTCAATTCAATCATCAGAAAGCCGATAAATTCCGGCTCGTTTCCGGCGGCGTCAGGCGGACGGAACGGACGCAAGGCTTCCAGCAGAACCGGGACCCGATAAACCAGCGTCCGGCCGAAAGGCCGAAAACGGTAAGCCGGCCGCGGAGCGCGAAGAAAAGCAGCCACATGGCTCTCCCGCACTGCCGCCAGATTGGAAGGCCATTCGATGGGTTCGAAATTTTTTGAATTTCGGTTCAGGTGAAGCAATCTCGACTGCCCGTCGCCGGCAGCGGCCCAAACATAGATGTCGCGGACATAATGCATGCCCGGACCATCGCCCAGCGCGGCGATGCAGATTTCTGCGTAGGTTTTCCAGTCGCCCCGCATCAGGACGGCGGCGCCGGGCTGCAGCTGCAGCGACAGCTGCTGCAGTTCATTGTTGAACTGCTGACGGAATTGATTCGTCGAACCCGCGAGAGCGGCGCGCATCCGTTCCCTGTCGGCTTCGCTGATCTGGCCGCTCCAGCGAAACTGCAGAACCGCCAGAACGGCCAAAACCAGGATGAGCGCCGCAATGAGCGCGATGGAAGCGATGGTGCTCCTGGGCAGCAGCGTCATAAATAAGACGGGTTCCCCCGTTCCCCGTTTTTGTTTATACAGTTTCAATTGTAAACGGGAAACGTCTTAGAAACCATAATCAGGATCTGGGAATCCGGGCGCCTCCGAAGCCCCCGGGGCCTCCAGGACCTCCCCTGGCCCCGCGGCCCGGACCGCCGCCAGGGCCGCCGCCGGCCAGATTAAGAACCAGCCTCAAGAGGCCGTTTTCTCCCAGTTTGGCAATCAGCGCGCCGTATTGCGCCGCGTCGGCTTTTAAAATAGTGAGCGCGTTTATGGCGAATAGGGCCGCATCCGTTTCCCTCTCCAGCATGTCGGCGGCTTGCGCATTGGCAATGATCCGCGCCTGATTCGCGGCGGCCGCGGCGTCGCCGTTCAGGATGGCGTTTTCATAGGCGGCGCGCGCCGCCGCCAGCGCAGCGTCCGGCGCTTTTGGACCGGCGCCTCTGAATTCTCCGATCAGCGCCCGCAGGGCGGATTCCTGCGCGGGTGCAAGCGCCGGAGCTCCCGCGGCTGCCAGCGCCTCATTGAGTTGGGCTACGCCGTCCGGCGGCGGCATCGGCGGCCGCTGTTGCGGTTGAGCCATTGCCGACGCGACGCCAATCGCCAGCGCCAACAAGACTGTTGCTGTTTTGATTCTGCAGCTTTGCGTTTTCATGGTCCCGCTCCTTTCGAAATCAATCCGTATAATCTTCAAAGAGAGATGCGCTCGGCAGTCTCTCTTTGCTTCTCGATTTCATATACGGCTCCTCCGGACGGACCAGTATTAAATCGGTGCAAAAGGAATTTTACATTTTTAACAAATGGTCTTTGATTCTTCGCAGCGGCCGATGCAGCACTTAGGAGGGTTGGCTTCTGACGCCTTGCCGCCGGGGTTGAGCCGCGAATTTCGCGGCCCAACCCCGAATTTTGAAATTCAGCCGCTTCGCCGCCGCATGAGGCCGCCATGCGGCCATCCGGATTGCTGCGCCGGTTCTTGTGCGACGGTGTGGGTTGCGCTGCAGGCCGCCTTTATTGAAACAGTTGCGGGGCAAACTCCGCCAGGTAATTGCGCCAGTTCACCCAGGTGTGTCCGCCGCCCGTCTCCTTGTAAATCGGGTTGAAGCCGTGTTTTTTTAAGGTTTCAACCGTCGTGCGCGTCGTTTCTACGAGAAAATCTTCCGAGCCGGTTGCAAACCAGAGAAGCTTCAGCCCCTTCTTCAGATTCGGATTGTCGAGCACTGCTTTGTTCTGCTCCTCCCAGTCGGGAGCAGGCTTGGCGCTCGGGGAGGTTTTGGCGGCCGCCGGCGGAGTTTTGGCTCTCATGCCCATCAGGCCTGAGCTGAAAACTCCGATATAAGAAAACTTCTCCAGATTCGGAATCGCAATGTTGAGCGTCTGCATCCCGCCCATGGAAAGCCCGGCCATGGCGCGATTGCGATTCCCGGCAAGGACTCGGTAGCGGCTTTCGACATAAGGCATAATATCTTTTGTGAAATCCTGGCCGAACGCATCCAGCATGTCGCCGGCGCCTCCGGCCATCCCGGCGCCTGCAGATGCATGCCCCGCAGGCATGACGACGATCATCGGCTTCGCTTTTTTGGCCGCAATGAGGTTGTCCAGGATGAATCCCGCCCGGCCAACCGTCGTCCAGGAATCGTCGCAATCCCCGGCGCCGTGCAACAGATAGAAAACAGGGTATTTTGTCGAATTGTTTTCATATCCCGGCGGCGTATAGATGTGCATGCGGCGGTATTTTCCAAGAGCAGTGGAAAAGTAAGGCGCTTCGGCCACAGCCCCGTGAGGGACCTGGTTGGGTTCCATAAAATCGGCGCCCGGGACGTAAACCAGACTCCAGACATTGTTGTTCGATTCGCTCACCGAAGCATTTCGCGGATCCACAACCGAGACTCCGTCGACCGTGAAGGTGTATCGATAGGCGCCGGGATCGACCGGGCCTATCGTCGCCTCCCAGACGCCTCTTTCATTCTTGCTGAACTCCGGGCCGCCTCGGGGAAGGCCGGGGATGTCGCTGGCCGACAGCCCGACGCTCCCGGCTTTGGGCGCCGATATCCGGAATGTGACGCGGCGGTCCGCCGCAACTTCCGGGGAGTTCACCGCAGGCGCCGGCTTGGGCTTCTCCTGTGCGGCCAGGTAGCCGGCAAGAAGGAAAACAACGGCCACGCTCATCCGCTGGCAAAATCTGCAGAGGTTCATAACAACTCCTTTTCTTCAAATCCGACAACTTACACGATTGTGTAGCATACCCCATTTATAAATAGCCACTGAAAAGGAGTGTTTACAGACCGGTTTTGGAATAGAATCCCGATCGATTGCCATTGCCCACAGAACAGTTCAGAACAGTCGCCCTCGCCGGACTGGAAGCCGACCGGCGGGCGGTTGGAGGAGGATTTCATGGCCGAGACCATTCGCAAAGTTGAATATTTTTACGTAACGGCGCCGAACAAACCCGGAGAAGGCGCCAAGGCGCTGGTCGCTTTAAGCAACGCCGGCGTCAATCTTCTCGCATTCAGCGGATTCCCGCTGGGGCGAAAGGCTCAGATGGATTTTATCCCGGAAGATGCGGCGGCGTTCAAGGCGGCCGCAAAAAAGGCCGGCCTGAAGCTCAGCGCCAAAAAAACGGGATTCCTGGTCCAGGGGGAAGACCGGCCAGGGGTCGTTGCCGCTATTATGAGCCTGCTCGCCGTCGCGGGCGTCAACGTCACGGCGATCGACGCTATCTCTGCGGGAGAAGGGCGATACGGCGCCATCTTCTGGGTGAAGCCTCCCGACATTCGAAAAGCGGCGAAAGCTCTTGGCGTCTGATCGACGTTTCGGAATTCATCGCTTCATCGAAACCCTGCTGCTGAAGAAATTACAGAGGAGGCAAATGAAATGGGACGAATATTTCTGTCTTTGCTGAAGTTTGACATCCGGATCCGTCTGTCGTTTCTTCTCCTGCTGGCTGTTGCGGCCCAAAGCCCGCTGACCGCCGGAGAGCCTGAATGGAATTCGGCCGATCTCAAGCCCTGCGATCGCGCCTGCCTGACCGGCGTAATGGACGGCTACATGAATGCCCTGTATGCGCGCGATCCTAAAGCCGTCCCTCCCCTCTCGATCGACGTCCGGATGACGGAAAACACCGGGGAGATGAAAGTCGGGGAAGGCGTGCTCTGGCGAAACAAAACAGAGCCGACCGAATTTAAAATCTATGTCGCGGATCCGGTCTCGGAGCAGGTCGCCCTGCAGACGCGCCTGAAGGTCGGCGGCAGAGACGCGTTGGTCGCCGTCCGGCTGAAACTGGACCGCAGAAAGATCCAGGAAATCGAGCAGCTGTACGACCGGAACGTGGACGCCGCCGCCATCCCGCTTTTGACCAACCCGCTGCCGATTCTGACGACAGACGTCCCCGCAGGCCGGAAAGACTCCCGCGATCTGCTCAACCGCGCTGCAAATTCCTATTTCGACGCGCTGGAAGGCGACAACGGGAAAATCGGGGCCTTCGCCGACGATTGCGTTCGCCACGAACAAGGCTACCGGACGGTGAACAATCCGCCGCCGGGCGGCCGCATGATGCCCGCTCCGTTCATGCCCTCGGGCGACACGCCGCAGGGCCGCGAAATGCTTAAATTCAGCATGCTGACCTGCGCCCAGCAGATCGACACCAAGACTTTCGCGTACATGAAATACATCCGGCCGCGCCGCGCGCTCGTCATCGACGAGCAGAAAGGGCTGGTCGCCACCTTCCCGCTGTTTGTGCATGACGGGACCAGCCGCACCGCGAAACCGGGCGATCCTCCGGGAATGCTGCAGAACCTCGTGACCATGGAGACGTTCGCCATTCGCGGCGGCCTGATCCGCCACGTCGAGGCTTTTCCTTTCGTGACGTTGCCCTATGGATTGGGCAACGGGTGGACCATCGGATCCGGCCGGTAAACGCGCCGGCTACGGATCGAATTATCGTGCGAGGCCTGGTCGTCCGGCCTGGAATCCGATCGTAGTCAGCGCGCCCCATCCGAACCTGGCCGAAAACATAGGAATCGGCAGGCGCCCTGAAGGGTCGAGAGGTTCGTCTGCCGTCCTTCAAGGCTCTGTTTTCGCCGCTTCTTTCCGGGGGACTCTCTCCAAAAAATTTTTGCAACAAAAAGTAAACAGCAAAACCGCCGCGGGTTTTACATATTTTCGAAAATAAACCAATTAATCCGCGAAATCCGCGGCGGTTTTGCTTTATTCTTTAGCGGATGCGAATTGCGGTCATCCACACTTTGAATTCAATCTGCGGCTGCGCGGAAGCCCTTCAGTCGGGGCTTCATCTGCTCGGCCACGAAGCCGCCCTCTTCGATTCGGAAGAAATCGAACTGAAAGCCGCGGAAATAGCGGACGCGTGCGACCTTGTCTTCGACCACACCGACACTTTCCGCGGCGCCGGCGCCCTGCGCGCGATGGTCAGGGTTTTTCTTGAAAGCCACGGCGCGCGCGTCGTCGGGGCCGACGCCAGAGCCTGTTTTCTCGCCGACAATAAATCCGCGGCCAAGAAGGCTCTTTCGGACGCGGGAGTTCCGGTCCCCCCGGGATTCATGGCGTTTTCCAAAAACCAGGCTCTGCCGGGCTGGCTGCACCCTCCTTTGGCGCTGAAACCGGTTTACGAACACATGAGCCGGGGGCTCTCGATCGCGGAAACAAGAGAAGAAGCGCGCGCAAAACTGGCAAAGCTCCTGGACCGATTCCGGCAGCCGGCGATCGCCGAAGCTTTCATTCCGGGCCGTGAATTGGCTGTTTCGCTGATCGAGGAGGAAGACGGGCTTCGGGTGCTTCCCCCTCTGGAATGGCGGATGCGCTCCGGCGATTCCTCGGTCCTTACCGAAGAATTCAAACAATCCATGCCGGTCGGAGAAAGGCAGGACGCCGTAAGGGCCGAGCTCTCTCCGGAGCTCTTCGAGGAATTGGGCGAGCTTTCGATGGTTGCTTTCAGGGCGCTGGGATTGCGAGACTACGCCCGGTTTGACGTCCGCCTTTCGCCCGGCGGCGTTTTCTATTTTCTGGAAGCCAACACAACCCCGAGCATGGAGCCGCTGGAGGCTTTTTCGCTTTCCGCGTCCTGGGACGGACTGGATTTTCCGGCGCTGGTGGACAAAATGCTCTCCGCTGCGCTGAGCCGCTACGGCCGTCCGGGCGGCCACGCGCAGAAATTCAGCGCCGTTGTTGCAGGAGGGCCGGCGGAGTTGCTCGTTCCGGAGAATGTGCATCGACCGGCAGCCTCCACTTTGGAACTGGCCCGCCTGCTGGACGTTGAAAAAGGAGAATGCGTCCTCGATCTGGGATGCGGCGCCGGCCTTCTGGCGATTGCCGCCGCGCGTCTTGGCGCGGGTCGAGTCGTCGCGACGGACATCGATTCAAGGGCCCTCGACGCGACCGAGGCGAACGCCCAGGCCGGGGGCTTCGCCGACCGGATCGAGATCCGGGGCGGGGCATGGTTTGAAGCGCTCAACGGCATGCCCGAAAAGCCGTCCTTCGACGTCATCGTCGCGACGCCGCCTCAAACGCCGGGCCACTATGCCTTTGGACCGCGCTATGGGGGATGCGACGGAGCGAAACATTTGATCCGCGTCGTTCAAAGCGCCCCGGATTTCCTCAATCCGGAGAGCGGCAGACTCTGGCTCCTGGCCATCTCGCTGGCCAACCTGCCGGAGCTGATGCGGCAACTGCACAAATATTTCCGCCAAGTCGCCATCGTCAAGGAAACCGAGCGCCCTTTCACCGGGCCCGAATACGAATTTATCGCCAAGGGGCTTCTGCGCCATCTGCTCAAGCTGCGCGCGTCGGGAGTCGCCGAATTCCGCGAGGCTGAGGGAGGCGGCTACTCCTTCCGCAACCTTTTCATTCGCGCGTCAAATGTGGTGCGGCCGTGAAGCTTCTTATCGTGAATGCGGATGATTTGGGAGCGGACGAATCGCGGAACGCCGGGATTTTCGAAGCCGTGGAAGCCGGCGTCGTCGCCTCGGTGAGCGTTCTTGTCAACGGCCGCGCCTTCCACAGCGCCGTCCAAAGGACAATCGCTTCCCATTATCCGATTTCGTTGGGCGTTCATCTCAACATCAGCGAGGGGAAGCCGCTGAGCGCCGGCTTGAAATCGATCGCCGGCCGGGACGGCTGCTTCCTCGGCAAGGCCGAAACGCATCGCCGGCTCTTGAACAGCGGAGATGAAAACCTCCGGAAAGAAATCCGGCGGGAGTTCAGGGCTCAGATTGCGGCGCTTCTGGAAACCGGCGCTTTCGTCGATCACCTGGACGGCCACCAGCACGTCCATGTGTTCCCTGCGGCGATCGAGGAAGCCGTTGAAGCGGCGAAAGAATTCGATATTCGCTGGATTCGGATCCCCGAAGAGCCGGCGCCCTCGGGGCTGCTGCGGGAGGCGAGCGTTGCGCTGTCGGGGGAAGCGGCGGCATTCAGCCGTAAGGCCGCGCAAGCCCGGGCGGCGGCGGCGGGCGCGCCCTTCAAAACCGCCGATCATTTCCGCGGGCTTTACCTCAAAGGGCTGCTTTCCCTGGAATTATTAAGGGAAATCCTGCAAACACTCCCGCCGGGCCTCACGGAATTGATGGTTCATCCGGGCCACGCGCCCGGCGAAGGCAAACCGGATTTGTTCGCTCCTTTTTCAAATCCCCAACGAGAAAGGGAATTGCGGGTGTTGAAAGACAGCCGTTTCCGATCCATGCTTGAAGAGTTCGAGATTCAACTTTCCCGTTTCCCGGGGGCTTGTTCATGAACGCTATCCGGATCGTCATCCTGACCCCGACCGCCTTTCCAAAAGCGACCGGGAATGCGGCCAGCGCCGAGAGGTGGCGGCGGTCTCTTTCCGAAGAGGGAGCGGAAGTCAAAGTCGTCGAGACCGACTCGACCCCCGCCCGCGATCTTATTCGCAGCCTGGATTCGTTCGGCCCTCAACTCATCCACGCGAACCATATCAGCCGAGCCGGCGCGCGGATGCTCGATCCGGAAACAGCCCGGCGATACGGGTCGCTGCCGCTGGCGGTCACGCCTGCCGGGACCGACATAAACAGCTATCCGGGAGAAAATGCGGAATCGGAAATCGTGGGGGCTGTCTGCCGGAAAGCCCGCCTTATCGTGACTCAAAGCGAGGAAATGCGCCGGCGTTTGCGGGAACTTTTCCCGGAGCTTCAGGCTCGAATTGCGTATGTCCCCAAAGCTTATTGCCGGCTCGGAAACGATCGATACGATCTTCGATCCGCATCGGGATGCCGCACGGGCGAAATTCTGTTTTTCATGCCCGCCGGGGTTCGGCCGGTGAAGGGAAACATCGAATGTCTGTTGGCCCTGGAAAAAGCCCATGCCGCCGACCGGAGAATCCGCGCCGTTTTCGCCGGGCCGCCTATCGATCCCTCCTACGCAAAACGTTTTGAAAAGGAAATAGAGCGTCTCCGATCCATCGCCCGATGGATTCAAATCCCCCCGCAGGCGATGTTTTCCGCGTATGCGAAAGCGGACGTGGTCGTGAACTTTTCCGCCTCGGAGGGAATGGCCAATTCCCTGCTCGAAGCCGTGGCGGCCGGCCGGCCTGTGCTCGCCTCGCGCATCCGCGGCAATTCGTGGCTGCAGAACGGCGGCAACGGACTCCGCCCTTGCGGCCTTCTGTTCGATCCGGCCGATCCCGGGGATTTCGTGCACAAAGCGCTTCAGTTCACCGAACCGCAGTTCCTTGAATCGACAGCGGCCGCGGCCCGATTGAGAGCTTCCACGCTGCCCAACCCTTCCGAAGAAGCCCGAAACCTCCTCCAAATCTATCGATCCGCTCTGGCTTAACCCGCACCCATAAATTTGCTACTTTGATGGACTGGATTTCGTGCGCGCCGCTTTATGGGGCTTGTTTCAGCCGGGCGGCGATGTAGGCGTCGATTTTGCGCCGGACTCCGGCGACTTCCGGCGTCGCGGGAAGGAAACCGAATATCTCGTCGATCCGGCCGTAGGATTGAAGCTTTTCCAGGCTCGCGGCGAAATTGATGTCGTAAACCCAGCCGATCTGGCAGAGCTTGAAATCGTTCAGCGTTTTCAGATTCTCATATCCGAGGAGACGTCCGGCTGAAACGGCTTCCAATACTTCCGTCGATAGCGTCGGCTCGTCGGGAAGCTCCAGCAGGATCCCGCCCGGGTTTTCTTTCATTTTCCTGTAAGTCTGGACGACGACCCGGAAGATGTCGATCTTGTCGGCGTCGCGGATCAGCTTCAGGAAAAGCAGTTCCGGGCCGTTGAGGTTGCCGGGCAGCGTCCTCTTGCCATGATGAGCGACCGCCGTCTCCACCCAGCGCTTCTCCTGTTCGCCGAGGTGCGCGAGCGCTTTCTCCTCGCGGAGCGTTTCAAGGCCAAGCGCACAATGGTCGACGCTCCTGGAATCATTGTAGGTGCGCCAGGCGGCGAATTGCGGGAACCGCCCGACGTCGTGCAGCAGCGCGACGGCTTCCGCGATGCGCTTCTGGTTTTCATCCAGCACGAGACTCCGGGCCAGGCCCAGGATCTCTTCGCACGTGCGCCGGGTATGCTCGCGCTTCAACCGGATATGAAAATTCACAAATTCATCCGGACCGAAGAAACCGCTTGAATAAGCTTCAAACCAGCGCTTCAACCCTTCCAGCCAGATCGGATCCATAGCCTGTTATTCTATCCGGTTCCCTGCCCGATGCAATCCCTCAGGGCTTCGACCTTGGCGACATTTGTGCTTTCGGCGCCGCGGGAGGGCGGCAAAAAAAGCATGGCCGCAAACGCGTTCATGCCGCATAATTGGGCGACGTATTGGCAGCTCGCGCTTTGAATCAGTTTCTGTCGTAAAACTGGTTGTGGAAAAAATCCAGGCCCGGGCCGATAGCGGATAGCTCCGG
>CAZXSV010000032.1:0-41011 GCA_964642735.1 uncultured Acidobacteriota bacterium
TAAGGTGGGCCAAAATAAAGTTCCGCAAATGGGCCAATTATGATTGCCGAAACCAGCTGTCGACCAGGTCAAAGAGGACCTCGGTTTTGAAGTCCGTCAACTTCAACTTGTCGATGTCGTCCCAGAACAGGTGGTACTGCGACGGCCTAGATGCGGCGGCGAGCACCGGCGATACAAAGCCCTCGTCGAATTCCGCTCGCCGTAGTTCCCCGACAAGTTCCCGGGTCGTCCGCACGTGACACCGCACCTTTCCGGAAACTACGGTTTGCCGATGCTGTGCGTAAAGCAGGTGAGTTTTGCCGTTCCTGTATGCGCCTGTGAGATACCAGCTGCCGCCGGATTCCTTTCTCATCAGGGAAAGCGCCCGCTGCTGCTTGGGATCGCGCGGCGTGAACGACTCGAACGTGCTGTTCTTGAATCGCTCCGGGATCAATTCCAGGCAGCGAGCCCGTGCCTTTTCTTCGACGCACTCACATGGCCGCATGCCGGCGCTTCCGGGCAGGTCGACCCATCGCCAGCCGCTGTTCCTGCAGTGGGGGCATTCATGCTCATTGCCGGGGCCGGTAGATGGGATCTCCACGGCTGGTTCTTCGGTTTGAAGTTTCTCCCGGATCACAGTCAAAGTGGTCGCCAGTTGATGCATGACTTCCTCCATTTCCGTTGGTCGGTGGCGCCGGCTGGCCGTCGTATTTCCCTTCCAGCACGGCATAGATGTTTACGTGATTGGCAACAAACCAGTCGAAGCTCGCCCGCCATCCGCGATTCCCTTCCCCGCGTAGGAAGGGAGTTTGCTGAGCTTTCTTGACTGCGTCTGAAAAATTCGCGAGGTATCGTTCAAGGCATCCGTCACGGACGGCTTGGTCAATCCTTGACCGGCACTTTCTCAGCCGTTCGGCTGTCAGGGCCTTCACCTCGGGCAGCGATTGGTTTTGTTCCCGATAGATTTCGAAAAGTGTTTTGGAAGACACACGGTCGCCGTCGGAAGACGGCACGTGTGTGTCTTTTTTTTCTACTTCTTTAAAACCTTCTTTTATTACTTCTTTTATATTGTATCGATCCGCGTATCGCTCGCCGTATCGCTCTGTGTATCGCGTTTGGTTGTAAGTTCCGTAATTGCAAATAATAAAGTGTCCCGCATCCTGTATCGCAGGGCGTATCGATTCGCGTATCACCCGCGCAATCATTGAGTTTTCGAGGAGCTGGTCGATGAAGCGTTGGGCCATCGCATGGCTCCAGTTGAAAGTCTTGGCCAGAAAGCGGATGCTCGCGACGAACTCCCCGCGTTTCAGCCTGCTCTCCTCGTCATCTTTTCCGGCAGCCAGGACATTAACAATATAGAGCCAGGCTTCGAGCCGGGAGAGCTTCTTCCCCGGTTCCACCAGCAGGGGATTCGCCCAGATCTTTCTCCAAAGCAGGGTGTAGCCTCGACGCATCTTGATGCCCCTTCCAAGGTTGGTTACACGGTTTTGCAGCTGTGCCTGTATCGTGGTGAAAAACAAGCAGTTCATCCCCCTCACTGCTTTATATCTAATTTCCTACAGGCGTTTTTTCGAGCGATAAGTACAAAACAAGTACAACAGGCGGTTTTTGGAGGTTTTTAGTCGGTTCTTGGAAGGCTGTAAGTTGTTTGTTTTCAGTGCCGAGGGGGGGAATCGAACCCCCACGCCCGTTGCCAGGCCCAGGATTTTAAGTCCTGTGCGTCTGCCAGTTCCGCCACCCCGGCACAAAACGGTTGCCAGCAGTTTAGCCTGAGTCAAAGCAATTTACAATTTACGATTGACGATTGAAAGACGCAAGCCGGAGTCCGGTCTTTTGGGCAATAAGCAGATCTTTTATGACCTGCAACTCAGCCGGCAATGCGTCAACAAACCTTGACCTGGAAGTGCAACCGGCAGCGATCGCCTTTGAACAGCTATTGTCCGATTCTCTTATTGTTTTTTCGCTTGGGAAATCGGCGATCCGCAGGGACAGAGATCGTTTTGTCCGGACAGCGGGATCTTACTCAGCGTCCCGCGGCATCTATCTATTCATAAATTCCTATCTCTTCGCCTTGCGGCCGAGAATCCGCCTGCCGACATCCTTGATTCTCCGATATCGTCCTTCGATATCCCCAAGAAGCGCGGGATCCTTCTGTATCCACTCCGTCAGGAGGGTTGTCGCCTGTTGACTGGTTAGGGCGCCCCGGACGTCCTTTAACCCCACCTTACCCTCAAAGTGAAGGCGCAAGGCAATCCACGGCCTGTTTGAATCGCCAGCTTTGCTGTCCGCCCGAATCACACTCAGGTAGGTTTCGCCGCATTTGCATGAAGGATTCATACAATAATAGTCCAGCAGGCGATAAACAATCCCCTGATGCTCCTCCAGCAGCGGCCGGGTCAATCCACAGCTGTTGGCCGCCTTGCTCAATCCGAAAACCTCTTCGGCGGCTGCCATGTGCCCCTTTCGCACCTTGTCGGCAGGCAGGACAAACCGGGACGCATTCTTGACTGCCTGCCGAAAACTGCGATATTTCGCCAGGATGTCGTTCTTCAGGTCGGCATTCAGCCCGGCGATAAATTCATCGATCAGAGGATTTTCTGCGCAACCTGCTCCATAGGTCTTAACCACCTGCCAGTCGCTGACAGTGAATTCAACGCCGAATTCGATCCGTCCGACCTTTCGCTGATCCGGTACGCCTTTTTCCATGAAAGTGACGACCACGTCGGTGCAGGAACAATCGGGATTTTCACAGGCCGAATAGACCATTAAAAATGTCGAGTCGTGCGCGTCGAACTTCACTTCGGCGAATGCGCCGGGAATTGCAGCCACGGTGTTGCCAGCACCACCCTTAGGCCGCACAAGGATTGAATCTGGAGACGATTTTGAAAGCATGAATCCTCCCAATCAATTGGCGAAAAGCCCGATATTTGCTGCAAAACTTCCTCTCTACAGCCGGACCCAACCGGCCCGGCGATAAAGCTCATCGCATCTCCCATAATCCCTATATTCCCCGATCGCCGGGAAGCCTGCTATTTCTTCTTGTTCTTCTTGCTCTTCTTGCGGCCCGGCTTGGCCGCCCGGGGCTTTCTCGCAGGCTTGCGGGCTTTGGTTTTGGCGGGCTCAGGCGCAACCGCTTCTTCGAGCTCAAGGCCGAAGATGCCGGAAATATCCGCAGCTTCAAGGACTTTACCGGATTTCGGCTTCTTGCCGGATACAGGCAGTCCGGCCGCCGCGCCGGCCAGAAGCTCCTTTTCGTCCACTTTGCGCAGCCGAAAGAGCAGTTCGGGCTTTTCGTCGAGTCTCGCCCCTGCGCCGTAAAGCGCCGCTGCGACATGTTTGCACATGGACGCCCAGTCGGGACAACTGCAGGAGAAGCGGATCTCATCCGGCGCCGGGAAAAGGCCGCTTCGCTGCCGGCAGATGCGCTCCATCACTCCTTTGGAAAAGCGCCCCTGCAGCAGTTCCACCAGCGAATCGATGCCGCCCGCGCAATCCTTGCAGATAGACTTCCAGCGGGCTTTTGAAACCGGGGCAATGTCCACCTTCACGTTATAAAGATCCGAACCGCTGACCCTTGCCCGGATCTCTCCTTCGGCGATCTGCAGGTCCACAACCGAACCGTTGCGGACGTAAGTCCGTCCGCGAGGCAGCCTGTTTTCGTAGTCGCCGTAGCTTTCCAGGTTGTCGCACCAGGCCTTGCCCCAGAAGGTCGAGGCGATCGTGCGCCCCCGCAAGACTACCGGCGCGACCGGATGCCCTTTCTTTTTCAGTTTCGCCATTTCCTGCATCGCCCGTCGTCTTCGTTCCGCCTGCGATACGTAAGGCCGCCATTCATAGCCCCAGTAAGACATATCATTCCTCCTTCAGCGCAGCGCTGATGTCCAGCGAAACAAGTTTGAGCAGTTCGTCGTCCTTCATCTCGGTGAGCAGCAGTTCGCCGCCGCCTTCGATCAGCTCCTCCGAAAGCTTCTTCTTGGATTCGATCAGTTCGTCGATCTTCTCTTCGACGGTTCCGCGGCAAATGAACTTGTGCACCAATACGTTCCGAGTCTGGCCGATGCGAAACGCCCGGTCGGTAGCCTGGTTTTCCACTGCCGGATTCCACCACCGGTCGAAATGGACGACATGGGCGGCGGACGTGAGATTGAGGCCCGTTCCGCCGGCTTTGACCGAAAGAACGAAGAACGGCACGGACTCATCCTCCTGAAACTGTTTCACGAGGTCTTTTCGCTTTTTCACGTCGGTCCCGCCGTGCAGCGTCAGGCCGGGCCTCCCGAAAACGCCTCCGAGGAACGCGGCGAGCGGTCCCGTCATCTCCCGGAACTGCGTGAAGACCAGCGCCTTCTCCTGCCTGGCTGCGAGCACTTCGGCGATTTCGCGCAGCCGGGAAAGCTTTCCGCTATCGGCTTCGCTCCAGGCGCCGTCGCCGAGCCACTGCGACGGGTGGTTGCATATCTGCTTGAAGCGCAGCAAAAATGCGAGGACGATTCCGCGACGCTGCATGCCTTCACTGTCGGCAAGGCCCTTGGCCAGTTCGCGCACCGCCTGCTGGTAAAGCGCGGCCTGCTTGCGGCTGAGATGGCAGTACGCCTTGATCTCCGTTTTTTCCGGCAGGTCGGCGATGACCGACTTGTCGGTTTTCAGACGGCGCAGCACATAAGGGCGGATCAGGTCGCGCAACGGGCCGTATGGATTGTTCGGGCGCTCCGCCAGCCGCTTGGAGTAGGACGAGAATTCGCGCACAGATCCCAGCAGGCCCGGATTGATGAAATTGAAGATGGACCACAAGTCGGCCAGCCGGTTTTCGACCGGCGTCCCCGTCAGCGCAATCCGGGCCCTGGCTTGAAGCATGCAGGCCGCTTTGGTCTGCTTTGTATTAGGATTTTTGATCGCCTGAGCTTCGTCCAGGACGGCCAGATGCCATTGGACATCGGCGAGCCACGGCATGCGGAGGAGCGAACCATAGCTGGTAATGACAAGGTCGGCGCCTTTGAGCGAAGCGCTTTTCAGCGCCTTCAGCCGGTCTGCCGGCATCGCCGAAGGATGCGCCACGAGCGCGTTCAAGGATGGCGCGAAGCGTTCGATCTCGGCCGACCAGTTTGAAAGCAGCGAAGCCGGCGCAACGAGCAGACTCGGCGCCCGGTTTGTCCCCCCATCCCGCCGGTGCGCCAAAAGCAAGGCGAGAACCTGAATGGTTTTGCCCAAACCCATGTCGTCGGCGAGGCAGGCGCCCAGTCCCAGCTGCGACAGCGTGTGCAACCAGCGAACCCCGGTCTGCTGATAAGGGCGCAAAACGCCTTTCAGATCCCTTCCCGAGTCGATCCGGGCTATTGCCTCCGGGGAACGCAGGGCGCGCAGGGTTTCCTCCAGCCAGGGGCCGGCAACGGCGCCGGACCATTCGGGATCCTGCGTCGCAAGGCTTTCGCCGGCTATATCCGCGCCGGCAACCATGCGCATCGCTTCGGCAAATGTGACGCCCTGGCGGGCTGCGAGCCGTTCGAATCTTCGAAACTGCTCCATGGTTCGCTCAAGCTTCTCCCGGTCGACCTCCACCCATTGGCCACGGATCAGCGCCAGACCGTTGGTCTGCGAAAGCAGCTCCTCGATTTCGCCCTGCGTCAGCCTCTTGCCGTCGAGAATCACCTCGACGGAAAAATCGAGCAGGGCTTCCGCGCCGATGGCGGCAGGCGTTTTGCTTCCAACCGTCGCGGTCACCCGCGGCCGGGACGGTTTCCCGGCCCGCCAGACTGCAGGCATGCGCACGACGATCCCGGCTGATTCAAGTTCGTGCACATCCTTTAAAAAACGGAATGCTTCCGCCGGCGTCCAGCGGATCGGGTGGAAAATTTCATGCTCATCCACCATGGAGCGCAGCCAGGCGCAACGCTCCGCCGCCCGCTGGACCGGCAACAGCAGCGAAAGGAGCTTCTCCTTGTTCGATGCGCCTGCATACTCTTTCAGCGCCTGGCCAAGCGGCACATGTTGCGCCCGAGCCTGCGTCGACAGCCGGGTCGTATAAGTGGCGAGAAACGCAAACGGGGCTTCTTCGTCTTTGCGGTTCTCGGCCAGGTTGAAGTGAACCCTCCCCACCAGGTTCCAGGCGGGATTCAAGGATTTCAAAAACTTCTGCAGCGGGAGGCGCGCGGCAGACATCTCCTCGGCAAAAGCCGTTCCCAATTCCCTCCAAAGCGCGCGCAATACATCGGGCGTAATGTATTCGGCCCCAATCATTTCCGGCGGAGCCAGGGATAGTTGAGCCAGCTCCGAAGCCGGCGCATCCGGCAGGGCGAACGGCGCATCCTCCGCTGTCTCCCGAGTGCATAGCGCGCTGACAAAGCAGGAAGCGAATTCGCGCCAGTAGGCGAAAACCGAAGGCGCCGTTTGTCCGACCTCCCGGGCGCCAAGCTGCAGCAATCCAAAGCCGGCGCCGCGGGAAAAGGCTTCCTGCAGGCGTTTGCCAAACTCCGGCGCAAGTTCCTGCGCATCGCTCGACTCTTCGAGCGCGAGGCGGCCATGGGGCGTCAGTTTGAGCGCTAAGCGAAATCCTGTCATGAGGGAAACAGCCTATAGGACAGCCCTGGCGCAAGTCAAAAAATATTTCCGTATGCCGGGATATGCAAATTCCGCCATGGCAAGAGGGTTGGACGGATGCAAAAGCTGAACGCCATTCTCTCGCCGACTCTGTTATACTCGGCGAAAATTGATGAAGCGGATTGAATCGACCTGGATCGATTGCTGACACGCCAGATGACGAGACGCCGGCCTTGCCGGGAGGAGAATGCCCATGGATCAAGCCGCCGAGCAGACTTTGCGCGAAAGAGAACAAAGACTCGTCGACGCCGTCCGGCTGCGAACGCCCGACCGCGTCCCTATTTCCATCGGCCTAAATTATCAACCGGCGAAATTCGCCGGGACCACTACCTGGGCCGCCTATTACGATTGGCCGACGTGGAAAAAAGCCTACCTCGACGCCGCGCGATACTACGCGCCCGACCGGCTCCTCGTCGTCCCCAACCAGTCCGGCCGCGTCCTTGAAGCCCTCGACGCACGCCAATTGCGCTGGCCGGGCCACGGCGTTTCCCGCAGCCACACGCACCAGTTCGTCGAAGCCGAATACATGAAAGAAGACGAATACGACATGTTCCTCGACGACCCCAGCGACTTCCTGGTGCGACGTTATCTGCCGCGAATCTACGGCGCGCTCGCGCCCGCGGAAAAACTGCCGCCGCTGAACACCCTGATGATGGCCCTCCCGTTCCAGAGCCTGGCAGCTCCCGAATTCGCCAATATGCTCGAAAAGCTGGTTCAAACCGCCCGCGAAGCCGTCGAATGGCAAACCGAAACCGCTTCCCTGACCCGCGAACTCGCCGAACTCGGCTTCTTCTGCCGCCAGGGGCCCATGGCCGGGGCGCCCTTCGACTCCATTTCCGATTTCCTGCGCGGCATGCGCGGCGCGATGCTCGACATGTACCGCCAGCCGGAGAAACTCCTCAAGGCGGTCGAAAGGATGTGCGACATCCAGCTCGAACGGATCGCCGCGGGGCCGAAAGCCACACAATTCACCCCGACGTTCATGGCGCTGCACCGCGGATCGCACGGATTCATGAATCTGAAGCAATTTGAGAAGTTTTACTGGCCTTACCTGCTGGAAGTCATCGTCGCGCTGGTCGACGCCGGATATACGCCGGACATCTTTTTCGAAGGAGATTACAATTCGCGGCTCGAATACCTTGCCGAAATGCCGCACGGGAAAGTCATCGCGAGGTTCGACCAGATCGATATGGCGAAAGCGAAGGCGATTCTGGGCGGGAAGATATGCATCGCGGGCAACGTTCCGGTGTCGACGCTGCAGTTGGGCACGGTCGAGGAGGTGAAGAAAATTTGCAAAGACCTGATCGATGTCGCAGGAAAGGACGGAGGGTACATCCTGTCGCCCGCTTCCGCGCTCGATGAAGTGAAGCCGGAAAATCTGAAGGCGATGATGGACTTTACGAAGGAATATGGAAGGTATCGATAGCCGCGCAGCTGCGGCCGGCGCGCGGTTGATTGTCGCGGAAGTTTTGAAGCCGCGAAGCGGCAAGAGAGATCAGCCGGGGGTTCGCTTCGCTCGCCCCCGGATAACGATCGAAAGATCAAAGAGCCCCGGCAGTTTAGGCAGATCTTTCGCCCGGGGCTATTCTCCGCACGCCGCTCCGTGGCGAAAAAATTCTATTCCGAGCGTTCTGCCGGCGCGCGGCGGCGTCAACCGAACTGGATTGCGGTGTAGGATCGCGGCGGAAGCTGAATCAGCGTGCGGGCGCCCAGCTTCGGCGCATCCAGCGCCTGCGGCGCGACATTTTTCGGCTTCTCAAAACTGTTCACCGCCTTCAGGTCCCGTCCGGTCAGCGCCTGCGAGAAAAGGACGCGCTGCGGAGGAGCTTCCCTCCAGACCAGTTCCACGTCGCGCGCCTTCTCCAGGTCGCGGTTCAAAACAAACAGGCTGACTCTGCCGCTGTTGTCCATCGTGGCCGAAGCGTCGATATACGGCGCTCTTTCCGCGCCCTGCACCGCATAATCCGGGGAGTCGACCGCGATATCGAGCGCGTCGCCGTGCGCGCACCGGAGCGCCCAGGCGTAAGGATAATAGATCGTCTGCAGGAACAGCCCGTCCGGATTCGTCATGATCGGCCCGATCACGTTCACCAGCTGCGCCAGGCACGCGATGCGCACCCGGTCCGCCCGCCGGATGAGCGAATTCAAAAAGCCGCCGACGAGCAGCGCGTCCTCGAGGTTGTAGATCTCCTCCAGCAGCCGCGGCGCCGTCTGACGGCGGCCATCGCCGCCGCGCTGGCGATACCACACGTTCCATTCGTCAAACGACAGCCAGAGAGTCTTGCGCGAGCGCTTGCGCGCCCGCACGTAATCGCACACGCCGGCCACTTCGGCGATCTGCCGCTCCATTTCCAGGTTGAACGTCAGGAATTTCGACGTGTCGCCCGCCGCTCCCGTCTCCTGGGCGTCGTTGCGGTAATAGCAGTGCAGCGAAATCCCGTCCACAAGGTCGTAGCATTCCTCGAGCATCTGCCGGTCCCACTCGAGATACGTCTGCATTCCCGGGCTGCTCGACCCGCACGCAATCAGCTGCAGCGACGAATCCACCATGCGCATCTGGTTCGCGCAGTCCCGCGCCTTCAGCCCGTACTCGCGCGCAGGCATGTGCCCGATCTGCCAGCTGCCGTCCATCTCGTTGCCCAAACACCACCATCGGACGTTGTGCGGCTTTTCGATCCCGTGCCCGCGGCGCAGGTCGCTCCACTTCGTGCCCTTCTCGACATTGCAGTACTCCACCAGCGCCGCCGCCATCTCGGGATCGCCGGTCCCCAGGTTCAGGCCGAAAAGCGGCTCCACGCCGGCCAGGCGGCACCACTGGATGAATTCGTTGGTCCCAAACTGATTGGGCTCGATCGTGTTCCATGCTTTGTCCAGGACGACCGGGCGCTTGTCTTTCGGCCCCACTCCGTCGAGCCAGTTGTAGCCTGATACGAAATTGCCTCCCGGATAGCGGACGACGGAGACGCCGAGTTTTTTCACTTCGTCCAGAACGTCTTTGCGAAAGCCGTTGGCGTCGGAAAGCTTCGAGCCCGGCTCGTAAACGCCGCCGTAAACCGAGCGGCCCAGATGCTCGATGAAAGAGCCGAATATCTTGCGGTCCAGCGGCGCAATCTTCTGCATCGGGTCGATGTAGATCCTCGCCACGGACGTTTGCGCCGACGCCAGCCCGCCCCAAAAGCGGCCTGCGGCCAATGCGGTCCCGGCGATAGAAGCCTGTTTTAGAAATGAACGTCTGGAATTTGTGGACATAGACAGCCTCCCTGGTCAGTTCCCATGTTTTGGGCGCGATTTTAGCATAAGCAGGAAAATTGGGAAGATATATCGGCTATCGGGCCATCCTGCCGGCTGCAGGGCGCTCCCAGGCCACAAACGCCGACAAATATCGGAATGATATGGTATTATTTCGACCGCTTTAAATCGAGGAGGAGAGGAGGGCGATGCAGCCGGAAAAGAATTGGCAGGATCTTGCACCGATTGAAAAGCTAGAAGCGCGCTATTGCGCATGGATTGACGCCGACACCCGTTCCTCCAGCCCCGAATCCAAGAAGATCGCCGAAGGGCTTCCGGCCGAAGAAATCAAGCCGGAGCTTTTCGCCGGGAGAACGCACGCCTCGCGCCTGAAAATGGAAGCCGCAAAGGAGTCTGGAACGTACCGATAATGGAACCGGCTGTCTCCCGGTGCGAACGACCCACCCGCCGGACCGCCTCTTGTGTTGACGACGCTCGCCGCCTCTCCCTGAACGAGACCGGGAAATGCGATGCAAGCCCTCAATTTATTCACGGACAATTGAATCAAAGAATCCTATGTCTACCGTTGCAGTGTCGGAAATTAAAGGCCGGACAGTCCCGGCCGGAATCAAAATGGGCGGCCTGACTTTTGTGCTCGCCGCATTGTCTTGGATCGGGCCGTGCTCCATCGACACGTACCTGCCGGCTCTCCCGTCCATCCAGCAAAGCCTCGGCGCCTCGGCGGCGCAAGTCCAGCAGACGATGACGGCGTTTCTGTTCTTTTTCGCCGTCATGTCGGTGTGGCACGGCGCCATCTCCGACGCCTACGGCCGCCGGCGGTTGACGCTGATTTCCCTCGTCGTCTTCTGCTTCGCCTCCGCGGGCTGCGCCATCGCTTCCAGCGTGCACGTCCTGATGTTCTTCCGCGCGCTGCAGGGTGCGACCGCGGGCGCCGGCATGATCGTCGGCCGCGCCGTCGTGCGCGACGTTTTCGAGGGCCCGGCCGCCCAGCGCCTGATGTCGCACGTGGCGACCATATTCACGATCGCTCCGGTGCTCGCGCCCGTGCTGGGCGGCTGGTTCCAGGTGTGGTTCGGCTGGAGATCGATCTTCATTTTCCTGGTGTGCCTCTCCATTTTCCTCTTCCTGAGCAGCTACCGCTATCTGCCCGAGACTCTCGCGCGCGAAAACCGGCAGCGTTTCGAGCCGACGTTCCTCGCCCGCTCCTACTGGAAAGTCCTGACTCAGCCGGCCTTCCTCGCAGCCTGCGCTTCCATGGCTTTCACTTCCTCGGGATTCTTCATCTACATTTTGTCGGCGCCGGTTTTTCTGATGAAACACCTTCACTTGAAGGAAACGGAATTCCTGTGGCTGTTCGGGCCCATGTCGGTCGCGATGATCATCGGCGCGTGGATCTCGGGCCACTTCGCCGGGAAAATCTCCGGCAACCAGACGATCTTTCTCGGATACGCCGTCATGACCGTCGCCGCCGTCGGCAATGTCGTCTTGAACCTGATCCTTCCGCCCATGCTCCCCTGGACGATGGTCCCGCTGTTTTTGTACGTGGTGGGAATGTCCATCGCGATGCCAAGCCTTACTCTCCTGACGCTCGACCTCTTCCCTTCGCAGCGCGGGCTGGCAGCTTCCTGCCAGGGATTCATCAGCCTGGGCGCAAATTCCGTGGTTTCGGCGTTTGTGGCGTTCGTCTGGGCGACGCCGCTGAGCCTCGCGATCACCGAACTGGCGGCGCTGGCGTTGGGATTGGCGACAGTGCTGATTTACGCATCGGCCATGAAGAAGGCAAAGCCGCAGGCGGAAGCGTTCGACTCAAGCGGCGCCGAATAATACACGGAGAAGACTGAAATCTTTTCTGCGGCAGGGACGCCCGCAGTTACGAAAAAGCGGCTAAAGCGTATTTGGCGAATTCCCCGAGCTTTTCCTGAATTTTCACGTCGGCCATGGGGTCGTAGCAGGTCGGCTCCAGGTTTACGATTGCAAGCCGCGCGCCGCTATCGAGCGCCATCATGGGCAGATCCGCCGCCGGATAGACGACCAGCGACGACCCGAAGACCAGCATGAGATCGCATGTTTCTGCAGCTTCCACCGAAGCGTTCCACGCGTCCACGGGAAGCAGTTCCTCGAATAAGACCACGTCCGGCTTGATCGGGACCCGGCATTGGTCGCAAAGCGGAACCTTCAGCCGCCCGCTTTCGATTTCCGCATAAAACCCGGCCATCTCGAACCCGGCGTCGCATTTCGTGCAATGCCCTCGGCGGCACGTCCCATGGATCTCGTACACTTTGCCGGATCCCGCCGCCTGGTGCAGCCCGTCGATGTTCTGCGTGACGACGGCCTTCATTTTTCCCAGTTTTTCAAGCTGCGCCAGCAGCCGGTGGGCAAGCGTCGGGGTTGCCCCTGCGATCGTTTTAAACAGCGAAACGCTGCCGCGGTAGAAGCTTTCGGGATCGCGGCTGAACCCGGACGCGGAAAGCGTTTCCATCAATCCCGACGTCTCCCACAATCCTTCCGGGCCCCGGAAATCGGGTATGCCGGCTTCTGTGCTGATCCCCGCTCCCGAAAGAGCCACGATGCGCTCGGATTTTCTGATCAGGCTGATCGCCTGCTCGGTTAGCTGCATGGATCTCATATTCGCCAATTATATTGGATTTTTTCCATAATGAGCCTATTTTGCTCTAAAAAAACGCCAGGGAAAATTTCCCTACCGGCTCCGGTTGCCGCTATACTTGGACTGTGGAGACAAGGAAATGACCGATCGCCTCAAAAAAATACTGGTAGTCGACGACGATGAAGCCATGAGGGAGGTCCTTGAAATGCGCCTCCAGGAGTGGGGATACGACGTGTGTCTCGCCGGAGACGGGTTGGAGGGCAAAGATAAAGCGGAGACATACGATCCGGACCTCGTCATTTCCGATGTGATCATGCCCCAGGTTTCGGGCATGGAGCTGCTTCGCGACCTGAAAGCGGGCGATCCCGAACGGCCGATCATTCTCGTTACCGCGCAGGCCAGCATTGACCTGGCGGTGGACGCGATGAAGCAGGGCGCGCAGGATTTTGTCACCAAACCGATCGACTATCAGAAGCTGCGGGCAATCCTCAGGGACGTCGAAGAAAAACTGGCAATGCGCCGCGAATCCCAAAGGATCTCGTCGCTGCTCGACAGCGGAGCGGGATTCGGGTCTTTCATCGGGATCAGCAAGCCGATGAAAGAAGTCTACGAGCTCATGTCCAGCATCAGCGCCAACGACGCCTCCGTTATCATCACGGGAGAGAGCGGGACCGGGAAAGAACTGGCCGCCCGCACCATCCACAATCTGAGCCTTCGAAGCAAAGGCCCGTTTGTCGCGATAAACGCCGCGGCGATACCTGAGAATTTGATGGAAAGCGAGATGTTCGGGCACGAACGGGGCGCTTTCACGGGAGCGACCGGCGTGCAGACCGGCTGCTTCGAACTCGCCAACCGCGGAACGCTTTTTCTCGACGAAATCGCCGAGATGCCGGCTGCCCTGCAGCCCAAACTCCTGAGAGTGCTGGAAAACCGGCTCGTCCGGCGAGTGGGCGGCAACCAGGAATTCACCGTGGACGTGCGCGTCCTGGCCGCGACCAACCGCGAACCGCGGGAAGCGGTGGAATCGGGCAAGCTGCGTGAAGACCTTTTCTACAGGCTGAACGTCTTCACCGTGACGCTGCCCCCGCTGCGAGACCGCAGACAGGACATCCCGCTTCTCGTCCAGTCGTTTATCCGGGAATTCAATCAGAAACATGCCTGCCGCGTCGAATCGTGCCAAACCGAAACGCTGGAGATGTTGAAAGCCTACTCGTGGCCCGGCAATGTGCGGGAATTAAGGAACATCATGGAGAGGGCGGTGATCCTGGCGAAAGGTTCATGGATCGAACCCTCGCATCTGCCTCCTTACCTTAAAGATGCTTCTTTTGCCGAAACCGGCGCCCGGATTGTTTCGCCGAAGGGGACAACCGCCGCGGAAGCCGAAAAAGAGTTGATCCTCCAGACCCTGCGGGCGACCAACAACAACAAAGCCGAGGCGGCGCGCCAGTTGGGTTTGGACGTGAAAACAATCCGGAACAAGCTCAAAGCTTACGGCATAGGCTGACAGGCCCATTACTTTTGCGGCGCCTCGCCTTAGAAACGCCCGGATTTATAAGAATTTTGTTTCCGTTTTTTCCGGGCATTTTCCCCGGGCATGATTTTCCGCAGCAATGACAGCGGCTGTTGAGTATAATTGTCCCTGCGGACTTTTCATGAAAATAACGACGAGAATCATACTGGGTTATGCGGTCTTTATCGTGATCCTGGCGGGTCTGGTGATCTACCAAGTCTACACGATCAATCACTTGCAGTCCATCAACAAGACCCTCAAGGAAATCAACTACCGGAACGCCGAGACTTCCCTGCGCGCCATGCGGGATCTGGACCTGGTCGAGGAAAACGCCCTCAAATCCCTTGTGGATCCGCTCTTCTACCTGAAACAGCTCGCCGGCTATCGAAACGATTACGAAGCCGACGTGAAAGAACTGCAGCGAAACGCCATCTCGGGAGAGGAAGGCGATTCGGTCAAGCGTCTGGCAAAATCCTGGGAATCTTTCAAAGCGAACCTGGACAAGCTGCAGGGGGTGCAGCAGGGTTTGAATCGCGAGGAAGCGATCGTCGATCTGCGGGATTCGATGGAGCTGCTGAAAATCCATACCAGGGCGGTTTACGAATCCACCATGCGCTCCATGTCCGACAAGGTGGAAAAATCGCAGGCGACGGGCGAGACTGCGGCTTTTGTCCTTTATTCGGCGACTCTTTTCGCCCTGGCGATCAGCATCCTGGTTTCGTTCCTCATTTACCGGTCCATTTCCAAGCCGTTGGCCAGCCTTACCGAAGGCACCCGGGCGATCGCCGACGGAAGATTTTCCTACCGGCTGGATACGACGCGCAACGACGAATTTTCTCAGCTCGCCAAAGACTTCAACACCATGACGCACCGATTGAATGAGCTGGACGAGTTGAAGAAGGATTTCGTCTCGCACGTTTCGCACGAGTTGAAAACTCCGTTGGCTTCGATGCAGGAAACGATCCAGCTCCTGCTCGAGGAAATTCCCGGCCCTTTGACGGAAAAGCAGAAAAGGCTGCTCCAACTTAATCGCCAAAGCGGCTTGCGGCTCACTTCCATGATCGGCAACCTCCTGGCTCTTTCCAAAATGGAAGCCGGCGTAATGGATTACGAACTGAAAAGCCGCGATCTGATCCCGCTGGTGCAGAGCGCCCTGGCCGAACTGGACGGCCAGATCCAGGAAAGGAAAATCAGGATTGAGGCGGCGCTTCCCGACATTTCTCTGCCGGTGGAGTGCGACAGCGACCGCATCGTGCAAGTGATCGTCAACCTGGTCGGCAACGCGGTGAAGTTTTCCCCCAAAGGGAGCGTCGTTGGGGTCAAAGTTGAAGCGGTCGACAGGATCCCGGACAGCGTCCCGGAGCGCTGGCGCAAGTCGGTCGCGCTTATGGCGGAGGAGAAGCCGTTCGGGTTGGTGACGGTTGCGGATGCGGGTCCCGGCATTCCGGACTCCGAGAAGGAAAAGGTTTTTGAGAAGTTCCATCAGGTCAAGCAGGGGAAGAAAGTGGCGGGACAGGGCGTAGGACTGGGGCTGGCGATTTGCCGCACCATCGTCCAGGCCCACCACGGCGCAATCTGGGTGGAAGACAATACCGGCGGCGGCAGCCGGTTCCTGCTGCTTCTTCGGCCGGGCAAGGAGGGGGAGGCCGTCCCCCGAACTTCCGTCCCGATATAATATTCGCGGGAAAGGGGGCGCGCTCCCGGGAATTTTGGTTTGTTATGGTTTTTGACGCGCAAGCGGGGCAAAATATTTTCGACTCGAACCGCATGAACAAAGAAAGGCAGGCTGTCATTCGCACCCGGTCGCTCTCCATTCGCATCTCGATCCTCGCGCTTGTCCTGCTTGCGTCCCCGAGCTGCCATCGAAAGACTCCCGTGCCTCCTCCGCCGTCAACCTCTTCAGAAAGCGCTTTGATGAAAAGCCCGCCGCCTGCGATCACGCCGGACGCCATCCCGCCCGAACAGGCGCCTCTGGAGCCTGAACCTCTTCCTTTGAAAATTGATAGGCCGAGCAGTTTCGACCTCGGGGAAATGAGCTTTCAGCTCGGCAACTACGCCGAGGCCGCAAAGTTTTACGAAACTTTTTTGAATACTTACCCAAAGGCGCCGGGACGAGACGCGGCGCTGCTCCACTACGCGCTTTGCCGCGCCCTGGCCGGCGATTCAAGCCGCGACCTGAACCAGACAGAAGCCGCGCTGAGAAAGCTGGCCACAGAATTCCCCAAAAGCCGGCTGAGGGACCAGGCGGCGTTCATCCTCGGCCTCATGGCGCAGACCGATAAGCTGCGTCTGGAAGTCAAAGAGCGGGATGAAAAAAACAAGCGCCTCAGCGAAGAGTTGCAGAAACTGAAAGAAATCGATATGCAGCGCAGGCCTTCAAGGACCGAATAAAGAATTTGCGATTGGGGGCGAACAGTCTGTCCGGGTCTTGTGCAGCGTCGAAACGGAAGCGCCGCGGGCTGCTAAGGAGGAATTATGAAAGTCGTTGCGGATCTCTGCGTCGTGCCGCTTGGCGTCGGCGTGAGCGTCGGGTCCTACGTAGCCGAATGCGTCAAGATTTTGCAGAATGCGGGCTTGAACATTCAGCTGCACGGCTACGGCACCAACATCGAAGGGGAATGGGAGGCGGTGATGCGAGCGATCAAGGAATGCCATGAAAAGCTTCATGCGATGGGCGTTCCGCGAATCAGCAGCTCGCTCCGGTTCGGCACCCGGATCGACCGCGAGCAGGGCATAGAAGACAAGATCCAAAGCGTTAAAAAGAGGATGCGATCGAAATAGCCCCGGCGGACCGCCCGGGATGTTTTGATTCGTCATTCGGTTTCAGGCGGCTATGCAGAAAGTCAAAGGAATGTCCCTGGCCCGGGCGTTGCGCATCGAGCGCGGCTCGGTTGTTTCGCTGGTGGGCGGAGGCGGCAAAACCACGGCCATGTTCAGGCTGGCGGCGGAGCTGAGTTCGGCGGGCATGCGTACCGTCGCCACCAGCACCACTCATATCAACGAAGAGCAGGCCCTTATCCCCCCGGCAGCGATTCGCCCCGACAGGCTGGACGAGCTGAGCCCCTGTCTGGACCGGCATGGCCAGTGTCTCATTATCGGCGCGCCGGACGGCAAAGGCAGGGTCGGAGGCGTTTCGAAGGAATTCATCGCCGGGCTGCGTCTTCGTCCCGATGTCGACGCCATCCTGATCGAAGCGGACGGCAGCCGGTCGCTTCCATTCAAGGCGCCGGGAGAACACGAGCCTGTAGTCTCGGAATGGACCACGGTCCTGGTTCCCGTTGCGGGGATGAATGCGGTCGGCCTCCCGCTGGACGAAGAGCACGTTCACCGGGCGGCAATCGCCGCTTCTCTGGCGAATGAAAAGCCGGGCGCTCCGGTCTCGCCCGAGACAATTGCGCGCGTCCTGGCCCACCCCAAAGGCGGTGCGAAGCATTGTCCGGCCGCCGCGCGGTTGATCCCGCTGCTGAACAAAGCCGACGTTTCCCGCGGCATGGACGCCGCCGCCCGGATCGCCGGAATGCTCCTGGCCGATCCGGCCGTGGATTCGGCGATCGTCAGCTCGATGACAGGCGATCCGCCTGTCCGGGAGGTCTGGACGCCGGTCGCCGGAATTGTGCTGGCGGCCGGGCCGTCTTCCCGCTTCGGCGCGACAAAACAAATCCTGCCCTGGGGAAACTCGACGCTCGTCGCCCGCTGCGCGAAAACCGCGCTGGATGCGGGCCTCGACCCGGTGATCGCGGTCCTCGGGCGCGATGCGGAAAAAACGGCGGAGGCCCTGGCAGGCTTGCCCGTGCGGCTTGCGTACAATCCGGATTTTTGCAGCGGGCGGAGCTCGTCGATCCGCAAAGGGCTGGAAGCGCTCCCTTTGCGCGCGGGCGCGGCGATGTTTCTGCCCGCGGACCATTCTTTCGCCGGGCCGGCGCTCGTGAAGGCGCTGGTTGAAGCGCACCGCAGGACTCTGGCGCCGGCCTGCGCCCCGTCTTTCGAGGGGCGGCGCGGCGGTCCGGCGCTTTTCGACAAAGCCTTGTTCCGTGAATTGCGGGAGTTGAGCGGAGACGACGGGGAAGAGATTTTGCTGGAGAAACACCGGGACGCCGTCGTCTCCGTGCCCGCAGGCCCGGACGTTTTGCCCGACATCGACGCGCCGGAGGGCTGCGAAGGGCCGCGGAAATATACGACTTAGGAATTAGGATTATAGCTTTGGGCCGGTCAGGAGGAATGCGATGACCCGATCGCCGTCCATATTCGAATGTCAGAGCTGCGGGTACGCATCGGCGAAGTGGCTGGGGCGCTGCCCGGACTGCGGAAGCTGGAACTCCTTCATGGAGGAGAAGCGCCCGAAAAACGGCGACGCGCCTTCCGGGGCCGGCGGCGCGGAAAGCAGGCCGGTCCGCCTGGCCGAGGCGTCGACGGAATCCGTTTCGCGGATAGCAACGATGAATCCGGAATTCGACCGGGCGCTGGGCGGCGGGATCGTGCCGGGGTCGCTGATCCTGCTGGGAGGGGAGCCGGGCGCCGGGAAGTCGACCCTGATGCTGCAGGTGGCGCGGAGCCTTCAAAAGGAAGGGCGGAACGTGCTTTATGTTTCGGGCGAGGAATCGGTCCGGCAGATCAGGCTGCGGTCCGACAGGCTGGAGGATTCCCCCGCCGGCGACATTTACCTTCTTTCCGAATCGAATCTCGACCGCATCCTGACGGCGCTGGACGAGGTGCGGGCGACGACCCTCATACTGGACTCGGTGCAGACCACGTTCTGCGACGCTCTCGACTCCGCTCCGGGAAGCGTCAGCCAGGTGCGCCACATCGCCGCCCGCTGCCTGGGCCTTGCGAAGTCGAGAAACCTGACGGTGTTTTTGATCGGCCACGTGACCAAGGACGGGACCATCGCCGGCCCGAAGGCTCTGGAGCACATCGTGGACGTCGTGCTGTATTTCGAAGGGGAGCGGCGGCAGAACCACCGGATCGTCCGCGCGGTGAAAAACCGCTTCGGGGCGGCCAACGAAGTCGGCATTTTCGAGATGACGTCCCGGGGATTGATCCCGGTCCGCAACGCATCGAAAATTTTCCTTTTGGAAACGGAAAATATCTCCGCCGGAAGCGCGGTCGTGTGCGCGATGGAAGGAACCCGCCCGCTGCTGGTCGAGATCCAGGCGCTGGTCGTGCCCACCCAGTACGGCACGGCGCGCCGGGTCGCCGACGGAATCGATTACAACCGCATTTCCGTTTTGACGGCCATGCTGGAAAAGCGCCTCGGCATACAGATGAACGGGTGCGACATTTACGCCAACACGGCGGGCGGGCTTGAAGTGGACGAGCCGGGCGCCGATCTGGGAATTTTCGCGGCCATCCTGAGCAGCCTCCGCAACCGCCCGCTGCCCGCCCACACGGTCCTGATGGGGGAGCTCAGCCTGTCGGGCGACGTGCGGCCGATCAGTCAGGCCGCCGTGCGTGTGCGCGAGAGCGCTGCCATGGGTTTCTTGAAATGCATCCTGCCGGCGGGCAATTTGCCGCTGGTGGAGCGGGTCGAGGGAATCGAGCTGGTCCCGATCAAGACAGTCGCCCAGGTCTCCGATCTGCTCTTCGATTAGGCGGCGGGCGCGCCGGCGCCTTTTTTAATTTTTCTCTTTAAACAATTGCATTATCAAAAATTATGAGGTTGTGATACATTCAGAATGGAGGAGTTTTAATCTTCAAACGTTTTTTTTGGCTGTTTTACCACAAACGTCAGAGCGATTTGGGGAGAGCATCGACCATGATATTCTGGCCTTATTCTGGTATTGATCGGCTTGTCGGAAGTATTTGGTGCACGTGCCTTCCGGTCCTCTGGCATTGGATCATCTATTCCATTGATATCAAGTGGATTATGCCTAAGGAGTTCATCGATGGACCTCTGGATAATACGTGCACTTCTATTCGTGGCAATCCTGATCAGCGGATACTTCGTCCGCCCGTTTGGAACCGATCTCAGGCTTACGGTTTTATATAGCGCGATTCTTGGAGTCGTCATACTCCTGGCGGAATTGCGCATCCGCCGCCTTTCGCTGAAAACCATTCTGGGCGCCGCCCTTGGGTCGATCCTGGGCATCATCGGCGCGAGCCTGATCAGCATGATGATCGGGCGCATGAACTTCTCGAATCCTCAAACCGAAACGTTTCTGCAGCTCATGATTTTGATCCTGATGACCTACCTCGGAATGATTTCGGGAGCTCACAAGGGCGAATACATCGATTTGACCGCGCTCGGCGGATTCTTCAGCGACGGTTCCGTCAAGAAAACGGCCAAAGTGCTCGACACCAGCGTCATTATCGACGGGCGCGTCGCGGACATCTGCAAGACGGGTTTCCTGGAAGGCACGCTGGTCGTCCCCCATTTCGTGCTGCGCGAGCTTCAGCAGATAGCCGACAGCGCCGATTCGGCGAAGCGCAATCGCGGGCGCCGCGGCCTGGACGTGCTTGAGAAAATCAAATCGGTCCCGGGAGTCTCGGTCCAAATACTCGAGAAAGACTACCCGGATGTCAAGGAAGTGGATTTGAAGCTTATCGAGCTGGCGAAAGAGATGGGCGCCAAGATCGTCACCAACGATTTCAACCTCAACAAGGTTTCGCAGCTCCGGGGCGTGGACGTGCTCAACATCAACGAACTTGCCAACGCCCTCAAGCCCGTGGTTCTCCCCGGCGAAACCATGAAAGTATTCATCCTGAAGGAAGGCAAGGAATACAACCAGGGGGTCGCCTATCTCGACGACGGAACGATGGTGGTGGTGGACAACGCCCGGCGGATGATCGGGAAAACCATCGCCACGCAGGTTACGTCGGTGCTCCAGACCACCGCCGGCAAGATGATCTTCGGGCGCTTCCCGGAGGAGGCCGAAGCCGCGATGAACGCGCAGGCAAGGCAGCAGGAGCGCCGCGCTTTTGAAAAACCTGTCGTGACGAACGGGCGGATCCCGGGCGTCGAGGACGACAGGGAGCGGCTCAAGGGAAGATAAGGGCCTGTCAATGAATAACGTTTACACTTTGGCGCGAGCGCCGGGCGGACAGATGCAAGGCGCCGCAACGCAGGCAATGCGGCGCCATCGTAGAGGAGCGAAGCAGATGCCCGCCCGCCGCCGCTGTGATGAGCGGAACTTGCCCACTTCAATACGGTCTGCAGCATGAGCTTCGAACCCAATCAGCTTGATCTTTCCGGCGAAGCCGGGCGGATCAGGAAATGGAAGGCGGCGGCAGTGATCGCCGCCGGCGGGACCGGGACCCGCATGAATTCCCCGGTTCCAAAACAATTCCATGAGATCGCCGGCAAGCCTGTTCTGCTTCACACGGTTGAGGGAATCGCCGCAATCCCGGAGGTCTTCCAGATTGTCCTTGCGCTTCCGGCGGAACACATCCCGGAAGCGCAATCCATCCTGAACCGGCTGCCGCTCCGGATCGCGGTCCAATGCGTTCCGGGCGGTTCGAACCGGCAGGAGTCGGTGAGCCTTGGAGTTGCGCTTGTATCGCCCGCCGCCGACATTATCATGGTCCACGACGCCGTGCGACCGGTCTGCGACCGGGAAATGATGCTGCGGGTTCTCGACGCCGCCTGGGAAACCGGCGCCTCGGTCCCCGGCCTCCCCGCGACCGAAACCATTCAGCGCGCCGACAGCAACGGGTGCGTGCTCCCGACGCCGCCGCGCGAAGAGCTCTTCGCCATCCAGACGCCCCAGGCTTTTCACGCCGGAATTCTCAGGAAGGCTCTGGACAGGGCTCGGGAAGAAGGGTTTGTGGGGACCGACGAATCGTCTGTCGTGCGTTGGATGGGCCGCCCCGTCCTGATAGTGCCGGGATCGCCCGACAACATTAAAATCACCAAGCCGCTGGATCTTGAAATCGCCGAATTGCTGATTTTGAAACGCTCGCAGGAAAGGCCGAACATGAGTGAAAACCGGATTGGTCAGGGAATCGATTATCACAGGCTGGTGGAAGGCCGCAAACTGGTCCTTGGCGGAGTTCAGATTCCGTTCGAGAAAGGGCTTGAGGGACACTCCGACGCGGACGTTCTCACACACGCGGTTTGCGATGCGCTGCTCGGGGCCGCGGCCCTCGGGGATATCGGCCGGCATTTCCCCGACACCGACCCCTCCAACCGGGGCAGGTTCAGCATCGAGTTTTTGGGCGAAGTCCGGACCAAGATTGAAGCGGCAGGCTGGACAGTGCAGAATGTGGACGTCACGCTGCTGGCCGAACGGCCGAAAATCGCGCCGTATGTTCAGGCGATGAAGCGGAATATCGCGAATTCGCTCGGGATCGACATGGCAGCGGTGAGCGTCAAGGCTACGACGACCGAAGGTCTGAATGCGGAAGGGCGCGGGGAAGGAATTTCGGCGCAGGCCGTCGCCCTGCTGAAAGCCCGCACGTAAAGGATGATTGCGTTTTGGCGCGAGCGCCGGGCAGAATCGAGCTTCGAAGCGCCAAAACGCCGTTTTTATTGAGTTTGTTCGGGGCGGCGTCCGCCCGGAGGCTTGAACCCAACGGCGTCGGGACGCGCGGTTTCCAAACGCATTTTTCGAAATTGAATGGAATGATGGACACACAATCGGAAGTTCGAGTGCGGTTCGCGCCAAGCCCGACGGGATTCATCCATGTCGGAAATGTCCGGACGGCTTTGTTCAACTGGCTTTTCGCAGCCCATAACAAGGGCGTTTTCATGCTTCGCATCGAAGACACCGACGCCGAACGCAGCAAGCCCGAATACGAAAAACAGCTCATCGAGGACCTGCGGTGGCTGGGGCTCGACTGGAATGAAGGGATCGGGCGAGGAGGCGAATACGGGCCCTACCGGCAGAGCGAACGGTACGGCGTTTACCGGCAATACGCGCAGCGGCTGCTGGATGAAGACAAGGCGTTTCGATGCTTCTGCACCGAAGAGGAGCTGGAGGGGGTCCGCCGGACTCAGCTGGAGCGCAACGAAATGCAGCGGTATTCCGGAAAGTGCCGTCATCTGACCTCCGCCGAAGTGCAGGCGCGGACCAGCGCCGGCGAAGCTTCGACCGTGCGTCTGCGGGTCCGGCCGGGCGCCGTGGGCTTTTCAGATCTTGTATTCGGCAGGATTGAAATCGACGCCGGCCAGATCAGCGATCCGGTGATTCTGCGCAGCGACGGCAGCCCCACGTACAATTTCTGCTGCGTGGTCGACGACTCCCTGATGAGGATAACGCACGTCATACGGGGCGAAGGGCACCTTTCCAACACTCACCGCCAGATTCTCCTCTACGAGGCTTTGGACGCGTCCATTCCCCGGTTCGCCCACCTGTCGACGATTCTGGGACCCGACGGGCAAAAGCTGAGCAAACGCCACGGGGCCACGTCGATCGAGGAATTCCGGCGGCAGGGATACCTGCCCGAAGCGCTGGGCAATTACCTCGCGCTCCTCGGCTGGTCCTCTCCCAACGAAAACCAGGAAATACTGTCGCTGGATGAAATCCAGCGGCAGTTCGACCTCGGCCGGGTTCAAAAAAGCCCTGCGATTTTCGACGCCGTGAAACTGGACTGGATGAACCGCAGCTACATCGGATCCACTCCGATCGATTCGCTGGTCGAAAGAGCGGCGCCGTTCGCGGTTCAGGCCGGCGTCCTTCCGGACCAACCCGACGCCCGGACGCGAACCTGGTTCGCCGCGCTGCTCGATCTGATCAAAACCCGCCTCGATCATCTGGACCAGCTGGCCGCCGAAGCGGCCGTCATTTTTGGATATGAAACGGACGCGCCGAAGCTGGACGCGGAGGCCGAGGAGCTGCTTAAGAACAGGGACGCGCGCGGCGTGGCCCTCGAATTCGCGCGACTGGTCCGGGAAAAGGATTTACTCACCCCGGAGAGCTACCGGGAAATTGTCGCGCAGGTGAAAGTGAACACAAAACAGAAAGGGCGGAATTTGTTTCATCCCATTCGCGCAGCTTTGACGGGCCGGGGATCGGGTCCGGAGATGGAAAAGCTGATCCCGCTCTACGAGGAAGGAAGCCGACTGAATCTGCCGCGCAAAGTGATGTCGTGCCGGGAACGGCTGGAAATGCATTTACGATTGACGAATGACGATTGACGAATGTAAACGCCATGTCGATCCTATACGGAATCCATGCAGTTCACGAGGCCCTGAAGGCGAACCCGGGAAAGGTCGAAAAGATCTGCGTCGAACGCGGCCAGAAGAATCCCCGGATGAGGGAAATTCTGGATTTATGCCGGCTGAATCGCGTCCAGGTTTCGTTTGAGGACCGATCCTGGCTGGACCGCAAGTCGGAGGGGGAGCGCCACCAGGGCGTTCTCTGCTACGTTGCGGAACTCGCGACCCTGGATGTGGAAGACATCCTGGCGAAGGCGCAATCGAAGCTGCTGGTCGTTCTCGACGGGATCGAGGATCCCCACAACCTCGGCGCTATCATCCGTTCGGCGGAGGCGGCGGGCGCCGACGGCGTTCTGGTCCCTCAGCGCCGCAGCTCGGGCCTGACCGCCTCGGTGGTCAAAGCCAGCGCGGGTGCCGCGTCTCACGTGCGGGTGGCGCGGATCGGAAACGTGGCCCAGACTCTCGAACTTTTGAAAGAAAGCGGCTACTGGATCACCGGTCTCGACGCCGCCGCCGACCTTCCCATCTGGAAAATCGATCTCGCCGCGCCCGCCGCGCTGGTTCTGGGCGGGGAAGGCGGCGGCCTGCACCGGCTGGTCAAGGAAAAGTGCGACTTTCTCGCCTCCCTGCCGATACGGGGGAATGTGGGTTCGTATAACGTCAGTGTAGCCGCAGGCGTCGCTCTATACGAAGCTCTGCGGCAGCGCCTGCAGCGCACAGACCCGCGGCGGCCGTAAGAAAGCGGGCGGAGTGTCTCTTCGCCTGCGCGCGCGGCTCAGAAGCTTTCTGCATCCTATGAACATGCCCGTGGTCGAAATCGAAAATCTGACGAAGGATTTCCAGACCGGATTCTGGAAAAAACGCCCGGTCCGAGCCCTGGACAATCTCAGCCTGCAGGTGCACCCGGGCGAAATTTTCGGGTTCCTGGGTCCGAACGGGGCGGGCAAAAGCACCACACTGAAAATCCTGATGAATCTTATCCGGCCCACTTCCGGGAAAGCCCGGATATTGGGCAAGCCGACCGACTGCGTCGCTATGCACCAATCCATCGGCTATCTCCCGGAAAATCCGTATTTTTACGACTACCTGACTCCGGAAGAGCTGCTGACCTACATGGGCAGGCTTTTTGGACTCCGCCAGCCTGAATTGGGCCGAAAGGTCGACGCGCTGCTGGACCGAGTGGGGCTGGCCGGTTCGCGGAAGCTTCAGCTGCGCAAGTTTTCCAAGGGCATGGTGCAGCGCATCGGAATCGCCCAGGCGATCCTCAACGACCCGCAAATCGTTTTTCTGGACGAACCGATGTCGGGCCTGGATCCGTTGGGCCGCATGGAGGCGCGCAACATCATCACTTCGCTGAAAGCCCGGGGCGCCACGGTTTTTTTCAGCTCCCACATCCTTCCGGACGTGGAGGCGATCTGCGACCGGGTGGCGATTTTAAACAGGGGAAAGCTCGAGCAGGTCGGCGCGTTGGAGGAGATACTGAAGGTCGGCATCGAGGGGCATGAAGCGATCCTGTCCGGCCAATCGGCGATCGGGGCGCTGGGCGAGCTGGAGAAGATATGCGGCGAAGCGCGGCTTATGGGCGACCGCGTCCGCCTGAAGCTGAGCGGCGCCGACCAGATGGAATCTTTGTTTTCATTGATCCGGGCGCGCAGACTGGAGTTGATTTCGATCAACCCGATCCGGCCGTCGCTGGAGGAGCACTTCCAGTCGCTGATCGGCCGTCGGTAGTCCGGATGCGCCGCGGCCTTGAAGGCGCAGCGGAATCGCGCATCCCGGTTATTTGGAGTATGAGATGACACGGATACTGGCGATCGCCCGGAACACTTTCCGGGAAAACATCCGGGACAAGGTCCTGTACAACCTTATTCTGTTCGCCCTGATCATGATCCTGAGCTCGCTTGCGCTCGGCCAGCTGACGCTGGGAAACGAGCACAGGGCGCTGCTGAACCTCGGGCTCTCGTCCATATCCGTCATCGGCACGCTGATCGCCATATTCATCGGCATCGGCCTAGTCTTCAAGGAACTGGAAAAGCGGACGGTCTACGCCCTGATTGCGAAGCCGGTCCGCCGCTGCGAACTGGTCCTGGGAAAGTACCTGGGCCTGCTGTTCACCTTGCTGGTCAACGTGGCGATCATGGCCGCCGGTCTGCAGGCCGCGCTGCTGTTCGCCGGCCGCATCGGCTGGGGCGCGCACTGGCGCATTTTCCCCGGCGTGTATCTGATTTTTCTCTCCCTCGCGATGGCGACGGCTCTGGCGCTGCTGTTTTCCACCTTTTCGACGCCCGCTCTTTCCGCCCTGTTCACTTTTTTCCTCTGGATCGCGGGGCATTTCGGGAAAGACCTGCAGAGCCTCGGCGAGATCGCGGAGTCGGCGCCCATTCGATTTGTATGCAACATCCTATACTACGCGCTTCCGAACTTCGCCCTTTTCGGCGTGGACAGCCGGAGCGTCCTGCGGGACGCGGGCTATTTCAGGCCGCTCGATCCCGGGTTCGTCCTGGGCGCGACGCTTTACTGCGTCCTCTACTGCGCGATCGTCGTTTCCATTTCCATTGCGGTATTTCAGCGCCGGGATTTCAAATGAGGGCTTTTTCAGCGAAAAGGAACGGCTGGGGCTGCTGCGGGGCGGCGTTGATCTGCGCCTTTCTGATCAAGCCGGCGCAGGACTTGCTGCAATCGCGCGCCGCCCTGGAGGCGGCGCCGCCGGACCTGCTGCTTTTCAGCTCTCCAGGGCTCGTGAAGAAAATGGCGCTGGGCTACGACGCCCTGATGGCGGACCTTTACTGGGTGCGGACGATTCAGTATTACGGCAGGCGCGAAGAAGCGGCGAAACGGCCGGTGCGCTACGGGAGCCTCGCCGCTCTCTTGGACATCACGACCACGCTGGACCCGCACATGATCGACGCGTACCGCGCGGGCGCCGCATTCCTTTCGGAGCCCGACCCCATTGGAGCGGGGCAGCCAAAGGAGGCGCTCCGGCTGCTGGACAAGGGAATCCGCTCCAACCCGCGGCAGTGGCGCCTGCTCTTCGACAAAGGCTTCGTCCATTACATATATTTAAAAGATTACGAAGCCGCCGGAGAAGTCTGGCTGGAAGCCAGCCGGCTGCCCGGCGTCCCGGAATGGATGGGGCGGCTGGCGGCCGCAACTTTTTCCAAAGGCGGGGCGCTCGACGCGGCGGCCTATCTTTGGGAGCGGCAGTACGAGGAGGCAGCCCGGGCCGACGTCAGGGAGAACGCCCGGAACAACCTGATGGCGATCCGCGCGGCGAAAGACCTTCGGGCGATCCGCGCGCTGGTGAAAAAATACCGGGAAGAAATAGGCGCCTTCCCGCCCAGCCTCGAAGCTCTTCTCCGCATTTCGGGCCGCAGCTTCAACCGCACCGACCCGCTCGGCGCGCCTTACCGGTACGACTTTCAAACCGGCGCCGTAAAGCTCGATCCCGAATCCAAAATCAAACCGATTGACGAATGACGCTTCCCCTGACCGCGTTGGAACCCTCCCTCCGCGTGTTGTGATCGACCGGGAAGGAGAAGCATGAGGATGCAGGGCGCCCCTCGCAAACCGTCTATGGAACGGGCTTCAGCCTTTCATCGTCTTTCGCAAGCGCTTCCCGAAACTGCCGTCGCGTTGCAGCCGTCCATCAAATATCCGAAATCGTAAATGAGTTTATTCGGCGAGGGTGACCCGGTCGCGCCCCGCGTTTTTGCTGCGGTACAGGGCCCTGTCGGCGGCGGCAACCAGGTCGCTGGCGGTCCGGCCGTGGTCCGGGACAACCGCGACTCCCATGGAGGCGGTGATGGGGCCGAGCGCGTTTCCGCGGTATTGCAGGTTGATCCGCTGGATGGCTTCCCTGAAGAACTCGGCGCGCTGGAGGGTGACGGAGCTGTTGCCTTCGGGCATGATGAGGGTGAATTCCTCGCCTCCGTAACGGCAGGCGATGTCCTCGGCGCGCACGTTGCTTTTCAGCAGCACTCCCAATTCCTTCAGCAGCAGGTCGCCCGCCTCGTGCCCGAACTTGTCGTTGTAGTATTTGAAGTTGTCCAGGTCGATCATGATCATCCCGAGGGTGCGCTGGTTGCGGGCGGCGCGGCGGATTTCGAGCTCCAGCGCTTCTTCCATAAACCTGCGGTTGAACAGGCCGGTGAGGGGATCGCGGATGGACTGGCTGCGCAGCGTCTCGTGCAGTTTCAGGTTGGACAGCGCCATGGCGATGTGCTCGGACATCGTTTCGGCCAGCCGCTGTTTGGCTTCCGTCATCTTGACTTCTTCCGTCTGCATGAGGTGCAGCACGCCGAGGGCTTCGCTCTGCGCCATCATCGGAATGCACAAATAGCCGTCCTGCAGCGGCTTGTGAATGTGCCGGCAGATCAGTCCGGCGCCCGGCTGATCGACCGCGTGAGTGCGCCCCCGGCGAAGGGCCCAGCATTCCTGCGGCGAGAAGGCGCGTTCGGCGAGGGAGGCGTCGCCCCAGACGGCTGCGGCTTCGACGGTGTTGCGCGACGGGGCGATGATATAGAGGGCGCCGACCCTCACGGGGAAGATCTGCTGCGCCACCTGGACGATGACGTTGTAGGCTTCTTCGGTGGAAAGGCAGGCGCGCAGAATGTCTCCCATGTCGTTGAGCAGGGTCATTTCGCGGGTGCGCTGTTCCAGTTCGTTCACCCAGGCTTCGAGTTTCTGATTCGCCTCGTGCAGCGCGGCTTCGGTTTGCTTTCTTTTCGTGATGTCGCGGGCGATCCCCTGGACGGCGACGGCCTTCCCGCCACGGTAGATGGGCCGGGTGCTGATGCCCAGCGCGACCCGGCGCCCGTCTTTGGCGATAATTTCCAGTTCGCAATTGAAAGGGCTCTCGCCGGCGACAAGCGGATCGAGCATTTTCCGGCCCTGCTGCAGATATTCGGGCGCGAGGATGTCGACGATCTTCATCTGCAGGGCGTCGCCGCGGGAGTATCCGGCGATTCGTTCGACGGCCCTGTTGATGGAAAGAAAAGCTCCGTCGAAGTCGTGGGTGTAGATGATGTCGCTGGCGTTTTCAAACAGCTCGCGATAGCCTTCTTCGCTGTCCGCCCCGTAGACCATGCCGCGGACGTTCCGCCAGACGGCTTCCCTGTAATGCTGAAACAGCCCGGCGAGCCCCGGTTCATTCTGGACCATGGACTGGAGGCTCTCCCGGACAAACCGGTGGTCCTCGTAGGATATTTCCGGGTGCGCTTCCACCCATTGATGGCAGAATTTTATATTGGCAAGAAGCGCCGAAACATAAATATACCGGTCTTCTCCCAGCAGGTCTTTCAACGCCAGGGCGCATCTTTCCGAATCCGGGGTTCCGAGGAACAGGGCGCTGCAGCAGGAGATGAGGTTCTCTTCGAACTCGCGGTCCCGTTCGGGCCACGAAACCAACGGATGCGGCGTCTCGGACAGGGATTCAAGGACCTGGTCCAAACCGTTTCGGACCGATATGGACATTTCGATCCACTGCCGTATTTCTCTGGCGGACAGTCCGAGGCGATGCAGCGCGCAGGCATGCGTCGCCAGAAAGTATGCGGAAGCGCAGTGGGGCGCCAGCCACGTCGCCAGCTTTTCCTTGAAAATCTCGGGAAGCGGATTGTCATAGTAGGCGGACAGTTGTTTCCGCCAGAGGCCCTCGAGCAGCGGCGGCGACTTCAGAGCGGGGCGGAAAAAGGGCGGAACGAATCCCAGCCGCTTTTCAATTTCGCTTTGGATCCGCTCCGAGGCGAGTGGAATCGACCGGGAAGAGCTCTCCGCAGACCGCTCCGACTCCAGCCGTTTCAGGTCGTTCAGTTTCTTCCACAGAGGATCTAGTTCGCTGCTGGTCCGTCGCGCCGTATCCATTTATTCAATCGAGTGAAGACACGCATTGTTGACTGCATCCGTGCGGAACAGGCAAAAAAATAATTTCAGCCCCGGCTGTTCAATGGAATTCTGGACTATCTCCCGCAAAAAACAAGCCATATTTTCCGCAGCGGCATTCCTCCTATCTTATACCAGCGCGGACGGAAAAAATCCGCATTTGTAATACATAAAAAACGGCATCGGAGCTCGGCGGCGGGCGGAATCGAAGCCAAATTCAACTTGCGGCGACGACGCAATCGCCGGCGGCGAGGGCGCGGTGGAGGGCCGCTTCGGCCGAGCGAAGGAGAGTTTTTACAGTCCGGCCGTGCCCGGGGAAACCCGCTAATCCAATAGAAATAGTTATATGGCCGGATCCGTTGCGGTATCTGATTTCGAGGTCTCGCGCCAGGGAGCGCAGGCTTTCCGCCCGTTGAAGGCCGGTTTCGAAGCTGCTTTGCGGCAGGATCAACGCAAAGGTCTGGTTTTGAAAGCGGCAGGCGATGTCCCCTTTGCGGACGTTCGCCCGGATGAGGGCGCTGGCGTCCTTCAGGATCGAATCTCCGATGTCGTCGCCGTAACGTTCGCTGAGCTGCTGGAATCGATCGAGCTCCAGCATAAGAATGCAGAGCGGGCGCTCGGAGCGTGCGGCGCGGCGCAGTTCCAGCTCCAGAGACTCTTCCATGAAGCTGCGGTTGAACAGCCCGGTGGCCTGGTCGCGAATCGACTGGTTGCGCAAAGTTTCCTGCAGCCGCAGGTTGGACAAAGCCATGGCGGCGTGCTCGGCCATCGCTACGGCCAGTTCCTGTTTCGCCTCCGGCAATTCCCCGCCGTCGGCCTCGACGAGGTGAAGGATTCCCAAAGCCTCGCTTTGAGCCATCATCGGGACGCACAGGCTTCCGCGGGGCGGCGGCGCAGGAAGATGCTTGCACAACGGGCCGACGCCGGCCTCCCTCACCCAGTGAATCCTTCCGCGGCGCAGCGCCCAGCACTCGTTGGGCGCGAATGTGAGTTCGAATTTCGAAGCGTCCCCCCAGACGGCGACCGCTTCAAGAATGAACCGCTGCGGCCCGAGGACGTAGATGGCCCCCGCCTGTTCGGGAAAAATCTCGCCGGCGATCCGGGCCATCGCTTCATAGACTTCTTCGCTCGTGAGGCAGGCCCGAAGAATATATCCCAGCTCGCTGAGCAGGGTCATTTCCCTGGTGCGCTGCTGCAGGTCCTTCACTCTCGATTCGAGTTCCCGATTGGCTTCCTGAAGCGCTTTTTCCGCTTTCTTCCGCTCCGTGACGTCCCGGGCGATTCCCTGAACGCCGACCGGTTTGCCTTCATGAAATATGAGCCGATGGTTCACTTCAAGGGTGATACGGTTGGAGTCCTTGGCTATGATGTCGATTTCCTGGGTTGCGGGGCCGCCTTCGGCCAGCTGGCGCTCGAGCATCCGGCGCACGGTCTTTTGAAATTCAGGCGCCGCCAGCTGGTGGATTTTCATCTGGAGCGCTTCGTTCCGATTGTATCCCGTAATCCGCTCGGCGGTGCGGTTTACAGCGGTAATCCTTCCGGTAAGATCGTGGGTGAAGACCAGGTCGCCTGCATTTTCGAACAGTTCGCAGTAGCGCTCTTCGCTGGCCCGCCGGCGCTCCTCCGCAAGTTTACGCTCGGTAACGTCGCGGATAATGGCCAGGCCTCCGACGACTTTCGCTTTGTCATGACACTCGTAAATCGGCCCGTAGTATCCTTCGAAGAATCCTTTCCCGGTTGTCCCGGAAACGGGAAAGCTTTTTTCCCTGGATACGGTTTTTTCGCCTCGAAGCGCTGCTTTGAAATTTGAATCTTCGCCGAGTTCGACGAAAAACGGGCATGCTTCGAAAGCCGGCCTGCCGAGAACGCTTTTCGGCCCGATCCCGAAAATGCGCTCCATCGCCGGATTCCACACGGTGAAGCAAAGGCCGGCGTCAAAAGCCAGAATCCCGTCTGCGCTGCTCTTGATCAGTTTTTCCAGCAGGATCTTATCGGAGTAAAAAACATCGCACTCCTGTTCGGGCGCCGGTTGGTTTTGGCCGGATTTTCCTTGAATCAACCCCTGGAGACTCGCGATCTCGGCGCGGAGAGATTCCAGCTCGTCCTTGAACTTGTCCGTGGAATTCTCTTTGCTGTCCATAGCATACTCTTCCGGCGTTCGCTCCCGGGTCGGGACGGGACGCAGAGCCATTGGATCTTTGATTGCCCTTTCGTTATCGTAACCGCCCGCCGAAATCTTTAGGCAAATCCTCTGGTAAACGTCACATAAAGAAGCTTTTGCAGTCGATCCGGACTCCGGCGTACATTATCCTCAGCCCGGATTGGCCGGTGTGCTATTTTTAAGATGGACCGCTTTGGAGAAAGATATGAAATACGAAGGAGCGATATACAGGCCGCCGAGCGAGGCGAACAGTTTGATACTTCAGGTGGCGGTGGGCTGTTCCTACAACGGCTGCACATTCTGCCATTCATTCCAGGGCAAATCTTTCAGGATCAAAACATTCGAAGAAATCAAAGAGGACATCGACGAGGCAGCCCAATACGGCCGCATCCCGCGGGTTTTCCTGGCGGACGGCGACGCCCTGGTCCTGCCTCAGCCGGATCTTGTCCGGATACTGAGCTGCCTTAAAGAAAAAATCAGGGGGCTGGAGAGGGTGGGAATCTATGCGAACGCCGTCGACATCCTCAAGAAAAGCGTCGACGAACTGAAAGAGCTCAAAGACCTCGGATTGGGGATAATCTATCTCGGGTTGGAATCGGGCAATCCGCAGGTTTTGAAGCGAATCAGGAAAAACGCAAGCGCCGAACAGATGATCCGGGCCGCCCGCCGGGTGAAGGAAGCTGGGATACTGCTTTCCGTGACGGTGCTGCTGGGAATCGGCGGAGTGGAATTAAGCCATGAGCATGCGGAGGATACGGGCAAAGTGCTCTCGGAAATGGATCCGGAATACGTGGGCGCCCTTTCGCTCATCATCGTGCCCGGGACGCCTATTCACGAAGAGCTCGCAACCGGAAAGCTCAAGCTCCCGTCGCCATTTGAATTGATCGGAGAATTGGGAACCATGATCGCCAATTGCCGGTTCACCGATTGTTTCTTCGCGTCCAACCACGCCTCCAACTACCTGCCGCTGAGAATCCGGATGCCGGCGGAGAAGGAAAAAGCCCTTGAATTGATTCGCAAAGTGCTCGAAAGGAAAGACCCGGAGCTGCTGCGTCCGGAATACATGCGGGCTCTGTAGGCGAACGCGGCGGCGGGGGCGGCGTTCATCGGGGGCCTATGCGGCCGTTGACGTGAACGGCTTTCAGCGCTTTCCATCGGATATGGAGTCGCGCCCTTTTTTTCTGGTATACTCCGGATTGGGAGAAGTTCCTTAACCCGCATTATTCAAGAGGTTTCCTATGGCCCCGAAGCATAAATTCATCCTGGGCGGCGCTGTAATCTTTGCAGCCCTGGCCGTCCTGGGGTTCGTCGGTTTTCAGGAAAACAAAGCGTACTACATCACGGTAGACGAATACGCTTCCAGGTCCGGAGACCTTCAAGGCAAGACCCTGAAGCTCGCCGGGGAAGTCCTCGCCGGCTCGATCGACCGGACCAAGCCGCAGATGGAATTTGTAATCGGGAACCAGGGAAAGAAGATCAAAGTCCGGTACGTCGGCCGGAACGTCATTCCGGACACATTCAAGGACGGATCCAAAGCCCTGGTGGAAGGAAACGTCGCTCGCGACGGGACTTTTGAGGCTCGTCATATCGAAGCAAAATGCGCGTCAAAATACGAAACGGAATATCAGAACAGGACTTCTTCTTAACCGCCGCCCGGATGAAATCCCGGATGAACAGGTAACCGCATGGCTGATTTCGGCAATTTCTGTCTTCTTTTCGCCCTTTGCCTTTCCCTTTACGCCATATTCGCCGCGCTGATCGGAGCTTCTCAGCGGCGGCCCGGCATCGTCGCCAGCGCGGAGCGAGCGGTTTACGCCGCAGCCGGCTGCGTCGCGCTGTCGCTGGCTTCCCTGCTGCACCTGCTGTTGAGGAACGACTTTTCCACTTCGCACGTCGCCTATTCCAGCAGCCGCGATCTGCCGTTTTTTTACAAAATCGCCGCCGTCTGGGGCGCTCATGACGGTTCGATGCTGCTCTGGGTATTTTTCACTTCGCTTTTATGCGCTATTGTCGTCTTCCAGAACCGGTCGCGGTTTCGGGACATGATGCCTTATGTCACGGCCGTCCTGATGATCGATTTGTGCTTTTTCCTTTCCCTCAACCTTTTTTTCGCCAACCCGTTTCATCAGCTGACCCGGGTTCTGGCCGACGGCTCGATGCAGCCTTTCACGCCGGCGGACGGCCAGGGACTGAACCCGCTCCTGCAATATTGGGCGATGGTGATCCACCCGCCCATTCTGTATTTCGGATTCATCGGCTTTCTGGCGCCGTTTGCATTTGCCATCGGCGCCCTTGCGACCAGGCAGTTGGGCGCCGCATGGATCCGGACTGTCCGGCGCTGGACCCTGATAACGTGGTTTTTTCTCAGCGCAGGGCTGCTTCTGGGCGCCAAATGGGCTTATGTCGTCCTGGGATGGGGCGGCTACTGGGGATGGGATCCGGTGGAAAACTCCACTCTCCTGCCCTGGCTGACGGGGACGGCTCTTTTGCATTCGATCGTCATCCAGGAGCGGCGGGGAATGCTGAAAACGTGGAACATGATCCTGATCGTTCTCACATATCTTCTGGGGGTTTTCGGCACTTTCCTCACGCGCAGCGGCGTCGTCAGTTCCGTGCACGCTTTCGCCGACTCCGGCCTTACGATCTTCTTTAATGTTTTCATGGGCTCGATTCTCGTCGCAAGCCTGTGTCTGATTCTGCTACGAAGCTCTTTTTTAAAAAGCGAACGGCCGCTCGCTTCTTTTCTGTCGCGCGAAAGCGCGTTCATGTTCAACAACCTCGTCCTGGCCGCCGTTTGCCTGGCCGTATTCATCGGAACGATGTTCCCGGTGTTTTCAAAATGGGTCCAGGGAGTTCCGATCACGCTGGACGCCGGATTTTTCAACCGGATATCCAAACCCATCGGGCTCATTCTTCTTCTGCTCACCGGGGCCGGACCGCTGTTCGCCTGGCATAAAACGTCTCCCGACGGCTTAAGACGGGCGTTCTATCGGCCCGTAATCGCGGCGGGGATCGCGTGCGCCGGGCTGCTGATCGGCGGGATGAGGGACGTCTATGTCGTCGCCTTTTTATCGCTCTGCGCTTTTGCGCTGACGTCCATTGTTGAAGAGTTCCGCAAAGGGGCGGTCGTCCGCAGACGAGCCGCGGGCGAGAACTTCGCCGCCGCGGTCGTGAACCTCGCGATGCGGAACAAGCGGCGCTACGGCGGGTATATCGTCCACCTTTCGGTCGTCCTGATATGCATCGGCCTTGCGGGAAGCGCGTTCAACCGCGAAGCGTCCGGGCGGCTGTCGGCGGGGCAGAAACTGAATATAGGAAATTATACTTTGACCCTGGAGGCGTTCCGCGAAGGGGAAACCGCGAGCTACCGATACGGTCAAACCGTCCTGCAGGCATACAAGAACGGCAAGTTCGTCCGCACGTTGATCCCGGAAAAGCGCGTTTACAAAGCCGGCGAAGGGCAGTCCGTCACGACGGTGGCGCTGCACAGCACTCCGAAGGAGGATTTGTATGTGGTTTTTTCGGGGACGTCCGGCGACGACTCGAAATGCGAGATCGCGGCGCATGTGAATCCGCTGGTTTTTTGGATCTGGGCGGGATCGATCGTCATGATTTTCGGGACGCTCCTTGCGCTGGCCCCGGATCGCAAAATCTGAAGCCCGGAGTTTGAAGGCAATGGCATGCAGACTTCTTTGGAGGGTCCGATGATCTGGCCGATAGCCTCGGTTCTTGTCGCTCTGGCGGGATATCTCGTCCTGAGGCCGCTGTTCGGGAAAGCGGCGGAAAATCCGGAAGCGGCCGCGCCGGACGAGACGGAGTTCGGCCGGCTGCTGGATCGGAAAGCGGTCGTCGAGCGCAACCTCGAAGACCTGCTGTTCGAATTCCGCATGGGCAGGATGTCGGAGTCGGATTTCAAAGAGCTGGAGGCGGGGTATCGAGACGACACGGCTTTGTTCCAGGAAAAACTGGAGCGGCTGCACGGCCCCGGGACTTTGGATGATCGGATCGAGAGAAAAACCGCAGAGCGGAAAAAGGAAGGACGGCGGCCGGTTCGATGCCCTTCCTGCGGCGCGGAAAGCGCGCCCGGGAAGAAATTCTGCGCCGACTGCGGCCGGCCGCTCAAATAAACAAATGAAAACCAAAAGAATATTTTTTCACATCTCCTTGCTTTTTTGCGCAGCCGCCCTGCTGTCTCTGCAGGCTTACCCCCAGGGGAAGGGAGTCGTACAAGGGCGCGTGATCAACCGGACAAACCCGGCTTCGATCGTCCGGGGGACGTTGATCGAAGCCGTCGGGCTGAGCGGCGGAATGAGCATTCTTAAATCGTCCGCCACGGACGATTCGGGAAAGTTCCGGATCGAAGGGCTTCCGGAAGGCGGGCCGCTGATGATTCGCGCCGTCTATGGGGGCGCCAACTACCATGCCGTCGTGAGTTTAAAGGAAGCGGCGGCCTATGTGGAAATCGAGGTCTACGAGCCGACGAACTCGATGGAAGGCATTGTCGTGGAAGAAATCCACATGACCTTCCAGGCGGCCGAAGGGCGGCTGGCGTCGGTGGAATCGATTTCCTTCAACAACAAAACCAACCCTCCGAAAACTTACGTGAACCCGGAGGGCTCGCTGCGGGTGTCCAAGGCCGCCGGCGTTATTGAGCTGCCGCAAATCAGGGTCACGGCGCCGGGCGCCTCGATGCCTGTTGTCCAGCCTGCGATGGAAAGCCCCGACTCGAAATTCTATTACAGCCAATACCCCTTGCGGCCCGGGATCACCCATTTTGAAATTCAGCAGATGCTGCCCTACGAAAACCGTAGCTACACTTATACAAAAAAGTTTTTCGCCGACGCTGGCTCGCTGCACATCGGCGTGATCCCGCGGGACTTGGCTATGACGGGTCCGAACCTTTCGAAAATTGAAACGGAAGCGGACAAGAATTTTTCCGTTTATAAAAGCCCGCCGGTCAAAGCCGGCTCGGAGGTCGTCTGGAATTTTTCGGGCGGCTCTGTCGTCCAGGCGCCGGAGGACGAGGAAGAGGAAACCGAAATCACCAAGACTCCCACCGCCGTCGGCCGCAACGCGTTGTGGATCGGCTCGTTGATCCTCATGGGCTTCATCGCGGTCCTCTGGATCGCGTACAATCGCCCGCCCGGCCGCCGCAGACAAAATTGACGGCGCAAAAAAATCGCGCCGCAGCGGCCGCACCTCGCCCGACGCCGCACGGTTTGGATTCATGTCTGCTGGAAACAGATTGCCGCGAAGCGGCTGATTTTCAAAGCCCGGGCAGCGAAACGGCGCAACATCTGCCCTGACAGATTTGATTTTTGATATTAAAGAAACCCCGCGAGCAACCTGGTTGGAGTAGAATCCCGCTTGTCGCCTCCCTGGGTTGCAGGATGCGGAAAACAAAAACCAAGTTGCGTCGGGCGAGGGCGCGCCGGATCCTTGAGGGCTTTTGCGGCCCTCCGGACCGCGAATAATCGCGCCGCAGCGGCCGCCGCAGACAAATCGGAGAAATCGGCGGCGTTTTCGGCAAAACCGTACCATGATCGAAGTTCGGGGATTGTCCAAATATTTCGGCCGGTTCACAGCCCTGCGGGATTTGACCCTCACGGTGAAACAGGGGGAGTTTGTCTCCCTCTTCGGCAGAAACGGCGCCGGGAAATCGACGCTCCTGCGGATCCTTGCGGGGCTCTGCCGTCCTTCGGCGGGAGCGTTCGCGATCGGATCGGGCGGCCTCCCGCGCGGCGTCATCGGCTATCTCTCGCACCTGACTTCGCTTTACCTCGATTTGACGGCGGTGGAAAACCTGCGCTTCTACGCGCGGCTCATGGATGTGCGGCCGGATGAAGAGTTCCTGAACCAGCGGATCCGCCGGGTGGGATTGGCCGGGCGCGAAAGTGAGCCGGTGCGCAATTATTCCCGCGGAATGCAGCAGCGGCTGGCCATAGCCCGGGCTTTTCTGCACGATCCGCAGATTCTGCTGCTGGACGAACCGTTCACCGGGCTCGACTTATCCGGTTCCGGTCTGCTTCAAAACTTTCTTTCGGAAGCCCGCTCGAAGGGAAAGACGTGCATCCTGGCGACTCACGACGCCCCGTTGGGCTACGAGATGGCGGACCGGCTGGTGGTCCTGGAGAGAGGAACGGCGGCGCTGGATGTTTCGAAGGCGTCGTTGAGCCTGAAGGAGTTTCTTGACAAATGCCGGCTTGCGGCCGGCGAACCGTAGCTTCCTATGAACAAGATCTGGGCGGTATTCCGGAAGGATTTGCTGATCGAGTTGAGGACCAAGGACTCGTTCAACTCCATGGCGTTTTTCGGAATCGTCGTTCTCGTAGTGTTTAATTTCGCATTGGACGCTTCGAGCTTCCGTCCGGCCGCGCCCGGAATTCTCTGGGCGGCGTTCACTTTTTCGGGAATTCTCGGGCTCAACAGGATGTTTGCGGCCGAGAAGGAAAACGGGTGTCTTCAAGGTCTGCTGATGACTCCCGCGGATCGCGGCGCCCTGTACCTGGGAAAAATGCTGGCGGCGGCCGCATTCATGTTCATCGTCGAAATCATCGTTTTCATATTCAGCCTGGTCTTTTTCAACCTGGCGGTCTGGGCGGAAATTCCCTGCCTCCTTTTGATATTTCTTATCGGCGCCCTCGGGTTCACCTCCGTCGGGACGCTGCTTAGCGCCGTAGCCGTAAACGCCAGGATGCGCGAGGTGCTGCTCCCGCTGATTCTGTTTCCCGTGATATTGCCGATCCTGATCAACGCCGTGGAAGCGACCAACATCGTTTTAAACTCTTCGGATTACGGGGCTTTAAAGCTTCCTCTCACGATCCTGATTGTGTTTACGGTGGTGTTTGCAACGATATCCTGCCTGCTTTTCGAATATGTTCTGGAGGATTGACGGATGAGCGAAAGGCTTCATTCCCGCCTCGATGTCCTGCTGGGGGCGGTTCTGCTGCCCGGGATGGTTCTCGCTCTTTACATGGCGCTGATTGGAGCGCCGCGGGAAAGCACCATGGGAGACCTGCAGCGGATATTCTATTTCCACGTCCCGGCGGGGATCGCCGGGATGACCGCATTTGCGATAAACTTTGTCGCGTCGCTGATGTTTCTCGTCAGGAAAGACCGCTGGTGGGACCGCTTGGCCTTGTCGGCGGCGGAAATCGGCGTGATGTTTTTGGCGATAGTGCTGTTAACCGGCCCGATCTGGGCCAAGCCCGTGTGGTTTGTCTGGTGGACCTGGTCGCCGCGGCTGACGGCGTCGCTGATCCTGTGCCTGCTTTATGCGGCGTATTTGTTGATCCGGAAATACACCGAGGACCCCGAGCGCAAGGCGATGGTATCCGCTGTCTTCGGGATCATCGCTTTCGTGGACGCTCCTATTGTCTGGTTTTCGATTCGCTGGTGGCGCGACATCCATCCGTCTCCCATGCTGGAACAGGGAGGCCTGGCGCCGGAAATGAAGCCGGCGCTATGGACGTGCTGGGCTGTCTTCCAGGTCCTGCTGGTCTATCTTTTGCGCCGGCGCTTTTTCCTGGAGTCCGCCGCCGGGGATCTGGAGAAAATCGAACGCGAAGCGGCAGCAGCGCGTCAAGGAGTTTTGCAATGAATGCCATGAATTATCTTTTTGCCGCCTACATGGCCGTATGGATCGTCCTGGCCGTCTATCTTTTCTCGATTCATTCCAGGGAGAAGAAGCTTCGCGGCGACATCCGGCGGCTGGAGCAGGCTCTTTTAAACCTGAAAGAGAATCCCGGCCGGGACAAACCGGAATAATCCGCCTGCTCCCGGAATTGCTTCGACGTTCCGAACGATATCTTCTTATTGTTCCCGGCCGGAACGCGTTTTGTTTATGAAAAGAACTGCGATCGTCGTCCTGCTGATGATTCCATGGGGTTTGGCGGCGCAGACTGCGCCGGAAAGCCTGCCCGATCTCGATGATTTTCTTCGCGGCGTGCGCGCGAATCTGCGCAGCGACCGCCTGCTCCAAGTGCAGTACACCTACAATCTCAAGGAAACCGAAACGCATCTGGACAAAAAGGGCGCCGCCAAGAAAGTCGAAGTCAAGGAATACGAGGTCTACCCCTCGCTGGACGAAAAATTCACCTACCGGAGACTGATCGCGATAAACGGTTCTCCCCTGGACCCGGAGAAAATCGAGAAGAAGGACATCGAGCATGACAGGAAGATGCGGGAGCGCGCCAGGGATCTGGAGAAGGAAGGGACCGACGAGCGCGCCCGGCGGCTTAAGAGGGAAGAGGAGGAAAAGCGCAAGGAGGATGAAACCATCGGCGAGCTCTTCCGGCTTTATGACATCAAGATGGCCGGGAGAGAACCGATCGACGGCCGCCCGGCCATAAGGCTTGATTTCAGGCCGCTGCCCGGCGCCAAGCCTTCCTCCCGGGAGGGAAAACTCCTCGTCAAGGTGGCCGGCAGCGCGTGGTTTTGCGAAGAGGATCATCAACTGATGCGGTTGGAAGCGGATTTGATCGACACCATCTCGTTCGGCTTGGGACTGTTTGTGCGGCTGAACAAGGGCGCCCGGGCCTCCTTTGTGCGGCGCCGCGTCAACGACGAAGTGTGGCTGCCCGCGGAAGCGCACTTTTCAGGGACGGCAAGGCTGCTGCTGCTGAAAGGAATCCGGATCAAATCCGACAGCGAATTTTCAAACTACAAAAAGTTCACCGTCGAGACTTCCGTCAGGTTCGGCGCCGATTCGAAATAAGATTTTCCGGCGCACGCTGCGGAGGCGCATCGGTGAACCCCTCGGGCGGACCCGCGGGATTTGCGAAGATCCGCCGGCGAGGCGAATGCATCATGCAGGTTGGAAGGCTTTCCGCGTCCTTCAAATTCCCGCGAATCAACAGAGCGCCCCGATCGAAAATCAGCCGCATGCACCATCTAAGGGCCTGTCAATGAATAACGTTTGCACTTTGCTGCTGGCCCCCAGACTCG
>CAZXSV010000033.1:0-40614 GCA_964642735.1 uncultured Acidobacteriota bacterium
ATGCGACAATCGAGCCGCGCTGGGAGCGCCGGCGTCTACTCCATTTCAAGCCGGAACTCGGGCGTGTCAAACCAAAACCCCAAATTGCCGACGCTGTCCATCTCGGCCCGGACAATGGCTTCGTGGCCCTCTTCAATCTCGACGAACCTTTTAAATAATTCCTGGCCTTCGCCGTCGAGCGTGGCGACCATTTCTTTATAGAAAAGGGTGGTTTTTATTTCGGCGTCCAGGGCTTTTTTCAGCAGTTCAAGCTCGAGTGCCTGCTTCGTGGGCTTCGGCTTCACCGTTTTACGCAGGTCCTGAAGGCTTTTATTTATGGCTTCCGCCGCCGGAATGGATGTCTCGAGCTTCTTGACCTCGATTTTTCCCTGGCTTCGCCATTCCTCAAGTCGCGCCTGCAAGTACTTCAAGTGCCATGTTTCTTCTTTGCCGAGAACCTGAAAAATCCGCTTTGCGGTCGGATTGGAGGCTTTGTCCGCCGCGTCGATAAATATTTTTTGCACCCCGGCTTCATACTCCAGGGCCATTTCAATGGCTTCTTCCAGTTTCATACATCCGCTCCTTTATCACGATTATCCGGGCTGGGGCCGGATTTCTCAACCGGAAACTCGTCGGAGCGCCCAATCGGCGCAACCCGGAACAGGCGCAAAACCGATTCGGAAGATCATCCTGCCTCTGCGGCTTTCCGGCAAAAGACGAATAGCGCATAGCGAAAAGCTTATTTTATGGCAAAATAGGCGGCGATATTGTTTTCAGGAGGCTTGCATGACAAAAGCCATCGCTGGTTTGAAGCCGGAACTTCTCTGGAAGCGCTTTGCGGAAATTTCCCGCATTCCGCGCTGTTCCCGAAATGAATCTGCAGCGTCTCAATACGTCCTCGCCTCAGCCAAAAAGCTCGGACTCGCGGCGAAATCCGACAGGCTCGGAAACATCGTGGTCCGAAAGCCCGCTTCCAGAGGCCGAGAACGCGTACGTTCCGTCGCTCTTCAGGGCCATCTCGACATGGTGTGCGAGAAGAATCGCGACAAAGTCCATGATTTTTCCAAAGATCCGATCGAACTCGTGCGCGAGGGCAACCTGCTGAAGGCCAACGGCACGACTCTCGGTGCGGACAACGGCGTTGCCGTCGCCGCCAACCTGGCGGTCATGGACGACCGCTCGCTGGAACATGGACCGCTGGAACTGCTGTTCACGGTCGATGAAGAAACCGGACTGACCGGCGCCGCCAACCTGGAGAACGATTTTATTGAAAGCCGGATTTTGCTTAATTTGGATTCCGAGGAAGAGGGCGCGATTTATGTCGGATGCTCCGGCGGCGTCGACACGCTCGGCGATTTGAATGTCGGGTTCGAGGCCGCGCCGGACGGGGCTGCGGCCGTTACAGTCAAAGTGAGCGGCCTGAAGGGAGGGCATTCCGGACTGGAAATCGACAGAGGCCGGGGGAACGCCATCAAGATAATGAACCGGGCGCTTCTCGCCCTTGACGCCGTCGGCGCTCGAGTCGCTTCCATTGAAGGAGGGAACAAGCACAACGCCATTCCACGCGAATGCGAGGCTGTCCTGATGGTCCCCCGCCGGTCGCTTGAAAAAGCGAAAAAGACAATCGACGACCTCAACGCGGTCGTGAAATCCGAGATTGCCGCGGTGGAGCCCGGTTTGGAGGTCTCGCTCGTCGAAGCCGGCCGGAAGAAGCCTAAAGTGATGAGAAAAACGGCCCAGCGCCGGCTGCTGGCTGTAATCAGCGCGCTTCCCCACGGCGTGGTCAAAATGAGCGCGGAAATTCCCGGACTGGTGGAAACTTCGACCAACCTCGCCCTCATCCGGACGACGAAGTCCTCCGTGAGGATTGCAACCAGTCAGAGGAGTTCGGTGGTCTCGGAACTAAACGAAATAGCGGAATCCGCGGCTTCCGTTTTCCTGCTCGGGGGCGCTTCGATCGAAAACAGCGACGCCTATCCGGGCTGGAAGCCGAACATGGATTCGCATATTCTGAAGCTCGCCCGGTCTGCCTACCGGTCGCTGTTCGGAAAAGATCCCGAAGTCAAAGCGATCCATGCGGGATTGGAATGCGGCGTTCTCGGGGAGAGATTCCCGGGCATGGACATGCTTTCATTCGGGCCGACCCTGGAAGGGGCGCATTCGCCCGACGAACGCATCCATATCGATACGGTCGAAAAGTTCTGGAATTTCCTGCTGGCGATTTTGCGCAGCGTGGATTGAAAATGTGTTAGGCTGATGCGGTTTTCTTGAAAATTTCTCCGCTACCGCGAGAGGGTCGGAAGTGCGATCTGTCCAGGCGAAACGGATCACCGTGCATGGCCGCGTTCACGGCGTCGGATTCCGCTATTTTGTAGAGTATGCGGCGAAACGCCTTGGATTGACCGGCAACGTCCGCAATTGTCCCGATTCGACTGTCGAGATCGTGGCCGAAGGCAATCCCAAAGCGATTGCGGAACTCGTTGAACTGGTCCGGCAGGGCCCGCGACTGGCCAGAGTAGAGCGGGTCGACGCCGTCGATATTCCGGTGGAAGGCAGCTACGGTTCTTTTTCGATTGAAGGATGGTGAAATGGACGTCCAGAAAATTGCAGCGCTTAAGTCGGCTATCAGGGAAATTCCCGACTGGCCGAAAAAAGGGATCCTCTTCTACGATGTGACCACTCTCCTGAAACAGCCTGGCTGCTTCAGCGACACGATTGACGCTCTGATCGAGCCTTTCAGAGGCCGGAAAGTCGACCTTGTTCTGGGCATGGAAGCGCGCGGCTTCATCTTCGCGCCGACAGTCGCCTATGCGCTGAAGGCCGGCTTTGTGCCGGTGCGCAAACCGGGCAAATTGCCGGCGGCGACGCACCGGGCGGAATATGCGCTCGAATACGGGACGGATTGCCTGGAAATTCACCAGGATGCCATCCAACCCGGCCAGAGCGTCCTGATAGTCGACGACCTCATTGCGACCGGAGGCACCGCCCTGGCAGTGGCCGGTTTAGCGGAGAAGATGGGTGCGAAGGTCGTTGGAATAGCCTTTGTCGTCGAACTCTCCTTCCTGCACGGCAGCGACAAACTCCGGAAATATGACGTCCACAGCCTGCTGAAGTATTAGATTAAGAAATTTATCGTAAAACACGGAAAACACAGAGAAAAAGCGGGAGACACGGATAAAATATTGTCTGCGTCGGGAACCGCAAAGCGCTATGAGCTCCGACGTCTCGCCGGCTGCAGCTCTGCGGCAATCGAAACGATTCAAAGAAAGCATGGAAATATTTCGTATCGTTCTATTAGATTGCCGGCATTTTTCGTAAAGCCTTTCTTATAGGATAAAAATGCGATCGATTGCCCGCCGCATCCTGGTGTGCACGCTGCAAATCATTTTAATTTTTCTGGCTGTTTCGATTCTGTCGACTCTGGCTATTCGCTGGATTCCGCCGCCGACTACAGCGATGATACTGCAACGCCGCCTGGAGGCTCTATGGAACGGCCGCTCCTACCATGTCGATCGCCGGTGGACGCCCTGGAAACGGATTTCTCCGCATGCCGCGATCGCCGTGATTGCCGCGGAGGACCAGAACTTTGCATCGCATAACGGCTTCGATTTCCAATCGATTCAGAAAGCGATCGACGAGCGCGAACGCGGAAAACGCCTTCGCGGCGCCAGCACTCTTTCGCAGCAGACGGCCAAGAATCTGTTCCTGTGGCCGGGCCGTAGCTTTGTACGCAAAGGGCTCGAGGCTTATTTCACGCTTCTGATCGAAATCGCCTGGCCCAAACGCCGGATCCTCGAAGTGTATTTGAATGTCGTCGAATGGGGCGACGGCGTCTTCGGGATCGAGGCGGCTGCCCGGCGCTATTTTGATAAACCGGCGTCTTCTCTGACGCCGGAGGAGGCTGCTCTCCTGGCGGCGGTTCTTCCAAATCCACTGCGCTTGAAAGCCGGCCGTCCTTCCGGTTACGTTCTGCAGCGCCGCTTCTGGATCCTTCGGCAGATGAAGCAACTCGGCGGTTCAGCTTTCGTCAAGCGCTTTTGAGGCGGCGCCGGACGGATTTGCCGCGCCTTCAAGTTCCCAAGACGCAGACAACAAAGCCGGGGACGGAATCCTTTGGACTCTGTCAAGGATTCCGGTCCCGGGCAAAATGCATTCTTGAATGGAAAGCCCTTATTTCCTCTTGGGCGGGCCAAAAGTTTTCAGGTTTGCCGGACCTCCCCAATCAAAGGTAGTCAAGTCAAAATTCGGGAGGCGCTCGGAGTCGAGGCTCGGTCCGAGGTACAGCGCATGGAAGAGCACAGGCTTTCGGATCGCTCTGAAATTCAACGGGCTGTGCATAATTCCTTTAGGTATGAAAATGACGGTCGTCGAGGTGATGGTGTGCTTTTCCATTTCCTCTCCCATCCAGAAATCTATCTCCGCATCGAAGCTTTTGCAAAAATCCGGCGGCTGCGCGCCGAGAAAAATCAAAAATTCATCGTATTTGTGGGTGTGGGGAGTCTCCCAGCAAACCGGCGCCGTAAACACCTGCCATCCAATGGTAGCGGTCGCTCCGGGCAACGCCGATGCGCCTCGAAAGTAAGTCTGCGGGCTGGCTATTTCCGGAAAAGGCGGAAGACTGTTAAGAGAAACAAAGTCGTTCGCTTTTGGCGGCTGGCCGTTGTCGCTCAGAAAATATTTTCCGTATTTGGCCCCGTTCGTTGACCGGACCTTCTGCGGGGATGCGATCAATCCGCTTGGATTGGGCGTCAATGCTTCCCGCAACGAGCTTGCAAGCGCGATTCCCCCGGCGCCCGCCGTAATGTTCTTAACGAATCCTCTGCGCGTCGTACCCTTTTTTTTGGCCCCGACAAGACTCATGGCTGACACTCCTTTTCTGTGAATTCTCTTCGCTGAAACCGACTGAACGATAGCGCCATCTTAGCACAGTTCGAATGAAATGATGCGGACAGGCAGCAAATTCCGCAGCTTCCTGTTATCGGCAAAATCCTTTTGTAGTAGGATATACGAGCTTCGGCCCCGGCTTTGGAAGCATTCTCGGTTTAAAGACGAAAGCAGGACGAAATTTTACCTATTTCTCGGCATGGATTCGCTGTCTCCGGGAATTCGGCCTCCGCGAGCGCGGAGAAGCTTTATTCCTACAAATGTCGATCCAGGTCAGGAGGATTCCACGATGAAAAGCGCACTGAGATCTGCACTGTTAGGGGGTTCAATTTGGCTTATGGTTGCGGGAAGCAATGCCGCGGCGATCGCGCAACCAGGCGGACAGGCCTGTACGCGCGAAAGCCTCAAGGCTGTCGCCGACCAATTCTTTGCGGCTCTTCAAGCGCACAATCCGTCCATGGCGCCGCTCGCTTCCAACGCGAGATATACGGAAAACGGCAAGGAGGTTGCGGCAGGGAAGGGCGCCTGGGAGACCGCCGGCAAACTGACGTTCAAGCGCCAGATGATGGACGCCAAAAAATGCGGAACGCACATCCAGGCCATCATCGATGAAAGCGGCAAGCCGATGCTTTACGGCGTTCGGCTCAAGGTCGAAAAAGAGAAGATATCCGAGATCGAAGCCATTGTCGTTCGCGGCAAGGAAGTGCTCGACGTTCAAGCCATCCTGGACACCAGGGACCAGGACTGGGAAGGCATCCTTCCCCCAGAGCAGCGGAGTTCTCGTCTGGCGATGATGGCCGTGGCCGACGACTATTTTGAACTGTTCGTTCAAAAGCAACCGCGGAAAGTCTCCGTTCTTGCCTACTCCAAAACCTGCGACCGCTGGGAAAACGGGATGCAGACGACGAAAGGAGGAACCAATCAGGGAGTGAAGATGCCGCCGCACAACTGCTCTCCGGTGGGCTTCTCCGACATGACCCACAGCCCCCGACGGTTTCTGGTGGACGAAGAAACGGGCGTCGTGGTCGCCTACACTCTTTTCAACAACGTCTGGCCCGACTTCCATATGTTCAAGATGAGAAACGGCCTGGTGGATTTGATCCAGGCTTATTTCGAGTATGGCAATAAATACGAAACGACAGGCTGGCCGGACGAACCGGCCTGCAAATAGCTTCCGGCGAAGGGCGGATGAAGAACATCCGCCCGCAGGATTTATGGAGCTTCCGTTGCCGTCGATAGGGCGCGCCTCTCTGGGGCCCGGCATCGCGCGCCTTGCCGCCATGAGCGTCTGCGGCGATTCGTTGCGATTATCCATGAATGATTCGGGTTAAAAGTGCTTTTGATCGCGCCCGCCGCCGTGCTAATCTCTAGGTCGCGGCCGGGCAAATCGCCTTGAAGAGGCGGGATTTCCCGGAAAATCATGGGCACGGAGGCTGGAAAGGATCGGGAATAGCGGCCAGGGAACGGCTGATTCTCTCCATCCGCTTCGGTTTTCGCGCCCAAGACCGCAGAGTTTGCACTTCCTTGTGCGCCTGTAGCTCAGGTGGATAGAGCAACGGTTTCCTAAACCAAAATGGGGCAATTTCCTAAGCATCTGAAAACACACTAAAACCCAATGATGATGCGGGTATGGCATATTTATGGCTTCTGCAATGTTCCCCGATATTTCCCCCGTTTTCGCGAGAATTCCCCTACGATTTTCCCTACACTTTGAAGGCGTCCTTTTTGCCGATTTGTCAGGAGATTTCACCACTCAAAAATCGGTTGTATCGCACGAAGCCAAAGGCCCGTCCTTCCGGAACTTTTTCCCGAACCAACTGAATGAATTGATGCATTGCTTCGATACGAAGCAATCCTTTTGAACGATGACACGGATCTTTCCAGGCAACGGCTGTGCTAATTGTGATTGCGGAAGATATCCTGCGCGCGTCCGCGATACCTCACGCGCGGCAATCTCTCGTTCCTGACGGGCGATGGTCACCGTTGACGGCGCAGCCTCCGCCAATTTAACACAGTCCTGGAGGGTGAGAGTTTGAGATGCCTGCTATGCAGGCGCGCAGATGACCGTTATTGTCAGAAAGCCGACCAAACACAAAATGACTATTCGCACGATCCAACTCCCTTATGATGCTGGCAGCCAAACGATTGAATCACTCGAAGATCTCAGAAACTATTTGTCTAATCCGAGACAACAAAGACTGGCGATAGGCATATATTCTCGCCAGAGATGCGAATTTTATATCTTTCAGGAGTTATCAGCACTGAGCGTTTCAGGCGGTTTCACTCCCTGTGGGAGGGAGGCAAACTCCATTGCCATGTTATGCCACTTTTATACACAACCCGGAAAAATTACGCAAGCATCCATTGATCAAGCGGCTATCAGGAATTTTTGTTCTGCCCGGTCTTATTGACACAACTCCGATGGTTCTATAAGCTAAAATCAGTGGCGATGGAGTTCGCCCTTAATCATCTCCGCGAGATTGATAACTCCTACCCCGATGGCCACTTCAAAATGCTCCACTTGTGGCCAGGTCAAAATGCTCCACCTTGGGCGACAGTAAAAAGATAATCTACTAACAATCCGTTCTTATATCCAAGCTTATTCCTTTTTCATCCGGAAACTTTTTGTCTGCTCTCTGTCAGCCGGGCAGAGGCTTGTTTAAGACGATAACTCCGGCCTTCGAACTTCAACAAGAGGCCGCGATGCAGGAGGCGGTCCTGAATTGCCGAAGAAGCGGCGTTATCGCCAAGGAGTTTACACCCAAGCAATTCCACTACGACCCCAACGAGCCGCTCCATCTTCCGCTGAAAAAGGAGAACCGATAATGAACGGCTGCAGTCATGAAATCAACGGATAAAATGACAAGCAAGGTTGCAAAGTTACCGTTTAGCGATATAGTATATAAAAATGATAAAGTCGTTCGGTAGTCGGGACACGCAATCCCTGTATTCTGGGCGCTGCCCACGACGATGGCAGGCTTTTCGGGGCCAGGCCGAACGCAAACTGGCGCAGTTGGATGCTGCCGCGAGCCTCGATTTTTTGCGCGCGCCACCCGGCAACCGGCTTGAAAAACTCAAGGGCGATCGGGCAGAACAGTGGAGCATCCGGATCAATGATCGTTGGCGGATCTGCTTTCGGTGGGAAGAAACGGATGCCTGCGATGTCGAGATCGTGGATTATCATTGAGAGGGGTGTTGACATGGTTAGGAACAAAATGCGGCCCATTCATCCGGGCGAGATCCTTCGCGAGGAGTATTTGGTCCCGCTCGGCATGTCGGTCAATGCTTTGGCGAAGGCTCTTAATGTAACTCCGGCGCGAATGAATGAAATCGTACGCGAACGGAGGGGAGTTACCGCCGATACGGCTTTGCGACTGGCTCGTTATTTTGGAACGGATGCTCGATCGTGGCTGAATCTGCAGGCGGCCTACGACCTCCGCGTGGCTGAGATTGCGCAAGCAAGGCGAATTACCGCAACGATTCGACCGCGAGCGGCATAAGGCCGCAAATGGGTTGTATTTTCCGTAATACTGCATCTGCTCAGTCTGCGGGCGCCCCATTAATACTGGAAGCGTGATAACTTGAGCCTTAAAAGGATCTCCAGGAGGGATTTATGGCACGCAAAGGCGATGGGATTTACCTCAGAAAAAACACCTGGTGGCTGGACGCAATTATAAATGGTCGGCGCTATCAAATGCCCCTGGGCAAGAAAATTAAGAGGACGACCGCAGCCGAAATCGCCACAGCCAAACGAGCCGGAATCCTCAAGGGGGAGATAGGGATCGCTCGCAAGAAGAAGGACCTGCGTTTCGAGGATGGAGCTCGAATATTTCTGGATTGGACCAAGATCCACAAGGGCGCCCGTACCCATAGCGACTACGAAACGTGCATCGGCAAATTGCGGGACTATTTTTGAGATAAAATGCTTTCGCAGATCAGTCCATTTCTGATCGAGGCATATAAGGTGCGAAGAGTAAGGGATGTGGCAAAAGTGAGGCCAAACAGGGAACTCGCGGTACTCCGAAACCTGTTCAATCGACTGATCAAATTCAAAAAGCATGAAGGTGAAAACCCTGTTCAGGGATTCGAACCGATAAAGGAAGGCAGGGGCAAAGACCGGATACTGGATCCTGAAGAGGAAAGGCGCTTGCTTGAAAATGCCATCGAGCCTGTTCGATCCCTCATCATAATTGCAATCCAGACTGGATTGCGGATCTTCAGAGAGGCTCTGACTCTTACCTGGGAAAAGATAGATTTTTCGAGCCGGACGCTGACGGTGGAGGCGGCCTTTTCCAAGACTCATGAGATGCGCGAAGTGGCGCTGAACTCGATTGTGCTTGAGACCTTGCGGCGGCTGAAGGCTACTGCGCCGGGGCCGTGGGTATTTATGACCAGAGGAAAAAGAAAAGACGGTCCTTGGAGGCAACTTAGAAGTTTTAAAAGCGCCTTTGATCGGGCTTGCCGTCGTGCTAATCTCTTGGGGGTCACGCCCCATGGTCTGCGCCATACATGGGCGAGCAGGATGGAAATGAGCGGGGCCTCTCAGAAGACGCTTATGGAACTTGGAGGCTGGAAGGATCCGAAGATGGTGGCCAGATATTCTCACACGTCGAAGCAGCACCGCATGGACGCTGTGGAGAGAATTGCGAGTTATTCCCCTTCGATTTTCCCTGCACCAAAAACAACCGAGTCCGTAAATCCTTATGCGCCTGTAGCTCAGGTGGATAGAGCAACGGTTTCCTAAACCGTGGGCCGCAGGTTCAAGTCCTGCCAGGCGCACCAGCAACTGCACCAAGTCCGAGCCAGGGACGCCAGCAACTGCACCATATACGGCTCCATTGCAATCACCCAAGGAAGCATCGCGAAAAAGCAGACAAGTCGAATCCGGGCATGCACGAACGCCATTATGTCTGGTCAGATCTCTTGAAGCGTGTATTTTCGGTTGATTCTTTGAAATGCGAACGATGTGGCGGAAGAAGGCGGATTCTATGCGCCATTCACCCGCCCGAAGCGATTAGAAAGATCCCGGATTGTCTCGGCATCCCGTCCAAACCGCCGCTACGGAAGGTTAAATCAATTAATATATTCCGCCTGTGGAGCCTAAGGCGAAGCTCCGCCTGTTTTTGTTTCCGTTCCGGCTCTTTCTTGAATAAAACTGCCTTTTCCTTGTTTGAAAATTGAATTTTTCGCTTTGCATATCACTTTCTATCAGAGGCCGGACGATCGGATGCAGCCGTTGCCGAGCGGGACAAGGCAAAAAACGCGCTTCTGCGACCTATAAGCACATCCGGAATCTTTTGGTAGAAACCGGCATCGGAGGAGAAAGGCTGGAGATGGTTGCGGTGTCCGCCGGGATGGGAGCCCGCTTTGCCGAGGCCGCAAAAGAAATTACGGAAAGGATACGCAGACTGGGGCCAAATCCGATCAAAAGCAATTCGGAAAATGCTTGACGCCAAGCTGTTCCAACATGGATGCGGCTTTTTCACGAATACCCGAATCCGTTTTTTTGCAGGCGAATCGCTTTGCCCAAAAGCGGACCAACTTCAACAGCAGTCGCTTTGGGCGAAGGATTTATACAATCGCTATTGTGTTGTGCCGCGTTGCCGAGCTCGGGAATGCACTTCGCGCTCATTGTGGCATTTTTCTGAACTTTTTCCCATTGCACGCTAAATTGGCGGGATCCTGGGGGGCAACGATTGCCCTTATCCTTCCAAGTTGTCGATCATAAACTCCGCAGCCAATCTTACGCCTATACCAGGAGGCAAGCCGCATTTTTCGAAGCCCTTATCATGGCCGAACCGTACCATAGCCTGCTGGCTTTCACCCGGATTAATGCTATAGCCCATAATCACATGCTCAATGATGTCCGCACAGTACAGATGCCCTATCTTGCCCACGAACTCAGCCATAAATTTCTGCGAGAGTTTAATCACCTTGTCCGTTTGTTGCACGTTAAGCCTGTCATCTGTGCCAAAGAAAAGGCCGAATGCGATCAGGCTTCCTGTGATGCCTCCGCAGATCTCTCCCGTGCCGCCGACTCCTGGAAACGGAGTCAGAGCCTTTACTATTTCCATGCTGCCTATGCCAAATTCTTCAAACAGAGCAAGAGCCGTGCCCTGAGCGCAATTTTTCAGAAAGTAGTTATATTCTTCTGCTCTTAACTGGACCCGGTCCAGAATCTCTTTTTTGTGAGTCTTCAATTCTTCAGGATCCAGTTTCTTCTTTTGAATTCCTTTTTCCATTAAATCCAACATTTTCAATTCCAGGGCCTTATCATCCCATTTTCTGGCTTCCAGCTCTTTGACTTTTGCTTTTAAAGCCGCACTATCTACCATAAATATTATTCCTCCCGAAATATTCTGCACTTGCCTGGGGAAGTGAGTTTTAACAACTCCCCCTCACCCGGCACAACCCGATTCCATTAAGGCCAAAATGAAGCAAGTGGCTCGAAATAGCATCGAGTCCCTTGTAGATATTACAGCCGGATTCTCAGAAGTTCCGCAACTATTTAGTATGGCGCTTCAGAAAATTTTCGTTGAAATCCATCATTGACACACGCGCGCGAAATATGATGCTCAGACTTCGCCGCCCGTCGTGGGGCGGCGGATCTTCCCATTATTTCCCCAGGCATGGGCTTTCCCATGATATGCTTATTTTTGTGTCGGAGGTCATGGCAGTTTCGATCCTATGGACTTGGGTCTGCAACAATACCGCCGGGAATATCCTGCTTCCCGTTCTTCATCACGCCGCCTGCAATCTGACACTGTTCTTTTTGGGCATCCCTACGAAATTTCCCTTGATGCTCCTCTATGTCGTTCTTATCTGGATACTGGCTATCATCCTCCTGAGCCGGTGCGGAAGCGCGAGGCTTTCCCGCAAACCGAAGCCTGCCGCGGCCGGCTTGCATTTTGGCTGAAATACAAACAGGGAGTATTCCCTATGCACTGGACTTGGAAATGATCAGCTTTCCTTGGGCGCCATGTTTTAAATGCAATTCTCTTGACGGGGCATATGGATAAGGCTATCGATTGGTTGATGGAAGGGGATCCGGCTATCCGTTGGCAGGCAATGCGCGACTTGCTGGATGAGCCCGAGAAAGAATGGCGGGCGGAGCGACGCCGCACCCTGAAGGAAGGCTGGGGAGCGCGCTTCCTGGCTGAACAGGATGCCAATGGAATCTGGGGCGGCGGCCTGTATTCTCCCAAATGGATTTCCAGCACCTACACGCTGCTTGCATTGACCGGCATCGGGCTGCCGCCGGACTGTGCGCCGGCCCGGCGCGGAGCGCAGGCGGCATTGGACGGCTTGTTCGGGCTGGAAGCAGACGATGCCCTGTACAGGCGCACAAACGATTATGACCAATGCGTCAGCGGCATGCTGGTGCAACTGGCCGCCTATTTTGGCGTCGCCGCAGAGCGCAGGAATGTGATGATACGGTCTCTGCTCGAAAACCGCATTCCCGACGGAGGATGGAACTGCCGCATCAAACGCAAGCCCCTGCCGAAGCATTCCTCCTTCCATACAACCATCAACGTGCTGGAGGGATTGCGCGAAGCCGTGGAGCAAAAGGACTGCATGCAGGCAAAGGCAATCCTGGCCGCGGAGGCGGAGGCGCGGGAGATGCTGCTGCGCCACGGCTTGTTCCGTTCGCACCGCACCGGCGAGATGATCGATGCGCGCTGGACGCTGCTTTCTTATCCGCCGCGCTGGCATTATGACATGCTCCGCGCCCTGGATTACTTTCGCCGCGCCGGCGCAGGACGCGATCGCCGACTGCAGGAGAGCATCGACCTTCTGATCTCCCGCCGCCGCCCGGACGGCCGCTGGCCTGTCCAACGCAAGCATCCGGCGCGGGTATATTTCGATATGGAAAAAACCGGCGGCCCCAGCCGCTGGAATACGCTCCGCGCTCTGCGCGTTTTGAAGTGGTGGAATCACGGAACGGGCTGCTAAGCGCTCGTGTTCGCAATTACGGCGACGTGTGCGCCGCCGGACTCGGGTGCTTCACGGCGTCTCACAGTCCCAACCCGGCTTTGACAGCTGGAGGCGTAAGGGGCCCGTAAGCTCTGGAAGAAAGAATAATGGGGCGGATAATCGCAAAGGAGAGAGTCATGGAAAATCAGGGCACATTCACCCAGCTGATGCATGTGGGGCTGGTGGTCAAAGACATGAAAAAAGCAATAGAACGCTTTGCCGCCCTTGGAATAGGACCATTCAGGGAACTGGTATTGCCTCCCGACGCCATAGAGACGTACCGGGGCAAGCCCTTCTTCCCGGCCGAATGCGTGACGATCCAGACTGCCCGGATTGGGAATGTGGAATTGGAGTTAATCCAGCCCATCGCGGGAGAATCTCCGCATAAGGAGTTCCTGGACGCCAAAGGCGAGGGCATACAACACCTGGGTTTTTTTGTGAAGGACCTGGCGGCGGACGTCAAGCGCCTTGCAGGAGAAGGATCCTCCGTGCTTTTAACCTCGCAATTTAAGGGCGGTGGCGGAGTAGCCTACCTGGACCTGGACGCGGCCGGGTTGATTGTTGAACTGGTCCAGGCCGGGCCGCAGAACCGCTCCTGACCTCCGGTTCATTGTCGATATCCATGCACTGATCTGCGGACGCCCCAGTGATCCGCTGACACGCCTCCTTGCTCCGCAGCGCCGTTTCCCGATCAGGCTCTGGAAAGCGCTGAGTGGGCGCCGGCCGGCTGCGCCGTCAACTCCAGCAGCGGCATCCGGGCGGCGCCGCGACGCTGCGCGCGATCAACGGCAATCCGTCGATATTCGCCGCGGCCGTTCCGATGGCGGCGGCTCCTTATACCGGTACGCCGGAATAGGTTGGGCGATTACAGAGAGCGCATCTGCCGGTGATGTTCACCACGTCCTCATTTGATTTGGCGGGCGCGTTCGATCCAGCCAACGGCAGGATCGCAGTCGGATACCAGACGCAGCTGAACCTGTTCCTGGGCTATAACGGAATGAAACGGATAGATGCCTACGATTTCGAGAACTATCCGGTAAACGGATTCAAAGCTGACAGAATGGCGCGAGTGAGGCTAAACGTTGAATATGACAGCTATCGATGGTATCTCAACGATGCCGGCGGTGTCCCTATGGTTGCACTGTCTTACACGATGAATCTCCAATATGCGCTCTATCCGGAATACGGCAAAATCGCGTGGGAATTTTTCAGGCATTATTCCCGCAACAGGAAAACAGGCGCCATTAAGTACAACCCGCATACCGGCGGTCTATAACGGCTCGCCGGCTATGTCCTGACCCGGCCCCTCGTATTTGGATGATGCTGAGGCAACAGCAGATCTTGCGGCCGGCGTCCGGGCTTTCTTAACAGGTTATCGAGGCACCTTCACCACACGGTCGCCTTGGAAAGAGCCGACATAGAAAGCATCGCCGGCGTCTATGGCGACAGAGACCCCGTTGATCAGAGCTTTGCCGTTGTTGTCATACAGAATCCGGTGCTCCAGGGTTTCCGGATCTACTTCCGCCAGCATGAAGCCTTGGAGACAGGGATGCTGAGAATCCTTGGGGCAATTGCCGCTTACGCCCTTGATACCCGCAGCCAGAATTTTGCCGTCGCGCTTCCATGTGAGGTTGTCCGGCATGAAAGCCAGTTCGCATTTTGCGATCTCCTTTTCAGCCTTCAGATCGTACTTGTGCAGGTCGAGGGTAGTCCAGCCGCTGATGTAGGCATAGCGGCCGTTCTTGGAAACCACAACTCCATTCGGATATCCGTACTCGGATCCGGGGAGCACACGTTCACCATTTTCTTTAGTCCAGACTGCAACATTTCCGGAAGGCCCGCCCCCAAAAACATTCTGCCCTTCCTTATGAAGGGCCTGCGGCCGCGTGGCTACGAAACTCCCATCGGGCAGAGCGGCGACATCATTGTACGGCTTGCTCGCAAGCACGCATCCGCGCCATACCAGCTTCCATTTCGCGCCGTCCGCCAGCAATTCATACATTTCCATCGATTCGCGGATACTGTGATTGACGATGTACAACTGCCATTCGCCGCTTGTTCGTTTTGAGAGCGACAGCCCGTGAGGCTGGATTCGTCCGCCGATGGATTCCGTGCAGGCGTTATCACCCCAATCCGGTTTTTTTTCGGCCGATAGAGGTATTGGGGCAAAGGTCCGCGCGGCAGGATCAAACAGATCCAGTCCTTTGTTTTCGTCCCGCCCCATTTTAGCCACGATCAAATATCTGCCGTCCGGAGTCGGTTCAAAATCTTCCGGCGCATTCGTGCCGCAGATGACCTCGACATCGCCTTGCCGGCCGCAGCCAAGAAGCTGAGGATTGAACTCTCCGGGTTGTGCGTCGGCTGAGGATCGCAGCAACAACAGGCATGGGAATAAGAACAACGCAAATCGAAAATCCTTCATGGCTGCCTCCGCCCATCTTTTATTTCGGTGATTCCGTCAATTGCGCTTTTTTTAGATATTGCCGGATCAGAAATTTCATCACGTCGTTGGGGCCTTTGTTGCTGGAATAAACCTGATCGCAGAAGAACATTCTATGCGGGTCCTCTTGCGTAAACGGCTTCCATAACGGCATGTCCGAACCGTCGGCATCCCTGCCGTTCGGATCGCCGGAACGGATAAAGTTGGCCCAGTAATTGCACATCATCCGGGCAAGATCAAAGTGTTTCCCGACGAAGGGCCGCCAGCATTTTGCCAGTGTTTCGAAGAAGAACCATAGGTCCACAGAATGGAAGGCGCCGGGATTGTCCCATCCGGGAATCTCGGCATTGAACACCCAATAATACATAGGCTTTGTTTCACCAGTCCTGGCCTTCGCGTCGCCAAAAAGCCGGATTGAAAATTCCAGATGACTTACGGAGGCTTTATGGAGCATTTCAGTGATGCTGCTATTATTGGATGCGCAGAGTCGAAGGAATTCTTCGGCGTCCTCTCCGTATTCTTCTTTGGCAAACGCCCTGAATTCTTCGACTGTTTTGACTTTGGGCCGGTCCGGAAATTCCGTTGCCGTGTGTCCGAACATCATGGGCGCCAATTGGCGTTTATTGGTCATGAAACGTTCGTTGACATCGCCGACATAGAACTTTCCGTCAATCACCGAACCCCAGAATTTTTTGTATTCCACCATCCTGTCTCTGAGGAATGCCGCATCCAGCCGGCGGGCTTCCGTAAGAGAGGACACCCCGAGAAACCTGAAGAAGTCGATCCCGTCCTGTTCTGCTTCAGCCAAATTCTTCTCGCGGTGGAAAAAGCCTCCGGGATACGCCGTAATTGTCAGGCCGCTGTCGACAATTGCCTTCTGAAAAAGGCCATCGTTCTGAGGTGATACTACCTGGGCCATGACGCTTCCGCCCCCGGCAGATTGACCTCCGATCGTGATATTGTCCGGATCTCCGCCGAACGCGGCGATATTGCGCTTTACCCAGCGCGTTCCGAATTGCTGGTCCAGGTGTCCGAAGTTGGCGGGCGCCTCGGGATTTTCCGCCGTGATTTCCGGATGGCAGAGGAAACCGAAAACATTCAGCCTGTAGTTGACGGTCACAACAACAATCCCGCGCCGCGCGATGCGCTCGCCGTCAAATTCCATTTCGGCAGTATTGCCTTCCTGAAGGCCGCCTCCGAAATACCAGACGAAGACCGGCAGCTTCTCATCGGCTTTTCGTGCGGGCGTCCATATGTTGAGATGGAGGGAATCCTCATTCATTGCAATGGACGTATCCACATTCCATTCCCTTGAATAAATGTTTTCAGGATCCTCGCCCGGTATGTGCTGCATCGATATCGGGGAAAATTGATATGCATATAGAATCCCGTCCCAATTCTTCGCCGACTGAGGCGCTTTCCAGCGGTTTTCACCGACGGGAGCCGCCGCGAATGGGATGCCCTTAAAGGAGGTGATCCTCGGATCGGCGGCCGGAAAACCTTCGACAAGACCGTTTTCAACCATGACTCTTCTTAGCATGACGTCTCTCCTTCCCGGCGCCTTTGCGTCGGTCGACAACGTATCGGGATCCTACTTCGCACTGTTTTTTTCGGCTTGTTCCCTGCGCCAGGAATAGTAGCTGTCGAAAGCCTTCAGCTTTTCAAGATTGGGTATTGGTTTCGCATTCGCTTTTATATCAAAGAACAACACCCTCTGATCGTTTTCGGTAAAAGCAGGCCACTGAGGAAGGCCGGGTCCATTCGGATCGCCTTTTCTGGCGAAATTGATCCAATAGGCGCGGATCAGATCGGAGAGCGCCAGATCTTCTTCGCTGGGATCTCCGCCGGGGACTCCGAAATTCTGGAAGACATAGGAGACTTCGTCGCCATGGTTTGCGCCGTCCGGTGACGAAGGCGTACGATGGTCAAAGTAGTACACGAATGCCTTGCTTTTTCCCATCCGGGATTGCATGCGCGCCCAGGCCCACGTGGGCCAGGCAAAAGCAAATTCTCGAAAAACATCCGCTGACGACCTGGCTGCCGCTGCATCTGTAGAATGCGGATAGGCTTTCAACATAACGTCTGCCCGTTCTCCATAGCCCGATCGGATCTGTTTTTCAAAGGCAGCGGCTGTGATCGGCCCGCGCATGAACAGGCCGCCTTCATTGGAGTTGGTCCCCGCCAGTATGGGAGTGTCATTGAAGAGGCCTTTCTCATAGAGCTCGTAAGGATCTCCGGGCAAAAAGGTTCCATCTGCAACGGGCCAGAAACTGGCACCCCCTCCCATTCCGCCTCCGGCAGCTTTCTGGATTTGTCCCGCCGTCAATGCGCGCGCGGTTTTGATGTCGGCTGCACCGAGTTTTTGCAGGAAGTCTGCGCCGGACGACTCGGCAAGTTTGAGGCTGGCGACATTCATCCCGGCTCCATCCGCAATGCGCGGCGGTGCAAACGATCCTCCGCTTTCAGAGAGGGCGCGTTGAAAGAGGCCCTTGGCGGCCGGCGCCGCGGAGAGCATGCCGACTGCAATGCCACCGGCAGACTCGCCGAAAATGGTTACACACGAAGGATCGCCTCCGAATTGAGCGATGTTTTTCTTGACCCATTGGAGACCGGCGATCATGTCTTGAATGCCATAGGCGCCGGATCCCTTGCCGCTTTCTTGGCTGAGTTCCGAGTGCGCCAGGAATCCGAAAACACCAAGCCGGTAGGCAATGCTCACCAGCACTACACCCTTTTCTGCGAATTTGGTTCCATCGAACATTGGAGTTCCCGTCATACCGCCAACGAAAGCCCCTCCGTGAATCCACACCATCACCGGCCGCTTCTCCCCCGCATTCTTTGCACCCGTCCATACATTCAGATACAAACAGTCCTCGCTGACATTCGCAGCGGCGCCCATCATCTTTAACATGCCCGGATCCTGCATACAGCCGGAAGCGTAGGCGTCGGCTTTTCGAATGCCGGTCCATGCCTTCGCAGGTACGGGAGATTTCCAGCGCAGCTCGCCCACCGGAGGCGCAGCAAGTGGAATGCCCTTGTACGAGGCGATCCCGTTGACAACAACGCCCTCCAATTGGCCTTCCGCTATTTTCACCGTTTGTATCTGCGGAAAGGCCAACGGCGCCATGGCGGATATGAATGCAATAATAAATCCAACAATCCGAGTCTTCTTCATCGCGGCCTCCAATAAAAAACCATCATGTACGATGCTCTCCTCCGACGATGGGAACACGAATAGGATGGCATATTGTCATATATATGTGACAATATGCCATTGAAATCGATTATTCCATCATTGCTTAAACGGCAGGATCTCCTTGCAGACAGAGAGCGGGCGGCATGGCGACAAAGGCCGGACTGGATTGCCAAGATCTGAGCGCTTGTTTCCGTTGATTGAAAATCCAATCCTTATAGAAGCCGATAAATGGATAAGGCCGGCGGATGAGCTTCGGCCTTTCGGAGCATTTTTGCGTTTGTTTTCTTGGTTCGCGAATTCCTGTTCGTTCCCTAACAGCCCGTGGTGAAAGTCCGCTAAAATAGGATATATGATATTGTGCTATTGATCCACTGCAGCTAAAATATCCGCCATGGCAATTGGAAAAAGAAAACGCGAACGGCAGGAAACCTTGTGGATTCCGACCAGTGAGATGCCGATGGTCCCTGCGCATCCATTTTATAAACAGCTGAACTCCATCCTGAATCGACACGGATTCGAGGAGTTTGTCGAAAGGCTTTGTGGCAAGTTTTACGCGCCTCAAATGGGGCGCCCCGGTTCGATTCCCGGCATCTGTTTCAGGCTGCTCTTGGTCGGTTGCTTTGAAGGCTTGGGCTCCGAGTTTGGCATTGCATGGCGCACCGCTGATTCTCTGGCATTGCGCAGTTTTCTGGGATTGAGGCTTACGGAGGTTCCGCCGGATCTTTCGAACATTTCCCGAACGCGTCGCCTGATTGACCTGGAAACGCACCAAGCTGTATTTACTTGTGGGTTCTGCAGCGCGTAGCCGAAAGTGGACTCTTGAAGGGCAAGACCATTGGAATTGATGCGACCATGCTTGAGGCCAATGCAGCACTGCGAAGTATCGTACGCCGCGACACCGGTGAGAGTTATCAGGAATTCCTGACCAAGCTGGCAAAGGAATCCGGCATCGAGACAACGGCCCGAGAGGATCTGGCCCGCCTGGATCGCAAGCGGGCGAAGAAAGGCTCCAACCAAGACTGGATGCATCCGCATGATCCTGACGCCCGCATCACGAAAATGAAAGACGGGAGTGCACATCTCGCGCACAAGACTGAGAATGCAGTTGATCTGGATACGGGCGTGGTCGTCGGGGTTGCCGTGCAACCAGCTGACAAGGGCGATACCGCTACGAGGATTGAAACCGTGATCACGGCAGCCGAACAAGTGGAAACGGTCTTGCCCGAGGGCAAGGGTATTGAAGAGATCGTTGCGGACAAAGGCTACTACAGTGCCGAACGGATTGGGGATCTCGAGCGGCTTGGGCTGCGGACCTATATCTCGGAACCAAAACAACGACGGCGCCGCTGGGACGGTGAGGATGAAGCGCGGAACGCGGTTTACAGCAATCGCCGACGTGTGAGAGGCGGGCGCGGCAAAGCTCTGCTCCGTCGATGAGGAGAGCGAGTGGAACGTCCGTTGGCTCATCTTTATGAAACAGGAGGCATGCGGCGCACTCCTCTAAGAGGAAGTACAAATATCCTGAAGCGTGTACTGATTCATTTGAGTGCGTTGAATCTCGGGGTTCTTATGCGTGCAGCTTGCAGCATTGGGACGCCGAGAAGCCTACAGGGGCGATGTGTCGCGCTATATTCAGCGCTTTTCAGCAAAATCAGTTCAGTTTGTGTCCGGATATCGGCAATTTTTCCCATTTATGAACTGCCGGGACAGCGATATACGAATTATTGCTCCCGTATCTATTACGAGATCCTTTTGTCTGAATTCTGACTTTCTAGCACGTGAGCCAACGCCCTAATCGCCAGCCTTGGCGGAAGCGGCCTTCTCAGGCTTCTCCTTCTTGGCCTTCTTTTCTTTGGGGGCCGCTTGTACGACCTCCGGTTCCTTAGGGGGCTCATTGCGAGCCTTGCCGGCATCTATGGCGGCAATCGCCTTCATAATAGCTCGCCGTTTTGCCAATAAATGTTCATACACCTTGTCTTTTTTGATTGCATCGAGGGCTATGCCCTTCTTTTCAAGATCGGCCCGGCGATCCTGGATTCGCTGATCGTAGGACTTCTTTTGATTCTCTCTGGTATCACTTGTTTTTGATGGCATAGCGTCTCTCCTTGTCAAAAATTTCGCATAGAACGGACGGGGCATTATCAATTTACGGGATCATGCGCTTCCGTAGCCTCAACATAGTGGCATAAGCGACTCTCGTCTGCACGGGATATTGTGAGGGCCCGGTTGGGTTATGTGTTAACTTGACAATTTCAGGAAAGGTTTAGCGTGATTGAGATATTCATTGATGCCGATGCCTGCCCGGTAAAGCAGGAAGTTTACCGCGTGGCACAACGATACCGACTGCCGGTCGCCGTGGTCGCCAACTCGCGCATCCAAATTCCCAATAAGGACTGGATTAAACTAATAATTGTCAAGGGGCAGTTCGACGCGGCCGATGACTGGATCGTTGAGCATATTGCAGCCGACAGCATTGTGATTTCGGGGGATATCCCTTTGGCGGGGCGTTGCCTTGCAAAGGGCGCTCGGGTGATTGGTCTGCGCGGCGATATTTTCACCCCGGATTCCATCGGCAATGCCCTCGCAAGTCGGGCGTTGCTGGCCCATCTTCGAGAACTCGGTACGATAACGGGGGGGACCGCTCCCTTCGAAACCCGCGACCGGTCCCGTTTCCTCCAGCGCCTCGACGAAACCATACAGGCGCTTCTAAGGGCAGAGTAGGATCCAGATCTTCTCGCTCCAAACATCAATTGGGATGTCCATTCCCCCGAAACGGTCTTCTAACATCCTAATGGATTTCTGCCTATGATAGACGGCTCCAACTCAGAATAGTCGGAAAACACACGGAGGCGTTGCGTGACAGCCAGTCTGCCTTTGATTATGCCGGCAGCCATAGGAGGCACTATGAAAAGTACATCGCGTTCTGTTGGACCGGATCGAACAAAAACCAGTCCTTAAACCAGCGTGATTTTTTGAGAAAACTTGATAATAGGCCTGAAATGTTCATCGTTATTGGTTACAATAGGAACTTGCACGCAACGGATACAACCAATAGGAGCACATTTCAGGTGAATAAAAGAGACCACAAAATCTACCTCCGTGACAGGCAAAATCTCGAAACCCGGTTGATGAGAAAGCGGTATGAGGATCAGACTGATCCCATGTTCAAAGACTCCAACATCCGCTATGAGCTTGCCGAAAGAACCAGGGCCATCGGTTTCGGCGGGATCGGCGCCCTGAATAAGCTGGTGTGCAGACTGAAGTTGGATCGGGCGATCAATAAAAACCTCGTGCTGTTGAAGCTGCATGTGCCTTGCCGGGAATCGGACCCCGTGCTGAACATTGTCTGCAATGTTCTCACTGGCGGGACATGTCTGGAAGACCTCGAACGGCTGCGCAACGACGAAAGCTATATGAACGGACTCGATGCCGAAAGAATTCCCGATCCGACCACGGCTGGAGATTTTCTGCGTCGTTTTGATGAGACCTGGATCTTTGCCTTGCAGGAAACGATGAACGAAGCCAGAACCAAAGTCTGGGCATTGCAGGACGCTTCCTTCCGCAAGGAAGCCATTATCGATGTCGACGGAACCATCGCCGGAACCACCGGCGAATGCAAGGAGGGAATGGACATTGCCTATAACGGGATCTGGGGATACACGCCACCGATCGTGTCTCTGGCCAACACCAATGAGGCGCTTTATCTTGTGAACCGGCCGGGCAGCCGCCCTTCCTCCGATGGGGCAGCCGAATGGCTGGATCTGGCGATTGATCGGGCCTCCCCTGTTTTCAAAAAGGCGTGGCTCCGCGGCGACACCGATTTTTCTCTCACGCACAACTTCGACCGTTGGGACGCGCGGGTAGGATTTGTCTTTGGCTATGACGCCAGAGGAGATCGTTCTCTTCGCCAATGACCGCGGCAATCAGGAAAACGTCATCGGTCGACTCAAGAGCGGCGTCAACGCGCTGAGGATGCCGTCGGACGGTCTGGTTTCGAATTGGGCGTATATGGTCATTGCGGCACTGGCATGGAATCTGAAAGCCTGGTACGGCATGCCGGGACATTTTGCGGATGGAATTTAAGCGTTCCCTGGCGAGTTTTATCAAGATCCCCTGCCGGATCGTGGCCACCGGCCGCCGCCTTGTCTATAAAATACTGACCTGCGGCCGGCATCTGGAGACTTTCCTGACGTTCGATCGCATAAGGCAATTAAGTTTTACTTAGAAATCACAGCGCCGGATAAGGCTCGGTTCCGGCGCTGATCGACAACCGGGCGAAAGGAGAAGACACAACGAAGACAAACAAAAACAGCCGGAAGCAATAAATCCATAGGGAGTGGTTGGCCTTTATGTGTCAGTTCTTCATTTTCCAATAGGAGAAGAGATGCCATGAATATCAGCTTGCACTCCCGCCTGATCGCGATGGATGGAGTGTATTTTGATGAAAAAGGGAATATCCATTTTGCCTTCCGATGGATGCCCGCTCTTCTGGGATTGAAGCTGGGCTTGACCTGTCGATGCGATAACAATCGCGAGCATATCAAGGGCTGGAATCCAGCCGCTGAAATTGCCGGGAAAAGCAAGAGGAAGGACTGTTCATCGGTGGCAGGGGCGACTGTCCCGATTGCGCTCCAATGGAGAATGCATTATTGATGTGCCGGATCGCCTCGTCGATTTCCTCCCGGCTTTTCACGCCGATCACCGCCGTCGTTTACGATGTTGGATTGCATGATCCACGTCAGGGATCTTTTGCGGTCTTCGATATTTGTGAATTGTCCCTGAGCGATCAGCTTCATGCCGATGACGCCGTGACCGTTATTTCTCATTATTATCAGTTGTTCCACCACAGCGGGCACATCCTTGTCCCGTATTGGAAAGCGATACGGAAGACTGCATCAATTAATATATTCCGCTTGTGGAGCCTAAGGCGAAGCTCTGCCTGTTTTTGTTTCCATTCCGGATCTTTCTTGAATGAAAATGCATTTTCCTTGTTTGAAAATCGAATTTTTCAGTTTGCCTGTCGTATTTTTCCAGAGGCGTGACGATCGGATGCAGCCGCTGCCGAGTGGGATAGCAAAAAGCGCGCTTCCACAACCTGGAAGCCGCCGGATCTCATGATCCTGTTTTCTCTATTTTGAAAATGCCGCGTTCTGAAGCCGGATAAGCCGGCTGCCTATCTTTTCGCTGCCTTCATCATAGACGACAATCTTGACAGCCTGCCTCCTCGCCTTAAGCGGAATCGCCGTGGAATAAGACATCCCGGATTTGACCGCTCGATCATGGGTATTGGGGTCCAAGGATCCATCAATCTTCTTCCAATCCGAACCCAGCATTTTGCCCTTTTCATTGGCGTAGAAAACGGCAATATGCACCTTGCAGGCGCGCCGTTCCTCCGCCCTCGAAAAAACAATTCCGGAAAAATCAATTTTCAAATCAATCTTAAGCTGCATTTGGCCATTGGAAAGCTTCTGCTCCTGAGTAGATACCGCGAAGGGAATTTCGTGCAGATCAGGATCGACATCTTGAAGGGCCATATTTTTCGTGTCATAGAGCTGGAGATCGATAGCGCCGGCGAACTCCAGAATTCTCCGTGTAAACAACTCATCGATTTCGGTCCCGGAGAGCTCAGACTGTTTCTGAATATCCGGCGCTGAAAACGGCGGATCAGAAACTCCTGCGTAATACCCTCGGCGGGTCACGAGCTGGCATCCCCTGCAACAATCCGGGCTGGTGAATTTTACCGCCAGCCGGTGGAAGCTTTTAGCCTTACCGGGATTGGACGGATTAAATCCGATCGTGTATTGCCTGCGAAGCTTCAACAAAATCAACTCGAAAGCTTGTTTGAACGGTTCGGATCCTCGCGCTTCCATCATTTCACCGCCTGATTCTTCCGCCAGACGCTTGATCGTTTCGACAGACTCCCAATCATAGTTGGAGATCCTAAGGCTGAAGAGAGCCGTCGCGGTTTCGAGCAGCCGATCGCGACACTCATGGGCTGTCCATCTGGCGGGGCCGACGAGAATGGGCCGGGGCGACTGGAGATTGTCCGAAATCAAAATAATCGCCCTTCGGCGATTTTTTGCTTTCTTCTTCAGATACTGCGCTGTATAGAATATTGCATCATAAATATTCGTTCCGCCCCCGATCCCGATGGCGCCGATTTTTTCGGCAATTAAAAGCCTGTCTTCGGTCAGGTCGCTGATTATTTTCCAGTCATCGGAAAAAGAGAACAACGCCGCCTGATCCCCCGTCTTCAGCCTCCGCAGGGCTGAAAGCGCGGCGATTCGAAGCGCCGGCACATACGGCCGAATGCTGTCGCTGGAATCGATCAGGATAGCGACCGCCAGCGGAAGCTGATCGCGCGAAAAGTAGGAAATCTGTTGCGCTACTTTGTCGTCATAAATAATGAAATCTTCCGCCTGCAATTCAGGAGGAGCCGAACCAATCACCGTTACATCCGCCGTGACAAGTTCCACATCCGCTCTGATCCTGAAATCTTCTTCCTGACCAGCCGGAGTCACGTCCACGATCCGCAGTGTCACAAGGATGATGACTAAAACCGTTAATCTGGACATAGAGCTGGAACCTGGGAATTGGCAAAAACATTCTACTCGGGAGTTTGGACGCTTGGAAGCTGAGATTTGTTCAATAAACAGGAGATGGAGATAAGCGCGAAGGCGCGCGGCGGGATGAACCGCTGCACGAAAATGATAATCTCGAATTATGAAATACTTCGATATTATGCATTCGTCCTTTGATATTACATTTTTCATCACGCGGCGGGCGCGCCGCTTCCGGCCTGCTTCAGGGTCGTCAGGCAGGAGATCAGGTCGTTCAGGTCATTTTTCCGGCTCTTCCTTGAATCCAATTGTCTTTTCCTTGTTTGAAAATCGAATTTTTCAGTTTGCCTGTCGTATTTATCCAGAGGCGTGACGATCGGATGCAGCCGCTGCCGAGTGGGATAGCAAAAAGCGCGATAATACGGCCTATAGGCCATACAGGATTTTGCGGCCAAGAAGGTCCGGGCGAAAGCCTGTGTCTTCCCGACCGAAAAATTCCAGATATTAAAGAAACTCGCCATATAGACTTCAAAAATACGGCGACTGTCCCCGTATTGGAACGCTGCTTTTTATGTTTTCTTGATAAATGCGGCTTGCCTTCGGCGCTTGCGAGAATCAGTCCCTGTCCGCTCTGCAAAACTGACCCGCACTGTTTTTAGAGCAATCCCATCAACGGCTGATAGCCCTGTTTGGCGGTCACGATGAGTCACCATGACTGATGCCAAGAAGAAGTCCTGTTGTATTTGCCGCAGATGGTTCCGTCTGGACGTTCGAGTAGGACCCCGTCAGCGCACTTGCAGCCGGACGGAAGGTCAAACTGCTCTTCGCAAGAAGACGCAAGCGTCTTGACGCGAGCGTAATCCGGACTGCTCTCTCGCTTGGCGGACTCAAGCGCGATCCGAATCAAGGCCGTAGCCGGAAGTTGCGATCCTATCCCGGTTCAAACGAGGGCTCAAATCGCTAACAGCAGCTGTTTGAGGTTGCGGTGCGCCGCAATTTGAGCAGACGAAGGCGGCCGAAAGGATTGTGCGAAGGGGATGTTGCCATTTTCGGGTCGCCGTCTTCTGTATAGCAGCTGAACCAAGACCCATTATTGTCGGATAGGATGTTGCCTACCGGCTTGTTGCCTTGAACCATAATACGGATCAGCTCGACTATGTCATAGTCTCTCTCTAAATCTGCTCGCTTCAGCACGATGTCTCGCAAGCCCAATACATGCATTCCGATCGTTTCGATTTCTGTGTCGTCTTGGGCGATGCCGACAAACGCGAAGCTCAGCGCGTCTATGCCGCCGTCTTCAGTCATCTCAAGCCATTGTTCGCCGCCATGACTAAGCGCGCTGTTATCAATAAATACACCGGCTCCGCCGGCCCGTACCATGGTCGCTGCCGCTTTCATGATTTTCCGAGCCGATTCTATCGATCCCCCACGGCCGCTGAGCGTCACGTTGACAGTGTAGCCTTCCACGGCGGCCAGTTCTTTTTCAGTCGGCCGCCCCCGGCAGATAGAACGGAATATTCCGGGGAACTGGTCATCGGGCGGAAGAAAATGCAAATCCATCCGGGAGCCATCCGCTAAAATCAGCGCCTGCGGCGTTACACGGCAGTTATCCGGCAAATGCTCGATCAGATTCCTTGGATTGGACCACCGGCCCGGAATCCGGAGGTCGACAATGATTGGAGGAGCCGTTTTGTGTATCTGTTCATCGAAAATCGCGGCAATTTTCATTTATTTCTCTCTCGTTTCAAGGATTTTAAATTAGTTCAGCCTGTTACGGTGCATCGCTGTCGCGATGAAAGGAAATTCGTCAATCGGACGCTTGATCTCCTCCCTCTCGAGCTATGGATGAAAGAACCGGCATTCCACTCACTGATAATGTTTCGCGAGGCATGAAATTATTTCACCGAAAATTCTCTGGCGGGAAGAATCTTTGGGGCAAAAGACATTGCGGATGCGAAATTGGCTGCCAATATTGTTTTTGTCAAATCTAGTTGCACGGATCGGCCCAGTTTTCAGAATGGCATTGGCTGCTTGCTCAAAACTTTCTTCCAAACATGCCGACGTTTTGAAGAAATGAACCCTGCCCATGCGGGAGCGGAAAAAATACAAGAAATGCTTCGGATCATGATCCGCAGAGCGCGGTTTCTGCTGCGGCCAGTGCTAAACTAACATAAACCGCTTCCGTGCGCGCGCATACGGTTTTTCAATCAGACTTTGCTGTGCGAGGATCTCGCGGGGGACCAGGCTGCATTCTCAATGCGTTCCGGCATTGCCTGCATCGCGGACGATGATCGCATCGATTCTAAAAAGAATAGAGGATCCAAGATGGCAGCTGTAATCTTCCGCACAATCGCAATGATGGTGTTTGTCAATGCTCTTATCCCAGCTTCGCCGCATTGGATTGAAGCCTGGAAAGAGGGTAGCTGATTTGTGTTCAAAAGCTCCGGCGCCGCTTTTATTTCCCGGGGATTCAATTATGACCGGGATTATCGGTTTCGGCTGATTGAGGATTGCTGGGAAAAGGAGCGATGCCGCAGAACATGATTTTATGGAAATGAAAGAACTTATCGCCAATGTCGTTCGGATTCACCTTCAGTTCGCATTCATATATTCCGCCTGGCGGGCCTAAGGCGAAACCCTGCCTGTTTATGTTTTCATTCCGGCTCTTTCTTGAATAAAATTGCCTTTCCCTTGTTTGAAAATTGAATTTCTCAGTTTGCCTGTCGCTTTTTATCAGAGGTTGGAAGATCGAATGCAGCCGTTGCCGAGCAGGAAAAGGCAAAAAACGCGCTTATACAAACCATAAGTCTTAAGGATACAACAATTGTGAAAAGGGGAGCTATTGCATCGATTCTCTTTTATTAGCTGCGAAATCCGCCCGACGCCTTCCATGAATAAAAATATTTTTGCGTCTTTCGCGGTTCGTTTTCAGGGCTGCTTTTTTTCTTTCGGGGCCGGCAGGCTGCAGCCGTTTGGGCACACGGTTAATGTGTGGACAAATCGTACCTTCCCATTTTCCAATCGAAACATATGAGAGTCCGGCCAGCCGTCTTTTTCGCCGAAGTCCGCCAGTCCCACGACGGTTCCCATGTCAAGGTCGACGATAAAGCGGCGGTTGGTGATTTTCAGCGTGCCTTCCAGCGGCGGGCCGCCCGTGCAGGAAGCCTTGGGGTCGCCGTTGGGATTCGTATAGGCGCCTCCCTCCAGACGGGCGCATGGAATGTTCCAGGGAACCCTGGAAGAAGCGGATCGATCCGAAAATACGTCGAAATAGGCGTTGGCCGCATTGATCAGGGCTTGCCGATCAGTGCGCTGAGCCGGGGGGAGGATGTCCCAATTCTCCTGCGATGAGTACTTCAGGTAATTGTCGGCGTTGAAAAGCCAGTCGTCCTTATCGGTGACGAGGGCCTCGATTTCCGAAATTTTGTTGTCGGCGATTTTAAGCCGAGTGCCGATCACATAGGGATGGCCGCTTCTTGCGTGAATGATCTCGGTGAAGGTTTCACAAGTTTCCACGTCGAGCAGGCTGCGATGAAAATCAACGGCCAGGGGCGTTTTCCAGATGCCTTGGCCCAGCGCGATTTCCTTCCTGTTCTCGATATATTTAGCTTGCGAGGCAAGCGGCATCAGAGATGGCCTCCCTTTCATCAGCGCCTCCAGATGTTTGTCCACGCCTGACTGAAGGTTGGCGCGGCTGCATTTTTGCGCCGCCTGCAAGGAAAGTGGAATATAAAGCAAAACCAATAGGATGATGGTCCGAATCATAGGCTTCTCCCTTTTATTTTTATCGGGATTCTGGGGCCGAGGCGATGCAAGAATGCGTCCGGCCTCCATTCTGTGAGAATAATACTATTAAATCAAGCGCCTGAGTATAATTTTGCAAATATCCGGATTCGCGGCGGGCCGACAGAGTCCGTCGGCGCTGAATGCGCCGGTGTTCGAATGCTTCATCCTTCGACATTTGCATTCATTCCGTCGGCCCATCCCCGGGATTCCTGCCGCCGCACGCCCCGAAGGGCGGCCGGCTCTTGTGGATGCAATATACTATAGCATTTCTCCGTACATCTTTGCGCCAGAGAGCCGGCCGAAAAAGGGAACTTATTTTTGCGCGAGCCCTTGGGCGTTCAACGCTGCTTTTTGCTTCTTGCGCATCCGTAGCGAAACATGCATGCGATATTCACGGATAGTTCTGCAGGATCGGCGGGAACCTGATAACGAGCATTGGCTGGATGTTATGAACGCAAATTATTCTCCCGTCCCTGGAGGGGGAATATTTGTCTTTGACATCCGTTTAATTTCCATGGATGCATGGACTATCCGGCATTTAGAATTGTCGCGGAAGGCTTCAAGGCGGATTTGCCCGCGTTCATTGTCCTGCATATCATGCAGGGCATCTTTTAGACGCTTGTTGGGAAAAACGTGTATCTGAATAGTTCAAGAAATTCAGTTTCACAGACGTCGCCGCTCCAGGCGTCTGGTGTCTTGTTCGCATCTCCAATCGCGCGTAACATGGGTTTTGTCCGCGCACCCGATCCGGGGTCGATCGGAGACCTCATGTTCCCGGCATCCTCTTCGCCTGCAATAGGGCAATCTCGTACAAGAACCCTTTCTCGGCAACGGGATTTTGCTGTAAGATAAGTCCTGCAACCGGATCGAGGACATTCAGGCAGGCATATTGCGTGTCGGCAGTCGCGAAACGGCGAGGTCTGCGTTCGAGGTCCAATGAAAGACCGGAAGCCAAAACGACAGTCAATCCTTCCTATCTTTCATGGAGAAACAAGGGCAAATGGGCAAACGTATATACGATTATTCGGGAGGGGATTCGAGATGAAATATGCCAAGCTGACCGTTTTGTTAGGCGTGCTGATGTCGGTTCTGATTGTGGGCGCCGTATTGGCTGTGGCCCAGGGACAGTGGGAGGTGGCGATACCCAAGGCGATCAACGGGGTCAAAGTGAGAATGGCTGCATTCCACAATGAAACCTTCGGCGTCTGGGGCGGCGCCGGAGACGAAGGCGCGCAACACTATACCACCGACGGCGGAAAGACATGGACCGCGGCCAAGACCGGGGGTTGCATGTTCTCCGTGGATATAGTGGATATGAACACAATCTGGCAATCCTGCTTGAGCGGCACCAGTTTAACCGTTGACGGCGGGAAAAACTGGAATGTTATTGCAAAGGATGTCGGTGGTCTGGCCAGCATTTTGGCCTTTGCGGACGCCCGAACGGGGTGGGTCGGCAAGGGAGTCGCGTTCAAGAAGACCACGGACGGCGGGTCGACATGGACGGACCTGACGATGCCCAAGAATGTCACCGCTGTCGCCGCGATTTCGCTCCGCACTCCGACTCACGGGTACCTGCTGGACAAGAGCGGAGCCCTGTACATGACTGAGGACGGCGGCAAGACCTGGAAGTCCTGTTCCCTCGGGCTTGTCAACCCGGTTATTCTTGGCTTCAACAACGACTGGGTCGAAACTCCGCAGGCCGCCATACGCTTTACCGACGCCAACCACGGTCTGGTCGTTCTGGGCCTTGAAGGCAAGGCCAACATAATCGCCCTGCGCACGGCCGACGGCGGCAAGACCTGGAAAGAGGAAAGCGTACCGGCCAAACTGGGGAAACCTTTCATCTCGCGCGACGGCAAGTTCCTGACGGTAAGCAAGTGGCAGGACGGGCTGACACTGCTGAAAGCCAAATGAGCCCATCTCTTCTCAAAGGCTTTTTCTGCGGAAGGTGAAGCGTCTTCTGCCAAACCTGAAGCATCTGTGCGGGACTGCCATTCAGAAGCAGTCCCGCCCAGACCTTGTATCCCCCCCCGACAGAATGCCTGTCGCAATATAAATCTATGATCGCGCGAATTATCCAGTGGCTTTTCCCCTGTTTTCTTTCGCTGAAGCAGGATAAGGCCTGCTTGCATGTCTCGTGCATCCTGCATTGGTTATTTCGCTTTATTCTAGCCGGTATCTTCCTGTACAGCGGCTATGTCAAGTGGGATAGTCCGCTGATTTTCGAGGCCGTGCTTTACACCTACGATCTCTTCCCGGAAGCATCCATCCCGTTGATCGTTCGATATTTTCCCTGGGCCGAAATGGCGCTCGGCCTTTCTCTCCTGATTGGATTCAGGCATAAAATCCGCTATCCGGCCGGCGCCTCCGCTCTGTTGCTGCTGTTCTTCATCGTGATTCTCTCCATCACCTATCTTCGCGGGATCGAAGCGGATTGCGGGTGCTTCGGCTCCGGCGACCCGATTTCGCCCAAGACCCTCGCCCGCGACAGCCTGATGCTCATTCCTGCCTTGTACCTGCTGTTCGCGGGGCCCGTGATTCGCAGACGCCTGAAGACCGCGAATCCGGAATCATGATACAATCCCTGCATGGGCCAAGGGCGTTTTGTAAATCGGAAACTCGGGAAGATTGTAAGCCGCGGCATCGACCGGAATTACCTGAAAGCCAAAACGCAGGTCCGGCCGAAAGGAAAAGAAAGCGTTCCCGGACGGCCCCGCAATGCTGCGAAACCGGCGGAAGACGATGCGCAAACGGAAGAATCCGGTTTTGGCTGAGTAATCGGAGCGGTGTTTCTTGACCGCCTCTTCGAATTCTAGACGCGGGAATAGTTGAAGTAGCTGAGAGAAGATGCTAGAAAATCTTTGCACGGTCGGGCCTCCTTGGATTATTGAACTTCGCAAATCCAATTTAACCCAAGATCTGTTCCGACCGTCGCAACATTTTTAGCCCGTCACCCCGAAATAGGTCATTTAATCAGATTTTCTGTTTTGGACAAGAGTAAGGAAATATTTACTAAAATCTACGCAATATCAAATAAACATGCAAAACTAATTATCGGTGACTGTTCCAGATGCAATATTTTTGCTTGGTTATAAATTCGCAATCCTTTTGCGCCGACAATAGAATGGCATAAACATCAAGCACCCGAAGCATGGCCAAATATGTTGGGAGAGGTGGGCTTTATTAATCCGTCGGTAAGGTGGTCAACATTCAATAAATTACTCAACTGGGGAAAATTACTGCTTGGGAATCAAGTAATGGTTTTTTTTAACGAGTCATTTTTGCCTCACAATGGATAAAAATTAAAGATCATGTTCATTGAATAACACGCGTGAGATCTTTATTTAAAAGAAGATAAAAACAATTCTAAAAACTGTAATCGCCAACATGTTACAATTATTTCTAATTTCAAAGAGATAATTATGAAAGAAGCTTCAATGAAAATTGCCATTCATGACCGTCCGGGAAGTTTTTCAGACAGATGGATTGAGTACTGCGAAGAAAGGCGCATCCCGTATAGCAGAGTATGCTGTTTTGACAGCAACATCATTGAGCAACTTAAATCCTTCGACATTCTTCTCTGGCACTGGCATCACGCAGATCCCAAGAGCATTTTGTTTGCCCGTCAATTACTCATTTCACTGGAATATATCAGCATCAAAGTATTTCCAAATATTAATACTTGCTGGCATTTTGATGATAAGGTCGGACAAAAATATATGTTGGAATCAATAGAAGCGCCCCTTGTGCCAAGCTATGTGTTTTATGATGAAAATACCGTCATTGATTGGATTGAAAAGACCGAATTCCCCAAAGTATTCAAATTACGGGGTGGCGCCGGCTCCAGTAATGTAAGCTTCGTGCGAAATAGGGTTGAAGCAAAGGAACTATGTAAAACAGCATTTGGGAGGGGATTCAAGGCCAACGCAGGCTATTTTTCGGATTTTTCCACAAAACTCAACAAGATGGTCAATAAAAGTGACTATCTTGAAAAGATCAAAAGATTGCCGCGTTCGCTATTCAATATATATTTAAACAACAAAATGCGTAGCCGTGAAAAGGGATATATTTATTTCCAGGATTATATAGCATATAATAAATATGATACACGCGTGACGATTATAGGCAACAGGGCTTTTGCTTTCAGGCGCATGGTAAGAATAAATGATTTCAGGGCATCGGGAAGTGGTAATATTGACTATGAGCGTTCCAGGATTAATATGAAATGCGTGGAGATTGCTTTTGATGTAACGCAAAAGTTGCATTCGCAAAGCATGGCGTTTGATTTTGTCGAAACCGCAGATTCAACCCCCTTAATTGTTGAAGTCAGTTATGGTTATGTGCCCGCAGCCGTGCACGCGTGCAACGGCTATTGGGACAAAGAATTGCAGTGGCATGCGGGGGCGATGTGGCCGCAGGATGCCATCATAGCTGACGTGATAGATACAATTGGAAGGCCTCGGCTGCAATCAGTGGCAGGCTTGAAGACTCTCACTATTTAAACTCGCTTGTTTTAGGTCTAGATTTAGAACTCCTGACAAGCCCCCTTAAAAATCGGGAGTCGGCATCGTCATTAATTTTGAAGGATATATCAGGTATAATGTGCGCACGATCTGGGGCCAATTGTCGTTTGGATTGGCATCGGGCGTGGTATTGGATTTCGGCTTGTTCGAGCCTCCTCCGCAGCCTGCAAGAGCGATACAAGAAAACAGAACCGCAAGCATACAGAGGATATCGCTTCGCAGGGCGCTTCTGTTCATTGGAATGGTTCCTTTTGATTAAGTTTCCTATCATAGGATGGGCATGGTAAAATGGCAATGTTTTGCCGCAGCATTGGAAAGCGATACGGAAGATCCCATCCATTGGCAAATTCCGCTGGCGGGCTTGAGGCGAAGCTCTGCCTGTTTTTGTTTCCGTTCCGGCTCATTCTTGAATAAAATTTCTTTTTCCTTGTTTGAAAATTGAATTTCTCGGTTTACCTGTCGCTTTTTATCAGAGGCCGGACGAACGGATAGTGCCGTTGCCGAGCGGGAAAAGGGAAAAAACGCTTATACGACCTATAAGCTTTGTTTTTATAGGCCGCAAGCCTTGTGGTTGGCAGGAAAAACGAGGCCGTTCCGGGAAGGTTAAATCGAGTCTCTTCGCACGATCCAGGCTAGCGACAGTAGATCCAGGCGACTGGTCGATGACAATATAAATGTGGGGGTTTTCCGGATTGTGGGCTTAAATCTCCCGAATCTTTGCGGTTGACAATACTAACGCCACGCGATACTATTCTTTGGTGCCAATATCCTCGTTTAAATGCTCAAATACGCAGCATCTGTTTGAAGGGCAGCGCGTCAGGCCTTTTGTGAGCATTGAAACTGTGGCAATGCGCAAACTGGCTATGCTCAATCGCGCCGAGACCCTGGAAGATTTGCGCATTCCGCCGGGCAACCGACTGGAAGCGTTGAAGGGTAAGCGGTCCTGTCAATACAGCATCCGAATAAACGATCGATTCCGCGTGTGCTTTGTGTGGACGTCAGAAGGCCCGAAGGATGTTGAGATCTTGGATTATCATTAATGGAGAAACGATATGCGTAAGGTACCTTACCCACATCCTGGAGAAATTTTGCTGGAGGAATTCCTGAAGCCCCTCGGCATAACGCAATACCGGCTGGCCAAGGAAATCGGGGTCTCCCAAAGGCGCATTGGTGAAATCGTGGCCGGAGTGAGGTCCGTTACTGCGGATACAGGTCTCCGTTTGTCACGATTTTTCGGCACGTCCGAGGGATTCTGGATCGGTTTACAGTTGGACTATGATGCCGCCAAAGCGAAGGATTCTCTGGCCAAGACCTTGGCCAAAATCAAGCCGTGGGCTGCGTGAAATTCCTGCACATGCCCCTATCATTTTCACTCACAATCTTCCTGCCAGCCCGGAAAATATCTCCATCCGACTGCAATTTCGTTTAGAATAAAGCCAATTACCTAATTGCTTTTTATTGCATTGCACCGGCTGCCCGATTTGGAGGTTTCCAAAGCAAGGAGCGGAGCATGAAGAAGGATTTCTGGGAGCGAGCCGAAGAGCTTTTACACACTGCGCTGGAGCGTTCGCCCGAAGCTCGCCGCGCCTTCCTCGATAAGGCCTGCGGCGAAGATACCGAGTTGCGGCGCCAGGTCGAGACGCTTCTTACGCAGGATGAGCAAGCCGGGAGCTTCCTGGCAAAGCCGGCGCTTGCAGAGGCTGCAGCTAAAATGATGGGAAACGGGGATCCTATGTCAATGATAGGAAAGGCATTAGGGCGTTACGCCATTACCAGCAAGCTTGGGGAAGGGGGGATGGGCATTGTCTATCTTGCCCATGACACTTCATTGGATCGAAAGGTCGCGATTAAGTTCCTTCCCGAATTTCTCAAGCAGGATGAGACGGCCCGCAAGCGCTTTAACCGAGAAGCCCGGTCTGCTGCGGCTCTGGATCATCCTTTCATTTGCGCCATCCATGAAATAGGAGAAGCCGAGGGGAAGAGCTTCATCGTGATGGAATACCTGGAGGGCCAGACGCTTCAAAACAGGCTGGCGCAAGGAGTGGCGCCGCTGAAGCAGGCCATGCAGTGGGCAGCGGAAATTTCGGAAGCGCTGACAGTGGCTCACGAAAAAGGAATCATGCATCGGGACCTCAAACCCGCGAACATCATGCTGCTGCAAACAGGACACGCGAAAGTCATGGATTTCGGGCTGGCGAAACAGATGGCCATGTCGCCGGACGCAGGCGATATGGCGCGAACTCTTACGAACGGTTTAACCAGAGAAGGCACGACAGTAGGCACGATTCCCTATATGTCGCCGGAGCAGGTGCAAGGCAAAACCGTCGATCTTCGTTCAGACCTTTTCTCGTTTGGCATCGTTCTCTATGAAATGCTGACAGGCGCTAATCCTTTCACAAGAGAGGCGGCGTTTGATACCGCCGCGGCGATTGTGAGGGAGACTCCAGCTCCAATATCGAAGTACAGGAATGATGTCCCGCAATCGCTTGTGGCAATTATCCACAGGCTGCTGGCCAAAGATCCGAATGACCGCTACCAGCACGCACGAGAGGTAACAGCCGCTCTGCAAAATGCTATCGATGAGGCTTCCGGACCGAAGATCGTCGCCACGCTGCCTGCTTTTGCGGGAATATGGAAAACGTTGAAAAAGCCGGTCTGCATGATCCCAATTATACTGGTTTCGGCGGTTGCGGTGTATTTCTCCGTACTGGGAGTTAAGACTTATCAAAAGCGCAAGTGGGCACGGGAGGTTGTGCCGAAGGAAGTGGAGCGGCTTGTTAAAATCTCTCCTGCCACCGAAAATGATTTGGCCCTTTCTCTAATCGATAGGGAAAAGGCCACTAACGTAATCGCTGCATTTAATCTTGTTCGTGATGCAAGGACGGCCCTCCCTGCGGATGCAGAACTGGATCGGTTGTGGAACCTGCTTTCGGAAAAAATTAGCGTCACCACTCAGCCGGGAGGCGCCAGGATCTATGCAAGGCCGTACCGCTTCCCCAAGGAGTCATGGCAATTTTGGGGTATTTCTCCTTTTCAGGGGAGAGTAGCTAGAATTTTGTGGCGCTGCAAGCTTGAGAAGGAGGAGCATGAGACCCTCGACGCATTAATGGCAAAGCAATTTACCTCTATGATCCAAGCTCCTCTATCCCGCATTCTTGACAAAAAAGGACAGATCCCGTCAGGCATGGTGCGAATAGGGAGTCGAAAAATTGAAAACATCCAATTAGTCGATTTTTTTCTGGATAAATATGAAGTAACAAACAAACAGTTCAGGGAATTCGTGCGAGCCGGAGGCTATCAGAATCAATCGTATTGGAAACACGAATTTCTGAAGAATGGGAAAAAGATTACGTGGGCGGAGGCCATGTCATCTTTTACAGATTTAACAGGAAGACCCGGACCTGCCACTTGGCAAGCCGGAGACTACTATTCGGAGGATCAAGCCGATTTCCCGGTGGCCGGCGTTAGCTGGTACGAGGCTGCCGCCTATGCGGAATTCGTAAAAAAGAGCCTGCCCACCATATATCACTGGGCAGCACCCAATCTATATCCCTCGTGGGATGTTTTCTGGCCGAATAGTATAATCGTGCCGCTCAGCAATCTCGGCTCCGCCGGCGCCCTTCGAGTGGGCAGCTGTGAAGGTATTAATTTCTATGGGATTTACGACATGGCCGGAAACGCGCGGGAGTGGTGCCTCAATCAGGCGCCTGAGGGAAGAACTCTGCGTGGCGGTGCATGGAATGATTATCCTTATATGTTTAGTTTTGTTACATGGGCTGATTCGTTTGATCGATCGCCAAAGAATGGATTCCGCTGCGCCTACTATCCTGAACCGGGAAAAATCCCCGAAGCTGCTTTTGGCCCCGTTTTGAGAGCCAAGCTTCGCGAATTTGCAAAGGAGCGTCCGGTCTCGGATGATATTTTTGAAGTCTATAAAAATCAATTTTCCTACGACAAGGCCGACCTTAATGTGAAGCCGGAGGCTTTCAAAGAGTCCGAACATTGGATTATGGAAAAGGTTTCTTTTGATGCCGCATACGATAAGGAGCGTATGCTTGCGTATCTATTTCTTCCGAAAAACTCAAAACCTTCTTTCCAGGTAGTAATCTGTTTTCCAGGTATAGGAGCTTTATCGAGAGAGGCGAGCGCGATTTCCGACCTTCCTGATTTCTTTCTTAAAAGCGGCCGGGCAGTCCTATTACCCATCTATAATGGAACGTATGAGAGAAGCGAGGGACTGCCGTATCCCGATACATCCAACAAACACCGCGAATATCTGATCAAATTGGGGAAAGATTTTTCCAGATCCATAGACTACCTGGGCAGCCGGTCGGACATGGATATGCATCGTATTGCATTTTATGGACTTAGCTGGGGCGCTTGCATGTCCCCTGTGCTGCCCGCCATCGAACCGAGAGTGAAGGCTTCCATCTCGATTCTGGGTGGTTTTTGGAATAATTGGCCATATGGGTTTCCGCCTGAAGCGGATCAATTCAACTATGCTCCACGCGTCAAAGTCCCCGTCCTGATGCTCAACGGGGAATACGATTCTATCTTTCCATATGAAGCAAATGTGAAACCCATGTTTAATCTTTTGGGGACGTCGCCAAAGGACAAGTTCCTGAAGCTTTACCATACAGATCATTCCATACCGCGAAACGAATTGATCAAGGAAAGCCTTTGGTTTCTCGATCGCTATTTTGGTCCGGTTAAATCCAGTCAATGATAAATTTGTCAAATCGTTCTCTTGTTTCCCGCAAGCAAACAGAGGATATCGCTTCGCAGGCCGCTTCTGTTCATTTGAATGGTTCCTGTTGATTAAGTTTTCTATTATATGAGGGGCATGGGAAAGTGGCAGTGTTCAGCCGCAGTATTGGAAAGCGATACGGAAGATTCCATCCATTGGCAAATTCCGCTGGCGGGCTTGAGGCGAAGCTGGTTCAACATACATTCAGTTGGCTGGAGCCGAAAATATGAGATCTCTTCTGTCGACTCTCTTTGTTTTGATCATTGCAGCTACCTGCATCGGAACGTGTCAATAAAAATGAGACACCTCTGTTTTGAATTTAATGTCGTTTCCATCTGTTTTGCCCGCCTGATTTGAAAAGTCGGTTTCCAGGATGTCCCAGGATCGACGATCTCCCAGTGGTCCATCTCCTGCTACCCCCGGAATCGCTGTTGTTTCGGCGAGCAAAATTTTGTTGGATTCGCTCTTTGGTTTATTGATCCATGCCGCTTGCGGCACTGGCGGCGGCACGGGCAGCCCGCGAACAAACCGCTCTGGATGAGCTTGGAAAGCCGAGTTCAGAACGATGCGTCGTTGGCCGATCACGGCTTCGGCCTTGCCGTAATGAAGCATCTCTGGAGTTAGCAATCCGATGCCGCTATGGCGATGTTCGCAGTTGTACCAGGGAAAGAAATCCTGGCAAAAGGAGCGAGCATCCTGGATTGAGCCGAAGCGGTCGGGGAAACCTGGGCGATACTTCAAGGTTTTAAACTGCGATTCCGAATAGGGATTATCATCCGACACATGCGGTCGGCTGTGGGTTTTTGTGACGCCGAGATCCGCCAGAAGCAAAGCGACGGGTTTGGATTTCATCGATGGCCCGCGGTCAGCGTGAATGGTCAGCTGGCCGGGCTGAATGTTCTGCTTCTCGCAGCTTTCCGCAATAAGGCGCTGTGCCAGCGTGTTGCTTTCGTATTGGGCTATCATCCAGCCGACCACATACCGGCTGAAGATGTCCAGGATTACGTAAAGATAGAAATACGTCCACTTTACCGGCCCGAGCAGTTTCGTGATGTCCCAGGACCAGACCTGCTTGGGAGCTGTGGCCAAAAGCTCCGGCGCCTTGTAGTGAGGATGGCGCGCCTGATTGCGCCGCTCGCGGACCTCGCCGGCCTTTTCTAAAACACGATACATGGTCCGAATAGAACAATGGTAAGCGCCTTCATCCAGCAAGGTGGCGTACACTTCGGTCGGAGCTTTATCCACAAACCGTTCAGTGTGCAGCACGTCCAACACTTCCTGCCGTTCCATGGCGGTGAGAGCCCTCGGGGGCGCAGGTCGAGAGGTCGCCTTTTCATCCCTGGCGCCAAGCCGTCGGTAATAAGTCGGCCTGGCAATGTCTAGCGATTTGCAGGCGGCTGCAGTTCCAACGTCCATGGACAACTCCAAACAGGGGATCATTCGTCGTTCTCGTTCTGCTCGATGGGAGGAACCGTCAGACCCAGTATGTCGCAGAGTTTTTTTTGGACATCAATGATAATCTCGGCCTGCCGGAGCCGTTTTTGCAGGCGTCTGTTTTCCCGCTCCAAACGATGCACTTCGCCGGACAGCGGATTTTTGGGCGCAGGCTTTTTGCCTCGCTTGCGCGGCTCCAGCCCGGCAATCTCGCCCGATTCCCGCTGCTTCTTCCAAGTAATCAGGTGCGACGAATACAGACCCTCACGCCGCAAAATACTGGCGATGTTTCCCGGTCCCGCCTTGTCAGCCTCGTCCAAAATGCGGCGTTTGTATGCGGCTGCGAATTGCCTGCGTTTGGCTTTGGAGTCAACCTCGGGGTCAACCGGAACGGCCAAGTTCGCAGGATTGGTTTCCCTTCCGCTCCGTGAAGCTTCGCTGCGCTCATCTTCACTCCGCTCCAGGGGAACCAATCCTATTTCCTTCTTCATGCTTCCTGTGGATAGCATCTTATATTTTCTCCCTACCCTCTACATTAATTTAAAAAGGGTTGGGTGTCTCACTATTATTGGCACAGAGGGCATTGCCGAAACAGGCCAAGTGTGCGTCAGTTCAGTTGGCCATGAGCAAGGTGAAAAATCTGCCGCAAATCCGACGGGTGGCAGCCGGAAATTCACTATCCAAATTGACGATGATGAAATTAAAACGGCTTTGCCCGATAGCCCTGTCCTGTTTGACAATTTGGCATTGAACAAGCGGCATTGGATTAAAATCCGGCTGGACGGCAAGCTTTATGCGTCCTTCTCTTTCACCTTCGACAAGTACGAAGCCTCTGATTTGTGTCTGTGGTATAACGGCTTCTATCACACTTGGTCAATGTGGAAGCAGAAGGATTCAAAGCATTTATGTAAATGTCAGCGCGCCGACCCAATATAATCCGCGGTCCAATGCGCGGTTCGCCGCTGAGCTCAACCGTTATGGCTGTGGCTATACGAGATAGGGCGTTCTTTTTGTAACTGCTTGCACTAAAAAGTATGGCTCATCCGGGTTTTTAGTGGATATACTCATGGGGCCATGTTCAGGCCACCGCA
>CAZXSV010000034.1:0-40232 GCA_964642735.1 uncultured Acidobacteriota bacterium
GTACGACCGGATTGGGAACATCGCCTACAAATCCGACGTCGGCAGCTATTCGTATTATTATTCGAACAAGCCGCATGCCGTGCGGACGGCGGGTTCAATTTATCGGAATCGCGGCGAGCTAAGGGATGGAGCGGCGCCTTTGAAAAAGGGCTTTTGTGCTGGCTATACACACCTGCTTTGCGGATTTGATGACCATTCGCACATAAGGATGGGAATATGAAAAAACGTGTGACCGTTTTGGGATGTCTGTTTCTGAATGCTGTTGTTGCGATGAGCCCTGCATCCGGCAAGGATTATGCCGAAGACCGGGCCGCCATCATGGATTTGCAGGCTCGCTACCTGTTTGCCCTGGATTTTCTGGATGCCGCAACCTATGCCTCTACTTTCGCAGAAGATGGCGTCATCAACTGGGCACAGGGTGAAATCAAAGGCCGAAAGGCAATTTATGAATTCCTGGCATCGGGTGTTTATAATCCTGCGAAGAGCGCCGAAAAAGGGAAATGGCCCGCGGCTTCCCGGCACTTTATTACAAACCAAGTGATCAAAGTGGAAGGGGATGCAGCCAAAGCGTTGACGTATTGGTTCCAGGCGACAAACAATACCGCCGACCGTCGTACCATGGTCCTGGGTCTGTTCGGCCATTATGAAGATGAACTGATAAAAATCGACGGCCAATGGTATTTCAAAAAGCGGACCATCTATAACGAAGGTTTGGAAGGCCGGCACAAATCGGGACAGAAGAATCCTGCCTGGTAGAATATTGGGCAGGCGTTGTCAGATGTTCTTTAGTATGCGCGGAAGGTCAGGGTGACAATGGTTGCAACAGCAACCGGCTTGCGGTCCTGAATCGCGGGAAGCACGAATTCCATGATCGCCGCGAGTCGGCCGGAACTTAAAAAATCATCCACCACATCCCATTTCCCTGAGTGAAGGCGCTGCAATAAGGCAAGGGTTTGTGCAAAATCCGTTTCCCGCACCTGGATTCTACTGTAAGATCTACCTGCAAATAGTCCCAAAGCATCGCCGATTGCATATATATTATCAGCAGCGGAACGACGCGTGAAACCAGGCGCACCCGAGGCCGGATAAGCGGCCCTCAAGCGGAAATGGCAGCCAATGCGCACTATCCTTTGCCCTTTTGCTTTTTGCTGGTCAGATAGCCAATCACAATTTTATAGAGGAGGATTTTTCAATGGAAAGCAAATACACTCGACGTGAAGTATTGGAATTGGCAGGAGCTGGCGCCGCAGTTTTAGGAGCATCCAGCCTTGCGAATTCGGCGACTAAAAACGAAGCCACACCTGAGCAGCAGGAGGACCATGCTATGACGCCTTTAAAGAAATTCAATAAATACGGTGAGGATCTCGAGTATCACCTGATGCTTCGGACATCTCCCATTGCCGCCAAGATGCTGAAAAGTGAGTCCGATATTCCTAAAGGGGCGTTCAGGCCCAAAAAGGACCGTGGATATCATTTTGCCCAGTGTCAGGCCTTTGCTCTCTCCCGAAGGGACGGGGTCACGATCGCCATGCTCAAGGAAGATCACTGGTGTCCGGCCGCCCCCCTTGCCTATGGAAATGTGCCTCCGAACCAACAAAGCCAGGACTATGACTGCTTTCCCAACGGAAAATATGTAGGTATTGTCACAGCCCCGCTGAAAACCGCGAGTTTTATACCCGATGTGGTTATACTCTGGTCCAACAACGCCCAGCTGAGGGCCCTGATCATGTCCATGGACAGAAAGGAAAGCTCTCAAATAAAGAGCCGTTTCCTTCCCCCTTCCTGTTCCTATGCCGTGGTCAATCCCATTCAAGATGGCAACTTCTGGATCGTACTGCCTGATCCCGGAGAGTATGAAAGGGGAGTGGGTACGGAAGACGAGATAATGTTCTCTGTCCCCGGTTCCAAAATGGAGAACCTGATCGCCGGGTTGAGGAAGGGTGAGAAAGGGTATTTCGCCTATCGTCATCATCATCCCTACATTCGACCGGACTTTCCAAGACCCGATTTCTACAGACAGTCGTTTAAATCCTGGGGTCTGGATGCTGCTGATACACTTGATTGGCCGGAATATAAGTAGCGTATAGCGTCCTTCAGTGCAGAAAACACAGGGGGTCGTGAATCTGGAATTATATACGGTTATGCTGTTTTCAGGATCCAACCCCCCTTTCCTATCACAAGCCCGGTCCGATCCCTGTGCACTGATCATGTGCAGGCGAGCAGGATGACGCCGGCAACCGAGCATTCCGGATCACTTTTTCCAATGGGTCCGGTCATTCGCTCCAATCATTCCGGTTAAAGGTTCCATCCATTCCGCAACGGTTCAAATTCGATTGTGTTGATATCAGTGGCATCCAGAAAAGAATAGGCTCCCTGGATCCTATTCTACGTTTCTCCCGGTTTTATAGGATTGTCTTCTCCGGAGCTCTTGCGGGCGGAGGCGCCCTTCCGCCGGGATACCGCCTGACGGAGCAGATACTCGATCTGCCCGTTCGCGCTGCGAAGCTCCGCGGCGGCCCAGGCTTCCAGCTCGGCCCAGAGCTCCGGGTCTATTCTCAAAAGGTAGGATTTTCTTCCTGCCATAATGCTGATCCGCGTTTAGGAGTACAGGGTTCCCGTATTGACAACCGGGTGAACCTCCGATTCACCGCAGAGCACGACCATCAGGTTGCTGACCATGGCCGCCTTTCGATCGTCATCCAGCTCGATCACATGCTTTGCCGCCAGGTCGTTGAGCGCCATTTCCACCATGCTGACGGCGCCCTGAACGATCTTCTGGCGCGCCGCTATCACCGCCTCCGCCTGCTGCCGGCGCAGCATCGCCTGCGCAATTTCGGGCGCATAGGCAAGATGCGTCAGCCGGGCTTCTTCAACCGCCACCCCCGCGCGGCTCAGGCGCTCCTCGAGCTGCGTTTTCAACGCTGCAGACACCTCGTCCACATTGCTGCGCAGGGTGATTTCGTTTTCTTCGCCGTGATCGTAGGAATACTGGCTCGCGAGATGCCTCAGGGCCGACTCGCTCTGAGTTTCCACGTAAAGCTCATAATCGTCCACATCAAACGTGGCCTGCGCCGTGTCCTCGACGCGCCAGACAATCACGGCCGCAATCTCGATGGGATTGCCCCGATTGTCGTTGACCTTGAGTTTGGACCCGTTGATGGTCCGGGCACGCAGCGAAATCTTGTTGCGACGGAGACCTTTCCTGTGCTGCGCTGCCGATCGGGCCGCATCCGACGCACCGCTCGTGTCGGCAGCTCCTCCGACCGCCCTGCTCCCGGAACCGTTGGAATAAAACGGATTGCCCCAGTGAAATCCACTTTTGCGCACCGTCCCGCAATGTTTCCCGAACAGCACCAGGACGCGGGCCTGGTTTGGCTGAAGCGTGAAAAATCCATTCGGGAAGATAATCAGCACGGGCAGCAGCAAGAGAGCGATGACTGTCAAAGCCGGATGTGCGCCTCCCCGGCTGCCCGCGACGGCGCAGTAAACAAAAAGCGCTATGTCCCCGATGAGAAGCATGAAAAACACCGCCAACATGATCCAGCCGTTACAGACCTGGACGACACGTTCCTTGCTCCAATCATCTCTTTCCGTGGTCATGGCAATTTCCCTCGCAGTTCATATGTTATCAATGTGATATCATATAAATATCACACGGATCGGTCCGTGTAAAGAGAAAATATTTGGCGGATCGGTTTTCGGGAATGGTTTTTCAGCTCTGAAACGGCGCGCCTGCAGCTGCGAACCTCCAAGGAATATGAGGGTTCAACTATACATTCCAGCGTGTCCCACGGTGTAATGGAAGATAGGTTTTCCAACGTTCCGTACCGTCAACGGCCCATGTTCCACCCCTTCGGGTATAATGGCGGCGAAGCTTTTGTTTATCCTGTATCGCTTTCCTTCGACCCATAATTCGACTTCACCGTGCAGTTTGTGTATGTCGTCGAAATCCGTTCCGAAGAAGGCGATAATTTCCGGGAAAGGATGCCTATGCCTGTCGACAAAGGGTACATCCCGCCCCTTCAGTCCGGATCGCTCTTGCGGCCAGATCCATGACGTCTCGGCATGAAAGCCCGATCCCGGAACCACTTCATTGTCAAGATGCGCAACACGATGGATAAATTCGTTTGGCGTTTTCTTCCTGAAAGCGGGAATTTTCCGGTCGGCCTTGTCGCCGAAAACAAAATACTTGCGCATGTCCTTTTCACCGGCATATTTCCCGGGCTGCTCGCCCAGAACGGTGTGCTCATAGGAGGAAGTGAGGCCCATGCTGAAATGGAATATCGGCATATCCTGCCGCTTCGTGTTTAAAGGACAGTGTCTCATGCCTGCAGGAATATAAACCATGCAGCTTCTGTTGAAAGTCACCGGCTGGTCTTCGAGCCAGAATTCCATTTCGGCGCCCAGGTCCGAAGGATCGTCAAAATTGCAGCCGAAAAAAGTGAACAGCTCGTCAAACGGGTGCGCGTGAGGCTGCGGCCCTATTTTGACGCCGGGTTTGAGCTTCTTCATCATTTCGGCCGCCTGTTTAGCGGCTTTCGGGCTGACCATCTCCTGCGGGAAAAACCAAAGACACTCGGAATAAAATGTCCCGGGACCGACCTCGCCGTCGATATACAACACGTGCTCCATCGAACGATTCTCGCCGGGGATGTATTCCGCAAGCGGAGTGTTTGGAGCTCCCCAGGCAAGCACCACATTCTTTTTCATTTCCGTAATGATGTAATCCGGTTTGAATTCTGCCATTTTTTCTCTCCTGACAAGAGCGCTTCCGGGCTGCAGCGAAACCGCCTCCAGGCTCAGCGGAGAAATGAAAAATCCGGCCGCCGGCATGGCTAAGGGCCTGTCAATGAATAACGTTTGCACTTTGCTGCTGGCCCCCAGACTCGCTGGCCAGGCGCGAGCGACGAGCATGCTGGCGTGCATGCAAGGAGCGAGCAACAAAGCCGGCGAGCCTGCGGGCCGCAAGCCCGCAGGGGCGCGGCGCCTTGCATCTGTCCGCCCGGCGCTCGCGCCAAAGTGTAAACGTTATTCATTGACAGGCCCTAATGCTGATTGCAGGAACGCTCTGCGCGATTGTTTGTTCATCAAACCTCCCTGGATTTGAAACGGCCGACTCAAAGAAGCCAATGAAGGTCTTTTCGCTTTTAATGTTCCTATTTCGGCCATTGCGCCGCATGGCCGGCGAGACGCCTCGCGATCCGGGTCAAAACAGGATTTCAGGCGCATCAAGTCCGCCAACGCGCATGAACAACCGCTTCCACCCCGGATTGTTTCACCGCAATACAACACGGCGCCGGATGCGGTGAAGGACAAACACCATAGCCGCCACAACGCAGGTTATTCCTATCAATATGTCGATTACCGGCAGGTAGCTTTGGTAGATCTTCTCCATTTCCGAAATGACCGATATTCCCAACCCCCCGCATGCCACGTCGACGGCGGTCAGAACGCCCAGGATCCTCCCATAAGACTGGCCTTCAAAAAATTCCGCGATGACCAGCTGAATCATGGCGAAGGTCCCTCCGAACCCAAGGCCGAAGACGGCCGCATACCCATAGAGGTACTTCAAATGATCCGCGCTGGACAGCCTCAGAAAAATCAGCCCGATGACGAGCATCAACACGACGGCGCCCATGATGAGGATTTTATCGAAATGGTCGCTCAGGTATCCGAACAGAATTTTTCCGGTGATCGCGAACCAGAAAATGGCGCTGAAGACCAGGGCATAACTGCTTGCCGGAAGACCCAGTTCGGCGCTCATGAAAAAAGATTGATTATTATAAATGCCGTTCATGGTGAACCACAGCACGCCGGTCGTCAATGCCAGAATATAAAATGCCGGATGATGCAGGGCTTCTTTTAAAGTCGGTCCCGCCGCCGCCCTTGACTGAGAAGAACGGATCGTGAGATCCGCGTCATCCCCGTCCGGCAGCAGGCCTTTGTCTTGCGGCCGGCTCCGGATTAAGAAAACGCATGGAAGCAGCATCATGACCGCGCTGAGGACCGTGAAGACAAAAATGACATCGCGCCATCCCCCGCTGGCCATCACATGCCTGAACACGAGCGGGAATACCGCTCCCCCTATGCTGGTGCCGATCAAGGTAATGCCGACGGCGATGCCCCGGCGCCGCCGAAACCATCGCGTGACGATCAATATCGTCGGCACCTGTCCGGCGCAGACCTGCGAGAAAGCCAATACCACGTATATGATCGTCAGGTGGGTCAGCGTTTCCATCGATCGGTAGGCCAGAAGCCCGACAACCGTAATCACCCCCCCGGCAATCATGAAGATCCTGGCGGAATAGCGATCGAAAAGGGGACTGACAAACGGGGTGATGGAGGCGCCGGTGAGGAAAAAAATGGTCGCAGCATACGAAATGCTCTGTTTGGACCAGCCGAATTCCGAAGCCAATTCGGGATAAAACAGAGGCAGCGTATAGACCTGGACGCCGACGAGAGCCGTATAGCTTGAAAAGATGCCGAACAGAACCCACCAGCCGTAGAACACTCCATTTTTTCCGGGCATAGAACTCCTCTATGGAAAGCAGTCGATTCTGTTGGAATCAATCTGCGCAACGCGTGAAACGATTATACTTTCAAAAGGGCTTCTCGTATCAAATTTAAACCGGGTTAAAGAGTCGATGCGGCTATCCGGCCCGGGATTGTTTAAAAAGCGGACTAATAGGGTTTAGTTTGCCGACCAGGAGATTCGCCTATGAAAATCCTAAATGTTCATGAAGCAAAAAACCTGTTGTCGGCTGTGCCGGCGGATGTCGAGGAAAAGGGCGAGGAATATTTGATATGCCGGAATGCACGCCCGGTCGCGGATCTGGTTCCCCATGTGAAAATTCACCGGTTGAAACCCCATCCTCTGCTGCGACGCATTCGCCTCCGATAGGACGCAAACGAGCCTCTCACTGCGGACGAATGGCCGCTGGAGGAATCCGTATGATTCTGGATGCTTGCGCTCTGCTATGGCTTGCGGAATGCGGGATTGAGATATTCGCCTGAAGTTTTGCGCAAGCCGCCTTCATCCTGCCATGCGAAATGGCGTTCAGAAATGGCTCAATATATAATCCCAAAGCCAGACCAGAATAGGAACAATTCTTTCTTCGTAGCAGTTCTTGCCCTAAAGCGTCGCTATCTGTATCAGGGTTGGGAACAAATCATCCCGAAGCCTTTCTGCCGACGTTGTCCCGATACTATTCTGTCAACCTCAAGGTTTCCTGAAATTCCAGCGCGCCTTGTCGCTTTCGGGATCGAACCGGGCCAGGGTCGGCGTGCTGCGGCCTGCTGCGGTCAGGGCTACGGGTTCGCTGGAACCGGGCATCGACTTGGGCATGATGCGATAAGCGCCATCGGTCAGCTGGTCGATGCGCCACAATTGCTCGGGACCGCCGGTGAACGCGGGGACCGCTACAATGTCGCCTTCGGCGGTTGCGGCCAGCGCGCGGTTTGTGCCGGCGATGGCGATCTTGAAATAGGGCGAGCCGGGATAGCCGCCGGCGCCGGCTACGGGCGTGATCGCCCATTTCTGATGGGGCCGGAACATGTAGTCGCCGATACGAATGTCGATTTCACCGGCGGGCCAGTTTTTCGACGCCTCGGCGAGATCCTGGGGCGGAATCGGGGAGAGCGGCCCGGCAGGCGGTCCAAAACCGCGCATGCCGCCGGCCATCCGCACGAAATCCACAGCCAGCTCCAGCGCGTAGCCGCTTCGTTCAGACTGGATCTCATAGACGCCTTCCTGGAAATTGTCGCCGGCAAGCGGCCATCCGTCTTTCCAGAGCAGCGGGCGAATGTCCAGCACGCTGCGGCCGCCGCGGTCCAGATCGGCCTCGTAATGGCAGGAAAATTTCTGCACGCCGTCTCCGAGATCCAGCAATCCGAAGTGGCCTGGACCGACAAAGCGCCCGCCGGCGGCTACGACGAGCTTGCCGCCGCCTTTGAGAGAGTCGACGCCCATGTTGTCCAGAAAGGGGCCGGTCGCCTTCCTGGAACGGGCTGCCCGGATATTGTAAGTCGAGTTGGCGCCGTCGCAGCAGGTGCCGTGAGTTCCCAAAAGGTAGTACCAGCCGTCGCGATACATCATCGAGGTGGCTTCCATGTCGATGGCGATGTTCAGGGGCTGGTTGCCTGGGACGCGTTTCCCCGTTTTGGGATCGAGCTCGATGATGCGAATATAGCCGAAGTAAGTTCCGTAGGTGAGCCACAGGCGTCCATCCGTGGGATCGAGGAAAAACGCCGGGTCGATGGCGTCGCAGTCCTCGACGCCGTCGGTGGTGACGACGATGCTGTCGTCGTGAAATCCGAAGTCGGGGGATTTAGGGTCGAGGGTCTTGGTCCACATCGTGTTGATGGCGCCGGCGTGTCCCCCGGACATCCCTCCGCCTTTCGAGGCATAGGCCACATAGTAACGATCGCCGATTTTGATGGCGTCGGGCGCCAAGCCGCCGCCGGGGCGCACGGCGCCACTACGCCAGGTCCAGCCGTCGACGGAGACCAGACCGCCGCCGCCGGTGCCGAAAGTATAAAACTTTCCACCGCACGCCATGATGGTCGAGGGGTCGTGGATGAAAGGTTCGCCGTCCAGCGCCGGCGGACCGGACAGGATAGGCGACGCTGCGGCCAGAAGCGCCGCTGCAGCGAGAACACGGGATTTCATAGAAGCTCCAGAATAGAATAATCGAGGCTAAGAACAGAACGGTTCATTCATAGGCCCTGAGCGCAATATCTCGGACCGGCTTGCCGTCCTCATCGATGAAGCGCACACAGAAATCGCTTAAGCCGGGGCCGTTGATGACGGCCCCGCGAATTATGTTCCGGCCCTTATGCAGCGTGAGCCGTTTGGAGACGCAGTCGTCCATGACCATGCGCCGATCGCCGAAAAGCCCGACCGCCTCCTTGCCGTTGAGCCACCACAGCGACGCCGAATTGGACCCGACGGCCATGCGGACGTTCTTCATTTCACGCGGACTGTCGACGATGGCGACCGCCCAGAACAGGACGCCATAAGTCGGTTTGTTCAAGCCATAAGCGAAGCGAAAAAGCTTGACGTTGAAATTTGCGGAATCCAGGGCATGCCACGCGAGCTCCTGGCCGGCGACCGTCGCCTTGTCTCCGTTGCGCGGAATGACGGTGAACTGGTTTGGAAAATACTCCGTATTCATGGCGCTGCGGACATAGGTGTCGGTAAATACGGTGTTGCTGCGGTTCGGCTTGCTGATCGGTTCCAGAAGCAGCCAGCGCCGCAGAAAGCCGTCTTCGTCCGGCGCCGCAGGAGACGAGGACGCCGGTGTGAAGTACGGCGCGAGGCTGCGAGGCGGATCGTCGGGCGCTGCAATGCCGGTCGCGGCCGAAAAGGCCGCCCAAATTGCCAGGCCGCCCATTGCAGGCATCAGAATTTTTAGGAACGTTTTCATAGTGGACCGAGTGTATTGGGATTTCAAGGTTAGTCCTTAAAAAGAATCGGAGCTATCTGGTAAAGGCTGCGGCGCCAGGCACAGGGCAGCCGTGAAAGACATTAGCGCTGCGAGCACAGTCCGATAACGTTTCATTGTTTTTCTTATCCAAGTCTGCTGCAAGATCATCGGGTGCAATATTCTTTGACTTTTCCCTTTTTGGGCTTCTTGCCGTCCGCGGAGGCGCATTCGGGCGCCAGGAACCCGGCGGCCGCAAAGGGCAGGATTTGACTGAAAGTCGCTTCCAGATCTTCAGGATTGCAGCGCCCTTTCGACAACGCCATGAGCGAAGCCGGCTGACGGATTCCGAAAAATAGCGCTCCCATCACGAAATGGAGCCGCCAAACCAATGTTTCGGTCGAGAGATGGGGGAGGCAGGAATGCAGCGCCTTGATGAAAGCGCTATGGGAATGCTTCATGTAGCTGGACACTTTTTTCGTGTATTCCCATCGTTCGTGCGACAGATTCGCGATGATGCGCAGGTGAATCATCCTGCCTTCCTTCGGGCCTTCCCCGTACAGGCACGGAAGGATCCATGCTCTCAGAATTTCTTCGACGGACGGCTTGCGGCCGTTATCGGCGACGGCCTTCAACTGTTTCATCCCATCCCGGACGAGCGGAGCGACGTGTGAGCGAAAAACCTCGTCGAACAAGGCTTGCTTCCCGCCGAAGTAATACGCTACCAGCGCAAAATGGACGCCGGCATGCGCGGCTATGTCACGAACCGAAACTTCCCGGAACCTTTTTGTGGAAAATAATTCCTCCGCCGATCGAAAAAGCCTGTTCCTCGAACTCGCGTCCTCGGCGCTGATTTTAGCATCGGATGAAGCTTTCTGTCCTGTTTTTGAAGCCTTTTTTTTTATTGTCAATAAACCGCCCTTTGGCATTTAAAACCGTCCTCCGGCGTCCCTCTCCGGCGAAACCTTCAAATTTCCGCTTGAAGGCCGTACCCGATCGTATTATAAAACCATCCTTCAGGGTTTATACAAGCGTATAATTTCGGAAATATCTGCGGGCCGGATAGGAGCTGTAAATGGCGGTCCAGCCGGCGCCGGTGAAAGAATTTTCGAGGTCGAAAGCGCCCGATGGACGAAAACGCTTTCCCGCTCCACGGCATAAACGGGAGGAACAGAAAATGATACGACGGGCTTTCGTTTCTTTTTGTGTATTGTGTTTATTCGCTGCATTCGCCTTCGCTCAGACGCCCTCCGGCGGCTCGGGGCCCTACCCGGCGATTATCGAAGGCGATCCCGGCGTGCCCGGCCATACGATTTATCGGCCCGGAAACTTGACCCCATTTAGCCAGAAGAATCCGATGCCTGTTTTGGCCTGGGGCAACGGCGGCTGCGCAAATTCTTCTCAGATGCACGCCAATTTTCTCGTGGAAGTCGCATCCCACGGCTACCTGGTTGTCGCCATCGGCCCCTACCAGCAGGGAAGTTCGCCCGCCGGAGGCGGAATGGGCGGCGGAACGAAGTCGGCTCAATTGCTGGAAGCCATCGATTGGGCGACGGCCGAAAACAAGCGGTCGGGAGGCAAATACTTCCAGAAAGTGGACCCGTCCAAGTTTGCCGTGGCGGGCATGAGTTGCGGAGGGCTGCAGGCCTTGGAGGTGTCGCCCGATCCGCGCGTTGCGACGACTCTCGTTATGAACAGCGGCATTCTGAACGCGCCTGTCGGAGCGCCGAAAGAAGGAATGCCCAAGACTGCTTTTCCAAAAACAGCGCCGAAAACCGGAGCGCCGGAGGCGGGGGCGCCGAAAACAGGGACGGCGCCGAAGATGATGATGTCGATGCCCGCAGTGGACAAGGCGCTGCTTAAAAAACTGCACGCTTCGGTTTTTTATGTCATAGGCGGGAAGAGCGATATCGCCTTTCCGAATGCGACCGATGATTTCGCGAAGATCGATTCCGTCCCGGTTGCCATGGCCAACCTGGACGTGGGCCACGGCGGGACCTACAGCCAGCCGAACGGCGGCGAATTCGGAAAAGTCGCCGTAGCCTGGCTGAAATGGCAGCTCCAAAAAGACGCTAATGCCGGAAAGATGTTCTCCGGCCCGGACTGCGGTCTTTGCAGACACGCCGAATGGAAATTCGAGAAAAAGCAGATTCCCTAGCTCGCATTAATCATGAAGCTTTTGCTGCGGCGACGGATCCGGGCATGTCGGCTGCGTTGCGCTCGCTCAGATTTCTCGACGTACTGTCGACTGCGCCTGCGGAATCTGCTCGTTGCGCGCCTCCCGTCCATGCCCGTTCCCGTCGCCTCGCTGCAAACCTTCACGAACAATGCGGGTTAAAAGTCACAGCCCGCCGGTGTGCGGATTGTACTTTACGGCGCCGGTCCTCTGGTCGCGGGAATAATGCTTGAAGAATTCCCATGCGATCTTGCCGTACTCCGGGTAGAGCGCGTGTTGCAGGTTCATCGTGTAAGCCAGTGCGACCATCGGGATGCCGTCGCCATCATTAAGGTACCAGCGATAGCAATCGTACTCTCCGTTGAGTTTCACCCTTACCATTCTGTCGGCCTTGAATCCGTTCACCGGATAGTTTTTGAAATCGTAGGCATCGATCTTTTTCATGCCGTTATAGCCGAGGAACAGGTTGATCTGGTTCTGATATCCGGCCGCGATAGTGCCTTTGGTCTGATCGAACGCGCCTCCCAGGTCAAACGAAGAGGTGGTAAACATTACCGGAAGATGAGCCTTCTGAAACTGCGCTACCTGTTCCGGCGTTCCGGTATAGGGCGCGGCGGCCATGGGCGCCGCTGCGGCGAACACGGATGGATTGCCGTTGATTGCACGCAGCGTCGCAGCGCCGCCCATCGAGTACCCTGTGACATAGACGCGCGATGGATCCAATGCCGGATAAGTTTTGAGCATGTATTGCACTAATTTGGGCAATGCGGCAGACAACAGGTTGGCGACGTTTTGATGTTCCGGCGCGACTATGGCGAAGCGCTCGGTCCCGGCCAGCGGAAGCAGGCCGATTTCTTCCACAAACTGGCGGGGATCGTCCCCGCCTCCATGATTGGCGAGGATCAGCGGGACGGTTCCGGCCGGCGCCGTGTTCTTGAGGACTTCCTCCGGGAGATACTCGAACCAGGTCTGCAGGTATTCGCCGTTCGGGGCTTTTATATCGCTGAATCTGTCCTCGCTTCGGCCGATTACGCGGATGCCGTCCCGCGTGACGCCGTTAATTACGGCGTTGCGTTCGCAAAGCGACAGAGGCGCCTGGTCCATGCTATAGCCCTGATAGGGCGTGGATGCGCTGTGCAGGCCAGGCCTGCCCACCGGCACGCGCATCGCTTTGATAAACAGATTGTAGTAGGCGTCTTTGATGTGCCTGGCCGGGTCCGGGTTCGAATCCTCGGCTACGACGACTCTCTTGAGCGGCAGCGACTGGTCAAAGTATGCTTTCAGGCTCCCGACAGTTTCGTACGCATCTGTATCGTTGGCGTTCTTGTATAATTCCACTACCGCATCCGGCGCGTTTACAAGATACGCCGGAACGAGTCCGGCTACATTCCGTCCAGTGTCCATTTTGCCGTTGATCAGCAGCATGCCGGCAATTCGGCTGACGTAGTCGAGAGTCCCGGCGATGTAATTGTTGAGATAGGTCGCGCCGCCGTCGATCCCAATTGCATACGTGTAACCGAAGCCGCCGAAATACTCGGCGTCGGAATAGGCGACGCGGCCGGAGCTTTCTCCTGCCTTCTGCGCGAAGATGGCGGTCTGGAGCGCATAATAGTATTTCTGGTCGTTGGCGCCGAAGGCTTTGCCGTTGGCCGGAGTGACCAGCAGGACGCTGCCGATCGCATCATCGATGATTTTAGTCAATCCGAGATCTTTGAGGAATTGCAGCGCCGCTTCTTTATTCGCGAAGGATTTCTCTACGAATGCGAGAATGTTTGTGTTGATCCGCGCGGCGGCGCGTCCGCCGTACAGGTTCGGCGACCTGTAAACATAGGTGGTCCCTTTAGGATACCCGTCCAGAACAGGATGCGACTTGAACGTTCTTCTGCTGTTGCCATCCAACGTCGCTACAGCCGCAGGACCGTTTTCCCGGGCCTCTTCCAGGGTTTCGAACGTTGCCTGGTTTTTCTGGCTTCCGGAATAATCCAGGGAAAACGCGATGGATCCGATCGCCGCGGCGGCGAGAGCCGTCAAGAGCGCGGTCAAAATGTCTTTCTTAAACATGTTTTCATTCTCCGTTGAGTTTCAGCATTTCCAATAGATTTGCGGCGCCGCAAACGCGCTGCTCCGAGGCGGAAGGCGCTTCGACGCCGTTTGCGGATTCCTCTGGCCGGGCATGCAATAGATTCCGTAAACGCTATAGAAAATTCAGGAATGCAAGTGCAATGCCGCACCAAACCAAGCTCGTCAACAAAGCATATCGTTTCATCCCGGCGATCTCCTTTTTGCGGCAGGCCCTAAGGTCAAATGCTGACTTCCATTCGCCTGACAATGTCATCCTGAACGCCTTTATTCAGATCCACAAAGTAAGCGCTATATCCCGCCACCCTTACAATCAGGTCTCGATGCCTTTCAGGAAATTTCTGGGCTTCGAGCAGTTGATCATTTCCTACGACATTGAACTGAATCCATTTGCCTCCCATGACAGCGTAGGTCTTGATGAGGCTGCCCAGCTTTTTCAGGTCCTCCTTTGTTGTCAAGGACGATGGGTGGATCTTCACGTTCAACAGCGTTGAGGCGCACGAAGCCTGATCGATCTTCGCCGCGCTCCTGAGCATTGCCGTGGGTCCGTGAGTGTCTTGCCCCTGGGCAGGAGAAGCGGTCCCGTCCGCCAGAGTTGTGCCGGCATATCTCCCGTCGGGAGTCGCTCCGATTATGGCGCCGCCTGCAAACATGGATGAGATGGAGGCGCCGCCAATGCCTCGGATTTTTCCATGTTCGGGTCGGCCGAATGTGCGATACCTGGATTCTTCGTCAATAAGAAACCTGTAGATTTCACTTGCCAGGGAATCCACATAGTCGATGTCGTTTCCAAATTTAGGCGCCTGCAGGCACATTTTTCTGATGTTTTCATGGCCTTCCCAGTTCGCAGTCAGCGCCTGTTTCAGCGCTTTCATGGAAAATTTCTTTTTGTCGAAGATCAACATTTTGATAGCCGCCAGGGAATCCGCCACATTGATAGCGCCGACAGGCACCATCGCCGCCCTGAAGTCGTAAGGCGAAACCGGCTTTCTCCTCGACAGGGGTTTGCCTGCCTTGATTCCATCGTGCACGAGCACAGTTTCGAGAATCTCCACCGCATCGTAGTAGTCCTTCGGATATCCGCTGAGGAAGCTGTGCTCATGCCACAGACTTATGAAATAGGACAGGGCGCTCTTGAGCGCTTCATAAAACTCTTCAAACGTTTCCATATCCTCGACGGGAGGCTTAAAAGAATAGGCTTCCAGGCCTGTGCGCGGATCGACTCCGTCGTTCATCAGAATTTCCAAAACCTTGGGCGCGACAAAAAAACTGCCCGCCAGGAAGCTGGCTTTTCCCGGAATGGCCGGGTCGACGCACCCGGCGAGGTGGTAATTGCGGGCATCTTCCACCGGAATGCCTCCGGAGGTCAGATAATCCAGAAAAGACGGATCCAGCGCGAAAGCGGGCATGCCGATGCCTGTCTTGACAACCTCCAGAGCCTTGATAAGCAAGTCTTCCGGCGTTTCTTCATGAACTCTCAGCGTCAGGGTGTGGTGCGCCGTCCGGCGCCTGCCGGCCGCCTCCAGGATCAGGAAGGTCAATTCATTGCTGGCATCTTTGCCCTCGGCCGTGACGCCCCCGATGGTCATGTTCCGCCATTTGGCGAAGCCGGCATGCTGCGATCGCTTGGCGCTTGAGATCTTGATATTCTCAGGCTTCATGCATTTGATTCGCAATTCGCACAGCAGGTTTAAAACCTCCTCATTGTCAATCCGGCCTTCCTCAATGTCTTTTTTATAAAACGGATACATGTACTGATCGAATCTGCCGAGGTTATAGGTCGAAGTGGGGGCGGACAGGAGTTGATTGAACCACAACGACTGCATAGCCTGGTAAAAGCTTTTTGGAGCCTTGGCCGGCGTCCAACGACAGGCTTCTGCAATTCTCTTCAGCTCTTCTTTCCGCCGGGCATTCCCTTCGTTTTCCGCCAGCGCTTCGGCCGCCTCGGCATATCTGCCTGCCAGCCGGACGACGCCTTTGAGGACCATTATGGCCGCTTCCAAAAAGAGCTTTTTCTCTACATCCTCCAGATTGAAGAACCTTAAATTCCGGAGTTCTTCTTCCGCTTCCAGCATTATCGGATTCAATCCGTTCAGCCATCTTGAGAAGTCCGCATAGCAGTCGGTAAAAGCAAAGGACAGGCAGAGTCCGCTGCCGGCATAAGCGCCTCTGTATTCGTCTTTTCTTTTCATCGGTGGAAGCGTTATCCCGAGCTGCAGGTATCGGAATATTCTCTCATCGAAAAGTCTGGATTGGATATGCTCGGAGCACCGGGTTTCCCAATATTTTCCAAGTTCTCTGAACAGCGGCCAATCCATCTCGTCAACAGAGATGATCCCCTCTTCAGCCGCAGCCATGATCTCTTCCTCCCGCCACACTCCCAGAAAAGGGTCCAGTTCGGCGCCCCAGGGTTTGCTGGCGCCTTCGCCAACGAAAAGCTCTTCGTTATCTATCAATGCAGGCATATTTTCCAGCATATGGGAGAAAGCTTGGGCGTGCCTCAGGATGGGCGGCTCGCCCTCGGTCTGTTGATAGGATTCGGTGATCAGGCGAGCCTTCTCTATGCATAAAGGAAACCCTCTTCTGCGCATTTTGCCTCCCGGCGTTTCCATTCAAGCCTCCCGTTCCGAAAATAGATATAAAAATCCGAATTTTGAATCAACCGCCCATAATTACATTCAGACCGAAGGACTCAAAAATCCGCCGGCGCTCTTCCAGTTGCTGTTTGCCGGGAGCGTCGAATGCCGCGGTCTCATTTTTCCTGCCCAACCTCTCCCATTTTGCCTCTCCGTAATTATGGCAGGGGAGCAGATGAACGGGAATGGCGATCGAGAGTCTGTCGGCGATGAATCTGGCCAGGGCTTCGATATTTTCAGCGGAATCGTTAAAACCGGGGACGAGCGTTACGCGGGCCCACATCGGAATGGACATCTCATGATGGATTTTCTCGGCGTTCTGCAGGATCAGCTCGTTGGACGCCCCGGTATGCTTCTTATGCATTTCCGGATTCATGTGCTTGAAATCGAAAAGAACAAGGTCTGCATGGCGCAGGACCTCTCTTGCGGTCGTCCAGCTTGCATGCCCGCAGGTGTCCAGCGCCGTATGAAATCCGGCACGTCTGCATTTTTTCAAAATGCTTGCCGCGAACTCCGGCTGCGCCAGAGGTTCTCCGCCGCTCAGCGTGACTCCACCGCCCGACTCCTGATAAAACAGCGCATCTGCAGAAATCTCCCGGAAAACTTCGTCGGCAGTCGCCCGGCGTCCGATTTTGGCTCTGGCCTGGTTGGGACAAGCATCGACGCACAACCCTGCGCCCTTGCAGAGCCGGCGATCGGTTTGGGACGTTTTTCCCTGCACGCGTATTGCCTTCTCCGGGCAAACCCCGACGCACTCCCCGCATCCGGTGCATTTCCCCTCGGCAAAAAGGAGTTCGGGATTGAAAGAATGGGATTCCGGGTTCTGGCACCAGAGGCAGCGCAGCGGACATCCTTTCAGGAATACCGAAGTGCGAATGCCGGGGCCGTCGTGGATGCAATAGCCTTGGATGTTGATCAGGATTCCGCTGTCTGAATTGCTCATCGCTTTATCTTTAAACGCCGTATTCTCTTACGGCCGCCATGATGGCCTGCAGATTTTCCAATTTGGGATTTTCCGCAATGCAGCCGGCGGCCAGGATGTATCCGCCGTCCTGCCCGCAAGTTTCGATAAGCTTCCTGCAGCAGGCTTTTACATCCGCGGGATCGCCGGTTACCATAAGAGAGGAGGGTATGTTCCCCTGGATTGCGAATTTGCCGCCCAGGATCTTTTTCGCCCGCGCCATGTCCGTCTGATCAAACCACCAGATCACGCTCCCCTTCGGAAAATCATTCTGGACGACTTCAAGGCGCGTATTGTAGCTTCCCTCCGCAAACATCATGCAAATGAGGCCTTCATTGATAAAGGCGTCCATGACTTTTTTCAGAGACGGCCAATAGAATTTTTCATATTGTTTTGGAGACATCCATCCGTCGGCGCCTTTATGGAGAGGAAACCCTACCGTGACGGCATTGTAGATCATCGGATTGTGCAAAACCGAATGGATGAGGATATCCGTCATGATGTCGATAGCTCTAAGAAGCTTGTCTGCGTTGCGGAACATATCCATCATAATGCTTTTGGTTCCCCGGAGCGTGTCGCCGATCGCGTCGAAGGGAGCGAGACCTAAAACTCCCATTCCCATCCATGACAGGAATCCGTGGGCGGGGCCCGAATCCACTGAATGGGCCATTATTGCATTTCTTTTTTGAAGATCCTTTCCTGCGTCGATCATTCTTTGAAGAGTGTCCAGCACTTGAGGCTGGGCCAACGCCATGAGTTGACCTGTCGGTATTTCGAGAATATCTGTAAGTGGAGGCAAATAGCGAAAACCTTCAAATGAGCCAAAAACTCTGGGCAAATATATTCTCAGCCAGAAGTCGGAAGGATCTCTGAAAAAGTCTTCATATTCTTCAAGTTTCATGTATTCGCCTTCAACGAACTGGTAGCCTGGAGCGTCGATTGAAAGGCCATGGCCCGGGAATGCGTACAGTTTGTAATCCAGGATTTCCATGGCCTTCCCAGGCGCAGCAAAGGGCGTGGCATAGTATTCCAGCTCCTCCGAATATTTCCGGTTGAACGTCTTGCTGGCTTCAATAGCTTTTTCGATGTCGTACATGGCCGTATGCGTGCTGACGCCTTGCAGGATATTGGGGAGGTCTCCGACAGGCAGGTTGACTGGGACCCGGTCCGGTTTTTTCACATTGAATGCGTCGATATATCTCTGAGCTCTTATTTTGTAAGCCTTCTCCGCCTCCGGGCTGACAAATTTTACATGAGCCGGGTTCAGCAACTGATTCAGCCGGTATTCTCGTTTTTGGGCCGGAGTGAGCTGAGCCCAATTAGAAGGATAAGCATTCATCATCGTCATCGCTCCTTTGATAAGTTTGAACCCATGCCGTTTTGCGATGCAGCCGGCAAAAACGGATTAACGCGGATGGTTTCGGGCTCGCCTGCCTGAAAGCGCCCGGTGCAGCGGGGAGCGCCGCGTCCGATTGGCGAAGGCCTTTCTGCGCCTCGCCGCACCAGAAAAGGAATCGAAACTTAAAAAAGATGTCATATAAATGTGACAAATGGCCCCGCATGAAATAATATACATCAGTTAAGATTCGTGAATCCATAGCAGCGTTGCCTGCTTCGGCGACGTCAAAAGGAGGGCCGAGGATTAAACCCCGATAGCCCACGATCGCCAGGGTCGACAATTTATCAAAATAATGCATTATCGACGAATGCAAACCATAATGCTCACGGAGGCTTTTAATGAATAGTTCAGACAAATTCCGCTGGAAATTTCTGGCAAGCTGCCTGCTCGGGGCGGCATTGATGCAAATGGCAATCGGGACGCTGCCGGCTGCGCCGGCAGCCGCTCAGTTGAAGGCGAGCGCGACCCTGACGTTGCCCAATCACGCGCCGGCCGATTTCATCCAGGTCCGGCCGGACATCCCGAAAGGCAAGCTGGAGACCATCGCCTACAACTCCAAGAGCATCGGCGTCGAGCGCAAAGCCGTCGTTTACATGCCTCCCAATTATGACACCAATCAGAAATACCCTGTTCTCTATCTGATGCACGGCATCGGCGGCAACGAGACTCATTGGTCGACTCTCTGTGCGGCCAACAAGGTTCTCGACAACCTCATCGCAGACAAAAAAGCCGTCCCCATGATCATAGTCATGCCTAACGGCCGCGCCTCTGCCGAACCCCCGTCGAGCAATATCATGTCGGATTTCAATTACTACGCCTTCTTTGAGAAGGACTTGTTGCAGGATTTGATCCCCTACATTGAATCGCGCTACTCGGTGAAGGCGGACCGGGACCACCGCGCGATTGCCGGCCTCTCGATGGGCGGCGGCCAGGGCCTGAACTTCGGCATCAATAACCTCGACAAGTTCGCCTGGGTCGGCGGCTTCTCCTCAGCCCCCAACCTCGCGCCCGCCGACCAGAATGTCGCCAAAGTCAAGAGCGCCAAGTACAAACCCTCGCTTCTATGGATCGGCTGCGGCGACAAGGACAACCTGATCACGGGAAGCTGGAACCTCCACCAGGGCTTGCTTAAGGAAAAGATCGATCACATCTGGTATGTCGACACCGGCGGTCACGAAGTCCTGGTGTGGAACAACAATCTGTATCTCATGGCGCAGATGTTGTTCAAGCCGGCCGGATCGGTCGCGCCCCCGCCTTCTATCGGGAGTTATAATGGCGAACCCATAAGCGGCGGCATGATGGGCATGGGCAGAGGTCCGGGTGCAGGCGCCGGCGCAGGCGCCGGCATGCCCGGCATGGGCGCCGGCCGAGGCATGACGGGCGGCAGCGCCAATGCCGAATATGTTGCCAAGAGAGTAAAAAGCGATAAGCCTTCCACAGGAGTTGGCGGGAAGTGGGTCGCAAAAGATGGCGACAATGAATTAAAACTGGAGTTGAAGGCCGACGGATCCAGACTGACGGGAACCATCGAAAACACTCAAATGCCCGGGGCGATCGAGTTCAAGGACGGCAAGATAGAAGGAGACAAAATATCCTTCAGCTATGTGCGACAGATGATGGGCCAGGACATGAAAATATCCTGGACGGGAACGCTCTCCGGAGATGAGCTCAAGTTGAAGCGTGACGCCGGGGGCGGCGGCGGAATGCCTGGCGGCGGACGCGGCCCTGCTCCAAAAACGAATTAATTGAACGGTCCATCCGCAGCGCAAGTGGCGTCAGGAAGCCTCGGCGCTCGCGTTCGTCATGACAGCGATGTATGCCGGCAGGATTCGGGAGGGTTCAGTCCTTCAGGTCGGGCGCCCCTGGGGATCTTGCCGGCGACAGGCTTCGGACCGCCGGGGTTCAGAAACAGGGAGGCCGTTCACGCGAATCAGGAATTTCATCTATTCCATCCTGACGCTCTTGCTCGCAACCGGAGTTGCGGCGCAGCGGCAGGCGCCGTCATTCGGGAGCTATCAGCCTGCGCCGCTATACTCCGAAGCCGTGACGACCTCGCAGTACCTGACCATGCGGGACGGAGTGCGCCTGGCGATCAGCATTACGCAGCCATCAAAAGAGGGGAAGCCAATAGACGGCCGTTTCCCGGTCCTCTGGCAACATGCTCTGTCAATCTCAGCTCCGGGCATTCTGCCGAAGAGTCAGGGCGGGATGATGGGAGCATACGGCGCGGCGCCGAGCCTGGCCTGCCATGGCTATGTTGTCGTCCAGGTGGCGAGGCGAGGCCAGGGGGCGTCGTTCGGAAAACGCCGCGGCTATAACGACCGCTCCGAAGCCTACGACGCCTATGAAGTGATCGATTGGCTGGCTTCACGGCCCTGGTCGACGGGAGCAGTCGGAATCTACGGCTGTTCCAATACAGGCGATGCGTCCATGCACGCGGTCACGGCGGCGAATCCGCGCTTGAAGGCGGCCTGGGCAGGGTGTTTTTCATGGGAAAAATACGATGGCTTCTGGCGCGGCGGCATCTACGCCAATTGGGGGACCGGGCCTGAGCGCACTGTTGCACAAGACATGACGAGCGCGCCGGTGCAAGGCGATGAATCGAAGGCGTTGCTGCGCCAGGCGGCGGAAGAACATCAGGGCTCTACCGTGCTGACTCAAATGTGGGCGGCAATGCCGTTTCGCGACGATCATGCGCCGGGAGTCGGCAGCCGGTTCTGGTATGAAGGCAGCATCGCCAGCTACCTGCCGCAAATCAATGGGTCCGGCGCCGCGATCTATGTTCAGGGCGGTTGGCGCGACGACCTTCGCGGGCAGGGATTGCTGACTTATGCCAATTTGACGAACGACCGACATTTGGTTGTCGGCCCATGGGGCCATTGCCAAAACGGCGATTTCAACATGCTGGCCGAGATGCACCGGTTTTTCGATCAGCACCTGAAGGGGATTGATACCGGCATTGTTGCTCAGGATCCGATCCATTATTACACGGTCAATGCACCGGCAGGGAAAGAATGGCGCTCGTCAAAAACCTGGCCCGTCGCCGGCGCTCAACCAACACGGTTCTACCTGGCCGGGAATTCGCCTGCAGGAGGCGGTCTGCTATCCCAGGCGCCGACCGGCGCCGGCGCACAGACGACATTCACCGTCCGCTACGACGTCGACTGTCCGACGGGCGGAAAAGCTTTCGGCGGCATGCTTACCGGCGCGCCCCCCTGTCCGGTGGAGCACGGCGGCCCGCAATTCATAACGGCGCCACTTTTGTCCGATACGGAGGTTACGGGCGACGCTGTGGTCGATCTCTGGATGTCTTCCAGCGCCGCCGACGGAAATATTTTCCTCTATCTTGAAGACGTAGCGCCGGATGGATCCGTGGCGCAGGTTACGGACGCACGGCTGAAGGCTTCGCTGCGCAAAACGAGCAGCCCCAGGTATCGGAACTTTGGCCTGCCATACCACCGGAGCCATAGGGAAGATGCGCAACCCCTGAAGACAGGCGAGCCGGCGCGGCTTGTGTTTGCATTTCTTCCGACGTCCTATGTTTTCAAAGCAGGCCACCGCATTCGAATATCGGCCGCCGGATCGGATTACCGCGAGCGTGATCGCACTCCGGTTTCGCCCGCGCCGGTTGTGACCATTCACAACACGCCATCCAACCCTTCCTTCGTAAGTCTGCCGGTAGTTTTTCCAAAGAGTTTGTAGGCGACTCCGGTCCTATAATGCCGGCTATAGAGCGGACTTTCAGGGTTTCATCCTCTGCCGTCGTTATTTTCCAGGGCTTCGCCCCGGCCTGGCGTCGCGCCTTGCGGGCTCAGTTTTTGTAACATTTTATTCGAATCGCCCAAAACCAGATTCTCCTTGTATTCCGTGCTTTCTTCCGTGGCTATCGTGTCGGGATCGCACTTCAGAAAGCATGCGGCATCATGCGGATCCGCCGCCGGCAATTTTTGTGAATCGAAAGATCGGAGAAGCGCGCCAGGCAGTGGAAGATCCGGGTGGCGGACTCCAGGAAAGACGAGCGCAAGGATGATAGCGCGGGTGAGCGCTTCGCCAATTCAAAGAGCCGGCCTATGTTCTGAGCAAAATTCCGGTCGCGTAGCGAAAGCGATCGAAATCGAATCGCCGGCCGGTGCATGACATTTTTCTTCCCCGATTCGGTCTATAAACTTATAATGGAATCAAACTTTATAAAGATTTAGCCGACAGAGCGAAAACAGCATTTTCCGGGAGGGATCCATGTCCATGATCGGAAAAACGGTTTCCCACTACAAAATCATCGGCGAACTTGGAAGGGGCGGGATGGGAGAGGTGTTCCTCGCCTCCGACACTTCCCTGGATAGAAAAGTGGCTGTCAAATTTCTTCCTGAGTCTCTTTCAAAGGATGAAATGGCTCTCAAACGTTTCATGAGGGAAGCCAAGTCGGCAGCTGCACTGGACCACCCGTATATTTGCAGCATCCATGAGATGGGTGAATCCGAAGGCCGGAGCTACATCGTCATGGAGTATGTGGAAGGCCAGGCTCTCAAAGACAGGCTGGCGCGTGGGAAAGCGCCGTTGAAGGACGCCGTGCAATGGGCCATGGAGATGGCGGAGGCTCTGGCCGTTGCGCATGAAAAGGGGATCATCCACCGGGATCTGAAGCCTTCCAACATCATGATCTCTCAAACAGGCCATGCGAAAGTCATGGACTTCGGCCTTGCCAAACAACTGCACGCATTGCCGCAGTCCGGAAGTCAGGAAGAGACGCTTACGGGCCTGACAAGGGAAGGCGTCACTGTCGGCACCGTTCCCTACATGTCGCCCGAACAGGTCCAGGGAAAAGCCGTGGATTTGCGATCGGACTTGTTTTCATTCGGCATCGTCATTTACGAAATGCTGAGCGGCGCCAATCCATTCAAGAAGGAGACGGCGTTCAGCACCGCGGACGCTATTCAGCGGGAAATGCCTCCCCCGCTTTCCAAATATAGAGAGGATGTGCCAAAACAGCTTGAGGATCTTGTCTTTAAGCTACTGGCCAAAGCGCCCGCAGATAGAAACCAGCAGGCAAGAGGAGCGGCGGAAGTCTTAAAGAAAGTCCTGAACGAGGTTTCGGGAGAACAGATGTTTTCAGGTCGAAGCGCCTTTGCCCGGATGTGGAATGCTCTGAAAAGGCCGGTCTATCTCATCCCGCTGATTTTAATCCTGGCGGGCGTAGCCTATTTATCCATTCGGGGGATAAAGAGCTATCAAAAAGTGAGGTGGGCGCAAAAAGCAGCGCCCAAAGAGGTGGAACAGTTTATGGAGCAGGACCGTCCTGTAGCGGCAGCACGGGTGTTGAAGGAAGCCTTGAAATACGCGCCGGATTCGGGAGAACTCCACCAGTTGAAAGCCCTGCTGCTGTCCAACCGCATTTTGATACAGACGATGCCGGCCGATGCTGAAATCTACATCCGTGATTACGCCGGGACAGATAATGACAGTCCGTCAAACTGGGAATGGCTGGGCCGTTCACCCTTCACATCGCAGGAATTTCCATCCGGCTACCACCGGTTCCGATTTGTCAAGGAGGGGTTTGAGCCGATTGAGATTGCGGGCCCCCGGTCCGTTAACATTCAACAGCGGCTTCACTCCAAACATGAGATACCCGAGGGAATGGTGTGGGTTCGAGGGGTGGCCAAAGGGGAGCGATTGCCGCCTGTGGCTCCCGAGAATGCTGCGGATTTCTGGATGGACAGGCACGAAGTGACCAACCAAAAGTTCAAGAAGTTTGTCGATGCGGGCGGATACGAGAAGAAGGAATACTGGAAGCAGCCATTCGTTAAAGACGGTCGGCGGCTTGCCTGGGAAGCAGCGATGGCGTTGTTCCGTGATTCAACGGGAAGACCGGGACCGGCCACATGGGAATTCGGCGCCTATCCTGAAAAAGAAGCGGACTTTCCCGTTGGCGGCGTCAGTTGGTATGAAGCGGCGGCATACGCCGAGTTTGCAGGCAAAAGCCTGCCCACTGTCTATCACTGGAAGTGCGCCGGCGGCGTATATTTTTATGCCGATATTCAACAGTACAGCAACTTCTCAGCCAAAAGCCTTGCAAAGGTCGGCGCTTACCGTGGCCTCGGCGATTTCGGGACCTATGATATGGCGGGAAATATTAAGGAGTGGTGCTGGAATGAGCGTGAGGGCCGGCGATATATTTTGGGTGGCGCATGGAATGAACCCTCCTATCAGTTTACCGATCCTGACGCAAGGCAACCCTTCGATCGAGCAGAGTCCTTCGGTTTCCGATGTGTCAAATTTACAGAACCACTTCCGAAAGCTTTGGCTGAACCTGTTGCATTTTATGGGTCCTCCCTTGATCGAAGGAAGGACAAGCCGGCCGACGATAGAACGTACAACTTCTACCTCAATCTTCATGCCTATGACAAAACCGAACTCAAGCCTTCTATCGAATCCGTCGGCAAAACATCGTCAAAGTTTTGGAAAACAGAGAGGGTTACTTTTCAAGCGGCTTATGGAAATGAGCGGATGATCGCTGACCTCTATCTGCCTAGAGACGCCAAACAGCCCTATAAGCCTGTAATTTATATGCCGGGAGCCGACGCCTTCCTTACAAGAATTCCTCTCGGATACAATCTTCGAGTTATTACATTCGTTCTCAATTCAGGCCGTGCCATGATTGTCCCGCACTATAAAGGCACGCTGGAGCGCGATCTGATACACGCAATGCCTTACTATGCTTTTTCCGTTGAACCCATTAAATACAGGGAAAGATCCATACAATGGTCCAAGGATCTCAGAAGAACAATTGACTATCTGGAGACGCGGAAAGACATTGACGCCGGAAAGATTTCCTACATCGGCATCAGCTGGGGCGCTTATGTAGGCCCTCGGCTGGTAGCCGTGGAGCCGCGCATTAAAGCAGCTGTGTTCGCAGCAGGCGGGGACATAGCAGCGCTAGGCGCCTGTGAAGAAGTCGATCCATACAACTTCGCGCCCAGAGTAAAGGTCCCCGTGCTGATGCAAAATGGGAAAAGCGATTTTTCTTTCCCGCTGGAAACATCGCAAGTTCCTCTTTTTAATCTTCTAGGAACGCCGGAAAAGGACAAAAGCCATTTGCTGTACGAAGGCGGCCACGAAATTTTTGATCAGAAAAAGGTTTTTAGAGACATGTTGGATTGGTTGGACCGCTATCTGGGTCCTACGAGCATGCACTCAGAACGATAGGAGGCGAAGCAAGGCAGTCCACCGCCCAAATGCATCCGAGATACAACCGGCGACTCCGGTCCTATAATGCCGGCTATAGAGCGGACTTTCAGGCATTCTGCAGGAGAATGCGGCAAGCCGGGCGTGGCGCGACAGCACGCGATGTAGTATGATCGGCGCGATGAGGAAACACGGTCGACTTTCCCTGCCGGTTTTTGCTTTGACGGCGCTTTTGCTGTCCGCGTTCGCCCTGGCGCTTACGGCGTGTAGCGGAGCGGACCGCCCGGGACCTTCCACACTCAGCGATGTCGGGATGCCCGCCGCGACTCCCGATGCGGTCCATCGAGGCGCCGGGATCGGAGCGGATGAGATTCGCGTGGCGGATTTGCCGCCTGAAGCGCGTCAAACGCTGGCGCTTATCGAGTCCAACGGGCCGTTTCCTTTTTCGAAGGACGGGTCGACGTTCGGCAACCGCGAAAGACTGCTGCCTGCCAAACCCCGCGGCTACTGGCGCGAATACACGGTCGTCACGCCCGGGTCCCGCGACCGCGGCGCGCGCCGGATCGTCGCCGGCGGAAATTCGGACTATTACTACACAGACGACCATTACGGCAGTTTCAAGCGAATCCGGGAGTGACGCATGAAAGATTGGGCGCGGCTCTTTTCCAAAGCAGAGAATTCGGGCGTCTATGCAGTCGAAAAGGCGGTTGACGCCGGCTTCCGCTCCGCGGCCGCCCGGGCGGGCCTGGCGGTTTTCGAATTGAATCTCGCCGCAGTCAGGCGAAAGGAGGATTTCCTTCGTGCGGCGTCCAAGGCGCTGCAGTTCCCCTCTTACTTCGGACCCAACTGGGATGCATTCGAGGAGTGCATAACGGATTTGTCCTGGCTCGAAGCGGACGGCTACGCTCTGCTGATCTACAATCCTGAGTCTTTTCAAGAGTGCAGCCCTGGGGAAATGGAAACAGCTCGCGCTATTTTCGAGGATGCCGCCGGGTACTGGAAGGATCAGGACAAGCGTTTTTTCGTGGGGATGGCTTCCGGCGCTCCGTCCCCAGAGCAAAGCCGCAATCCGCGCGCCCGGAAATCCCGCTGACAACCGGGACCTCTTCAATACGGAGCTGAATCGCTCTTAGCGCCTCCTCGCTTCCGAATTTTGCACTGGCTTTCTCTTTTTCACTTAATATATTATATAACTAAGATCTTAATAGCTATTCGATATCTGTTTTGTATATTGTCAACTCGTGAGCGAGGAAGCATGTGAAGATTATGGAACGGCTGACGTTCCTGTTTGTCGCTATTTCTCGCTCTTTGAACATCGGATAGTTGTCCGTTTCTGACAGGGATGGGGGATTTGAATGCTTGATGACGCGGCATCGGCTTTCAGGATGATTTGTATCTACCGTGTCTGGGCAGCATGTTTTCTGCTTCCGATTGTGAGCAACCGCCAAATGATGGAGAAATAGAAAAAATAACAACACCGCGTATCGAACCGATACTCAACGAAAGGATAAAATATGAAAAGCTTTGAACTATCGCTATTGCTTGTCGGCTTGCGGCAAATTCTGGCAATCGGCCTGTTCTCAGCGGTCCTTTTGTCTTTTGCTGTTTGTCCGGCTTTCGCAGAAGAAATCATCGCCTGGGGTTATAACAATTGGCTCCAATCTGATTCGCCGATCGGCAACGACTTCGTGGCGATCGCCGGCGGCGGATATCACAGCCTTGCGCTCAAAGCGGACGGATCGATTGTCGCTTGGGGCGGCGACTATTGCGGTCAAGCCACTGCACCTTCCGGCAACGATTTTGCGGCGATATCCGCCGGAGTTGCCTTCAGCCTTGCGCTCAGAACAGACGGCTCGATTATCGCCTGGGGAAGCAACTCTTATGGCCAAACCGCTGCACCCTCCGGCACGAGTTTCACCGCGATAGCTGCCGGCGGCTATCATGGTCTGGCGCTAACATCGGACAATTCGATTATCGCCTGGGGCTACAACTATTACGACCAAGCTACGCCGCCTTCCGGTAACGACTTCCTGGCAATCGCCGCCGGAGCCAACCACAGTCTAGCCCTCAGAACTGATGGCTCAATTATAGGGTGGGGATATAACGGGTGGGGTCAAGCCACTCCGCCATCCGGCAACGACTTTGTTGCGATTGCAGCTGGATTCAATCACAGTCTGGCGATCAAAACTGACGGTTCGATTATCGGTTGGGGCAACAATAATTATGGTCAAGCCACTCCGCCATCCGGCAACGACTTTATTGCGATTGCAGCCGGATTCAATCACAGTCTGGCGCTAAAAACAGATGGCTCGATTATCGCTTGGGGGGACAATCAATACTACCAGGCTGAGGCGCCGGTGGGAAACAACTTCGTGGCTATTGCTTCCGGAGGACATCACGTGCTTGCGCTGAGACAATCGTTCATAACAGCGCTCATTGACATCAAACCCGGATCCTACCCCAACAGCATCAATCTCGGATCCAAAGGCGTGCTTCCCGTAGCCATGTTCGGGTCTGAAGATTTTGATGTATCCACAGTGAATCCAGGGGCCATGACTCTGGCTGGAGCTCCTCTGATCCGCTATGTGATTACGGATCTCAATCTCGACGAATATTATGACCTGATGATGCATTTCGAAACGCAGAAGCTCAATCTGACCTTAACCAGCACTGAAGCCGTGCTTTTGGGGAGCAATTACGACGGCGTGCCAATCGAGGGAATAGATTCTGTGCGGATCGTCAAGGGCAAGTGAATAGTTTCTGCTTGTGAAATCCATGTTTTAGATAAACGGAAAAGCAAGCAGTTCCCGAACCTTCGCTCATGCTTCTCCTCGGCCTCAGTCTGGGCGCTGTCAGCATTATTGGATGGCGCTTCAAGGCTTAGGGCCGGCGCAAAAACTACACATTTTGCTGCTGGCTCTCAGGTTGGTTGAACATGCGAAAAAGTGACATAGATACTTGCGATTCTGAGAGCCGGCAGCCCTGCGGGGCGCGGCGGCGGGCGGGCATCTGCTGCGTTAGCGCTCCTCGACGATGTCCCACATCGCCTGCGTCGCGCCGCCTTGCATCTGCCCGCCCGGCGCTCGCGCCAAAATGCGAACTTATTTTTGCGCAGGCCCTTAGTATTTTTCCGGCTGCTCCGAAAAATTGCAAAGGCCGCTCCGGAGAGCGGCCTTTTTATGTTCTGGCGACATTATGGCGGATCGGCGATCGGGGAGACGTCGAGGGCGATTCTGAATTCCTTCAATCTTCTTTGCCATTCCGCGATCCTGACATCCATCCTCGAGTCGACTGCCAGCCTGAGAGGCGGCAGCGTTTTTTCTATTTCATTCGCGTCCTTGACGAAGATATGAAACAGCTCGACATAGGTTGGTCTATAGATGCTGAATCGTTCGGGATTTCGGTATTTAAGCCATTGCGCATCCATTGCAGCAAACCCCAATAAATTCCAGAGCCAATTGTCCTTGGAATCTTTATCCAGATAAAACGTTTGGCTTCTGTAAGATCCTCGCCGGTCTTTTCATTTATTCCTCTTTGGATTTAATCGTATCATAGGTCCGCGATTCGCCGCCGACAAGCATGCTGTAAGCGCATTCGCTTTTGCTTTTTTCCTGTTGCGCGGCGTCGCAACAGAATTGCTTTGACAAAAATGAGTTTATACTGTTTCGGTCGAAGGATACGTTCCACGGAGAATCGATGAACATACACTGGATCCAGCACGTTCCTTTTGAAGGCCTCGGGAGCATCGAATCCTGGGCGCTGCGCGGCGGCCATCGCCTCAGCGCCACCCGTTTCCATCGGCGGGATTCGCTGCCGGAAATGAATGATTTTGACCGGCTCGTCATAATGGGCGGTCCTATGAATATTTACGAGGAAGTCATTTATCCCTGGCTCGCCGCGGAAAAAACTTTCCTGCGGCAAGCCATCGATATCGGAAAGCCTGTGATCGGCATATGCCTCGGCGCCCAGCTGGTCGCCGATGCGCTCGGCGCCCGCGTTTACCGAAACAGCTGGAAGGAAATCGGCTGGTTTCCCGTGCGAAAAACCTGCGCCGCCGCAGAATCCCGCGTCTTTACCGATTTTCCCCGGGAGATGGAGGCGCTGCACTGGCATGGGGATGCTTTCGACGTGCCGACGGGATGCCTGCACGCAGCCGAAAGCGCGGCCTGCCGCAACCAGGCGTTCGTCTTCCAGGACCGGATTGTCGGGCTGCAGTTCCATCTGGAAATGACCCCCCGGGGGGCAGAAGAAATTCTCGACAATTGCCGGAATGAACTGGTGGAAGGGCTTTATATTCAAACTGCCGAAGAAATTATTTCCGCTCCGGGCCGTTTTGCGGCGGCGAACATCGCGATGGACCGCCTGTTGGATCAGGTGTTTTCCTTTCAGTATCCCGGCGACCATGACTGACGAGCCGCCATCCATAGGCGTCATTTCGGCGAAGAAATCCGCGAGTACTACGAAATTAGTTTCTGAAATAATATGTAAACTATTTTGATGTTTTGGCGTTTAATAAACGATTCAAAAGAAAACAGTTTGTTTAATCGGATGCATTTTCCGGCGAGGCCGAGCGGTGCTTTTTTCGAACCGATGCGGGCTTTTTTCCGAAAAATTCCGGGGGTCGCGGGCGGCTTCTCTTCGGGCGCTGATTGCGGCAGCCATAGCGCTGTGCTTCAGCGCCTGCAGCAGGCCTGCCTTCCGGGCTGATGCTTCCGGCGCCGCTTCCTCGGCGCGCTCCGTTACGGTGAAACGGAGCGATTTCAAAAAAAATCTGCGACTGAGCGGCGCGGTAGGCGCCGTGCAGTCCTACAATGTCCAGGCGCCGAGGCTTTCCGGCCAAATGGCCAGCCTCATGGTCATCACTAAAATCGTACGCAACGGCACGCGAGTAAGCGCGGGAGACGTTCTGGCGGAATTCGACCGCCAGAGCCAGGAGAAAAATATCCTGGACAAGAAGGCCGAATACGACAATCTTGTCCAGCAGATCCGGAAAAGGCAGGCAGACCAGGCGGCTGCCCGGGCGGCGGACGAAACCGAGCTGAAGGGCGCCGAAGTGGACGTCCAGGCGGCGCGCGTCGAGATGCGCAAAAATGAAGTTGTGCCCGGATACCAGGCCGAAATCAACAAAGTGAACCTGGCCGAAGCGGAAGCAAAACTGAAACAGCTGAAGGATTCCCATGCTCTCAAGCGTGAAGCGCAGGACGCGGAATTGCGCATCCTGGAAATCCAGCGCGACCGCGCGAAAATGGCGGCGGAATATGCGCAGCGCAACATAGAGAACATGACGTTGACGTCTCCGATCGCGGGATTGGCCGTCCTGTCGCCCGTCTACAAAGGCTCGCATATGGTGGATCCGCAGGAAGGAGACGAAGTGCGGTCCGGCGGCGGCGTCATGGTGGTTGTCAATCCTTCGGCGATGCAGGTCATCGCACGAGCCAACCAGGTGGACATTTCAAAGGTCTACGTGGGCCAGCCTGCCGAGATACGCCTCGATGCCTATCCCGACCTCGTTTTCTCCGGCAAAGTGGAGAGCATCGGCGCCATAGGCGTTTCGAGCACCTATCTGAAAAGAATTCGATATTTCTCCGTCACGGTCCTGATTCACGGGAGCGATCCGAAGCTTTTGCCCGATCTGACCGCGTCCGTCGATTTGCGGCTGGATGGCGCAAAAAATGTCCTGCTTGTCCCCCGCGAGGCAATTGTGGATCGCGACGGCCAGACGGCCGTGCAGGTGATCGAAAACGGCAGGACGAGACTTCAGCCCGTGAAGCTCGGTCCCATGAATGAATGCGAAGCAGTCGTGGAGTCGGGAATCAAAGAGGGAATGAAACTGTCGCTCCTTCCTCCAGTCCCGATCATGGCCGACAAAGGGATTATGGGGCAAAAATGAACCATACAAAATCGCGCGCTGCGTCGTGGATTCGCCGCATGGCCCTGATTCTGCCTTTTATGCTGGCGGCAGGCGCCGGACTTTACCTGTGGCGCCCCTGGGGGAAAAGCGAAGTCTCGACGATTCCGACCGCTGCCGTCAAGCGGGGCGATTTTATCGACTATGTGGAGCTTCGCGGCGAGATCGCCGTCGGCTCTTCCAAAGTCGTCACGGCGCCCTATAATGCCGGAGAATTGCAGGTGCTGAAGCTGGCGGCCGACGGCGCGCATGTCAAAAAGGGAGATGTCGTGGTCGTGTTCGATCCGACCAGCCTGCAACGCAGCGCGGATCAGTTCCGGGCGGCAATGAGCCAGGTGGAAGCTGAAATCGCGCGCGTTAACGCCCAGCGGCGTCTTGCAGACGAGCAGAACCAGACGGACATGATGAGCGCTAAATTCGCGCTGGAACGCGCCGAACTCGACGCCGCGACCCGCGACGTCATTCCTGCGCTGGAGAACGAGAAGAACCTGCTCGCCGTGGCCAGGGCCGAACAGAGATTGCGCGAGCTGGATGCGAAAATCGCTTCCAGCCGCATAGGATCCGAGGCGGACCTTGCCGGCATTTATCGCAGACGCGACAAAGCCAGGGCTGATCTCGAACAGGCGGAAAAGAACCTGGCCGCGCTCACATTGACCTCCCCGGGCGATGGGACCATCACGCTGCTGCCCAATTCGCGCGCGCGCACCAACATTCTCGGGGGCTCGACGCCAACGTTCAAGGAAGGCGACCGGGCATATGCCGGAGCGGCCATCGCCGAGATTCCCGACATGTCCACCGTCCACGCGAAAGCCCCGGTCTATGAAGCCGACCGCGGACGGGTAGCCTTGGGCCAGAGGGCGACCTGCAACATCGAAGCGACGCCCGACAAGGAGCATAAAGGCCGGGTGAGCGAGATCAGCACGCTGGCGAAGCTGGACTATTCCACCTATCCGACCAGGAAGAGCTTCGATCTGAAAGTGGAGCTGGAGCAGCGCGACCCGAGGCTCCGGGCGGGGATGACAGCCGCCCTGCGCGTGGAGGTCGAGCGTTTGCCCGACTCCATCATTATTCCGGTTGAGGCGGTTTTCGACAGGGCAGGCCGGATGGCAGCCTATGTCCGCACCGATGGCGGCTTTCAGGAACGAACGCTCCAGATCGCGCGCCGAAACGGCTGGCAAGCGCTGGTCGCATCGGGATTGAAACAGGGAGAGCTCGTCGCCCTCGAGGATCCCACGCTGGCCGAAACCCGGGACAAGCGGTGAGCGGCGCCTATGAATAATGCCAAATTTCGAATCATGACCCTTTCAAAACGAGTCCGCCTGAAACTGATTTTACTAGCCCCCGTGTTGGTTTCGACGGCCGCCTGTTCCTCCTTTTCAAATTTCCTCGGTTTCCGAAAACCCCATGCGGACGTCCCGGCGGTCCGCGTTGAAAAAAGACCTGTCGAGGCGAAAATCCTCACGCTCGGAGAGCTCCGCCCCGCCCGGATGGCGACCATCGTCGCCCCTCCGGTGGCCGGCGGCGCCTTGCAGATCGTGCGCCTGGCGAAAACGGGCGCCTACGTGAAACAGGGCGACGTGGTGGTCGAATTCGATCCCGGCGAACAGGAATACAACCTCGAACAGAGCAAGTCGCAGCTGGAGGAAGCGGAGCAGCAGATCAGGAAAATGAAAGCGGATCAGGCGGTGCGCGTTGCAAGGGAGCAGGTGTCGCTGCTCCAGGCGCAGTTCGCTGTGAAGCGCGCGGAACTGAAGGCGAAAGGGAACGACCTCATCAGCGGGATAGAGGCCCGCAAGAATGTGATCAGCATGGAAGAATCCAGGCGAAAGCTCGAGCAGCTGCAGCGCGACATCAAGTCTCGGGCCAGCTCCGATGCCGCGGATCTTGCCGTGCAGGATGTGGCGCGCACCAAGGCGACGATCGGGATGAAACTGGCGCAGCAGTTTATCGACAACATGACCTGCCGGGCGCCCATCAGCGGGATCGTCGTGCGCGGCCAGAACATCGAGTCTTTGCTCTCGGCGAGCGGCGGCATTTCGATATCGTCGGAGACCGAAATACCCGAATACCGGCCGGGCTCGCAGGCGTTCCCCGGCCGCACCATTGCGAACATCCAGGAAGTGGATCAGATGGAAATAGCGGCCAAGATTATCGAGACCGACCGTGCGAGCATCGAGTCGGGGCAGGAGATCGAGGTCGTGGTGGATTCGCAGCCTCTGAAAGTTTACAAAGGCAAGATCAAGTCTCTGGACCAGACGGCGATTTCATCGGAAAGCGCTTCCACGACCCTGGACTATATCGAAGCGCTCTCCACCCGGAGCTTTGCGGCGGTTTTTACGGTCGATACCAAAGGCGATCCGCTGAACCTTGGAGTGACGGCCCGGGTGACGGTTATGGCGAAGGATGTGCGCAATGCGTTGTCGATTCCGCGCCAGGCGGTTCATCAGAAGGAAGGGAAGCCGGTCGTCTTTACGCGTCGCGCCCATGGATGGGAAGCCCGCGACGTCCGCATCCGATACCTTACCGAAAGCCGCGCCGTCATCGAAGGAATTCCCGAAGGAACCGAGGTGGCGCTCGTGAATCCGGATCAACAGAAGAACAGGCCTGCGGCGAAAACAGGGCCTCTGGCCTCAATGCCTAAAGGAGCGGGGAATTGACGTTACGGCCGGGTGAAGAATCAAAGCATTCGATGCGCGGGAGGCAGTGGCTTCCTGACATGGGCCTGGCCCTGCAAAACCTGGGCGCACGGAAGCTGCGGGCGCTGCTGACGATGCTGGGCATCATCTTCGGCGTAGCCGCCGTCGTGTCCATGCTGTCGATCGGGGCCGGCGCCCAGCAGCAGGTGCTCGCCTTCATCGAGCAACTGGGCGTGCGCAATCTGATCGTCGAAGCCAAGGATGTGGCCGACACCCAGGAGTTGCTGAAAATACGTAAAACGTCTCCCGGCCTCTCGTTCAAGGATTTGAGAGTGATCCGCGCCAACGTCTCCAATCTGGCGCTGTCGACGCCGCGGAAGATCTTTACGCCGACCGCCATATTTCCCAAGCCGCGGCAGGACAATCCGGCGGTTTACGGCGTCGCTCCTGAATACCAGCGAATCGCCGGCCTGAAGCTCGCCGCCGGCCGCTTCTTTGACAACAGCGACAATGACGGCAGGGCCGCCGTCTGCGTTTTGGGCGAAGGCGCAAAGGCGAATCTGTTCCCGCAGAAGCAGGCGGTGGGGGAATACCTGAAGCTCAACGAACAGTGGCTGCGGGTCATAGGCGTGCTGGGAACGCAGCTTACTTTGGGAAGCGAGCTTTCCGGCGTAAAAGCTAGGGATCTGAACAATCTGATCTATGCGCCGATCGACAGCGTGATCTACCGGCTCGACGAAAACCGGAGCAAGGCGGCGCTGAGCGACGAGATCGACGGCATCTACCTGCGACTCGACGCGGCGGCGGATGTCGGCGTCGCCGGCGATGTGGTGCGCGGGATTTTAAATGCGTCGCACCGCAACGAGAACGATTTCAGCATGATCGTGCCCGCCGAACTGTTGGCCGAGCAGAAACGGACCCAGCGCATCTTCGAAATGGTGATGGTCGCGATCGCGTCCATTTCGCTGCTCGTGGGCGGCATCGGAATCATGAACATCATGCTGGCCAGCATCCTCGAGCGCACGCACGAAATCGGCGTGCGCCGCGCCGTCGGAGCGCGCAAGCGCGACATTCTGCGCCAATTCCTCGTGGAAGCCGTCCTGATCTCTTTTGCGGGAGGCCTGCTGGGAGTCGCGTGCGGTTTCGGGCTGTCCCGTCTGGTGGCCATGATGGCCGGATGGTCCACGATCGTCACGCTGAACTCCATCCTGCTTGCATTCCTCGTGTCTGTCTCGGTCGGCATGATCTTCGGCATCTATCCGGCGGCGAAGGCGGCAAGGCTCGATCCGGTTGAATCGCTCCGTTACGAATGACGGATGTCGGTTTTGGGCCGCATCCCCGGATTCCGAATCATGGATTCCGGTACTTCGCCGCCCTCCCGCTCTTGATCGCTCCCGACCAGTTCATGCCAAAACCAAAATCGTACGCATTGCCTTCCGAATCGACGTGGCAGTTCATGTCGAACGAAACGTCTTCTTTCTGCTCTTCCACCGTCTTCATGTCTGCCGGCATTTGCATCGGCAGCAGGCCGGAGGGTTCGGCGGCGCCTGAGAGGATGTCCATCAGCGCCTGGTCCTGGACGTCAAAGACCGCCAGGATCGCGTCAACTTCTTTTTCGAACTCGCTGAAGACCATCGGGTTGGACATCCGGATGATGACGACCACCGGCTTGCCCTTCATGGCTTTCCTGGCGTCGAGCGTCATCTTCAGATCGCCGATGTTGGAAGCCGCGACCGACTTGCCTTTGTAGGAGCGGTTGGTGAATTTCTCCAGCGGATCCCCGCCTGCGATGCTCGGATCGCGGGCGTAAACGGCTTTGTAAGGCCCGTACTGAAGGCTGATCGGCACGTACCCCGTCCCGCCTTTTTTCATGTCCGCGGGATCATAGCCGCCGCCTGTTTTGGGATTGCTGATCAAGACAAGGGCGAAGTCCGCTTCAGAAGGATTGTCGGTGACGTTGAAATATTTCTTAACGATAGGGATATGGATCGGGTAGTCGAGCGAGGCGGGAGTCTCTTTGCCGAAAAAATCTCTTTCTGCGGGCGTAAATTTCTTGGGGATGTAAACAGTCTTGTTTTTCTGAACCGGAAGAGCCTTGCCCCGGTTTTTCAACATCACGACGGACTTCAGCTGCGCCGCATACCCTTCCCGCATGAAATCCGCGTTGCCGACGACGGCATTGCTTTCCCGGACGTCCAGGTAGGGATTCTCGAACAAGCCGGTTCGGAAAATGTTTTTGAGCAGGCGGACGGCCGACTGTTCCATGCGGGCGCGCATGAATTTTTCGCCGTGTTCTTTGACGCCCATCCGGTACGCTTCTGCCACAGGGCCCGCCTGGTTGTTGCCGCCGAACTGGTCGACTCCCGCCATGATGATTTTGTAATGCCTTTCCGCGACCGTGAGCGTTTCAACGCCCCAGGGAGTCGTTCCGAATCCGTCGACGGCCGCAACGTCTTTCGTAACGCCCCAGTCGGTGCAAACCACGCCGTCAAATCCATAGTCGCCGCGGAGCAACCCGCCGATGAGGCGCCGGCTATAGCTGTTGCCCACGTTTTCCCCGTTCGTCGTGTCGATGCCATAGGAAATGGTGTAATAGGGCATGACGGCGGACGCCATCTTCGTTGGGCCCGCAAGCTTGAAGGCGCCCTCGGTGAACGGGATCAGGTGGGCTGCGAAATTGTTTCCGGGATACACGGCGTATTTGCCGTAGGAGAAGTGGGCGTCCCGGCCGCCTTCCTCCGGCCCGCCGCCCGGCCAGTGCTTGGCCATCGCGTTGACGCTCTCATACCCCCATCCGCCGGCAATTTCCTTTTCCTTTGAGGAAGTCTGGAAGCCGTCGATATAGGCTTTCGCCATTTCCGCCGACAGGCGCGGGCTTTCGCCAAAGGCGCCGCTGACGCGGCTCCATCGCGGTTCGGTCGCCAGGTCGATCTGCGGAGACAGCGCGGTCGTGATGCCAAGCGCTCGATATTCCCGGGAGGCGATTTGTCCGAACCGTTCCACAAGCTTGGGATCCAATGTGGCGGCCATGCCCAGAGACCCGGGCCACATCGAGATCCGTCCGCCGGCGCCGGCGTTGTATTCCGCGTCGGAGACGGTGTGGTGGCGGGGATCCGAGCTGTTGTTTGCGGGGATGCCGAGGCCCAGGCTCTCGCACAGCGCCTGCACATTGTTGTTCCAGCGGGCGGCGACTTCCGGACTCTCCACCGAAGTCACCAGAATGTGCCGCAGGTTGTCGCCGGTGAGAAATTTTATTTGGGCGTCTGTGAGGTCCGACGCCTGAGCGCCGCTCTCGGCGAAGGGCTTGCCGCGGTAGGTCGAAGCAAACCGACCCCCGGCCGCAGGTATCGCCTGGTGCCCGCTGTAGAGCATGAGTCCTGCGATCTGATCGACGCTCATCTTCGAGGCGAGGTCTTTCGCCCTTTCATCGGCCGTCAGCCGCCAGTCTTCATAGGGATCAAGCCTTTCATTCCGATTCAGATCCTTGAATGCGAACCCATTCCCGTAAACCGGCTTCACGCCGGATGTTTCGGAGTATCGGAGCGTCTGCCCGCCCTTTTGGACTACGGTCTTGATGGGACCCGTTTCGGTTTCATCCCACTTTTTGCAGCCGGCCATGAACAAACAGCATGCAATCGCCGCGGCCGCAAACGCACAGCATGGATGGATTTTCATTCAAGCCTCCCCGGGACGTTTATAAGCTATTGAAAAAAATCGCACAAGCCATAAATGGGGAATCCGTCGTCCGGCCGCAGAGGATCGTCGCTTTTCGGAAAATATGTCACAGAAATGTGACAGTCGTTGTGCTAGGATTTTAACATCGGGACGGGATTTCGACATCCGTCGCGTTAAATCAAAGCAAGGAAGACGCCCTATTTCGTATTTTTCCGGCGACAGAGTCGTTTCAACCGCCCGGTATTGCATCGGCGACGCAACTCGGCCGCAGCGGGCGGCCGCCGATGCGCCCTGAGAGGAGGCACAGTGTCGAAGTCAAATTCACAAAACAGCGCCAGGATCAACCGCCGTCAGGCGCTGCTGCTGTCGGCTACGGCGGGCGCGGCAGCGCTGGCGGCGACAGCATGCAATTCAGGCGGCGGCGCGGATAAAGCTGCGCCCAAGGCGCAGGCGGCAAGCTGCAGCACGCCACGGACAGCCGTTGCGAAAACGAAATACGGAAAAGTGCGGGGCTATGTCGAGGATGGCGTCCTGACGTTCAAAGGCGTGCCGTATGGAGAGAACACGGGAGGCGAGAACCGGTGGCTTCCGGCCAAAACGCCCAAGCCATGGGAGGGCGAGCTTTCTGCCCTGACGTATGGGCCCAATTGCCCGCAGCGCCTGCATGACTGGTCGAGCGAGCAAACGTTCCTGCAGCAGTGGAACGACGGCTGGCAGAGCGAGGACATGCTCAAGGTGAACATCTGGACGCCCGGCCTGACGGGCAAACGCCCGGTGATGTTCTACATTCACGGCGGCGGCTTCAGCTTTGGCTCGGCATACGAACTCGCCTCGCAGGATGGAGCTCAGATGGCCCGACATCACGACGTCGTGTCCGTGACGGTTAATCACCGTCTCAACGTCCTCGGATTCTTCGATGTGTCCTCCATCGGCGGACCGGCTTATGCCGATTCGGTGAACGTCGGCATGACCGACCTGGTGGCGGCCCTTCGCTGGGTCCGGGACAACATCGCCAATTTTGGCGGCGATCCGGGTTGCGTCATGATTTACGGCCAGTCGGGCGGCGGATCCAAGGTGACAACGCTGTTGGGGATGCCCTCGGCGGCGAAACTGATTCATCGCGCGTCGGCGCAGTCGGGCGGCGGCGGCAATCCTCCCAGCGGCGAGCAATCCAGGGAGTTTGCCAAACGGGTTGTCGCCGAACTCGGCGTCAAAAACATCGCCGCGCTCCAGAAGATGGAATGGGCCAAATTGAATGAGATCGGCGATGCCGTGGCGGCTGAGATGAGCCCGCCGATGGGCGTGTGGGGGCCGATCCCTCCGCCCGGCGTCGAGAAACCGCGCGTGGGCTGGGGGCCTACAGTCGACGGCCGCATCATTACAATGCGATCCTTTTACGATGCGGCTCCTGAGATTTCGAAGAACGTGCCGATGTTGATCGGATTGGTGAGCGAAGAGGGAAATTCCATGCGTTCCCGGCCAACGGAAGCGGAGTGGCGGGACACGCTTACGAAGAGCTACGGCGAAGCCAAGGCTGCGGCGCTGATCGCGGCGCTGAAGAAAGCGCATCCGGAGAAAAGCATTCGTACGCTGTCTTATATGTGCAATGGCAGCGGCTTGAACAGCCTTAACCTATTCAACAACGTCATGCGCATGGCCACGATGAAGCACCGGCAGAAGGGCGCGCCGGCATTCACGTGGTATTTCACATGGCAATCGCCGATGCTGGAAGATGCGGGCGCCTGGCATACTGCGGAGCTCGCCTTCTGCTTCGACAACACCAAGCGCTGCGAACAGGGAACCGGCAACGGGCCAGAAGCGCAGGCGCTGGCGAAAAAGATGGCCACCGCATGGGTGAATTTCGCCCGCACGGGCAATCCCGGCCAGCCCGGATTGCCCTGGGAGGCGTTCGATCCGGCGCGGCGCCAGACGATGGTGTTCGACAACAACTGCCGGATGGTCGACGATCCGGAAGGTGAAGTGCGCAAGATCCTGCTGCCCTGACAGTGGATTCACAGGCCGCGGACCCTGCCACGATCCGATTGCCGCCATCCGGCCGGAATCGCTCGCGGTTGTCTGGCAGCCCGCTGCACTTTCATCAGGGGCTGCTTAGGGCCTGTCAATGAATAACGTTTACACTTTGGCGCGAGCGCCGGGCGGA
>CAZXSV010000035.1:0-35232 GCA_964642735.1 uncultured Acidobacteriota bacterium
CCGCCCCGGCTGTTCGTCCACGTCACAGCCGTTATGCCGCTGGGGTCGGATGCGGTCCCGCCGAGGCTCATGGTCGCAACCGTCGTGCTGTAGGTCGTGTTGGACGTCGGGGTTCCGATCGCAACCGTCGGCGCCGTCGCATCCGGCGGCGTGTACGTCACGGTCAGCGTGTCGGTCGCGGTATTGCCGGCGCCGTCGCGCGCCGTCACCGTCAAAACATTCGATCCGCTCTGCAGCGCAATCCCGCTCACCGTCCAGCTCGTCGTCCCGCTCGCCGATCCGCTTCCGCCCCGGCTGTTCGTCCACGTCACAGCCGTTATGCCGCTGGGGTCGGATGCGGTCCCGCCGAGGCTCATGGTCGCAACCGTCGTGCTGTAGGTCGTGTTGGAAGTCGGGGAGCCGATCGCGACTGCCGGCGCCGTCGTATCGGCGGGGGGAGGAAGCGTAACGCTTCCGGAGCTTGCGGAGGACGCGATGGAATTCCCGGAAGAATCGGACACCACGATTCCGCTGATCGTTATGGGCAGGACTCCGGAGGCGGTTCCAGAAATGGCGAATTGGACTTCGCTAAGAACTCCCGCTGCAATGGCGTTTGTGTTCAAGCCGAAAATCAAAAACCGCACGACTCCGGAAGAAAGGTTGCATTGAACGCTTTTGCCTGCGGCCGAGGAAGCGGCGCCTGTCGTGCAGGAAACGAAAGTCATGGCGCTCGGAATCGTGAGCTCAAACTGCAGGGAGCTGGCCGGCGAAGCGGAGGGGCTGAAGGATAGGGGAATGTTGACGGAAGCCCCCGGCGAACTCGATGTGGACCCCACGGTCAGGACGGCGGTTTGAGCCGATGCGTTGGCGCTCAGGAACGATGCTGCCAGGACTAAAAAGAGGAAACAAACAGCCGCTTTGAGACAGGGGCGGCGTCGAGACATCGTCGCAGCGGAGTTTGAATTATTGTTTTTCATTATGAGCAGCTCCTGAGGCCTAAAACAACATTGTTTAGAATCTGCAAATCCAAAACGTCCACTTTCCCATCGGAATTCAAATCGAAGCTGGCGGAACCGGAAGCGAGCCCGAGGATGATGTTGACCATCCTCTGCAGGTCGAGGGCATTGACGCCGCTGTCGCCGTTCAGATCGCAGGTAAAGCCGGATCCGGTTATGGTCGTCGACACTTCATTGGAAAAATCGCTCTCGTAGCCGGCGGCGTTGAATGCTTTTACGGCGAAATAGTAGGCGCCGGCGCCGAGGCCCGTCACCGTGTAAGTCGTTTGGTTCCCGATCGTCGTAGAAGCGCTGTAAGCCCCGGGCGCGGTTCCCACATACACCCGATACCCCGCGATATTTTCCGAAGTGCTCGCGTCCCATGCGAGAGCGACGTCCGCGGCCGAAAGCGACCCTGCGCCGAGGAGCAGCAGGGTTGCCGCCAGGAATAATGTTCGATGGATTCCGATGGAATGCGTCATATGGGTTTCCTCTGATTATTCGCATTTCGTATCGGGGAATACAGCCAAGCTATCGTGACGGATGTCACCAAGATCGCACTTTCAATTCGTGGGGGATGATTGGGTGAGCGGGAAGAAAAGCGGGCCTGTCAATAGGCAACAGGTCCTAAGAGCCTTTTCTGACCAAAACCGTCTTGAAGGTTTCGAATAAAATCATTGCGTCCAGAATCCAGGACATGTTCTTGATATAAAAAAGATCGTACTGAAGTTTTTCCACCGTGTGCTCGAACGAGTTGGCATAGCCGTAACTGATCTGAGCCCAGCCCGTAAGTCCCGGTTTGACGACGTGGCGCAACTGGTAAAAAGGTATGGTTTCGGCCAGCTGCTGCACAAAATGAGGGCGTTCCGGCCTCGGGCCCACCATGCTCATATCGCCGTTGAGCACGTTGAACAGCTGCGGCAGTTCATCCAAACGGGTCCGCCGCATGAGCTTCCCGACGCGCGTGACGCGCTTGTCGGCGGCGCCGGCGCTCCACACGGGCCCGGACTCTTTTTCGGCGTTTTCGCGCATGGACCGGAATTTCCAGAGGGTGAACGTGCGGCCGTTCTGACCGACGCGCTCCTGCCGGAAAAAGATGGAGCCCTTGGAATCCAGCTTGATGGCGATCGCCGTCAACAGGAGGATGGGGGATGTGATCAGCAATACAAAAGAGGACGCCAGGATTGAAATAATGCGTTTTTCAATCAGGAGCTTTTTGGAAACGCTGAACCCCGAATTGAAAACCATCCAGCTCGGCTTGAGGTTTTCGATCGGTATTTTGCCCGCGACGCGTTCATAAAAGGTGGTGGCGTCCTCGACGGCGACCCCTTGAGTTTTGAAATCGAGCAGTTCGCGGATCGGCAGTTTCCCGCGCCGGTCCTGCAGCTCCACGATAATTCGGTCCACCTTATGGCTGGAGACCAGCTGAGGCAAATCCTGGCAGAGGCCGATGACTTTCGGGTTCACTATCGAGATGCCGACCAGCTGGGGGCTGTCGCCTACAAAGCCGACCACTTTGATGCCCAGCTCCGGGTGGCGCAGCACTTCCCTGACCAGCTCCCGGGCAAGAGGCCCGGTCCCCAGAACCAGCATGTTGGTATGCGGGGTGCGGGATCTCAGGTAGACGCGAAGGGCCGCGTGGGACAAGGCGAGGAACACGGAACTGAGCGCAAGGTTGAAATATAAAACGTCCCGGCCCAGCGTGATTCCCGGAGCGAAATATTGGATCGTCAGGACGGCCGCCACCGCCATAATCAGCGCCTGCGCGAGGCGGATGGCAAACTGCCTCGTCGTGCGCGTCGCCTGAAAATCATAGAGGTCGTTCAGGTGCAGGAAGAGCTGGAAGATCGCCGCGATCAAAAGCGACTTCAACAGATAGTATTGATTCTCTAGCGGGATGTAGGAAAAACTGAACCGGAAACAATAGGCCGCGAGGCTGCAGCAAAGCAGAAGAATCGTTTCAGCGGTTACGGCGCATAATTTCCGGAAGGCTAGATATCGCCACATGTAATTTCCTTATACTGCCGCGATCGTTCCAACAGCCGCAGGGGCCTCTCAGACGATTCCGTTGCGGCTGACAGGCAGCGTTCAGCAATTGATGCTCAATAGCCCTTATCGGAATTTATACGAAGAGATTTAGAAGTTTTGACAAGGCATTCGCGTCAATGGACGCCGCAGGCGCTTTTTGCGCCGGACCGGTAGACTTCCAGTTGCTGGCAGGCGCGGGAAATCGTGGTGAAACGAAAATCCTTCAGGAGCCGGGCGATTTTATTCTCCATGGCGTCCAGGTTGGTGTAGTGCCGCAGCCTGGACCGGAATCCCACGGGCACGCGGGGCTGATCGGGATCCAGCTCCCACGGGTGGAAGTAGACCATCGCCGGCCGCTGGTGTTTTTTGTTGATGGACTTGAAGGCCCACCGGGTGACCGCATAAGGAGCGAAACGGAGATAGCCTCCTCCGCCGACCCCGACTTTGACCTTGCCGAAGTGGAGGGTCGAAGGCGGAAATTCGAACAATGAATTGCCGTTGGACAAACGATGCCAATAGGGAAACCGAGGCGCGTCCGGCATCCCATAAAGGTCGTGTTGCGCCGGAAAGATGGAGGAGTCGATGGCAAAGCCCTCCTCCGCCAATATCTCCGGCGCCCACAGCGTTTTGCCGTAGATGGAAAAGCTCGGCGCGCGATAGCAGGACACCTCTCTCTGGACCTGGTCCATCAGTCCCTTCCGAGCCCGGCGAACGTCCTGTCGGAACTGTTCCGGGGTCTGCCGTCCTATGTGTTGATGGCCGTACCCGTGGCAGCCGATTTCATGCCCCGCCTCATCGATCCGGCGCACGAGTTTCGGGAACCTTTCGGCCACCCATCCGAGAATAAAAAAGGTGCCGCACACGGAATAGCGCTCAAACAGATCGAGCGTCCGGAGGACGTTGTTTTCAACCCTGGGGCTGTAGGAATCCCAATCCTTCGGCGAGATGTAGGAGGAAAACGCTTCCACATGAAAGTAGTCTTCGACGTCGACGCTCATCACATTCAGCATCCGGCCTCCTCACAATCATAAGGTTGTTCGCCCATCGTCGCTCCCGCTCTTCATCGCATCCCCTCTTATCGGCCTTTCTCTTTTTGAAAATCCAACAATTATGCCTGTCGCCCCGTTTGCCGAATGAAACGGCGACCGACTTTTTATGCAGCTTCGGGCGAACATAATATTTCGCCCGGTTGTACCGATAAGTAGGAAGGGTAATGCAGGGAATATCTTGTTTATTGCTCGCCTGTGGTTCTTTTAAGCAATGAATAGCGAGGATACGATGCCAACCGAAACTACACGAAGCATTTTAAAGACAAAAGCCCTTTGGGTCTTATTGCTTGTCGCTCTTTCAGCAACGATTTCCTGTTCCCGGGATCCCAAGAGCTATCTTGAGAGCGGGCAGCGCTATCTGAAAGAGGGAAAGCTCAACGAGGCGATCATCGAGTTTAAAAACGCCTTGAAAGCCGATCCCCGGTCGGCCGACGCTCATTATTTATTCGGGTTGGCATGCCTCAAAGCCGGGCAAATGGGCGAGGCGAGAAGAGAATTCCTGCAAACGGCCTCCCTGAATCCCGAGCATCCGGGCGCACAGCACAAACTGGGGAACCTGCTCCTTTTGGAGCGCAAGTTCGACGAAGCGAGGCTCAAAAGCCAGACATTATTAAAGAAGCAGCCCGACAACGTCCATGCGCTTTTGTTGCTCGGGAACTCCTATGCGAGAAAAATCGATATCAATGCTTCTATCGAGGAAATCCAGAGCGCCTTTGAGATCGAGCCGGGCATGATCCCCGCCTATATCGAAATCGACAAGCAGCGGTCTCCTGAAGATTTCGATCGGGCGAAGGAATCCTTCGAAAAGGCTATAGCTTCGAACGGCCGTTCGACGGAAGCCCGTCTCGCACTTGCCAATCTGTATCTCCTTTCCAGGAATGCGGAGGAAGCGGAAGAACAATACAAGCTCGCGCTCGAGACCAACGACCGGTCGGTCGACGCCAACCGGGCACTGGCCTATCATTATTACCAGGCGAACAGGCCCGATATGGCGGAAAAGTTCTATGCAAAGCTCCGGGACATCTATCCGGAGGACTTTCGCCACCGCATGGTCCTGGCGGATTTTTACGCCAAATCCGGGCAGTCGGAAAAGAGCATTCAAATTCTGGAGAAAATCATCGCTGAAGCGCCTCAGGACCTCGCGGCCAGAAACGTCCTGGCAGGCATTCATCTGGGCCAAAACTCTCTTGACAAAGCCGGCCGGCTCGCAGACGAAATGCTGAAACAGAACCCGCAGTCCGCGGATGCCCACTTGATCAAAGGCCGGATCCTGCTGTCTCGGAACAAGCCGGCGGAGGCCGTCGCCGAGCTGGAGGAGGCTGTGAAGGGGGGCGCGGTTTCGGCGCTGTCCCGGTATTTCCTGGGAGTGGCTTATCTGAAAGCCCAAAAATACAAACAGGCGGACCAGGAACTGTCGGCCTCGGTCAAGATGGACCCCTCCTTCGCCCAGGGATATCTTATTCTTGCCGATCTGAAGTGGAATCAAGGCGACCCTAAAGCGGCCATGTCTTATGCCAATAAAGCTCTGGAAATAAATCCCGAGCTCAACGAAGCCCGCCTTATACTGGGAAGCGTTTACGCCGGCGCTCAGGATTACAAGCGGGCCGCAACCGAACTGGAGGAGTTTTTAAGACGCAATCCCGGCCACTCCATAGGCCAATACAGGCTGGGGGCGACCTATGCGCAAACAGGAGATTCGGCTCGCGCCGAGGCTCTGTTCGAATCGGCCCTGAAAACCGATCCTCAGAATGTGGACGCGCTCGCCGCGCTCGCCTCCCTGTACTACCGGGGGAAAAATCCCGACAAGGCGATCCGGAGGATGGAAGCGGCGATCCGGGAAAATCCCGACAGGTCGGAGTTTTACATCATCCTGGGGCAGATCTACGCCGCGCAGAACAACCTGGCTCAGGCGGAGGAAGTCTATCGGAAAGCGGCCTCCCTGGCGCCTAAAGATTCCAGAGATCGCCTGGCCCTGGCCGAATTCTACGCCAACTCCGGCGCCGCCGGCAAAAGCATCGAGTCTCTCGAGGGCGTCCTGAAAGAAGACGCCTCGAACAGCGCCGCGAGAAACGCGCTGGCATACATTTATCTGAAACAGAAAGACTACTCCAAAGCGTCCGGGACGGCGGATGCAATTCTGAAAGCCGATCCGAAGAATCCCGACGGCTTGCTTCTAAAAGGAAGGATTCTGCTTGCGCAAAAGAAAGACCGCGAGGCCCTGGCGCAGCTTCAGTCGGCGGTCGCCGCAAACCCGGATTCTTCCATCGCTCATTATTATCTGGGCGTGGCCTGCATGGGGCTGAAAGACAAAAAGCGCGCGGAAGCGGCGTTCTCGGAGTCCATCAAAACCGCCGGACGCTTTGCGATGCCTCATATTGCGCTGGCGAGCCTGAAACTGGAGGCGGGAGACGCGGACTCGGCCGTCCGGCTTTCCCAACAAGCTCTGGACCTCAACCCTGCGCTGTCGGAAGCCCGGCTCGTTTCAGGGGAAGCGCATTTCATAAAAAAAGATTATGCGGCCGCCGCCGCGTCGTTCGAGCGCTATCTCCAGTCGAAGCCCGGCGACAAGACCGCCCTTCAGCTCCTGGCGAAAGTCCGCACCGCTCAAGGCTCGTTCGCCCAGGCGGAGGCGTTGCTCCAGTCGGCTCTGAAGAGCGATCCGGAAGGCTATGAACCCCTGGCCGCGCTCGTCGACCTGCACCTGGCGCAGAAACAACCCGCCAAGGCGCTGGCGCGGGTGAACGCCCGGATCGCCGCCGCTCCGAAGGATGCAAGATTGTACGGGCTTCTCGGCGGGATCTACGCGGCGCAAAACGACGGCCTCAAAGCGGAGCAAGCCTACCGGACAGCCGTCGATCTCGATCCGAAGAATGCCGCCCGCAGATATGCGCTGGCGGATTTTTATGAAAAATCAGGGAAACCGGAAAGCAGCGTCAAACTCTACCAGGAGCTTATCCAGACTCAGCCCGGCGATCCTGTCCTGAAAAAGAGGCTGGCGGCGCTCTATCTCAACACGAAGGCCTTCGATAAAGGGCTGCCGCAGATCGATCAGGTTATAAAGGCCAATCCCCAGGACGCCGAAGCGCGCTTCATCAAAGGGCGCCTGCTGCTGGGGTTGGAGAAAAAAGCGGAAGCGATCGCCGAACTCAAATCGGCCGCCAACATCGACGCCAACTCGCCTGCAATCCGGCACGTTCTGGGTTTGGCGCTTTTTCAAAACAAACAGACTGCCGAGGCGGAGTCGGCCTGGAAAGAAGCGATCGCCAAAGACAGCCGGTATATGCCCGCATACGCGGCTCTGTCGCAGCATTACCTGGACAAGAACGATCCCGATGGGGCGATCCGATACGCCGAGGAAGCTCTGAAAGCGAGTCCGGGCGACAGCCAGGCCCGCCTGCACCTCGGGGCCGCCTATGTCATGAAGAAATATTACAAGGAAGCCATCGTCGAGCTGGAACGATTTTCGAAAGACAATCCTGACAACCCGGCGGGATTGCACCCTCTCGGGATGGCGTATGCGGCGTTGGGGAAAGACAGCAGCGCCGAGGCGGCCTTTGAATCCGCGCTCAAACAGGATCCTCAGAACATTCAAGTCCTGTCCGGACTGGCAGGCCTTCATATCGCCCGGAAACAGCCTGAAAAAGCGCTGCAGCGCGTCGACCGGCAAATCCAGCAGTTCCCTTCTTCGGCGAAACTGCAGGAATTGAAGGGGCAGATTTACATGCGCCTCGAGAAGCACGCGAATGCGGAAGAATCGTTCCGCAAAGCCATTTCTTTGGATAAAAACAGCATGAACGCCTACGCCTTGCTCGGCCAGCTCTTTGTGCTGCAGAAATCCTATGACAAAGCGATCCGTGAATTTCAGAACGTTTTGAAAGTCAATCCTCGTTCCGCCCCGACTCACGTCATTCTTGGAACCATCCACGACATGACCAACGACGGCCAAAAAGCCAGGCATCACTATTCGGAGGCGCTGAAACTGGATCCCTCGATGGCGGTCGCGGCGAACAACCTCGCCTGGCTCATGGCGGAAAACAAGGGCGATCTGGACGAAGCCCTGAAGCTCGCGCAAAAGGCCCGGGAAAAGCTGCCCGAGTCGTCCGACGTCGCCGACACTCTCGGGTGGGTGTATTACAAACGGTCGGCTTATCGTTCCGCGATCGAGCTCTTCGAGGAGTGCGTCAAAAAAGATGTGCAGAACCCCACGTATCTTTATCACCTGGGGATGAGCTACTCCAAAATGGGCGACCGGAACAAGGCGAAGAAAGCGCTTTCCGCCGCCGTCCGGCTGGATCCCAAGCTGTCGTCCGGCGAAGTCAAAACGATTCTGGAGATGCAGTGACGAAGGATCCGGAAATCGCGCGAAACGCCGCCCGATTGCAAAAGATTCGATAGGTCTTTCGATTGCGGCCGATAAGTACCGAAGGAGATTCTTCTTTCGCTGGAGTTTTCCAAAAGCCGAAGAAGAACGGATGGCAGTTCAGATCATTCTAGAGGTTTGAAAATGAAACAGATCTTGCGTGGATCCAGCCTTCTGATTTGCATGCTTATGTTCTTTTCCGAATCCGCAATTCCGCAGTCGCCGGCCGGCGCGGCGGCGGGCCAGCCGGGAATCGGGGACGACTATGTCATCGGCGTGGACGACATCCTCTCGATTTACGTCTGGAAGGAGCCGGATTTTTCCATTAAAGAGATCGCGGTGCGCAGCGACGGCAAAATCAGCATCCCGTTGATCAACGACATTCAGGCGGGCGGCCTGACCACCAAAGACCTCGGCCAGAGCATCACCGAAAAGCTGAAAAAGTACGTCACGACCCCCGAAGTGACGGTAGCCGTTCTCAAATCCCACAGCCGTTCGGTTTCCATCGTCGGGCAGGTGAACAAGCCGGGAATTTATCCGGTGGGCGGCCCCATCACGGTCCTGGAATTGCTGGCGCGGGCGGGCGGCATCACGGAATTCGCCAAACAGAAAAGCATCAAAATCATACGCAAGGACGAGTCCAGGTCGGAGCAGTTTTTGTTCAATTATAAAGAGGCTATCCGGGGCGTCAACCTGAAGCAGAATATCGATCTGAAGGCCGGCGACGTGGTGCTTGTGCCATGAGCTCAGCTACAGGCGGTCCGAAAAGCGTTTTTGCATCCGGCGTTCGAATGGCAGGGGCGCTGTTGTGCGCCCTGTGCTTCGGATGCGCCGGGCTGTTCGCCCAGGACTCCGAAGAAGATCTGCCGGAGCCGGGCGAACTCAAAGAAGAGGCGAGCGTCCAGGATTCCTCGGACGCAGGATCCTTTTTCGACGGCATTGCCAGCAACGCCCGGAGACACCTGGGATTCAACCTGGGCGTTTCTCAGATGTATTCCAACAATCCGGTCGCCGCCAACCCCGAGATCCAATCCGTGCACGTCACCTCCGTCACGCCCCGCGCGTTCGCGAATTTCGGCCGGAGAAGATCCCGGCTTCACGTGGACGTCAACGGCGGATACAAGATCTACAAAGACCATTCGGACTGGAACAAATCCGACATCCGCGCGGACGTCGCCTACAATTATGCGCTGACGCGCCGGGCGAACATTCAGATAACCGACCGCGCGTTCTCCCGAACGGACGACGCAATTTCGAATTTGGATTTCTCCACGTCGGCGCCTTCCAGCCCGACGTTCTCCTACACTCTTTTGCAGGACCGGCAGCGCATCACTCAAAACGACCTCACCGGGAGCCTGGAGTGGAAGCCGACCCGGAAAAACGCCTTGAGGTTTTTCGGATCCTACCAGGTCTACCGCAACAGCGACGCGGCCCTCAGCGGCCTGGACTCGGACGGAGCGCAGGCGGGGATGAACTACGAATACAATGTCGTGGGCTGGCTGTCCCTGGCGTCTTCCTGGTCGGCCTATATCGACAACGTCGATTCGCGCTTTCGGGATTCGAAGATTTACCGCCTCGAAGCCGGCGGCTTCCACTTTAAATTCAGCCGGACATGGGAACTGCAGATTTGGGGCGGCCTGGACATATTGGATTCCTCGGGCACGGAGCGTCAGATCGACGGGACCGCCCGCGCGCTGCTGTCGCATCGCTCGCGCCGGAGCTCCCAGTATCTGAGCTTCCAGAGAGCGATGATCACCACCCGCGGGCTGTCTGAAATGCTGCAGTCCGACATCCTGACCGCAGGGCTGGGCCAGGCATGGACTCGCTGGATGCGTTTTCAGCTGTCCGCTTCCTACATGATCAGCAGGAAAAATTATTCGGCCGGCCTCGCGGATTCCGGGAAACTGAAAAGCTACGATTTCAAATCGTCGCTGGAATTTTCGCTTTTGAGGAATGTGGTCGCGGTCGTGGCCGGCGGATATCAAAACCAGAAAAACACCATCCCGGACCTGACCGGGGTCTTGAGGATCAACCGGTATGTCGCATCCTTCGGGTTGCAGTACCTGTGGCCCTCTTTGAGAAACTAACCCTTATCGAGGCAATTTGGACCAGAAAATACAATGAAAGATTTCAAAAGCTTTGGATTGGCTGATTACCTGAACATTGTCTGGAGACGCCGCTGGTACGTAATTGTCGTTTTCGTTCTGGTTGCCTCCGGCATTTCGACTATGGTTTGGCGGCTGCCGAATTTATACCGATCTGAGACGCGCGTTCTCGTGGAGCGGCCCTTTGTCTCCGAGGACTACGTGCGGCCGATCATTCAGCAGACGCCCACGGACCGCATCAATTCGATTCGCGAACAGATTGCCAGCCGTTCCTTCCTGGAACGCATCGTCGAGCAATTCCAATACGGCGGCTATAAATCCAATCCGAAATTCACGATGGAAGACGCCGTTCGGTCGATTCGCAATCAAATCGGGATTGAAAAGACGTCCGACGACACGTTCACTCTCTCGTTCACCTCCACCGACCCGCACCTCGCCCGCGAAGTGACTCAGCGTCTCGCCGATGAACTCATCCGGGCCAACACGGCGTCGCGCGTGGACAAGACCATCGCAACGGACCAATTCCTGGACGAGCAGTTGCGCGAGGCGGTCCAGGCTCTGGCGAAGCAGGAAGAGAAAATCAAGGAATACAAGCAGGCTCATCTCGGAGAATTGCCGGAGCAGTCCGATGCGAACATGAATTCCCTCAGCGGGCTTTATTCGCAGCTGACCGCCACCGAAAGCGCGCTTGGGCAGGCTCGCGACCAGAAAAAATTCCTGGATTATCGGAAAGAAAACCTGGTTGAAGCTCTCGCCGCATTTCAAAACCCCGGCGCTCCCGCAGCCGTCCCCGCCAAAAGGGCGCCGGACAGGACCGTCGCCGCGCTGGAATCGGAATTGAAGTCCAGAAAAGCCATGCTGGCGGATATGGCGTTGAAATACACCGCGAGCCACCCGGACGTGAAAAACCTTGAGCGGCTCATCCAGGACCTGGAACAGCAGATCAGGGACGGGAAAGCCGGCGGAAGCGAGCCGGACGATTCCTCGCAGGCCTCGACCCCAGCGCCGGATTCGACGCGGGACGAGCGCTATGCCAAAGCCCAGCAGGAAGTCAAAATGCTGGACTTCGATCTGGCCAGCATGAGGAACCAGATTGATAAGCGCGAAAAGGACCGGGCTGAAATTTTGCAGCAGATCAAGCTTTTGCAGGCGCGTCTGAACAAGGCGCCGGCGGTGGAGCAGGAAATGGCCTCCATGCTCCGGGAGCAGGATGTTCTGAAGCAGCAGTACGTCAACCTTGAAAATAAAAAGTTTTCCTCGCGCATGGCCGCGAATGTGGAAACGAACAAAAACAACGAAACCTATAAAATCATCGACGAACCGAACCTTCCCATCAAGCCCATAGCCCCCAAACGGCTCCAATTCATCCTGATTGGAATCGCCGTCGGGCTGTTCCTGGGATTCGGGTCGGCTTTCGGGCGCGAACTCATGGATTCGACCATCGGGAGCGAAGACGAAGCCCAATCGGTGCTCAACCTTCCGGTGCTGGCTACAATTTTTGAGATACCGAACAAAGAGAAGCCGATAAGAAGGCTGTTAAAACAGAAAGAACGGGCAGCGGAATCCTGAGACGATCCTGACTAAACGGACAAATCAATGAGCGAAATATACAATTGGCTGAGACGAACCGAATCTGAAAAGAAAAAAACCGGGAGAGACGCCTCCATGGCGTTCCCATCCGGCCTTAACGGAGAATCGACCGATCCGGCGGCGGGCATGGACGTTGCGGCCCCTGCCGTGATCGATTATTCGTTCACCACGGAAAGCGCCATCAAAGAGCCGGATCCGGCGCCCGAACCGGCGCCGGAACCCATCAAGCTTGAGATGCACAGCACCGCATCGCTCAATCTTGATTTGACCGACTACCGTGTGAAAAACGTTTGGGATCCGCTGACATCCGTCGGCGAACAGTTCCGTCTTTTGAGGGCGAAGCTGGCGGCCATTCAAAAACAGCGCGGAATCAAGACTCTGCTGATCACCAGCGCCGTGCCGGGAGAGGGAAAGACTTTCGTCTCCTGCGGGCTCGCGGGCATTCTGGCCCAGCAGCCGGAGAACCGGGTTTTGCTCATCGACGGCGATCTGCGCAAGCCGAAGGCGGCGCAGGACCTGGGATTGAGCTATGACGCCGACAGAAGCGGTTTTTCGGACATTCTCGGCGGAAAAGCGGCCGCGATGGACGCGCTGCTGAGTTCGACCAACTCCAATCTTTTCTTTCTGCCGGCCGGCAAAAGGTGCGAGAATCCGGCGGAATTGCTGAGTTCGAAGCTGCTTTCGCGTTCCTTGACGCTGTTTTCCGAGCATTTCAACTGGGTCGTCATCGATTCGCCTCCCGCAATCGCGATCGCCGACACCAGCATGCTCGCTTCCGTTTGCGACGCCGTTCTGTTGGTGTCCTATTCCAACCGGACATCGTCGAAATTGATCAAGGACTGCATTAAAAGAATCGGCAGGGAGAAGATCTGCGGCGTCATCATGAACAGATCCAAACACGCCCGGTCGTCCCGCTACTACTATAGCTATTATCACAAGGAGCCCCGCGGCTGACCCGCAGCGCTCCGCCGCGAACATTTTCGTCGTCTGAAAAAGATTCAATCGCGCCTCGCACGCGGATGAGAGAAGTGTGCGCGCGCCCGTGAATGAACAGGAAAGGGATGCGTCCCGCGCCAGCGCAGGTTTTGAAAAAACTAATTCGTCTCCGCCCGGTTGCCGATATGCCTTCACGAGCGGAACCGTTGGAAGCATATGAACTTATCCTGTACGAACACCTAATTTACACAATCTGCAATGCGGCGTTTTCGTTCATCGCCGTTTGCAGCCGTGCACGGATGGTTTGGCTGCTGTCCGGACATCCCGACGCGGCATGAACGCGCTTCTGCGGCGTCCGGCGCAGTGCAGATGTGACTTAAGGGGCGAAGCTGTCTGACGAATTCGGCCCCGGGGCCCTTGGGAGCGTCTCAAGGGTTTTTCGAACCAATGCAGCCGGCAAACAACAAAAAAACCAACTTCAGGGAATTCAATGGGCGAATCTACAACTGAATGCTACAACTCGCAATCCATTCCGGCTGCAGCCGGTTCGGTTTTGCGGATCAAGCCTGCGCACGGATGGGTGTCCCTTAAATTTCGCGAGCTTTGGGAATATCGCGAACTGCTCTATTTCCTCACCTGGCGCGACATCAAGGTGCGGTACAAGCAGACGGCGCTGGGCGCCGCGTGGGCGATTCTCCAGCCTCTGCTGACGACCGTGATCTTCAGCGTGTTTTTCGGACGCCTCGCCAAAATGCCTTCCGACGGCATCCCCTATCCTCTGTTCACCTTTTCGGCGATGGTGCCCTGGACTCTCTTCGCCAACTCCCTGAGTCAATCGTCCAACAGCCTGGTGGACAGCGCCCAGTTGATCAAGAAGGTCTATTTTCCCAGGCTTGCCATCCCGATTGCCATCGTGATGGCCGCGATGGTGGACTTTTTGATCGCGTTCTGCATTCTCATGATCATGATTGTTTATTACGGCGTCACTCCGACCGCAAACACGATTTGGGTGCCCTTTTTCGCGCTCCTGGCCCTGGCGACGGCGCTTGGCATCGGGCTTTGGCTGTCCGCGCTGAACGTCAAATACCGGGATGTCCGTTACACCGTTCCGTTTTTGGTTCAAGCCTGGCTGTTCGCGACTCCCATCGCCTACCCGAGCAGCCTGCTCTCCGAGCCGTGGCGCACTCTTTACGGGTTGAACCCGATGGTGGGCGTCGTGGAAGGCTTTCGGTGGGCGCTGTTGGGAACGAACACCTCTCCCGGGCCCATGGTTGCCGTCTCCGCTTTGATGGCGCTGTCTCTTTTGTTCAGCGGCGCGTTTTATTTCCGCCGCATGGAAAAAACGTTTGCGGACATCGCGTAAGGCTGAAGTTCGAAAGCGTCTTTCGGCCGCCTTCGCGGATTTCATGAAGTCCTGAGGGCAAAATTTAATCCATCAGCCAAGGAAACGTTCAAATGTCGAACATAGCAATCCGGGTCAACGGCATCGGCAAGGAGTTCCGTATCGGCAAAGAGCAGCGGGGGTATCGCACGCTGCGCGAAACAGTCATGGACACGGCTCTCGCCCCTTTCAGGAAGGTGTCTTCGGTGTTTCACCGGCATTCCGAGGCGGCGGATGAAATGAACAAAAGCTTCTGGGCGTTGAAAGATGTTTCTTTCGATGTCAAGCCGGGCGAGCGCGTCGGGATCATCGGGCGAAACGGCGCGGGCAAGAGCACGCTTCTCAAGATCCTGTCGCGGATCACGGATCCGACCACCGGGTACGCCGACATTTGCGGAAGAGTCAGCGCCATGCTGGAAGTGGGGACCGGGTTCCACCAGGAGCTGACCGGGCGGGAGAACATATTCCTGAACGGGGCCATCCTGGGCATGAAACGGGCTGAAATCAAAAAGAAGTTCGACGAGATCGTCGCTTTCTCCGAAATAGGAAAATTTATCGACACCCCGGTCAAACACTACTCCAGCGGGATGTACCTCCGGCTCGCTTTTTCCGTCGCCGCGCACCTCGAGCCGGAAATTTTGATTGTGGACGAAGTGCTGGCGGTGGGCGACGCCAGTTTTCAGAAAAAATGCCTCGGCAAAATGGAGGACGTGGGGCAGCATGGGCGCACGATTCTTTTCGTGTCCCACAACCTCTCCGCCATGACGCGGCTGTGCAAACGCGCCATCCTCCTCGAAGAAGGAAAAGTGATCATGGACGGGCCGGCGCCTCAGGTCGTCGCCAAGTATCTCAGTTCGGGGATCGCCGCGTCCGGGGAATGGAGCGACCACACGGCGCCCGGAGACGATATTGTGCGCCTTAAGGCCGTTCGGGTCTGCTCCCAGGACAACCGGGTCAGCGACGTCGTCGACATCCGGGAGCCCGTGAAGATTCAGATGGAATATGACGTGCTGAAGGACGGCAGCGTCCTGGTTCCCTATTACATCCTTTACAACGAAGCGGGAGTCGACCTTTTCCTGACTTGCGACCGCGATCCGGCCTGGCACAGGAAGGCGCGGCCCCAGGGACGGTTCACCAGCACCGTGGCGATACCGGGAAATTTCCTGGCGGAAGGAAACATCGCGGTCCGGGCGGGAATTGTCACGGAAGACCCCCTGGTCAATCACTGCGACCTGTATCACGTCGCCACTTTCCAGGTGATCGACACTCTGGACGGGAATTCCGCGCGCGGCGACCTCACGGTGTCGCTGCCCGGAGTCATGCGGCCGCTCCTTCAATGGGAGAACCAGTGCTGGCCTGCGGAGGAAGGGGCTCGCGCCGTCGATTTCTGACCGGCGCCGGAAGAGCCGAAGCGCCTCCTGATGCGGTCCGCTATTCCACAGAAGGCCATCCGGCGGCCTGCCGGATTCGCCCGCTGCCGGCGGGCCGAATCCCGGGGACTCCATAATGCCGGAAAATTTCGTTAAATCTGAAGGGCTGTTTTGTTTCATCCGATAATAAATAGGAACGTGAAGGCAAAAGCCATATTGCCGGAGGAAGAAAAATGAAAGTTGCAATTCTCGCAGGCGGCGTCGGTTCGCGGCTGGTCGAGGAGACCGAGACAAAGCCGAAACCCATGGTTGAAATAGGCGGAAAGCCCATCCTGTGGCACATCATGATGCATTACGCCCACTACGGCTTCACCGAGTTCGTTATCGCGCTCGGGTATAAGGGCGAAGTCATCAAAAAATACATGATCGATTTCTGCAGGCTGAACAGCAATCTGACCGTCGAGTTCAATTCGGGCAAAGTCCGGATGCACGACGGCTACAGGCCGGACTGGAAAGTCGACCTCGTCGACACGGGCGTGAACACGATGACGGGCGGCCGGATCAAGCGCCTGGCGCCTTTTCTGGGCGACGAAACCTTCATGCTGACCTGGGGCGACGGCGTTTCCGACGTCAATCTGAAGGACCTGCTGGCGTTCCACCGCGCCCACGGGAAGCTGGCGACGCTGACCGCCGTCCGCCCGCCCGCGCGTTTCGGACATCTTGAATTCAAAGGGAACGAGGTGATCCGGTTCACCGAAAAGCCTCAGACCAGCGAGGGCTGGATCAACGGCGCGTTTTTCGTGCTGGAGCCGAAAGTGTTCGACTACATCGACGGCGATGAAACCCAGTGGGAGCGCGAACCGCTGGACCGCCTGTCGCGCGATTCCCAGCTGATGGCCTACCACCACACTTCCTTCTGGCAGTGCATGGACACGTTGAGGGACAAGAAACTTCTGGAATCCCTCTGGGAATCGGGCAATCCGCCCTGGGTCGTCGCCAAAGCCTCCAAAGCGGGCGGCGCCAGACCGGAAGACGAAAAAGGCGCGAAAGAGTTGAAGCGGCGTCGCGCGGGCTAACGCGGCTTTTCTTGCCCGGCGCAACGGCTGAAAGTTTAACAATGCAGAGGATGAATCTATGAAAATAATGGTAACTGGCCACAGGGGATATATCGGTTGTGTCATGGTTCCAATGCTGCTCGACGCCGGCCACGAGGTGGTCGGCCTCGACACCGGACTGTACGAAAAATGCACCTACGGCAACGGAATCCGTGAAGTGCCCTGGATCAAGAAAGACGTGCGCGACGTGGAAGCGGAAGATTTTATCGGGATCGAGGCCGTCCTCCATCTCGCGGGGCTGTCGAACGACCCCCTGGGCGACCTGGACCCGGAGCTGACGTACGATATCAACCACCTCGGTTCGGTGCATGTGGCGAAAAAAGCGAAGGAAGCGAAAGTCGGCCGTTTCATCTTTTCGTCTTCGTGCAGCAACTACGGCGCCTCGGGCGACAACATGATCGACGAAACCGGCGCTTTCAATCCTGTGACCGCCTACGGCATTTCCAAAGTGCGGGCTGAAAAGGACCTGTTCAAGCTTGCCGACGACGCGTTCACCGTCACCTGCCTGAGAAGCGCGACCGCATACGGCGTTTCACCCCGCCTGCGTTTCGACCTTGTCCTCAACAACCTGGCGGCCTGGGCTTTCACGACCGGACTCGTTCACATCAAAAGCGACGGCACGCCCTGGCGGCCGATCGTCCATATCGAGGACATCTCGCGGGCGTTCATGGCCGTGCTCCACGCCCCGCGCGAAACCGTGCAGGCGAAAGGCTTCAATGTGGGCCGGACGTCGGAAAACTACCAGATACGGGAGCTGGCCGACATCATCCACCAGGAGATCCCGAACTGCCGCATCGAATACGCCGCAGACGCCGGGCCGGACAAACGGTGCTACCGGGTGAGCTGCGATAAAATCGCCCAGACGTTTTCGGAATTCAAGCCGGTGTGGACGGCGCGCGAAGGCGCAAAACAGCTCTACAAAGCCTTTAAGGGAAACGGCCTCAAACTGGAAGAGTTCGAGGGGCCGAAGTACAAACGCATCGATCACATCAAACATCTTATTGCCAGCGGATTGTTGGAGCCGGATCTGCGATGGCGGAAAGGATGAAACCGCTCAATGTCACAACCCGTGAGGAACATCGATCCCTTCGCGGATCAAAAATATAAAATCGAAACAGCCTGCCGGTCCTGCAAAAAAGAGGGACTGCAGAAGATCGTGTCTTTCGGCGAGACCACGCTGGCGGACGCCCTGCTGACCGCGAAACAGCTGCAGGCGCCGGAATACACCGCGCCGCTGGATCTGGTCTTTTGCCCGAACTGCTCGCTGGTTCAGATCGACGCCACCGTCCCCCCGGAAATACTGTTTTGCCGGGACTACCCCTATTTCTCCTCGGTTTCGAAATCCCTTCTGGAGCACTTCGGGTCCAGCGCGAACGAACTCATCGACCGCAGAAAGCTGGGTTCTTCGAGCCTCGTCGTCGAAGCCGCCAGCAACGACGGCTACATGTTGAAGAACTTCGTGCAGCGCGGCATTCCCGTTCTGGGGATCGATCCGGCCTCCGGCCCCGCGGAAGCCGCGGTGAAAGCGGGCGTCCCGACGCTCAACACCTTCTTCACCATCGAACTGGCCTCCAGGCTGAGTTCGGAAGGCAAAAAAGCCGACCTCTTCCTGGCCAACAACGTTCTTGCGCACGTGCCGGACCTGAACGGGTTCGTCCGGGGCGTCGCAACCATTCTTAAAAGCGACGGCATGGCCGTCATCGAAGCGCCGTATCTCGCCGACCTCATCGAACACTGCGAGTTCGACACGATTTATCACCAGCACCTCTGCTATTTCTCGATTACGGCTCTCGACAGGCTCTTCCGCCGGCACGGCCTCTTCCTCAACGACATCCGCCGGACGAAAATTCACGGCGGCTCGCTGCGGCTGTTCGTGGAGCCGCGTGAAAACACGCTGGAATCCGTCCGCTCCATTTTGGCCGATGAACGCTCGAAAGGGATGGACGAGTTTTCCTTCTATCAATCGTTCGCCAACCGCGTCGACAACGTGAAGACTTCGCTGTCGAAGCTGTTGAAGGACTTGAAAAAGCAGGGGAAGAAAATCGCCGGGTACGGCGCGGCGGCCAAAGCGACCACCCTGATGAGCTATGTCGGGATAGACAAAAGCCTGCTGGACTGCGTGGCGGACCTCAATGAATTCAAACAGGGCCGCTACATGGGAGGCAATCATCTGCCGATCGTCCATCCCAAAACGTTGCTGGAAACGATGCCGGACTACCTGCTGATACTCGCCTGGAACTTCGCGGAAGAGATCATGAAGCAGCAGGGCGAATACCGGCGGAAAGGCGGGCAATTCATCGTCCCGATTCCGAATCCCAAAATCGTCTAGCGGCGCGCACGCGGGCGCCAAAAACCCGCCGCGAAGCGCCGGATCGCACATGCCGCCGCAGGCCGCCTCTTGGGCGCCCTGCGGCGGCGCCGTCAATCACTTGAACGGGAGTATGGTTTCGATGAGCACAAAACAGCACGCCGCAAGTTGCACGCCCATGCCGAAATCCGGCATCATGGCGGAAGAAGCCTTGAACTTCGCATGCCCCAATTGCCTGTCCACGAAGGTCCGGCCCTTTTATGAAGTGTCTCAGGTCCCGGTGCACAGCTGCATCATGAGCAGAACGAAAGAGGACGCGCTCCGATTCCCTGCCGGGAACGTCCTGCTCGGGTTCTGCAATTCCTGCGGGTTCGTATCGAACATGGTTTTCGACAGCATGCCACAGGATTACAATCCGACCTACGAGGACCAGCAGAGCTTTTCCGAAACATTCAATGCGTTCGCCCGGACGCTCGCAAGCCGCATGGTTGAAAAATTCGACCTGCACGGCAAGCGGGTCATCGAAATCGGCTGCGGAAAAGGCGATTTCCTCGTTCTGCTTTGCGAGCTGGGAAACAACCGGGGCGTAGCCATCGACCCGACCTGTCTGGCCGAAAGGCAGGAAGGAAAAGCGGGAGGTCGCATCGAGTGGGTGCAGGAATACTATTCGGAGAAACACGGCGTTTACCAGGGGGACCTGATCTGCTGCCGGCACACGCTCGAGCACATCCATCGCACCCAGGAGTTCGTGAGCCTCATCCGCCGGTCGATCGGCGACCGGATGAACACGGACGTCGTCTTCGAGCTTCCCAGCGCCACCAGGGTCTTTCGCGACCTCGCCTTCGAAGACATCTACTATGAGCACTGCTCCTATTTCAGCCCGGGCTCGCTTGCGCGTCTCTTCCGCCTGTGCGGCTTTGAAGTCACGGGCCTTTCGCTCGAATACGACGACCAGTACCTCGTGCTCGAAGCCCGGCCCGCAAAGGCGGCCGCAGGCAAGCCGCTTCCCCTGGAAGAGACGGTGGAGGAGATGGCGGCTCATGTGGACGATTTCACCGAACGATGCCGGGAAAAGCTGGATTCATGGAGAAAGACCATCCGTTCCCTGCATGGCCGGGGAAAGCGGATCGCCATCTGGGGTTCGGGATCCAAATGCGTCGCGTTCATGACGACGCTCGGGATCCAACAGGAAATAGGGCACATCGTGGACATCAATCCCCACCGCCATGGGAAGTTCATTCCGGGCGTCGCCCGGGAGGTCCATGCGCCGGAAGTTTTCAGACAGCAGCCTCCCGACGTCGTTATCGTGATGAACGCCATCTATCTCGACGAAATCAGGAAGCAGACCGAGGGGATGGGATTGCAGCCGGATTTTATGACTGTTTAATGTTCCTGCCCGGGAAGGACGATCGGCCATGACGGATACACTCCAGATGAAAAAAAACGGATTCACCTGCCCGCTGTGCGGCTCTCCCGCGCCTAAACCCGTTTTCCGGATGGGCGCCGTTCCCGTCTATTGCAACGTCCTGCTTCCGACCAGGGAATTGGCGCTGGACTGCAGCCGCGGCGACATCGAGCTTGGGATTTGCGAAACCTGCGGGTTCGTCAGCAACATGGCGTTCGACCCGGATCTGCTCCGCTACTCGCAGGACTACGAAAACTCGCTTCACTTTTCTCAGCGGTTTCAACAATACGCCGACGCGCTGGCCCAGGGCCTCGTGCGCCGCTACGGGCTCGAGAACAAAGACATCGTCGAAATAGGCTGCGGCCAGGGCGATTTTTTAGCCTCGCTGTGCGGCATCGGAAAGAACCGCGGAGTGGGATTCGATCCGTCGTACATTCCTCCCGAAGGAGGTCCGAAAAGCGACGGCTTGTTCCGTGTGATCCCCGATCTCTACTCGGAGCTCTACAGCACTCTTGCGGCCGATTTTCTGTGCTGCCGCCAGACTCTGGAGCACATCCCGAAGCCCAAGCCGTTTCTCGCCGCTCTCGGCAGCGCCCTGGGCGATCGTTCCGTGCCCGTGTTCTTTGAAGTTCCCAACGGGTCGTACACTTTCCGGGAACTTTTCCTGTGGGACATCATTTACGAACACCCCCACTATTTCACGCGGCTGTCTCTCGGCCAGGCCTTTTCCCGCTGCGGCTTTTCCGTCCGTGAAATCACCGAAGAATTCGAAGGTCAATTCCTCTGCATCCACGCCCTCTGGGAAGGCGCCGTCTCGCCCGGCGAAAACAGCGTTCCTGAAATCGAAATCCGCCGCGCGCTTTCGGAAGCGGACGCCTTTTCGCGCTGCTACAGTCAAAGAGTCGAACAGTGGCGGAGCAAAATGGACGCTTTGCGCCAGGCCGGCCGCAAGACGGTGATTTGGGGGTCGGGGTCCAAAGGAACGACTTTCTTGAACATACTGGGGAAAGACAGCGGCATCGAATACGCCGTCGACATCAATCCTCGCAAGCACGGCAAATATCTCCCCGGGACGGGCCAGCGGATCCTGCCGCCTCAGGAATTGAAGGGCTACGCCCCCGACGTGATCATCGGGATGAACCCGGTGTATCGGGATGAAATCCTCGGGATGGTTCGAAGCCTCGGACTGGAAGCGCGGCTTGAATTCATCTGACAAACCGCCCGGGCCCGCCATGATCCCGTCTCATCCGGCATCATCGCCAAACGGTTTCAAGGAGCTGCACAATGCCGACCAATGACGTCTCCGCATGCGGCAGGCCCGATCAATCCGGGCCCTTTTTCAAATGCGCGCCCATGCCTCCCGACCGGCGGCCGCCGAAGACCGCATCCGCTGCGTCCGAAGCGGCGGCAAAAACGCCGCGCGTCAGCATCGGGATGCCGTTGTACAATGCGGAACGCTATCTTCGGGAGACGCTCGAATCCGTTCTTTCCCAAACCTATCGGGAATTCGAGCTCATCATCTCGGACAACGGATCGACCGACAGCACGGACGCGATCTGCCGGGAATACGCTGCGAAAGACAGCCGGATCCGGTACTACCGGAACGAAGAAAACCGCGGGGCGGCGTGGAACTTCAACTACGTCCTGGCCCTGGCTTCCGGGGAATATTTCAAGTGGGCCGCCTACGACGACCTTATGGCGCCGGCGTTTTTGGAACGCTGCCTGGAGGCGCTGGACCGGGACCGATCGGCCGTGCTCAGCTTCTCCCGTTTTCTCGATATTGACGACGAAGGCGCGCCCCAGACGGAAAAAGGGTCGGAGTCCTGCCACATCGGGAACATGCGCGAGCGAATGCGCGCGATCATGCGGCTCAATTATCTGTGCGAGGAAGTGTTCGGGCTGATCCGAACCGACATTCTCAAGAAAACGCCGGGCATCGGCGCCTATACATCTTCAGATCAGAACCTGCTCATGGAGCTTGCCCTTTACGGCCCGTTCGTCGAAATCGCCGACGTCCTGTTCTACCACCGGTGGCATGCGAGAAGCTCCTGCATCGTCCATCCCGACAACCGGCAGCGCTGGCTCTGGTTCGACCCGAAGGCCGCCGTGAGGTTTCGGCTGCCGCTGTGGCGGCAATTCAACGAGTTCCGCGCGTCCATCGGCCGCAGCCCGCTGTCCTGGAAAGATAGATTGAAATGCTATGCGGATCTGGCCGGGTGGTTCACACGCTACAAAAAATACCTCCTGATGGAAGCCTTCTACATTTATAAGGAAGCGCTGATCTATTTTCTCGATTCCAGGCTCCCGTCGGTCCGGCGAATCCACAGCCTGTTTTCAGGCAAGAAAAACTGCGCCGCAAAATAGAGACATGTCGAAAACACAGGTCAGCGTCGTCATCCCGGCTTACAATGCGGCCCGATACATCCGCTGCGCGATCCGTTCAATCCTCGATCAAACGTCGCCCGCCGACGAAATCATCGTCGTCGACGACGGGTCCACGGACGGCACCGCCGAAGCCGCACGCGCGGCCGGGCCGAATGTAAAAGTAGCCGGCCAGCCCAACAGCGGCCCTTCCGCCGCGAGGAACAAGGGGCTCGAGCTCGCCGGGGCGCCGCTGGTGGCCTTCCTGGACTCCGACGACGTTTGGCTGCCGAAAAAAATTGAATTGCAGCGGAAACTCCTGGATGGGGAAGCGAGCGGCGCCGTAACGGCCTATTCCATTTGCGACGACGAACTCAAGCCGGTCCAGACTGTTCCCGCCGCGGATCTGGACAAATACAAGCCGCTCGATTTTGTCACTTCGCCCCGGGCGCTTCCGTCCACACTGATGATCGACCGCCGGGTCGCCGGAGACGTCCGGTTTCCCGAAAACATCGTCGACGGAGAAGACCCGGTGTTTTTCGGCATCCTGAGGGCGCGGGGGCCTCTCCGGGGCGTCGACGAAATTCTGGCGCTTCGCCGCAGGCATAAGAGCCAGCTGACCTACCAGGGCGGCCATTTTGCGCGCAGCCTGCAGAATCGCATCCAATGGATCCGGCAGAACTATCCGCTCCTTGGATTGGACAGCGCCGCCGGCGCCGAACGCGAATTCTGGCGGGCGGCGGCCAACGACGTCCTGAATCGCTGGTGGATACGCGATTTTCGCACGTACGAGATGATGCGGAAAGAATTGCTGGAACTGTGGCCGGCGGGCCATGCTTTCCCCGAAGAATTCCCAAAGCGCGTTCTTCCTTGCTGGGCGTATCATTTGAAGGACTTCTGCGATCGCCTGTTCCGTTAAAACGAGCTTGAAAGGGTCCCGCCGCCCGGTTTAGGAGCGTTTCTCCCAATGCCCTCTGCGCATCCCGATCGTAAGATAACTTACTGGACCGGCTGGCTGTCCCCCGAAATGGAAGGGACCTCGAAAGAAGTCTTCAAACTGAAGGACCATTTCGCCCGCAGCATGATTGTCGGCCTTTCCCGGCACTACTGGGGCAAGGCTTCCCTGCGTCAGCGGTATCTCGGATTGAATTTTCGCTTTTATCCTTTTTTCCGCCTGATCGCTCCGTTGCTGGAAATGCGCAGCAGTTTGAACCACATCTACGGCAGCATCAACGAATGGCATTTCCTGCGCAGCCTCGGGCGCCGGCCGACGATTCTGAGCGTCGCCGTCTTCGCAAAACCGCTGGAACGGAGCCTGTACGCCAAGGTGCGGCTGTTCATTGCCCATTCCAGCAAAACGGCCGAAGAGTTGGTGCGCTGGGGAGCGGACCCGGACCGCGTGCGGGTGCTGTACCCGGGTCTGGACCTTGACCGTCACGCCGCGATTGCGCCCAGAGGCGGAAGCAAATTCAAAATCCTTTTTGCCACCGCGCCTCCCGATATTGAAGGCATCCGCAGCCGCGGAGTCGATTTGATCCTGGACGTCGCCGCCGCCATGCCGGATGTGGAATTCATACTCGTCTGGCGCCCGTGGGGAGATTCGCTGGAGGCCGTGAAACAGCGCATCAAGGAAAAGAATCTGAAAAACGTGGTTCTCCATTGCGGTTTGATCGCGGACATGCGGTCGGAATTCGCCGGAGCGGACGCCGTCATCGCCCCTTTTCTCGACACCAAGGACATGAAAGTCTGCCCCACGTCCCTTATCGAAAGCCTCGCTTACGGCCGGCCGGTCCTGGCGACGACGAGCGTCGGGATCGCCGACCTGATCCAAAGCGAAGGCTGCGGCGAAGCGGTGGAACCCGCGGTCCCCGTCGTCTGTGCGGCGATAGAACGCATGCGCGAGCGCTACGATTCCTATGCACGGAACGCGCGCAGGTGCGCAGAACGTCACTTTAATCTGAAATCGTGTCTTCGGCAGCATGAAGACCTGTACGAGGAGGTGCTCCAATCAATACACTAAAAGAAAGAGACGAAATCCGTCAGGCTTACTCAACCCAGGAGGTCGCTTCCGAATACATCGAGCAGCGATTCACGAGCGCATGGGGATCGGTCCTCCACGCCAAGCAATTGAACTGCGTGCTTGAGGCCATCCGGCGGCATCAGGTGAAACGGGTGCTGGAAATAGCTCCGGGGCCGGCGCGTCTGTCGGCGGAAGTGCACGGCTTCGAAAGAGGCTGTCTTTGCGACGTCAATGTGGAAATGCTGAAAGTGGCGACCAGGCGCCTGGCCGAGGCTCATGCCTCGGGGCAGAGGGCCGGCGACGCCGGAAAATGGAGCCCGGTTGTCGGCGACGCCTTCAGCCTCCCGTTCAACGAACAGTTTGACATGGTTTACACTTTCCGCTTCATCCGGCATTTCCAGCAAAAGGAGAGAGAGCAGCTGTACGGCCAGATCCGGTCCTGCCTCAAGAAGGGCGGCCTTCTGGTTTTCGACGCCGTCAACGAACGGGTCGCGGGGCCGCTGCGAATGAAGCAGGATCCCAAAGACTACCCTATCTACGACGTCCTTTACCGCCGCAATGAGCTGCTGCAGGAAATTTCGGACAACGGGTTCTCGGTTCTTTCCCTTGCCCCGGTGATGCTCCATATATCCACGCAGCAGCTTCTTCAGATTCACCTGGGGCCTCGGTCCCCTGCTCTCGCAAGATGGCTCATTGGAGCCCTTGAATTGGCGCCGGGCCAGCCGCTGGAGTGGATTGCCGTGTGCCGGAGAAAGTAGCCGGCGCCGATGCCGGCTCGAAACGAAAAGGACCGATGAAAACTCTGCTGATTTCCGAAGTTTTCCCTCCGCGCCTCGGCGGGACGGCGACTTTGTTCTACAAGGTCTACAGCCATTATCCGCCCGGCGAAGCCGTGGTGCTCACCGACCTTCAACCGGGAGACGAAAACTTCGACAAAGGATTTTCGTTCCCGGTCGTCCGGGTCCCGCTGAGCATGAACGAATGGGGCTTTTTGAATCCGGGCTCAGTCCGGCGGTATTTCCGCCATATGCTGCAAACGCGAACCATCGTCCGCCGGCGGCAGATTCAAATCGTTCACTGCGCCAGGGTGATGCCCGAGGGGGTGTTCGCCTATCTGCTGCATGCAGTCTCGAAAACGCCCTATTGCGTCTACGCGCACGGCGAGGAAATCGGCACCGCTCTTTCCTCGCGTCAGCTCCGCGTCCTGATGAACCGGGTCTACGGATCGGCCGAGACGATCGTCGCCAACAGCCAAAACACCCGCACGCTCCTCGTCCGGACCGGCGTGCCCGATTCAAAAATAGCCGTCGTGTTCCCCGGGGTGGACGCCAACCGGTTTTACCCCGGGAATTCCACCGAAGCCCGAAAGAAGCTCGGCATATCCGGCCAGCCGGTATTGCTGAGCGTCGGCAGGCTGCAGAGGCGCAAAGGGCACGACAGGGTCCTGCAGAGCCTCCCGCGGCTCCTTTCGGAACTGCCCGGCCTTGCCTACGTCATTGCGGGCGCAGGCGAGGAAGAAGCAAGGTTGAAGGAGATGGCGGAGTCGCTGAACGTGAGCCGTCACGTGCATTTTGCAGGAGCGGTCCCGGACGGCCTGCTGCCCGATTACTACCGGGCCTGCGATGTTTTCATCATGCCTAACCGCGAGGAGTCCCATCACGACATCGAAGGCTTCGGGATCGTATTTCTCGAAGCCAATGCATGCTGCAAGCCGGTGATCGGCGGGAAATCAGGCGGCACGGCCGATGCGGTCGTCGACGGAGAGACAGGCTTTCTCGTCAATCCCGAGGATCCCGTCGCTATTGCGGACGCGGCGCTTTTGCTGTGTCGCGATAAAACGCTGGCGGCCGAGTTGGGGCATCAAGGCAGAACGCGCGCGGTCCGCCAGTTCGGATGGGCGAGCGTGGCCAACAAAGTCAAGCTGCTGACTGAGGCCAATAACGGGGGTTCCGTCAAGAAACCGGGGATGTATTCAAAAATCAACTTCAGGTATCCGGCATAGCCATGACAGACAAATTGGAAGTGATTCTTTGCGGCGACGGCGATCGCGATCTTTGGGAAAATTATGTCGAGGCTTCGCCCGGGGCGAGCCTCGCCCACAGCTATTGCTGGCGGGACATCATCGCCGAGACTTACGGGCATAAGGCATTCTATCTGGCCGCCCGGCGCGGCGGCGAAGTCCGGGGGGCGCTGCCCCTGATCTGGGTGAAAAGCTTTTTATTCGGAAACGCCCTCTGCTCGATGCCCTACCAGGATTACGGCGGGATTTGCGCGGAGGACGAAGACAGCCGGCAGGCGCTTCTGAAGCGGGCGCTGGAACTGGCGGGGGAATGCAGGGCGAGCCGCCTTGAACTGCGGCACCTGGAAGCGGTCGACGCCGAAACCGCAAGCCTGCGCTGCGACAAGGCGACGCTGATCCTCGACATCTCGGAAGGCGCGGAGAGCCTCTGGAAAGGTTTGTCGGGAAAGGTGCGCAACCAGGTCCGCAAAGCCCAGAAATCCGGGCTGACGGTCCTGATGGGCGGCGCGGAGCTTTTGCCCGAGTTTTATCCGGTCTTTGCCGTGAACATGAAAGACCTGGGTTCGCCGGTCCACCACGCATCATTCTTCGCCGGCATTTTTTCCCGCTTCGGCGAGAAAGCGCGTCTCATGGCGGTGCGCGACAATGGGAAAACGATCGGGGGCCTGGTTTGCCTTTTCCACAAAAACACTATTCTGGTTCCGTGGGCTTCCTCCCTTCGCGAATATTTCTCCAAATGCCCCAACAACCTGCTCTATTGGGAAGCTATCCAGGAAGCCTGCAACCGAGGCTGCAAGCGCTTCGACTTCGGGCGGTCTTCCATAGGCTCCGGGACGTATAATTTCAAAACGCAATGGGGCGCCAAACCGGTCCAGCTCCACTGGCAGTATTTCCATGAAAGCTCCGCAAAAACCGAGCCGTCCGACGAGAGCCTGACGTTTCAAGTCGCTTCCGCGTGCTGGAAACGCCTGCCTGTTTCGGTCGCCACTTTGATAGGCTCGCAAATCCGCGGATACATGACCCAATAGCCGACAGGACAAAATGACCGAAGGGCGAAAATAAAATGCTTCGTTCGATTTTTGTTTTTCTTATCCTGGGAACCGGAATTTTCGCTTCATTCTTCAGCAGGTTCATCGCGCTCAATCTCTACCTCTGGTTCGCGCTGTTTCGTCCACAGGAGTTCGTGTGGTTCCCGATAGTCGAGTGGCGGTTTTCGCTGATCATCGGTCTTCTTCTCGTCGTCCCGTGCATCCTGACCGGAATATTCCCGAATATAAGCCGGCCGCTCAGCATCGGCAGCCTGATGTTTTTGTTCGCCGCGCTGATCGCCCAGTTCGACGCCGTCAATCCTTCCGTCAGCTGGTATTGGATGGATTACATGACGAGGCTCGTGCTGGTGAGCCTTTTTGCGGTCCCGCTGATCGACACGCAGAGAAAATTCCTGATCGTGATCGCCGTTATTTCAGGATCTTTCGGATTTTATTCCGCAAAGGCCGGCCTGGCGTTCCTCTACTCCGGCGGGGTCCGGTTCGGCGACGGCCTGGCCGGCGCGTTCGGCGACAACAACGGCTACGCGCTGGGGATCACGATGATTCTGCCGATGCTTGTCGCCGCAGCTCAAAATTTCCGCAAAAAGCATTTTGCGGAAAAATGGATTCGCATCGGCTACCTGGTCGCCGCGCCCTTGTCCATACTGGCGATTGTCGGGACTTTCTCCCGCGGCGGTTTCCTCGGACTGGCCGGGTGCATCCTCGGATTCCTATTGCTGCAGAAACGCCGTTTCATCATGCTGGTCGTAACGGCGGCCATCATCGCGGCGGCGGTCCCGTTCCTGCCGATTCCCGAAGGATATTTCGACAGGATTCAATCCATCCAGACCTTTGAAGAGAATCAGGACGATTCCGCGATGAGCCGGCTTCATTTCTGGCGCGTCGCCATGGCGATCGCGGAAGACCGGCCTTTGGGCGTCGGATTGAAAGGCTATGAAAGCGCCTACGACAAATACGATTTCCTCGACGGACGTTTTGGCAAAAAGCGGTCGGTGCACAGCGCCCATTTCGAGATTCTGTCCGAAACAGGCTATTTCGGAACGGCAATCTGGATCGGCTTGTTCTTATATGCGCTTTTCGCCGCTTTTCGCATCCGGCGCAAGTCGCGAAATCCGAATCTTTCCGCAGAAGACAGCCGCTTTTTCTTCACGTGCGCCAACGCTCTCATCGCTTCCATGTTCGCCTTCCTGGTCGGCGGCATGTTCGTGGCGGCGGCTTTCAACGACGTCACGTGGCTGACCTTCGCCCTCGTCACTTCTCTCGATTTGCTTTGCGCCAAAGCGATTGCCGGAAGCGTTCCGGCGGAGTCGCCGGAAGAGGGAGAGCCGCAACAGCCCCGTCCATTGGAAGCTTTAGCCAGCTAGTGTCCCGTCTCTTCATGACCAAACAAACCGATCTTCCGATTCGAGTCATCGAGCTGGCCGGCTCGGTGGCCCTCTATGGCGCCGAGCGCTGGATCCTGGCCCTGGCGCGGCACATGAACCGGGACAAAGTCCGGCCTGTCATCGCCGCTCTCAAGGACGGGGATGAGGAATCCGCTCCCATCTGCGACGCCGCCGGCCAGCTTGGCCTTTCCTCCGTATTGATCGAGGCCCCGGGCCGTTTCGACCTCGGCGCCGTCCGGCGGCTGCGCAGCCTTATCGCCGACGAGGAGGCGTCTTTCGTCCACACCCACGGATACAAAGGCGACCTGATCGGCCGACTCGCCACCTGGGGCACTCCCTGCAGGATCCTCGCCACCCCCCACGGGTGGACCCACAATCCCGATACAAAATTGCGCTTATACGAAGCCCTCGACCGGGCGGTGTTCCCGCTCATGGACGGCGTTGCGCCTCTCTCCGAGGAGATGCACCGGGACCTGGCAAAAAATCCTGCCGTACGCTCCAAATTGCGGCTCATAACGAACGCCGTCGATCTGGATGAAATCGCCGCCCACAATTCCGTTGCACCCGACATTCTGGCTTGGAGGAAGGGAGCAGATTTTGTCGTCGGTTTCATCGGCCGGATCATTCAAGACAAAGGCATTGCCACGCTTCTTCGAGCCGCCGCGAAACTGGCGACGCCCGGCCTGAGGATCGCGCTGGTCGGCGCCGGCCCGGACGAAAACTCGTTCATCGACACGGCGCGTTCGCTTGGGATCGCGGACCAAGTCAGATTTTTCGGGTATCAGAAAGACCGTCTTGCCTACATGAAAGCCTTCGACGTGATGGCGCTGCCTTCGCTGTCCGAAGGAATTCCGCGTTGCGTCATGGAGGCGATGGGCCTGGGCGTTCCGGTCGTCGCCTCCGACATACCCGGCTGCCGGGCGCTGATTCAAAACCGCCAAACCGGACTGCTGACTGCGCCGGGAGATGAAGCGGCTCTGGCGGAAGCCCTGGAATTCATCAGGAACAATCCCGCGGCGAGAATCGAGCTGGCAGTCGCCGCCAGACAGCGGGTCTACGCGGATTTTTCGGCCAAGTCCATGGCCGAGAAGTATGAAAATCTGTTCATGGCGATGCTGGGGCGGCCGGCCCCGGTCGTTTTGAAAGGATAGCGTCTCTTGCGAATTCTCTTTATCACCGAAAAGCTCCCTTATCCTCTCGACTCAGGCGGCCGCATACGCTCGTTTCATATTTTGAAAGGGCTTGCCCGCCGACACAAGGTGACGCTGGCGACGTCCTTCGACGGCGAAGCGCCCGGGGAATGGCTGGACGTCTTCAGATCGTTCTGCTTCAAAGTCCGCGTCGCTGCGGCGGACAACGCCGGCGGAATCCGCAAAGCCCGCCAGGCGGCGAAATGTTTTATCGACGGAAATCCCTTTCTGCTTTTCCGCCATTACAATCCGTCCCTGGCAAATGCTTTTCGGGAAGAGATCGGGCTCGAATCTTACGAAGCGATCCACTACGATCACCTGGACGCCACCATCTATTCGCACCTGGCGCCCTCGGGGCTGTACACGACGCTGGACGAACAGAACATAGTCGCAAACCAGGTTTTCACGACAGCCGAAACCCATCCCAACCGCATGCTCGGAATGATGCTCCGGGCGGAGTGGATGAAAGTGCTCCGCTACGAGTCCAGGCAATGCCGAAAGATGTCCCAATGCCTCGTGTGTTCGGAGGCGGACCGCCGCTGCCTGCTTGAAATGGCGCCGGAAGCCCGGGCGGCGACAATCCCGAACGGCGTCGACATTGATTATTATGCAGCCTCGCAGGGCGCCGTCCTCCCCGATCCCAACGCTCCCACCATGATATTCGTGGGATCGCTGGACTATCTTCCCTGTGAAATCGCCGTCGAATACTTCCTCAAGGAAATCATGCCGGATGTCAAACAGGCGATGCCTGAAGCCCGTTTCCTCATCGTGGGAGCGAATCCGCCGCCGAAGCTCGTGCGGCTCGCCCAGTCCTGTCCCGGAGCGACGGTGACCGGAAGGGTCCCCGACACGCGGCCCTATTTGAGGCAGTCTCAGGTATGCGTCGTCCCGCTCAAGAGCGGAAGCGGGACAAGGCTTAAAATCCTGGAAGCGATGGCGGCCGGACTTCCGGTGGTGAGCACGACCATCGGCGCCGAAGGCCTCGAAGTCCGGCACGGCAGGGACATCCTTTTAGCCGACACGCCGGAGGAGTTTTTCCGTTCGGTGAAGCACCTGTTCGACAATCCGGACCTTGCGGCAAAGATCTGTCAAAACGCTCTTTCGCTGGTGCAGAAAAAATACAGCTGGAACGCGATCGTTCAGGATCTGCTCGCGGCCTATGAACCCGTCGACGCGGCGGCTTGCGCGGCGGCGTCAAGATAAATCGATGCGAAAGCCATGAAAATCCTCTATCTGAGCCAGCGGTTTCCATTCCCCCCGGATCGCGGCGACCGCATCACGGTTTACAACCACATCCGGCGCCTTTCCCAAAGCCGCCAGGTATATTCCGCGTCTCTTGCGGAATTGAAAAGCGACCTTCCCAAAATCCCTCAATTCAAATCCGAAAGCGTCGAACCTGTCGCCGCGGGCCACACGAGGGCGAATTCCTATGCGGGGATGGTCCGCGCTTTTCTGACGGGCAAACCGTTGACGCTCGGTTTTTATTACAACCGCAAGCTCGCGCTCACCGTCCGGCGCCTTTATGAAACGGCGCCCCCGGACGTGGCGATCGCATTTTCTTCTTCCATGGCGCAATACCTGGAGCCCTATCCGGAGACGCCGCGGATCATCCATTTCTGCGACCTGGACTCTCAGAAGTGGGCCGATCTCGCCGAGCAGTCGGCTGGTCTCAAGAAGCTGATTTACCGTCGTGAAGCGAAACTTCTGCTTCGCTATGAGCGGGAAATCGCAGCCCGGTTTTCCGCTTCCTGCGTCGTCACCCAAAGGGAAGCGGATCTATTCAACAGGCTGGTCCCGGGCGTTGCGGTTCACGTCATCGAAAACGGCGTCGATTATGAATATTGGCAGGGAGTGAAGCGGAATCCGACAGCCGGACTGATCTCATTCGTCGGCGTCATGGACTATCCGCCGAACGTCGAAGCGGTCGTTTTCTTCGCGCGGAACATACTGCCCCGGATCCGCGAAAAAGCGCCGGACGCTACTTTCGTTATCGTCGGGTCCAGGCCTTCGCAGGAAGTTTTGCGGCTGCAATCTCTGCCGGGAGTCTCGGCGACCGGCTTCGTGCAGGACGTGAGGCCGTATCTGGCGCAATCGAGTCTGGTGACGGCGCCGCTGGCCGTCGCCCGGGGCATCCAAAACAAGGTTCTGGAAGCGATGGCGGCGGGCGCGCCGGTGCTCGCCACGCCTCAGGCGGCGGCGGGACTGCCGCCGGAGGGGCGGCAACGGATCGACGTCGCCCCCCGGGACGCTGAAAGCTTTGCCGCGGCTGCAACCCGAATCCTTTCCGATCCCGCTGCGGCGGAGGCGAAAGCGCGCAAGGCGGCCGGTTACATAAAGGACAGCTACTGCTGGAAAGAAAAAGTCCGGCCTCTGGAGGAATTGATTGACGCCGTCGTTGGGGAGAAATTGCTCCGCCGGCCGGCCTGCAACGAATAAACCGCTATTGCTTGCGGAGAGATGCGCTCCCGGCCGGTAAAAATCCATCTTAGCCCGAGGAGTTTTCGGGCCTGAAAACGACGAAATATCTATGTGTGGAATTGCAGGAATTTTCAATCCGACCGCCCGCCTGGCGCCTTCAGACTACGAAGCCTGCCGCAGCATGACCGATGCGATGCTTTATCGAGGGCCGGACGAATCGGGATTCTTTCAGGACGAACACTCGGCCCTGGGGCATCGAAGGCTCAGCATCATTGACCTGAGCACAGGCCAGCAGCCGATGCATTCGGCGGACGGCCGTTGCATCCTTGTGTTCAACGGCGAAATATACAATTTCCAGGATCTGCGCGCAGGCCTTGCCGCCGATGGATATCCATTCAAAACGAAAAGCGACACCGAGGTGATTTTAGCCGGCTATGAAAAATGGGGGATCCAGGTCGTCGACAAGCTGCGCGGGATGTTCGCTTTCGCCCTTTACGATTCAAAACTTCGGCGACTGCTTGCCGCGAGGGACCCGATCGGGAAAAAGCCGTTCTACTATTCCGTCGCGCCCGGCGGCGCCCTGCATTTCGCCAGCGACATGCAGGGACTGGCGGCTTCCGGGATGCTCGAGGGGAAAATCTCTCCGGAGGCCGTGGGACTGTATTTGAATCTGGGATACATACCGGCGCCGCATTCTGTTTATCGGGACGTCCTCAAACTGAAAGCCGGCCACGCGCTGGTCTACGACTCTGAAGGATTGCGGCAGTGGCAGTACTGGGACCTCGATCTGGAGACGGCGAAACCCTGCGACGAGTCTGCGAGCCTCGCCCGCCTGGAGGAACTGCTCGACCGGGCGATCAAGAACCGCCTCGTGGCGGAGGTGCCGCTGGGCGCGCTGCTTTCGGGAGGCATCGACAGCAATCTTGTGGTCGCCGCGATGTCGAAGCTTTCCCAATCGTCGGTAAAAACCTACACCGCCGGGTTCGACGAAAAAGCCGAACTGGGAGGCACGCGCGACGAGCGGAAACTCGCCGCGGCGGCAGCCCGGTTCTATGGAACGGCCCATCAGGAGATCCCTATCGACGGCGACGCCGTGGAAATCGCACCCGGTCTGGCGGCCTATCTCGGAGAGCCGTTCGCCGACAGCTCTTCCATCCCCACCTACATGGTCTGCAACGCAGCCCGGAAAAAAGTGACGGTGGCGTTGACGGGCGATGGCGGCGACGAACCGTTCGGCGGATACGCTCTTCGCTACATCCCGCATCTTCTCGAAGGGAAAATCCGCAGAACGCTGCCGCAGGGCGTCCTGCGCTCCACGGCCGCCTTCCTTGCGCCCAGATGGCCGGCGGCCCCGGGGCTGCCGAGGTGGCTGAGGCTCAGCACGATCCTGCGCAATCTTGCCGCGACGCCCACCGAATCGTTTTTCATGGATCAAGCCATTTACAATGGAGACCTGTCGCCCATCCAGAACGAATTTAGAAACGGGCGCGAACTGGCGATTGGGCTCGTCGGCGACCTGTATCGGAAGGCGGCTCGATGCGACGAACTGACCCGGATTCTCTACGTCGACGTCAAGCTCTACATGCCCGAAGACGTGCTCGTCAAGGCCGATCGCATGAGCATGGCGAATTCGCTCGAACTCCGCTCCCCTCTGCTGGATCAGGACATAGTCTCGTTCGCATTCTCGCTGCCGGGCGAATTGAAAATTCATCATTCAAAAACAAAGTACCTGCTGAGGCTTCTTGCGGAAAACCGGGCGGCTCGCGAAATTATGAACCACCCGAAAACGGGCTTTTCCATTCCCATAGAGAGCTATCTCCGGCGCAATTACCGGCGCATGTTCGAAGACAATGTTCTCCGGAAGGATTCCGCCATGGGGAATTATCTCAAACCCGAACCTATGGCGTCGATATGGGGCAGGTTTATAAAAGGCGAAAACAGGAATGCGCAGTTCCTCTGGGCTGCGTTCGCTTTTTCTCTTTGGCTGAAGAATTTTCATTCTCTGCAGCGTTTCCGAAGTCAAGGGTCCGTCGCGCAATAGACCCTGATTAGCTACTGTCGCGAAACGCTTTTTTTCGCAAGAAGCTCCGGAAAAGCGACAGCTGATTGTCATACGCCGCTTCGCGGCTGAAAAAGACGTGCAACAATCAGCCACGCGCTGGGAGCGC
>CAZXSV010000036.1:0-7114 GCA_964642735.1 uncultured Acidobacteriota bacterium
GAGCCCCCGGTCAGCAGACGAAATATAAAAAGCCCCGGAGGGGCGCCAGACATGCCTTTCGCCGCTCCGCGGCTCCTGCCGGCGGGACGCCGGCTTGCGGACGCCGCCGGTGAATCGCGCCGCCGCCGGAAGCGCCGGCGGCGCATGGCATTCTGAAGCTCATGCGCCGCTTCTAATCCGGTTGAAGCTCCGCCCGGGCGAAGAATCGTTTTCCGAACGGCCGTTATTTGGCTTTCTTGGCGACAAACGTTTCGCCGGGCTGGTCGGACACGGTGCGCGAAAATTTGATTTCGTCCCCGGACACCGTGCCGGTATAGACAATTTTCAAATCCATGCCCGTGTAGGACAGGTTCTCGACAAAACTGACGTTGGCGCCCTCGATTTTCCCTTCGGTAATCGGGGTCTTGGCTTCATTGACTTTAGAGCCGTCCGGGCCGGTGATAACGGAATTTGCCATGCCCGTCAATTTGGCCCCTTCGACTTTAAACTCGAAAACGTAACTCTGTTTCCCGACCTGGGAATCAAACTCGGTCGTCCATTTGCCCGTAATATCCGCCGCGTATGCACAAACCAGACCGGCAAGAACCAGAACTGCCAAAATCGCGCTTCTGCGTAGAAACATGCGTTGCCTCCATAGAAATGTTGTGTCCCTCAATGGACTGCATTCTACCATACCGGACCTGCCGCCATACAAATATTGAATCACTCGAAAGGCATTGCTTGGATCCTCAGGCTTTGGAAAAAATCCGGCTTATTCTTTTCTGCGCATCCGCGAGGCGAAATTCCTCCACTTCCGGGAGCTTGGCATCCGGTATGCCGTCACGGCCTCGCTCACGAAACGAACGTCTTCTACGGAATAGAAAGCGTTGGGATTGTATCGTTTGATTATGTCCACGATGCGCGCGACATCGCTCCGCTCCACAATGGTAAAAACCACTTTCACGGGCCCGGTCATCCCTTCGGCGTGGATGACGGTGGTCCCGTAGCCGGAGGACCGGAGGAAAGCCACGAGTTCGTCGGCTTCATGGCGCGTTATGGTGCGGATGATGACCTTGCCGAGAGAAATGCGGTTTTCAATCATGATGCCGACAATATTGCCGGCGGCAAAACCTCCCGCATAAGCGATGTAGCACAGGGGGCTATCGATACGCTGGAATATCTGCCGTATCACCATGAGCCAGATAAACACTCCGAAGAATCCCGCGATCGCGGCGTAATATCGGAGATTCCTGTTGATGAAGATGATGCGCAGAGTGTCCAGGCTCACATCCGTGATCCTGGCGATGAAGATCAGCAGCGGCAGGACGGCCCACGTATAAGCGTTGGAATCCAAGAACCCATACATCGTTAAAACCTCTCCGGAAACAGACATGCGTTTTACGGCGCAAAAATCAGGCGCAGAATAAATACGGCGGCATCCGTCGGCGCCCCCAATTTATGCATTCCTTTTCCTGGGGGCGCCGGCGACTGCCGCCGTTTCAGCGCCTTTGATTGCAGCAATCGCCGCTGGACGCGACCCCGATTACTCCCAACCCCTGATGCCGTAGGGCATCGTGAAGCCTATCGCTTCGATATCGTAAATCTTTCCTTTTTTGACTTTGTAGATATGCATCGCCGGGAGGTTGAATGTGCCTTGCCAGGAAGGCAGTTTGTCGAAACCGGGCATGTTCTTCACCTGGTATTCCTTGATGTCGCTGCGATGCCAGAACATGGAGAAGCCGACCACGAGCCCGTTCTGTTCATCGACGACTTCCACTCTCGGGTTTTTGATGTCCGTGATGTAAGTGAATGCGCCGGTGCTGATCTGGCCTTCACAGTCCTGCGGCATCTTCGCCATCGCTTCCATCAACTTCTTCGTCTCGGGGTCCGTGGCGGTGATGGGGAGCGCCGCATGCTTCTCGCGGGTTCCGGCCGTGGTCGTCCCATTTTCACGGCGTTCGCAGTCGGCGGCGAAAGGCGCAAGCTTGCCGTCTTCTCCAGTCAGCGCGGCGTAATAAGCCATTCCGGCCTTCAACATCTCTTCGCGCGGCGTTTTGTCCTCCGGGGCCAAATCTTCAAGAAAAGCCGGCCTCGGCTTCTGCAGGTTCGCCAGCTGCTGTTTGCTGAAAGTGTCGCGAATCGCCAGGTGTTCGGCCTCGGTAATTTGGCCGGCCGTCAGTTTAAGCCGCGCTCCCAATAAAATGTCCTTGGGTCCGCCCATTGCCGCTTCCTTCATCATCACCAGGCAGGCGACCTGTTGCGCAGCCGAATCGGCGGCGTAAATCTGGAATGAGACCGGCTTCTCGGCGGCGGTTATCCACAAGCCTTCGCCCACCGGTATTTCCGCGGCGTTTTCATAAAACTTCACTTTTTCGGCAAACGGCATCGATTTTGGATTATGTTCCGCCAGAGCGGCCAGGTACTGCTGCATGAGATCGATCAGGCCTTGCCGATCATAAGCGATCGACGCGCCGGCGCCCTGTTTGGTCGTTTCAGGCCCCTGAGTTTCCGGCGCTTTGCAGCCATGGATCAGCAAAGCGATGGATGCAATCACAGCGCATACCGCAATAAATCGGATTATCTTCATTCGGTTGCCCCCATTGAATTTAAATTGCTCATTAAAGCCGACATAACTCCAGCGCCTATCAGGCTACCCGAGGCGCGATCTTGTCAAGAAAAATACATCCCGGCTCAAATAGCCGGTTTCGCTTTTAAGACTCCCAGCTGGAGCAGGATTCCGGTGAAATCATAGATTCGAAGCTCGTGCGCGACTTTGCCGTTTTCAAAGGAAAACAGAAAGGAGCAGCGTATTTCGAACATTTTTCCGGTGGGCGCCAGCCCGCAGAACTCGCCCTGCTGGGTTCCGGACATCTTGATGAACTGCGCGGCCCTGCCGCCGTCGATCACCAGGCGTTCGGTGATATATTCCGCATCAGGGAAGGAAGAGAACCATTGGACATAGGTATTTTTGATGGCGACGGCGCCTTCAATCTTGCCCCAGAGCGGACTGTCCACTTCGCCGTTTTCCGCATGGTCCGCCGCAAGCTCCGCGTAATCGTGACGCTGCCACGCGGCGTCTCTTCGGACAAAAAACTCAACGATATCCTCGCGAGTCATCGCCCTGCCTCCTTTCGAAAGCTACCCGGAAGGCGCTTTCGGTTCGAAGCCGTCGATCCTGAGCGCCGCCCTCAGTTGACCGGGGGGTTCGGCGACGAATCCGGCAAGATCTCAAAGTCCACCGCCTGCTCGGCGACGCTGTATTTTTCCTTCGCCTGTTTGTCCGTGACCACCAGTTGCAGCGCGTAGTCCCCCGGCGGCGCCGCCGCATCCAAAAACACTTTTTTTCGGATAGGAATTCGTTTGAAATCGCTCATGCCGCCAAGATCCACGGCTTCCGGTTCGCTGCTTTGAACTTCGATGCCGTCCCGATAGAGAATATGCCGGCACTCCAGATCGGGATTTGCGCCCTCTTTGCTTTTGGCATTGTAGACGACCGCCATATACTCAAAACTCTCGCCGGGCCGGTAGCTTCGGAAAGCCGGGCTTCTTCGGGGATCCCGCCTCATGTCCGGTTGAAGATCGGATTCATCATTGTCTGTTTTCGGCGCCTGAACCCAGACAGCATCCTCCTCCCGGTCGATGACGAAAAGGCTCGACAGGGACAGCCGGCGCTTTTTCAAGTCGGGAATTTCCATGAACTGATACACCGACCCCAGTTTCCCGGAATCGGCGTCTTTGACGGCCGCCCGGACGTAATAGGGGCCGGGCTTTTTCACGGGAAAAGAGACGGAGAATTTGAGGCCGTGCTTCCGGACCCACGCGATGTTTTCCTTTTTGATGCGAAAGGCGTATTGAAGGATTTCGGCGCCCTGCATGAAATCGTTGACATCCGAGGTCACGCAGGCCGCTTCCAGTCGGATGAGTCCGGCGCCGTCGGCGTCCTCGACAATGCTCAATGGGTCCGCATCCACGTGCAGCCAGGAGCGCAGCAGGTATCCTTTCGAAGAATCCTCGACGTAGCCGAAGGCCAATTGGACTTTCAGATCGTTGTACCGGAACGGAGAGAAGATGGCATCGCGCAGAGCGCTCCGGGGTCCGGACTGCATGTTCAAAGGACCCGGAGCGCCGAAAAATCCGTCCCGGGTGTGGACCTCGGTCCCGCGGCGTTTCACTTTGATTCTTATCCGGTGATAAATCCCTCTCTTGTCGGATTTAAAGGTGTTGGAAGGAGGAATATAGGAAATAAGATAATAGCCTTTGATTTGTTCGTTCACCCTGCCGATTCCGCTTTTCGTGACGAAAAAATTGCTGTTTTCGATCAGCAGCCCTCCCGTTTTATACGACAGCGGAATCGCCTGCTGCCAGCTCCTGTTCGGAGAAGGATCGATCTCCAAGCCTTTGATGTCCATCGTGTGGATCACGACTCCGGCGCGCAGGGCGGCGTCGGCGAGCGAATCGAAGTAATTCGCATAGCCGTAACTCGGCATCGACACCTGGGTCGTCAGCAGCATGAGGTATTTTCGGCCCGGCATATCCTTCAGCGCCCGGATGCAATAGGATATGGCCATCATTTGCGAATAGCCGACGCCCATCGTAACGCCCCACCGCACATTCTTGATCATGGCGAGCAGCTGCCGTTTGTCGGAGCTGAAAAGCTGAAGCGCGCCGACGCCCCGGCTCGTACGCAACACGGCGACGAGGTCTCCGGGCTGCATTTCGTTCTTCACAAACCTTTCGAGAGCCATGCGCGCAAAATGAACATTTTCGAAACCCATCGAGAGATCGTCCACGACAAAGGCGATCGTGCGGCGGACTTTGTCCGGCGTCATCCTGGCGGGAGGGATCGAAACACTCGGGGAGCTTTTGGAAGCCGCCGGCTTTTCCACGGTTTCACCCTGATAGTTGTCTATGTACAGAACGGAGCTGATCTGCTGCCGCCGCTCGTCCTGATAGACTTCGAATTCCTCCGCCGTCAGATCCGTCACCGGATGGCCCCTTCTGTCGAGGACCACCGCGTCGATCCGCACCTCTTCGACCGCGACGGAAATTCTGTAGTCTCTCGTCCCTTCCGTTCCTTCTTCGGCGACTTCAGCCGGCGCCGCGATCCATTGGCCGACGGAATCGGAAACCATGCCGGCCCAGAGGAAGACAATCCCGATGAACGCCCGAATCCATCCATTGGGGCAAACAGGACGAGTGTTTTCCATCAATGTCGCTCCATGGGCGCCCTGTGGCGTCCGGTTCAGACAAAAGCAGGACCAAGGCTTCACCCGGGCAATCCCCTGCTCTAAAGGCGCCCGGTCTTTCAGCCCAAAAACCTTTCGTGGAATATTTGTCGAATTATACACCAAGGAATCGAAGAGCGGCGTCAAAATACGAATGCAATGGAGCGGGCGATGGGGGAACAAGAGCGGCTCAATCACTATCCGCCGTTCGGAGGCATAGGATTTTATAGCCGCGGAGCGGCGAAAGGCCTGTCTGGCGCTTCGCGGCGAAATAATCATCCGCTTTCAGGGCGATTCTTTTAAAACTTTGGCCACAACCGTGCGCAGTTCCTCGGGAGTGAAGGGCTTCGGCAGGCATCCAACGGCGCCCCTGCGAATGATTTCTGCGGTTGTATCCGCCGTAGCCGATCCGGTGACAATGACGACCGGCAATTTCGGATTCATGGATTGAATCTCATCCAGCGCGTCCATCCCGCTCATGCCCGGCATCAGTTGATCCAGGAGAACGACATCGATTTTTTCGGCGCTGCTGCGGATTTCGTTCAATCCTTCTTCGCCGCTCTCGGCGCAGACCACGGACCATCCCGATTTGGAAAGGACGCGCAAACAGGCGTTTCTCATATGCCGGTCGTCGTCGATGATGAGTATCCGCGCCATGGCTGCAAACTTCTCAAATCCGCATTATTCATGAAGGTTCAATGTCGCTTTTCGCCCGATCGAGGTTTTCCAATGCCCCGACAGTATACACTCCCTTTTCCCGTGACTTTATAAAAATCGGCGCGCGGCGAGCTATCGCGGAGGGATGCGGGTGTCGGACGGCTTGCGTCTTTCCAGAATCTCCCGCAATTCCCGAGTGGCGGGAGTTTCGACGCCCAATTGGCGGCCCAGCCGGAGAATCGCGCCGCTGAATAAATCGCGTTCATCCGGCTTGCCGGCTGCATCGAAGTCGCGTTGGAATGAAGTTTTGGCGTCGTAGGCAAAATCGCGTCCCCGTTCAAAGCTCTCGTCAATGACGTCGGAGGGAAGGCTGATTCCCTTCTCCTGGGCCAGTGCTGCAATTTCGCTCATCACCCGGCGAACGAATTCTCTGAGTTGCGGCGACTCCGTTATTTGGCCAAGCGTTTTGTTAAAAGCGGCGCCGACCAGGCCATAGGCGGCGATAAAGATATATTTGGACCATAGCGACGCGGAAATATCCTCCACCCATTCATATTGAATGGAGCTGCAATCGAAAAGCTCGAGCAATCGCCGGGGGACGACGCGGATGGCCAGCGGGTCCCGGCCGATTATAATTTTGCAGCTTCCGCCCTGCTGAATGATTTTTCCGGGCGACTGAATATGCGCTCCGATATAGACGCATCCCGGGAAAACGTGGGCGACATCGAGGTCGGCCCGAATGCGCTCGTAGATGTCGATTCCGTTCAGGAGCGGGAGAATCGCGGTAGTCCCAAAAACCTTTTCTCTGAGTTCCTGAACCGCCTTCGACAAATCATAGGATTTCACGCATATCAGACAAATATCCAGCAGCGGCAGCTGCTGAATGCTGTCGGTCGCCAGAGTCGGCCGGCAAGTCCATTCCCCTTCGGCCGCGGTTTTAACCGTAAGCCCTTTCTGACGGATTTGTTCAAGATGAGGGCCGCGCGCAACAAAATAGAGCTGGATGCCTCGGGTGCGCATCGCCCGGCAGAGCTTGCCCCCGAAATATCCCCCGACGCCGCCGGCCCCGATTATCCCGACATTCAGACTCATAAGGAATCGCTCAAAGACAGATAATAAGCCGAACTCGTAAAATTCAGAAAATTTGGACATCCATTCTACTGAATTTTTCCGTGTCTTCCGTGTCTTCCGTGTTTAACGTGTTTCCCGTGTATGAACACACACACCGTGTGCCGAAGGACACGGGACACAGC
>CAZXSV010000036.1:7214-34063 GCA_964642735.1 uncultured Acidobacteriota bacterium
CGTGTTTCCCGTGTATGAACACACACACCGTGTGCCGAAGGACACGGGACACAGCCCCAGATAAATCCATAAACTACATTATAACAACAATTTAGATTTTGGCATGCGATTTGCAATATCGGATGTGGCAAACACAAGGGGGCAGGCGATGGGGATCCGACAATCACGAATGGCAGTTTTGGCGGCAATGGCAATAATGGCGGCGACTCCCGCACTGGCGGAGGAGCGGATCCTGCAAGCCGCGGATCTGGAAGTCAGCGACGAACCGATTCCGGTCCGCCGGATCGTGGTAAGCCTGCAGGATCGGAAGATTGCATTGATTGAAGGCGATACGGCAATCAGGATCTGGGATGCGGCTGTCGGCGCTTCTTCCTCTCCCAGCCCCGCCGGTGAATTCAAAGTTGCGATCCGGCTGAGCCGTCCAACCTGGTATTATCGCGGCAAGGTGGTTCCTCCCGGGCGATCCAATCCTTTGGGAACCCGGTGGATCGGGCTCAGCGTCAAAGGTTTTGGAATACACGGCACTAACGCGCCGAAATCGATCGGCAAAAAGGCTTCCCACGGGTGCATCCGGATGCACAACAGCGATGTCGAGGAATTGTTCGAGCTCGTGCAGGAGGGCGATGCAGTGGAGATTTATGGCGAAAGCAATCCCGTAACAGCGAAAATATTCGGCGACGAGGCGCCGGCCGTTCTCAGCGCATCTTTAAACGGCTTTTAGCCGGTCCGCTTTTTATCGCCAGATTCGAAGGCGTGTAGCTGCACGAAAAAAGCGAAAGCTAACAGCTGTTTTTTGCGGCGAAGTCGATTATGATGACGCCCTGTGGAAAATCTCTCGCGAATTCTATACAAACTTGTTTTTGCGTTTGCAGCTTGCGTCTTCCCTGCACAGCTTTGGGGCGTTGATCCTTTTGCTGAAGCGGCGCATGAGCTGGCGGAAAAAATCGCCGCCGTCATGGAATCGTCCGAAGAGGCCGAATTGACTTTTCAGTCTCTTGCGTCTCTGGATGAAAAAGAGGTCGCGGCTGCGCGCCGGGAGATCGAGAGCGAACTGAAAGCAAGAGGCATCCGGCCGGCCGGCGAATCGCGGTCCGCGGCGAAAATCAACGTCACTCTTTCGGAAAACTTTCAGCGCCATGTCTGGGTCGCCGAAATTCAAAAAGGCCAGGAATCCCGAGTGGTCATTTCAGCCTGGCCGCGGATGCCGGAATCGCCGGTGAAAGACCCGCTTTTCATGTCCATTCAGGCCAGGCGGATTTACGAACAGGACGATCCGATCCTGGACGCAGAAATGCGGGGCGATGAGCTTCTGGTTCTGGACGTCCGCCGTCTGGCGCTCTTCAAGCTCAAAGACGGTTCGTGGGAGCTCGCAAACTCGGCGCCTCTCAGAACCGTGCAGCCGCTTCGGGACATGCGCGGACGGCTGGCTGTGTCGGGCGATTCGGTGCAGGTTTATCTTCCCGGCCAGTCCTGCAGCGGAAAAATAAAGCCTTCGTTCGATCTGAATTGTTCCGGGGAGTCTCGATGGCCGCTCTGGGCCGGCGGACCGGCGCCCGCGGCGGCAAAGAATTATTTCCTCATGGACAATCTGCCGGCGTTTTTTTCAGCCGCCGGGGTGGAGGATGACGGAAGCGAGTTGCTGGCTGTCGCCGGGATCGATGGGAAGACGCTTCTGTTTGACAAGACGGCGCGCGAGGTTGGCGCGCTGGAAGGTTGGGGAAACGACTTCGCGGCCATCGACTCCGGCTGCGAGGTTCGGCGGCAGATTCTGGTCGCGCTGCCTGCCGATCCGCTGCAGCGGGGCGCCATCCAGGCCTTTGAAATTCAGCGGCGAAAAGCTGTCGCGACCAGCTCCAAAATCGAATTCCCCGGACCCATCACGGCTTTGTGGCCCGACGGAGGCCAAAGTGCCGCCATCGCCGTATCACGCGACATAAAAACAGGACGATATGCAGCGTTTTATCTGTCGATTTCTTGCAGCCGCTAGCTTGCTGGCCGGATGGCGGGCCGGAGAAGTTTTTGCACGGCCTCGCTATGGGGGCGTTTTGCGGATCGAAACGCACGAAAGCGCCCGCAGCCTCGATCCCGCCGACCGGTCAACCGACGAAACGGGATCGGTAAAAGAAAAACTGATATCGCTGATTTTTGAAAGGCTCGTCCGCCTGGACAACAACAATATCCCCCGGCCTGCCTTGGCTCTTTCCTGGCAGCATGATTCCCGAAAAAGACGATGGGAATTCCGGCTCCGGCCGGGCGTGCAGTTTCATGATGGATCCGCGCTGACCGCGGAGTCGGCGGCCAGAGCGTTGAGCGCTTCTTCAGAGGCATGGAAAATCGGCGCCGGAGGCGATTCCCTCGCGATTGAATCCGACCAGCCGATGCCAAACCTGCTTTTCGAATTGGCCCGGGCTTCGCATTCCATTTTTCTGCGCGGCGCGGATCAACAGGTCTTCGGCACCGGCCCTTTCAAACTCGCCGAATGGACGCCGGGCCGGCGAGCTGTCCTGGCTGCGAACGAGCGGCACTGGGCCGGCCGGCCTTTTCTCGACGCCCTTGCCGTCGAAATGGGCCGTCCGCTCGCCGGGCAGTTGACAGACCTCGAACTGGGCAAAGCCGATTTCATCGAGGTCTGGCCCAATGAAATGCGCCGTCTTCCGAAAGAAACCAAAGTCTGGCCGTCGTCAGCGCACGTGTTGATCGTTCTTGCTTTTGAACGGGAACGCCCTGCGGCGGAGGATGCAGGGCTCCGGGAAGCGCTGGCGCTTTCCATCGACCGCACAACCATGCACAATTGGCTTCTGCAGAAACAAGGGACGCCGGCAGCCGCATTGCTGCCGCAAAATATAAGCGGCTACGCTTTTCTTTTTTCGGCCCAGCCTGATTTAAAGAAAGCCCGACAGCTGGTTTCAAAACATGCGCCGCTGCAGCGGCCGTTCAATCTCGCCTATGACGCTTCCGACCCGCTCGCCCGCAGCATTGCGGAAAGAATTGCGGTCGACGCACGGGAAGCAGGGCTCGCCATCCATGCCGCAGCCGCGCCGCGCAATCCCGATATGCGCCTTTTGCGCCTGCCCATCGGCGCCCCCGCGCCCGAACCGGCCCTTTTCACCATTTTGCGGCGTTTGAACCTTGCCGATAATATATCATCCATGGATGCATCTTCTATTGAAGCTATCTATAAAGCCGAAAGCGCCGCGCTGGCGGACCGTCGTGCAATCCCGCTGTTTCATGTCCCGGAGATCTTCGGATCGAGCCCGCGGGTGAAGGCCTGGATGACGGCGGGGATCGACTCGTTCGGCGAATGGCATTTCGAAGATATGTACCTGGAGATGGAAAAACCGTGAGCTTTCGCGCCCGCCTGCTGACCATTATTCTGCTGGCAGTATGCCTCACCGCCGGGCTGGTGACATGGATCGCGGTTGTCCGGATGCGTCAAACCTTCGAGACTCTCGACGACCAGCGCACTGCCGCGTCGGTTCTGCAATTCCGCCGGGAGTTCGAGCGGCGCGGCGAAGAAGTGGTCCGTAAAATCGAAGGGATTGCAAAAGCCGATTCCATTCTGCGTCTGGCCATTGATCTGAGCCGGCAGGGAGCGGACCTCTCCGCCTATATGGATGCCGCCGCCGGCCTTGCCTCCATCAACAACCTCGATTTTCTTGAGCTTCTGGACGCCAACGGCGCCATCGTCTCTTCCGCGCAATGGCCCGCCCGCTTCGGCTTCAAAACCGCATGGGCGGATCAACCGGCGGATTGGAATGCGGAAAAGTTTTTTCTGAAGAGCGAAGAGCTTCCGGACGGGGTTGCGCTGGCTCTCGTAGCCGTCCGGACTCTGAACGCCGGAGACAGGAAATTGTATATTGCGGGGGGATCGCGCCTGGGCGGCGAGTTCCTCTCTTCCCTGACGCTGCAGCCGGGCCAGCGCGTTCTTCTTTATCCTAATCTGACCGAAGACTTTTCCCCTCACGCGTTGATTGCGGACTCGTTGCCCGGCCAGCCGGAGAAATTAGGCTCGCTGGTCGAACAGGTCGTCAGGACAGCCGGTGAAGCGTCTCAAACCGTTTCCTGGCCGGATGGAGACGAAACATTTCATGCGATACCTCTGCAGGGGCGAGGGAAGGATCTTTTGGGCATGTTTCTTGTCGGGAGTTCGCGCCGGGAGCTTGCGTCCACGCTCCATGCCATCGGATTGATCGGCGTCGCCGCTGCAGCGGCCGGAATCCTGTTCGGCGTCGCTTTAAGCTATTGGGTGTCGCGACAGGCGACGATTCCGGTAAAGGAGCTGGCTCGAGGCGCCCGCAGAGTGGCCGAAGGCGATTGGAGCGCTCGAGTGAGCGTGTCGACAAAAGATGAACTCGGCGAACTGGCGAGCGCTTTCAATGCCATGACGCGCCAGCTCATCGATCAGCGCGACCGGCTGGTGCAGGCGGAACGTGTTGCGGCTTGGCGTGAACTGGCCCGACGGCTGGCGCACGAGCTGAAAAATCCGCTTTTCCCGCTCCAGATCACGATCGAAAACCTCGAGCGCGCCAGAGAACAGGGAGTGGAATTCGAAGAAATATTTCGCGAGAGCACGGCCACTCTGTTGACCCAACTGGCCAATTTGAAAGCCATCGTCAGTCGATTCAGCGATTTCGCCAAAATGCCGCAGCCCCAAATCGAAAACGTCGATCTGAACGAGCTGATCCGGGAAACGGCGCGACTGTTTGATGCACAGCTGCATGCTCCGGGACGCCCCGCCATTGAGGCAAGCCTCGATCTGGACTCCAGCCTCGGCCTCATCCGGGCGGATCCCGAACAAATTCGGCGCGTGATTCAGAATTTGTTGTTGAACGCTATCGATGCAATGCCGGAAGGCGGCGTTTTGACCCTGCGGACCCGGCGCGACAATGGATCGGCCCTGCTGGAAATTTCCGACACCGGCCATGGACTGACCCAGGAGGAGTGCAGCAGGCTTTTCACTCCCTATTACACGACCCGGCAGCATGGAACGGGTCTCGGGCTCGCGATCGTGCAATCGGTCGTCAGCGATCACGGCGCCAAAATTTCGGTCGAGAGCAAGCCGGGAGAAGGCGCCACGTTCAGAATACAGTTTAAGGGCCTGTAAATGAATAGAGGATACGACAAAAACGATAGACTTCCGGAGCCGGCAGGCGAGAATCCGTGAACCGGAATCGGAAAGCCGGGTTGAATCATGAGCCACTTGCTGATCGTAGATGATGACAAGGGAACGCTGGCTTCCCTTTCGCGTGCGTTCCGCCTGGCGGGATATGAAGCCACGGCATGCGACAGCGCGGACCGCGCATTCGAAATGATAAAGACGCAACGCTTCGACATGGTCCTGTCCGACGTGGTGATGCCCGGGAAAGACGGGCTTTCTCTCCTGGCCGACCTGAAAAATGCCGGGATTTCGATCCCGACGGTAATGATTTCCGGGCAGGCTAATGTGGAAATGGCTGTGCGGGCCACCCGGCTCGGAGCTGTCGATTTTCTCGAAAAACCGCTCTCGACGGATAAGCTGCTTCTCACGGTTGAAAACGTTCTGAAAATGACGCGGCTGGAGGAAGAGAATCAGCAGTTGCGCCGAAGAATCGGCAAACACGAAATCGTCTGGAAGAGCGAAGCGATGCGCCGCATCATGACGCATATCGAGCGGGTGGGGCCCACGAACTCGAGGGTTTATGTTCAAGGAGAGACGGGAACCGGGAAAGAACTTGTCGCCAGGGCTCTGCACGAGCGCAGCCGGAGAAGCAAAGCGCCCTTCGTGGCGGTGAATTGCGCAGCAGTGCCGCCGGACTTGATCGAATCGGAGCTTTTCGGACACGAGAAGGGCGCCTTCACAGGCGCCAGCGCCCGATATATCGGCAAGTTCGAGAGCGCGCATGGCGGGACTCTTTTTCTCGATGAGATCGGGGATATGCCGCTCGGCATGCAGGCAAAACTGCTGAGAGTCCTCGAAGAAGGAGAAATTGAGCGCATCGGCGCCGGCGCTCCTACGGCCGTGGACGTCCGGGTGGTGACCGCAACGCATCGGGATATCGAAGACCTGGTCCGGAAAGAGCAATTCCGCCAGGACCTTTTTCACCGCATCAACGTTTTTCCGCTGATGCTGCCGCCTCTTCGGGAACGGATGGAGGACATCCCGGCGCTGGTTGAGCACTTTTCCGCTCAGATCGCTTTGCAGAATTCTTGGAAGCTGAAATCTTTTACCTCTGACGCGATCGAAGAGCTCAAACGCTACGCGTGGCCGGGAAACATCAGAGAACTGCGCAATGTGGTCGAACGGCTGCTGCTGCTGGCCGATGCGGAAGTCGACCGCAGCGCGGTCAAAGACGGCCTGCCATTGTCCGCCCGAGGGGCGCCCGGCGCTCCGGCGTCGGGGAGTCTGGCGGAAAGGATCGAAATGTTTGAGCGTGAAGCGATCCGGAGTGAATTGGAGATCCGCCGGTATCGGATGACCGAAACAGCCAAAGCGCTCGGATTGGAGCGCAGCCATCTTTACAAAAAATGCCAGAGCCTGGGAATAGACCTCCGCTCGCATCGCCCGGCGAATTTGCAGGACGAAGGTTAGGGCCTGGCATTCCCATGATATCGGAACAAGCGGCGCGCTCCTCCGGCAGCCCGCTGCCGAAACCTGCGGCCTCATGCGGCCATTCAAAATGGTCGTGGGGGTCGATTCTTTCGTCCGCAAACAGGCCTACAATGTCCTTGAATTAAATTCTCTCCTGTTTGAATCCGGGCTGCTCTTCGGGGCAGCCCTCTTTTTTTTCAAAACTATCCGCCGAAGAAGACCGGAGGCGGCGCCTGAGGGCAATTTCTCCCGCCCGGGTTTTCCGATCCCAATGCTCCTGAACTCCGATGGCCTGCCGATCAATATATAGCAGGGGCTCGCGGGGCGCCATGGCGCCCCGCGAGCATCTCCTGGAACTGGAGGAAAGATGATCGGCGGCTATCTGTATAGAAAAATCGACGAAAAAATCAGCGCCCGCCTGAAGAATAAGCTGGAAAAGCGCGCAAAAACCGACCTCTGGGACTATGGTTTTTTCTTCTGCAGCCATTCCGGCCCGGATGGAGGCTCTCCTTTCGCAGCGTCCCCCGACACGACAGCCGTGAGCGAAGACCTTCTGGTCGGATCGAAGGGAAATTCGGCATACGCTCCGCTGGACCTCCAAAAGGATTTCCTGGATCTGTATCGCAAAAACGGCGCGGAAGCGTTCGATGCGATCCAATGCGATTTCCGGATGGCCGTGGCGTCCAGGACCGACGCCGGATGCCGTCTTATGCTGGCGTCTCACCGGGCAGGCGCCGGCAGGATGTATTACCACACGATGGAGACCGGGATTCTCTTCTCCTCCGATTTGCGGTTCCTATTGGAAATCATTCCCATGGACGTCGATTTCAAGGGAATCTATTCCATCCTCAAGTACGGCATGATTCCGGAACCCCTGACCATCAGCCGTAACATTTCCTCCGTCCCCGCCGCCCATTATTTAAACTATGATTTGATAAGCGGCGAACATGCGGCCGAGCCGTTCTTTCAATTTCGCTTCGACTTCGGCGCCGGGAGCGTGGAAGCCTCTCTGGGCAATGTGCGGTCCGCGCTGAAAAAATCGGCGGCGTTTATGGGCGGCCGTCCTTCGGCCATGCTTCTCAGCGGCGGCATCGACTCGAGCCTTTACGGCTGCTACCTGAACGAGGCCAAACGCGAGCCGCTTCAAGCTTTCTATTGCGCTTTCGGCCCGAACGACCCGGAACGCCCGTTTGCCGGCGCCATCGCAAAAAAAATGGGAGTGGAATTGAATGTGGCCGCCATGGAGAAGTCCGACGCCCTGCAGGCGGTCGACGACGCGGTCCGGTTTGCCGATCATCCTTTTTCGGATTTTTCCAGCCTGCCCATCGTGTTCCTGCTGAAGTTCATCCGGGAGCGGCTGGACTGCCGCGGGGCGATTGTCGAATGCAACGGCGGCGACGACTGCTTCGGGTTCGGGGCCCTTGCGGACAAATCCAAATTCCTTGTGAAACACTCGGTCCCGAATGTCGTCAAGAAGGCGATAGCCGCGTCACTGAAAAACCTGCGTCATTGGAAATGGGAGTCCTGCGAAGGAGTCGTCGCCAGGATTGCGGCGCTCGCGGACGTTCATGAAAAAACCTTTTTAAATTATTTCCTGGTCCAGGCGCCGGTTTATTACCTTGGATTGAACGCGCCTCCCGAATGGGACGAGACGTTGCAGGACCATATCGAAAGAATATCCCGCAGCTGCAGCGAAAGCCATCACACGCTCGGCTACGAAGAGAAAATCACGGTGCGCCAGCTTCTGTTCGTCAACAGCCACCTCTGGACCGCCAAAGCCTTGTCGGTGAGTGAAAGCCTGGGCCTCCGGGTCCTGTATCCGTTTATCTGGCGGGACATCCTGATCGAGCAGGGGAAACTGCCCTGGAGCGCCAAAGTGCGCGACGGCGTCGTCAAGTGGCCTCTGAAAAAACTGCTGGAGGAATACATGCCTGCGGACTTCATCTACCGGAACAAAAGCGGTTTTGTGCCGCCTCTGGTCCGCTGGCTGACCGATCCCGAATTCAATTCGAAAGTGCGGGATGTGGTGGCGCGCAAAAACGGCTTCGTTTCGCAGGTCATCCCCGTCTCGGCGCTGAATGAACTGCTTTCCGACGCGTTGAGCGGCAAAAGGCTGCGGTTCCCCCTGTTGAACACGCTGTGGGGCGCGATCTTCACGGAGTTCTGGATCCGCGAACATCAACGCATTCAGCCTTGACGATTGCACTCCCGAGCGCGGCCGCATGCCGCTGCTTTTGCCGCCTTCCGCGGAAGAAATTCCTTGCGCGCATTTGTGTTTTTCGCAGCTGAGGACTTCAGCCTCCCGCGCGTCAGTCGCCGAAACAGGTCCCGATCTTGCGCGCGGCGCGCAGGATCGGGTCGTCCGGCGGAATGAGGCGCTGTTTTCCGGCTGCCTCTTCGATCGGGATGTGCGTTACGGCGCCGTTTTTCATGACGACAAGCCGCGATCGTTCTCCTTCGGCGAGAAGTTCAATGGCCTTGTTGCCGAATTCCGTCGCCAGGACACGGTCGGCGGCGACGGGCGTGCCGCCTCTCTGGACATGGCCGAGCTTGATGGTCCGCGTTTCGATTCCCGTTGCGGCTTCCACGTCGTCGGCGACTTTTTGGCCGATGCCTCCGAGGCGCTCTGGCTCCGCGCTCCCCTCGACGATTTTGTCGACTACCTGCCGCCCCCCCTTGGGATGCGCCCCTTCCGAGACGCAAATGATGCTGAAGCGTTTGCCGCGCTTGGAACGGCTGACGACGTATTCGCACAAAATGCCCATGTCAAAAGGAATTTCCGGGATAAGCACAATATCGGCGCCGCTGGCGACTCCCGAATGGAGGGCGATCCAGCCTGCGTTCCTCCCCATGACCTCCACGACCATGACGCGGTGGTGGCTGGCGGCGGTGGTGTGGACGCGGTCAAGCGCTTCGGTGGCGATCGAAACGGCCGTGGCGAATCCGAATGTGACGTCGGTCCCGAAAAGGTCGTTGTCTATGGTTTTCGGCACGCCGATGCAATTGATCCCGAGGCCGACAAAATCGGACGCGATGGCCATGGACCCGTCTCCCCCGATGACGACGAGAGCGTCGAGATGGTTGTGGGCGATGTGCTCGAGGCAGCGGTCGGTGACGTCGCGAGTTTCGAACGAGCCGCCGACGTTCACCTGGTATCTGCGGGGAGAGACTTTGTTGTTCGTCCCGAGAATGGTGCCGCCGAGCGTGAGTATGTTGCTGACCGATTCGTTGTCCAGCGGCTTCATGCGATTCTGGATCAGTCCCAGAAAGCCGTCTTCGATGCCCATCACTTCCAGGCCGTACTGTCCGAGGGCGGTTTTGGCCACAGCCCGGATCACGGCGTTCAAGCCGGGGCAATCTCCTCCTGCAGTTATGACGCCAATTCTCTGGATTCCATTCATCCTCGTCCTCTCAGTTCCAAAAGCGCCCCATCGGCCCCGCGCCTGAATGAACAAAAACAATGTTTCGCGCAATTGTACTACCAAACAACTGTTGAAAAAGCCAAATCTGCGCCGGCAAGCCGCCGTGGATGTCTTGCTATAGGCCGGGCCTTCGGCCTTCAACGCTCGACAGCACCGAGACCGGCCCGATCAGGCCCGCATCGGAAAGGGCGGGAGCAGGGCCGAAGCTCATCGCGCCGGGCGCGGCCGACAGCACTTTTCCTGCCGAATCCGACAATCGGTCTCCGGCTTGCCGGTTGGTCCACTGATTGACGACCACAATTTCCAGCCGGTTGGCGCCTGCTTTCAATGCGCCGGTTATGTCCGCCCGGTATGGCGGCTTCCACAAAGTTTCAGTCTGCCGGCCGTTGATCGAAATCCGGGCCAGATCCTTCACGACCCCGAGATCGAGCGTGAGGCGGGTTCCCGGTTTCAACCAGCTCCGAGGGACCTGGATTGTTTTCGAGTAAGTCGCGGCGCCGGAGAAATATTTCACTCCCTTGTCGGAATTTGCCGTCCAGGACTCCAGTTTCGCCAGTTGTATTTTTGCCGGCGCTCCGAGATTGGGAGGGAAGGACACGTTCCAGGGTCCGCCCAGGACCGCCAGTCTGGAGACCTTGGCCGGAGGCAGAGCGCGAACGGGCGATGCAACCGGGCGGCGGAACACGACAAAAACCGATTCTCTCGGGCTCAGACGCAGCCAAACCGCAGTCCGCCCGTCGGCGATGTTGTAGCTTGCCGGTTCGATCCTCCCCGTGTCGGGGCGCCAGATTTCCGCCTCTTTGCCGTCCACGCGGAAACGCGCCTGAACATCCTGCTCGCGATCGGTTTGATTGGCGACGAAATAAATGTCCGCTTCGCCGGCCCGGCGATGGATCCAGGCGATCGAAGAGTCGAGCGGACCGGCGAATTCTGCGTCTCTGGGAAGTTTCGCCAGCGCCAGCGCTTCATCCAGCGGCAGCCCCGATATCGCCATTCCTTTGCCGTAGAATCGCTTGTTGCGCTGCACGCCGTCGAGGTCGCCCCAGATTTCGTTTGCCAGCGCCTGCACTTCCCTGTCGGCCCTGTCGGCGCCGCTTTGAAGGCTCGGCGAAGAGAAAGGTTTGGGTCCGACCACGATCGCGCCGCCGGCGACCAGTTCGCGTATTTTTCGAAGAAGCTCAGGACGCATGCGTTGGCCTTGGGGAAGCACAAGGATCCGGTAGCTCATGCCGTCGGGCAGTGCGAGCCTGCCGTCTTTATCGACATTCATGCGGTTCAGCAGCGCATCCGCGTTGATCGTGTCATAGTCATAGCCCTGAGGGGGCGCCGGCTGCAGCCCCGCGCCCCAGAACGGCTGGCTGGAGGGGACTCCCTCATCCAGCAGGTAGGCGAGGTCGGCGGCAAAAAGCCCCTGCTGGAGCATATAGGAAACGCGAGAGAGATAATCGACGACAGGTTTGGCATGCTCGGCCCACGTGATGTTGCGGTTGAAATGAGTGCCGACCATGGTGTTGCCGGGCTTCGTATCCAGCGGCTGGTGCGCGGACGAATGAAAGACGATGCGGTTGACGCCCTGGGCGAACCAGTAATCCGCCAGATTTTTATAAACCGCCGGCGCGTCATAGCCGCCGCCGGTGAAGGATTCGGCGGCGACGATTTTTTTCCCATAGACATGGGCCGCCGAAGCCGCCATCCGCACATCCACATAATATTCCGGCGGCGGATGCATCCGTCCCAGCCAGAACTCGCCCATCGGGATCTCGACTTTGCTTTTTGTCAGAAGAGTGTCTTCGAGAATTTCCATCGAAACGCCCGGGGCTTCTGCGTACACGCCCATCCCCTTCCGCCCCAGCAGATCGGCCATCGTTCCGTAATGAGCCTCCGCAACCAGATCGGCGATCGTGCGGCGGAAGTCCCACAGGAACCGGTCGCTCAGATCCGCGCCGCCGACGACCCGTCCGGCAAGCGCCGGCAAGTAAGGTCTCGGGTCGTATCCGCGCCGCTTCTGGAATTGAGCGATCATATCGTCGGTCCAGTTCTGCATGCCCGCTTCCCAGCTGTCCATCATGACGTATCGCAGGCTTTTTCCGAGCAGCGGCCCGAGAGCCTTTTCGATGGGATCGATGTAGCCGTGGAAATAAGATTCGACGTGTCCGGCGTTGAGCTTGTCGACTTCCAAACCTATCCCCGAGGCCGAACCGGCGCGGTTGCGGGAGCCGACCGGCGAATGGCCCATCCTCAGGATCGTCCATTTTCCCTGCGGCGCATCCCAATTCAACGATCCATCCGCGTCCATCTTCGAGGTCAAGTCCAGGACCTCGGCCGGCTGAATCGTCGAAGCGACGGGGACCGGCGGCGTCGGGGCGACGTGGGGCTCGTAAAGAATATTGAAACCCGCCTTGTCTTCCCATCGATTCACCCGCGCCCCGGCATGCACGATGAACTCGCCGATCTGATATTGCTTCGCGGGCTGCGGCGGGGTCTGGTAGATGACGGCGTCCGGGCCGGGCGCCGCTCCCGTCATGTTCACGCGGACAAACATGGCCGCCGTTTCCGGGAAAGCATAGGTTTTGAAGCCGCCCGCCCGATACTGCATCGCGCCGGGCAGTTCAGCGACGGTGCGAAAGTTTTTGCCGTCGTCGCCGACCTGGACTTGCCCGAACGGCACGCCACGTCCCGCCGCCGCGAGCGTCACCGCTTTCACCCGGACCGGCTGAGAAAATTCGTACTGCATCCACGCGACATTGTCACGGCCGGCGGCGATATTGACCCTGGTGTTTGCGTTGTCATCCATGAGCGCCGAAAAATCAGGGCCTCCGCCGCTGGCGGTCGCGATCGGCCGCAGATCCTCGATCCAGATTTCATCCGGGGGAGTCCGGAAGGCGATCACGGCGCTGTCGGCGTAATGCCGGTCGGGGGAAGGAGCGCGCCCGCCGCTTTCGATCGCGCTCCTTCCCCGCAGACTGCCGAAACTGCCCGGACTGGACGGCGGCTGAGGAAGCTTCAGCGCGATCCTGCCCGGCCCCTGAACGACGGTTTCGCTCCAGACCAGCTTTTTCATAGCCTGCTCGGGCTTGATCCACGGCCCTCCCGTCAGACTCCATCCCGAGGAACTGAAGATGGACATCTCCAGACCCAGCCGGTCGGATTCGGCGGCGGCGTGCCGGAGCGCATCAAACCATTCCGGCGTGAAAAATTCGATTTTCTTCTCAATGGTCTGGCCGCCTGCAGAGCCTATGTCGGCCATGTGAGCCCCGCCGATCCCGACGCGTTTCATCCATTCCAGATCTTTGGTGATTCCATCTTTCGTGATGTTGCCGCCGGTCCAGTGCCACCAAACGCGAGGCTTCGCCTCATCGGGCGGCTCGACAAAGCCTTTCTCCAGGGAATCGTTGGCGCTTTGAGCCAGGATGGAGAGCCCGATCACGGCCAGGCTGATGACGAGCGCCTTGCAGATGCTTTTCATGATTCCGTCCTCACAGTTTGACTTGCAAATGCGCCTTCTCTTTTGAAACGCCGCTGTCCGCACGGCGCGGCCGGCGGAGCGCCCAAGGCGCGCTCCATACCGTCCCCGGACGAAGCTTCAGGAAGCGGAGCGGAAAGCGGGCGCGACAGAAGCCCCATGCCGCAATCCCTCGCAATTTTCCGTGATATGAATCCGACCCGGTCCCATGCAGCTCTTCTATGAAACCGGCTTGGGGCCCTTCATCCTCCGCCGTCGCCATTTTCCGGGGTTTCGCCCTGGGCTGTCAGGGCGTCGCGCCTTCGGCGCATAATTTTTGCAACATCCTATTGGGATCGCGCTTCAAAAAGCCTGCGGCGCCAGGCGAAACGGGGGCGAGGGGCCCCAATAACAAAAGAACTCAAGAGAGCGCGGGAAAGGTTCGATTCATTCCTCCGCGCTCCCTTGAGCTCTTTGCCTCTTGTCGGCCTGCAACCGGTCACTTGTTTTCGAACGTCAGCGTGATGGTCGTGCCCTCATCCCCTTTTTGCGTGGCTACGTTGGCGCGGCGCCCGCCGTCGTCGTCTTCCGCCATCAGCATGATAACGGCGCCCTGGCCGGGCGCAGTCTGGGAGATCTTCTGGACGGTGAATCCTGCTTGCTTCAGGGCGCTCTCATAAAACGACGCCACCGCCTCAGGAGAATCGCTGGTTTTAAGCGTGCAGGATCCGGCTTTGCCGTCTTCGCCGTTCATGCTGAAAACGCCCGTCGCCGTGGCCCCGCGATAGGAAGGCAGCCAACTCGGCAATTCCGCTTTGGCGCCCGCGCCCCACTGCATTGTCCCCTTGTCCGAACGCACTTCCACGGAGGCGTTGTCTCCCTCGCCCTGCGTTTGAATTTCGACGCTGCCTTCCTTGTCGTCCTGAAAGACGATCTTCCCTTTTTCCACGTCTTTCAGGTTCATCGTCATGGTTTTTCCGGTCTTCTTGTCCCGCACGCGGATAATTCCGGTCTTCTCATCGACCGAAAGGACCTCAATGTCCGGATTGACAGTCATGACCATTTTGGCCACCGCGAGCGTCGGATTCGATTTCATCAGATCGGGATCGATTCCCGCCTTGCGGAAGACGAAATAAGTGAGGGAAAAAAAGACGATGGCGCCAAGGATTACAAGGCCAAGGCAGCCTCCCAGAATCCAAAAAATCGCGCGCCCTTTTTTCTTCGCCGGCAGAGGCGCAGGCGGAGGAGGAATGAATGCGCCGGAAGAACCCGTTCCGGCGTTGGTCGTTCCCGGCGAGCCGATTGCGGCGCCGCATTGGGGGCAAAAATCGCCCTCGACCGACGCTCCACATTTTGTGCAGAAAGCCATGAAAGACTCCTTTTCGTTTATCAGCGGTTGATGCGTCCCTTGCGTTCGATGCGCCTACAGTCCCGCCTGCCTGGCGGCGATGTCCCCGATAAAAGGAACTTTGAATTTTTCATTATTGTAGGCTTTGTACATCAGGAATATCCAGAGGATCAGAAATCCCAGCCTGACGATAATGCCGATCGGCCCCAGGACAAGCCACAGAGCGCCGCCGAGCAGCCCCCACAGGATCCCGTCCCACACAATCATGAAGACGATAAAAGCGACGCTGAGGAAGATCGACTGGAAAGCGTGAAAGCGCACGAATTTATCGTTCTTGTAAGGCTCCAGGATAAGAAACAGGATGCCTCCGACGATCCAAAGGAGATAGCATAAAAGCGCGACAATGTTCGAATCGAGGGCTTTGCCGCCTCCGGTCGTCTGGACGGCGCCCGAAGGAGGCGCGACCGGGGCGCCGCACTTGGCGCAAAAAGAGACTCCTTCATCAACGCTAGATCCGCATTTTTCGCAAAAAGGCATAATCCACCTCGCACGTTTTTATTTGTCCCAGATGAAGCTTTGCCAGATTCAATAGCACGGACAGAAAGCCAATACAACTGAAAATTGCCGCGCGAGGGTCTTTGGGTTCATCCCTTCCGCTTCATGCGGCGACGACCAAAGCGATCGCGCCGAAATTCCATCGTATGATATATTCATCCACACTCGGCGAAAGGTTTGGAAAAATGAAAAATCCCTCCCCCCATTTTCTGTTCGGTTGCGCGTCCCTTGCGTTTGCCTTTCTGTTTCTGCGCCTCCCGGCCAGTCCGGGGCCGGTTTCGCTAGGCGGCCAGTGGCGGTTTGCCATGGATCGTGAAGACGCCGGAATCAAGCAGCAATGGTTTGCACGCGACATGGACGGCCGGATCCGGCTTCCCGGCATCCTGCAATCGCAAGGGTATGGAGATGAAATCAGCGTGGATACGCCCTGGGTCGCGGCGCTGCCGCGGGACATGCGGTGGCATCGACTCCCCCGGTATCAGGCTTACACGAAACCGGGAAGCGTCAAAATGCCCTACCTTTCCCAGCCGCCGCGCCATTACCTGGGTGTCGCCTGGTATCAGCGGGACATTTCGATTCCCAAGGATTGGCAGGGCCGGCGAGTCCATCTCAAGCTCGAGAGGCCGAGGTGGGAAACGACTGTCTGGGTGGACGGCCAGAGGATCGGGTCCAACAACAGCCTGTGCGCGCCCCACGAATACGATCTGGGGATTTTGACTCCGGGACGCCGGCGTCTCACGATAAGGGCCGACAACAGGATGAGCGTCGTGCCGGGCTACAGGCCGGACGGGCACAGCGTCTCGGACGCGTTGGGGTCCTCCTGGAACGGCATTGCCGGTCGCATTGAAATGACGGCGACCAGCCCGGTCTGGATTGAAGACGCTCAGGCGTTTCCGGATATCGAAAAAAAATCGGTTCTGATCAAGGTGAAGATCGGGAACCTGACCGGCAAGCCGGGATTCGGCGCGCTGGTCGCCGGCGACTCCAGCGCGGCGGCGGCCTGGGACGCCGGAGGAGGACGGGCTGAACTGGAGGTTCGACTTGCGGACGACGCGCAGCTTTGGGATGAATTCAATCCCATCCTGCATCGGGTCGTGGTCAGGCTCGAAGGCGGCCAGGCGGACGACCGCCGGGAAGTCTTGTTCGGTCTGCGCGAAATCAAAGCGGAGGGCAAGCGGTTCCTTCTCAACGGCCGCGAAATCAACCTCCGCGGCACGCACAGCGGCGGAGACTTCCCGCTCACCGGATATCCCGCAACGGATGTCGATTCCTGGAAAAAGATCATTCAGACCTGCAAAGACTTCGGCTTGAATCATATAAGATTCCACTCCTGGTGTCCGCCCGAAGCGGCTTTCACGGCCGCGGACGAACTCGGATTCTACCTTCAGCCCGAATGTGGAATGTGGAACGCTTTCAATCCGGGCTCGCCGATGGTCCAGATGCTCGAGGACGAAACGTCGCGCATCATGAAAGCTTATGGGAACCATCCCTCGTTTTTGCTTCTTTCCGCCAGCAACGAAACATCGGGCAATTGGCAGCCGGTCCTGCTCCCGTGGACGACAAACTGGTACAAAACCGATCCGCGCCGCCTTTATTGCACCAACACCGGCCGGAGCAGCCCCACGGCCGAAGCGGCTCAATACGCCAACATACCCTATCGGAGCTCTTCGGGATGGTTCGGCCGGGATTATTCCAACATGCTTGCCAGCGCCCGCATGCCGGTGCTGGCCCATGAAGTCGGTCAATGGTGCGCCTATCCCGATTTCGACGTCATCAAGAAATTCACCGGCTACCTGCGTCCGGGCAATTATGAAATTTTCCGCGACAGCGCTCTTGAGCACGGCGTGCTCGACAGGAACAAGGAATTCGCGCTGGCATCCGGCAAATACCAGCTTGAGTGCTACAAGCAGGAAATCGAAGCCAACCTGCGCACCTCGGGAGCGGCGGGATTCCAGTTGCTGGATTTGCACGATTATCTTGGACAAGGCGGCGCGCTGGTCGGTCTGCTGGACGCATTCTGGGACCCCAAAAGTTATGTGACGGCCGAACAATTCCGCCGTTTCTGCAACACGACGGTTCCGCTGGCCCGCCTTTACAAAAACATCCTGCAGACATCCGACCCGTTCGAGGTAAATGTGGAAATCGCCCACTTCGGGCCAAAGCCGATCGTAAACGCCCAGCCGGTCTGGAAAATCAGCGACCTGGCCGGCAAAGTCGCCGCTCAAGGCCGATGGCCGGCGAAAGACATACCCATCGGCAAGAACGCCGGATTGGGAAAAGTCACGATGGATCTGACGAAACTTGCGGCGCCCGGGGCGTACAAGCTGACGGTGGGGCTGCAAGGTTCTCAGTTCGAAAACGACTGGCGCTTCTGGCTGTATCCGGCGGAGGTCGACACTTCAATTCCGCCGGATATTCTGGCGACAACGGACTGGGACGCCGCTGCGGCCCGCCTGGCCGCGGGCGGCAAAGTCCTGTTCACGCCGCCGCCGTCGCTGCTGGACGATACGAGCCCGCCGTTGAACGAGGTCCCTGTTTTCTGGAACCGCCTGATGAATCCCAAGCTTGAAGCCATGCTGGGCCTTTGGGTTGACGCCAAACATCCGGCTTTGTCGCAGTTCCCGACCGGGACCTATTGCGATTGGGAGTGGATCGACGCCATCCGCCTCCCGGCGGCCGCTGCGTCTGCAGGGAAAAAACCCGATCCCAAAGCCCCGGTGCCCGCCCGGTTCATCCGGGCGATCAACATCGAGCGCGCTCCTTCCAGTCTGGCGCCGATCGTCCAGGCGATTGACGACTGGAGCCGCAACTATAAACTCGCCGTAATCTTCGAGTGCAGGGTCGGGAAGGGGCGGCTGCTGGTTTGCGCGCCAGACATTCAAAACGATCTCCAGTCGCGGCCTGTCGCGCGGCAATTGCGGCGATCTCTTCTGTCTTACATGGCTTCGGACCGGTTCCGGCCGGCAGCGGCGTTGAGCGCCGCCCGGGCGCAAGAGTTGTGGCCGGGAGCGCCCGCAAAGCCTTCGTCCGCGCCTGCGCCCCAGGCTCTGCCCGGAGACATTCTGGAATGACAAACGGCGAAGGATATTTGTAAATCCCGCCGCCGAAGAAGCCGAACGGCGTCCGTCGGGACAAGACTATCGCCGGCAGAATGGGGGCGGCGAGGTCGTCGACGACGATGAGGAGCATTCGCCCAATTGCGATCCCGCCGGCTTGATTCCATTGCGCCGTCAATCGGATCGTCCATCCCTTTTCCTGCCCGTGACGATCCGCACATAGATGAAGAGCGCAAGCGCCAGGATGCAGGGCGCTCCCAGGAGGAGCCAGACCGGATCGCGCAAGCCTGCGATAAGGGATAAAACGCCAAAAAGCAGGACTATGACCACCATCCAGGGCCGATGCGGGAACAAGGGACGCTCATCCGAATCGGGCTCTTTCGAAGGATCTTTCATATTTTCAGCCATACGCCTGTTCCGCCTTTATAATTATTTCCATGACTACAGGATGGATTCAAGCGGCGCAATTTCCCGAAAATCATCGAACAATTGGCATGCGCCAATGTATCAGGTTGCGCTATGATTTCTGTAAATAAAATTGCTTCGAGGAGGCTCTGATGAATCCAGGATTGAAACAACGTTTTATGGAGCGCTGGCGGAAATATTTTCCGGGGGCGGATTTGCCGATCGTTTTCTATTACACGGACGATGAAGAGCAGGCAAAACTCTTCAGGACGGGGGAGGAAGGCCTGCACTGCATGATTGGAGACCTGGCGCCCGTGCGGCAAGGCCAAACTCTGCGTTTTGACGCCAAGTCGGTAGCCTGCTTCGGAGGAAAGCGATACCTTGGATTTTCACAAGCCCTGATGCCGAATTTCGAATATTTTTTATCCTGCGGCATCCCGGGAAAACTCGAGGGAGAAAGGTATAAAAAGTCTCCTGAACTCGTCAAGGAATTGCTCCAACATGTCCCCACGTTCAAAGCGCCGGCCGAATTCGCAGTCTTCAAGAGATGGGATCTTCTCGAGGAGAACGACCAGCCCCAGGTCGTTATTTTCTTCGCTCCGCCGGATGTTCTTTCCGGCCTTTTTACGCTGGCCAATTTCGACGAACCGACAAACGAGGCGGTATTTTGCCCGATGGGGGCCGGCTGCGGAACGATCGTGCAGTATCCGATGCTGGAGTGTCGGTCGGAGCGCCCGCGCGCCGTCCTGGGAATGTTCGACGTTTCGGCGCGGCCCGGAGTGGATCCGTCGGAGCTGACATTCTCGGTGCCGATGAAAAAATTCGAGCGGATGACAGACAACATGGACGAAAGCTTTTTGATCACGGAATCGTGGAACAAAGTCAAGAGCCGCCTTCGTCCTATTCGCTGATCCAAGCGCTTTCGACAGAACCGCTTTTGCGGAATCCGCCGCCGGCAAAACGGATCATGGACTGCGCAAAACTCGAAGATTCTTCAATGAACCTGTTCGCTCGGTTTGGGATTGAAACTTGCGAGCGCGGATTGCTCGTCGTTGTAAGACTTGAAAACCGACATCAGCTTAGTGATGACAAGCGGATCCGAAATCTTCTTCGTCAGGTTCAGCAGCCTCAACTGTCCTCCGCCGCTGGTCATTGAATCGTATTCATGAATCAATTCGTCGATGCCCGACTTGTCGATAAACTTGGTGTGGCCCAAGTCGAGAACGATCTTGTTCGCGCCGCTCTGCATCGCATTTTGCAGAGTGTCGCGGAGGAATAGCATACCCTCGTCCAGGGTGATCTTTCCGTGGCAGTCCAGTATTCGAACATCTCCGATGGTGCGTGTCGATATTTTCATCGCGCCCCCCTTTGAATCGTCACGAAATGGAAAGGCCGGCTTCGGATTTTTGGCCTCGTTAGCTTCGCACGCGCCGCTTGCGACCAGGTGGAGGTATTTCGAGTTCCCTTCATCCGAACGATCTTGAGAAGCATCAGGTTCGAAACAATTTCCGGCGCAGCGCCTGGGAACTCTTCAGTAGGTGTTGATATTGTAGCGGAAACGGGAAGCGTATTTCAACGAAGAACGACAGACGCGCGGCGGGAAGTTTCAGGGATGGTTTGGGGGCATTGGCCACGGGATGCAAGGATTGGAAGCGTCTTCTCCGGCGCTTCCAATCATTCAATGCGGCTTTTGGCCCGCTGGGCCATTTCGATCAGCCGCCAGTATGGAGGCGCATATCCGCGCTCGATCTCAAAGCGCGTCGCTTCTTCGGCGACGGCGGCTTCTATCGCCGCGTGCCGGTTTGTGTACCACCGGTTTCGGAGGGCTGCCGTGGCGCTCATCCCTTCCGGCACAGGGCCTATCCGGCCGACGCCGTTGAGAGCCATGCTATAAAGCTTTGCCAGCCGGGCGGCCGGCAGCAGCCAGCGGTCATAGCGCAAAGGATCGCCTGCGACGGCGCCGTCCAGCAGAACTTCGGTAACGGCGTTGTCGATATGGTCTTTGCGCAATGCGTCCAGGTCCCGCCACTCCGCCACAATCTGGAGTTGCGGATCGTACTCCAGATCCGACGGCTCCTGGGTTTCAAAGTTCCGCACTCCGAATCCGGCCAGCCAGGAACGCAATCCCCGGGAAGACAGATACGACAAGCTCATCCAGAGACGAACGCCGTACGCGCGATAAGCGGTGGAAGCGACTTCCGAGCAGAACCATTTGCCGTCATCGGCGAAATCCATGGCAAAGTCGTACGGGATGCGGCGCTGCTTCACCCGTTCGAGCGTCTTTTCAGCCGCGCGGTGCGGCAACAGAGGGTCGTTTTTCAGGGCGGGGAGATCGGAGCGCAACCTCAAAATCATGACCCTCAGCTTGACGTCGTGCAGATAATCCTCCAGGGAGGAAACGGCGGCGCCGCGTTCTATGTGGGCTTCGATGATGCTGGCGAGGCTTGTCTTCGGATCCACATGGGCCAGGGCGATGTGGGAAAAATTGCCGGCAAAGTCATTGCCGCGCGCGATCAGCGCCGAGGTTGCGGCGCCGCCGCGCGAGATCAGGATGTCGCCTGAATGAATTTTCACGCCGAGAATGCTCGCCCAGGGGGTTTCGGAGGGCTCTTCGATTCCCATGACCAGCGGCGGCAGCGAATATTGCGGCGGCGCCTGGAGCAAGGCCTCTTCCAATGCAGCCCGGCCGCCGTAAAGAAGCCGGTACAGAGCAACCCGCGCTCCGGAGTCGGCCAGGTCCCAACCCAGCGATTGCCGCTTGGCCTCCAGGCGAATTTTCATGACCAGGCTGCTGAAACCGGCCAGATGTTTCGGGCAAGCCGCGATCCATGGAGTCATTTGAAAGATCAATTCCTCCAGGCTGCGAAAAAGAGGGTCGTCAAATGGCGCAGCCCTGGAGGCGAGAGTTGCAAGGAACCGGTCGCCCCGGGAAAAAGCCGCTTCGATCCGCGGCTCGGTTTCGTCGCATCCGGTTCGGCGGCTTTCCAGAAACTCGCTCTCGAGAGCTCGCCAGAAAGCGTCCTGCTTCCAGGCGAACGGCCGGCTTTGAGCCGGCCTCGAAACCGCCTCTTCGATCGGGCCATCCGATTCCGGCGCGAGCAGCGCAAGATAGCCGAGGGCGGCCGCCGCAGGCAGCAGAAGAATTCGATATTTCCTTCCACTCATTTTTAACATAGGCGGCGTTTCGCTAAGAGCTCGTATCCGCAATTACGGCGAAGAATGCGCCGGGCGCGGCGTCTTTGGATATCGGAAGCGAGGCCGATGGCGATGCGTGAACATCGTCGAGCTTCGCCGGGAACGCCCGGCTGCTTCAAAAATATTATCCATTCAATTATCTCAAATTCCGGCCGGCTGCGATCACGAGCGCTAAGAATTTGTCAATTGCAGCGCAGGACGCTTTTCAATACAACGTCATAGTTTAATAGATTTCGTTTCTGCGGGTCAAAAAGGAAAAAGGGGACCGGGATTGCAATCGAAGCACAAGCCGCTCCCGGCATTTCCGGGGATTGACGGCTCGGAGGATCCACTCCGAAAGCAGCGCAAGGAGCAGCAAGCCTGTCGTCATGTGGATCGCTCCTTGAGCGGCGTATGGGAAACCGGCTTTTTCCAGAACCGGATCCAGCGCAAAATAGACCGGCATATGCGCAATGAAGACGATCAAAGTGTTGCGGGCGAAAAAGCGCGCCCAGGAGGGCGCGGGCGCCGTCCTGGAAGCCAAAAACAGCAGGAGCGTAAAAGAAAGGTAAACGAACGAAACCAGCGCTGAAGCCGCGAGGGTCTGAGGCCAGACGGAACTGTCCGCGATCAGCCTGAACGGAAACGCGTTTTGAAAAGGAATGAAAGCCGTCAAAGGGCGCCAGGCGAAAGCGAGACCGATCAGAAGGGCCAGCCACAAATAGCCGTAGGAGCGCCGGCGCTCCGCGTCCGGCTTTTGGCCGAACAGAGTCCCCAAAAGCAGGACCGTGAGCCAGTTCGTAAAAAGCATGTACGCGACAAAGCCGCCGGCTTCCCTGATCAAAAGCGCCCGAATCGCCGTTTCAATCATCAGCGAGCCTGCTATCATCCATGGGCGGACTCGGATCCTGCGGAGGAAAAACGCCCATAGGAGCAGGATGTGCAGATAGGTCCCGATGTACCAGGTCGTGGGATTGGCTGGAAATGAATTGAAGAGCACGTTGCTCCCCCCGAAAAAAGGGAGGTAGTTGCTCTCATTCAAGTCGCCCGAAACCAGCAGCATAATAAAACTTATCAAGACCGCAATGGCGATGCCAAAGAAGTAAATGTCAAACAGCCGGTTGAAGACAACCCGTCCCGCAGGTTTGGACTCCCGGGCCAGCGAAAATCCCATTGCAAAGATAAAAAAAGCCACGCCCAGCTGCTTTGGGTAAATAGGCGGCGATGCAAAGTTGTAATGGCCGCACGCCACATGGCCCCAGACGATCAAAGCGATCCCCAGGCACTTCATCCAATCGATAAATGGATAGTAGGGTTTGGACGGCATCGCTTCACGCTTTCGCTTCCGCGGCGGAATCGCGGGAAGAAGTCAGTTTTTTCACGAAACGAGCGGGATTTCCCGCTACCATGGCGGAAGCGGGAATGGAGCTTGAACACACGGCGCCCGCAGCCACCATGGCGCCAGGACCGATATTGGCCATCACGATGGCGCCCTCTCCGATCCAGCAATATTCTCCGATCTCTACCTGCCGTAGACGCGACATGTCGGAAGGCATCCAGCGCCCATTTTCATCCAGCTCGTGAAGGGAGGCGCCGCTTAAAACGCTAACGCGGCTGCCGACAAGGCACCCGCGGCGAAGGCGGGCGGCCCCGATCAGCGAATAGGCGCCGATGTACACCCCCGGCTCGACATAGGCCTGGCGATGGGAAAAGAGGGTCCCGAAACCGATGAGACAGTTGAATGAGCAGGATTCCAGTGTCAGCTTGTAGTACGCCCGCCGCAGAAATATTCCGATGTGGCCGGGGATCAAAGCCATGCATTGGCCCCAGAAGTGAAAAGCCGCCTCTGCGCCGGGAATAAGCTTCTTTTCCGCCCAGCAGAAAAAAGCCGGCAGCGCCGCCGCGGCTAGCGCGATCAGGTTGGCGAAGGTTTTGGCAACCGCCAGGATTCGATTTTCCCGCTCCTGAAAGACTTGCTTGTTCTCCATCGGTTTTCCGCAAAATCAATTGTGCATTCCGAACTTCCGGCCTGTTCGGCGGTTTCGATCACATTGGAGAATCGCTTTCCAAGGCGGCGCCGGGGCCGTTCTGTCTGCGCATTCGTTTGTACCTTGAAGAGTGAAGCGGATCGGCGGTGATTTGGATCTTTGCCGGAATCTTGTATGGGGCCAGCCGGTCGCGGCAAAAAATCCGCATCCTTAATTTGAAATCCCGGCTGTCTTCGGGAGCTTCCAAACGGATCCTGGCGACGACCATCTGCCCGGTTATGGGATTGGGTTCCGCATAAACCACCGCGTCCTTGACATTGTCCATCTGCAGCAGAACATCCTCCGTTTCCGCCGGATAGACTTTGCTCCCGCCGACATTGATGATGTCGGCTTCCCGGCCGAGAATTCGCAGCCACTCGCCGTCCACCAGCACGCGGTCTCCGGTATTGAAGAAGCCCTCTTCGTCAAAAGGACTGGGGGCGTTGAGGTAGCCCAGCATCGCCGATTCAGCCCGTATCCAAAGCCGGTCGTCGACCACTTTGGTTTCGTAGCCTTCTCCGCCGACCCGGACCCAGAGAGAATCCGAACCTCTCGATTGCGAGCGCAGGATGCCCAATTCCGTCAATCCGTAGGTCTGCAGCAGTTTGGCTTTGGGAAAGGCTTCCGCGACTTTCTTCAAAGTGCTTTCCGGCATTGTTTCGGTGCCGTACGTGATCAGTTCGAGCGAACTCAGGTCCTGGCGCTCCCACTCCCCGGACAGCAGCAGGAGATTCAGAAAAGTCGGCGACGTCGGCAGCAGTTGAACACGGTGGCGGGCGATCGCTTCGGCCACAAGCGCCGGCGAGCGGTCTTGCGGTATGACGACGGCGCCGCCGTTGGAAAGGGTGTAGAAGAGCGTGTTGACCCCGCCGATGTGGTCGAGCTGCAGAAATACCAGCGTTCTGAAGCGGTGGCGCTGCACCTGGAATTTCTTCAGCAATATGCTCAGATCATGCACGGCGGCTTTGCTCTTCCCCGTAGACCCCGAAGAAAAAAGAACCAGACCCGGGACATTGCGACTGCGCACTTTTTCGAAAAGCGCATGCCCGGAGGGCCGCTGCAAATCCGTTATTTCCGGGGCGCGGCCGGGCGCGATCCGATATTGCACTTCCGCGAGTTCAATGAAGCTGTCCGCGTGCTGCCGGGAATCGCGCGAGAGCGGAACCGCAATATTCCGATTGGAGGCCAGCGCCAGAAAAACCGCGATGGTCTCAAGCCCGTAGTCCCCCTCGACAGTCGCAACGGCGCCGGGCTTTACGGGAAACTCCGCCAGCCGGCGAATCCAGAAATGAAATCGGGACAGAAGTTCGCCGTACGTATAAACGCCGCACGGCTCGGCAATTGCCGGAGAATCCTTGTGTTGATCCATTCTTTCGGTCAAGAAGGCGAGCATCAGCCAACTCCTCCCAGGTAAATAACCTGCCCGGTGATCATGTTGCTTTCCGGCTTGAGCAGGAAATCGATCACATTGATGACGTCGGACGGTTGCGCCCATCGCCGGATCGCCTGTTTTGCAAGCATCGATTGCATCTTCTGCTCCGGAACGCGTTCGGTCAGCCGGGTTTTAATCGGGCAAGGCCCGACCGCGTTGCAGGTGATCCCAAAAGGCGCGACTTCTTTTGCGGCGATTCGCGTCAGAGTTTCGACCGCGCTTTTGGAAGCGGCATAAACCGCTTCGCCTTCGAGGCGGAGCGGCACGGCAACGGTCGTAAGGTTCACCATGCGTCCGTTTTGTGAATTCCGCATGAGCCGGATGGCGCCGCGGATGAAAAGGAAGGCGCCCAGAAAGTTGACGTCCAGGATTTTACGGGCGGTTTCGGCGGGGGTGAGGGCGATGGAATTCATGCTTGCCGCGCCGGCATTGCTGATCAACACATCCAGTTTTTCGTAATCCCGGCGGATTTCCGAAAACAGACGGTCCACCAGCGCCGAATCGCTTACATCCATGCACACGTGGCGATAATGAGGGTGCTCTATCTCGGACGGACTCCGGGCGCACCCGATAACAAGATCTCCTATCTCAAGGTGATGCCGGGAGATTGCCATCCCGATCCCCCGAGATGCGCCTGTAACCAGGACTACACGGGTGTCGTTCATTGCCGCAGCGCCGCCAGTCCGGAGATATAGGAAACAAGCGAGGGAACGCTTCTGAACGGGCTTTTGCTTCGCGACACCGCTTTTTCATCGCTCAGCACGACCGGATAGCCTTTGTCGCCGAGCAGTTCCTCAATGTCCATGATCAGGGCGACAAGGCCCATGGAGTCCAGCGGGGATCCGGGGCCGAAAATATTGGCATCGGGCGAAATATCCAAACGCGCGTCCTGTTCACGCGCCTGGTTCAAGTTCTTCATTGCTTCCAGAATAATTTCCTGAATAAGGCTTTCGCTCAACGGCGCGCCCGGAATGTCTTGTGTCATGGGAATGCCTTTTAGATGAGTTTTGATGGGCCCTGCGACGCTTGTTTTCATGGCTCCTTGCCTGTTTGCCCGACGGCCCGCTGCAGAGGGGCGTTCGCTTTGCATCGGACCGGGCGGATCGGCATAGCCAACAAAATTTTCAGGGACAGTCTTCTATTGCGCCCTATAATTCATCGTTCCGATTATCCAATTTGTTTACAGAAATTTGCAGCGCGCGCCGCAGGGCGGAAGGTCTCGCCGGAGGCGGCGCCATGCGCCGTCAGGAAGCGTCTTGCGGAGGCGCATAGGAGTCGGGATGCCGGGGCAGGAGGCGGTCTCGATCATGCGGCGGGTCTTCATGAGAGGGGATGACCTCGTCCGGGAATTCGAATTGCCGAATTTCGTCCAGAGAGCCGGCGACGCCGGCGGTTTTGTCTCGGGAGGGTTCATTGCAAT
>CAZXSV010000037.1:0-33787 GCA_964642735.1 uncultured Acidobacteriota bacterium
AGCGAATCCGGGGTAGAATGTATGATAACGAAGAGCCCCGGCAGGGGCGAAAGATCAATGGTTAAAAGAATTCATTGGCGTCGCCCTTTCAGGGCTTTCTGCCGATTGCATCGCTTGCCGGGGATTCGTTTCACTCGCCCCCGTCTATTCTCTTTCGGACCTCCGGCCCTGAATTCCGAGTTTTGCGACAGAAACTAATTGCGGCGACGCGTGCGCCGCTGAAGCCTCCGCAGGACGGACGGTTTCACCCACAGGAGTCCCATGAGCAAGGCCAGAATTTTTGTCACCAGGATTATCCCTGAAAAGGGATTGGAAATGATCCGGCGGGAAGCCGATGTGGAAGTCTGGCAGGATCCGCTCCCGCCGCCCTTCGAAACTCTGGTCCAGAAGGCGCGGGGCGTCGACGCGCTGCTGTGTCTGCTCACCGACAGGGTGGACGCGAGCTTGATGGATGCGATCGGGCCGCAGTTGAAAGTGATCAGCCAGATGGCGGTGGGATTCGACAACATCGACGTTCCGGCTGCGACGGAACGCCATATTCCGATAGGCAACACTCCCGGCGTCCTGACCGAAACGACCGCGGATTTTGCCTGGGCGCTGCTGATGGCGGCGGCTCGCCGGGTCGTGGAAGGAGACAAATTCACCCGGGCGAACAGATGGAAGACCTGGGGCCCGATCGATTTCCTCGGACCCGACGTTGCGGGGGCCACGCTGGGGATTGTCGGTTTCGGGCGCATCGGGCAAGCGATGGCAAGGCGCGCCCGGGGCTTCGACATGAAAATTCTCTACTACGGCAGGAAACGTCTGCCCGAAGCCGAGCGGAAATACGGCGCGCGCTACGCCGATTTGCCCGAACTGCTCGGCGAAGCGGATTTTGTGACGCTGCACGCCTCTTTGTCGCAGGAAACGCATCACCTGATGAACGATGCGCGTTTGAAGATGATGAAGCCGGGCGGCATTCTGATAAACACCTCGCGCGGGCCTGTCGTCGACCCCGGCGCGCTGTATCGCGCGCTTTCCTCCGGGACGATCGCCTACGCCGCTCTGGACGTGACCGAGCCGGAGCCCATCCGGCCCGACGATCCGCTTCTCACTCTGGACAACATCATTATTGCGCCGCACATCGCCAGCGCCAGCTTCCAGACTCGCAGCCGGATGGCGGCCATGGCCGCGGAAAATCTGATCGCGGGATTGAAAGGGCGCCGTTTGCCGAATTGCGTGAACCCGCAGGTTTACGGTTCATAGCCGGGAAAAACGTGGGAATAATCTTTCCCGCGTTCTCCGCGGCGGTTATCAGCGGCGGGGATTCTTTGCGGCGCCGGTTTCGGGACGTCACGAAACCATTCGCATCGCCGCGAGAATGATCTGAGCGACTTTTTCGTTCTGGCCTTTTGAATCGATCATCAGGTCGTACAGATGCGGGTCCAGCCGGCTCTGTTTGAAGTGCAGCTTGAGGTATTCAAGCCGTTCGGCGTCCATGGACCGGATCAGCGCCGCCACATCCGTTCCCGGCTTGACGCGCTGTTTGATTCGATTGACCCTGTCCTCAAAGCTGCCATAGAGGAAAGCGTGGAAAACGTCCTTCCTGCCTCGCAGGATGAATTGCGCGCCGCGCCCGACGATCACGCAGCTGCCCGACCGGTAGACTTCTTCGATGATCTGTTTCGTGACGGCGGCGGCTCTCTGCGCATCGAACACATCCAGGGGAGCGATGGCGGAGACCCCGTCCACTCCAAGGCTCCAGATGGACCGCGTAATGCGGTGGATCCACGGATCGACGCGTTCGTCGAAAGCTTCCGCTTCCTCCGGACTCACCTGGCCTTTTTTGCTGATTTCTTCGATCAGTTCCTTGTCTACAAGCTTCCATCCCAGCTCGCCTGCAATCAAGCCGGCGATTTTCGCGCCGCCGCTGCCGTATTCCCTGGAAATCGTCAAAGCCCTGTAAATCATTGCTCCCTCCACGCAATTGTCGACCGCAAGTCCATCCATTCTAAAGCATATCGGGTGCGGAGCACAAACGTCTATCCCACATTTATCCTCTGCTGAGCTTTTGCAGCTTCGACGGATTTCTTATTGGGCCGGCTGCCGCCGTTCCCTGCAATGGCTCGCGCATCCGACAAGCCATTTTCACAAAGACGCCCGACTCGCTCTGCAAATGCCGGGAATCGCCCTGTTGCGCCGTTGAACCCGCTCCGGACGGCAAAGCTGTCGCTTGGATGAATCGGAATAAAAAATTGGATTTGGCCCGCGGCCGTTAACCCGGATTAAAAAGTCTGCAAACAATGCTTTTGACCAGTCCGATCCCGGTGTTACACTCGCATTTCAAAGAGGGCGCGCATGAGACAGGTTTTACGCGAAAACACTCCCTGGGCCGTTCAAACCGGCGGAACCGCCAAACAACAGACCCTCGCGCCTCAAATTGTGGAAAGCGCCGTCGTGCGCCTTTGCTGGATATGCTTTATTTGCGCGGCCCTGATTGTCCTGTCCGCTTTTATTCAGCGTTCCCTGCAGCCGGAAATCGCCGGGCTGCTCAAAGAGCCCGCGATCTATCTTTCGTGGATTGCGGTCATTCTGCTGGCGTTGGGAATCGGCGCATTGAAACATTTTCGCTTGTTGTCGCATGTCGCCATTCTTAAAGTCGGTCTTGCGTTTGAGGTGCTCGTCGCCTTTGCGATCAGTTTCAACGAAACGGCGCTTCCGATGTCTCCCGATTTCCCCGTCCTGGGCATCTCGAAAGTCGCTCTCTGGATAGCCGTCGTAGGCCTTCTGATCCCCAACAAGCCATGGGTGCGCATCATCGTCGCCTTTATCTCGGCCACGACCTGGCCTCTGGCCTACTATCTGAACCTCCACCTGTTCGGGTACGAGCCGCTGCCCCTGAATCGCCTTCTGGTATGGATTCATGTGCCTTACTTGATGGCATTCGCGGCGCACGCAATATCCAAGCGGATCTACAGGATGGAATACGACGCCCAGAAAGCGCGCGATTTGGGTTCTTATAACCTGGTTTCCCCCATCGGCTCGGGCGGGATGGGTGAAGTCTGGCGGGCCCGGCACCACATGCTCGCACGCGACGCCGCCATCAAGCTCATCCGCAACGACATCATGATCGAGCAGCCGGAACGCCAGTCGGAAGCCACCCGCCGGCGTTTTAAGCGTGAAGCCCAGGCTATCGCGGCGCTTCAATCGCCGCACACCGTCTACCTGTACGATTTTGGAGTCGCCCAGGACGGTTCGTTCTATTACGTTATGGAGTTGCTGGACGGAATCAGCCTGCAGATGCTGGTGGATCAGTTCGGTCCCCAGCCGGCTTCACGCGTCGCGCACATTTTGCGTCAGGCTTGCGGGTCTCTCGAAGAAGCCCATCAGAAAGGACTGATCCATCGCGACGTCAAACCCAGCAACATTTTCGCATGCTCGGTCGGGATTGAATACGATTTCGTCAAGGTGCTCGATTTCGGGCTGGTAAAAAACATAGCTTCAACCGAGACAGCCCGCCTCACCATAGCGGGCGTATCGGCCGGCACGCCGGCTTACATGGCGCCGGAAATCGCCATGGGCGAAGAAGCCATCGACGGGAGGGTCGATCTTTACGGGCTCGGGTGCGTCGCCTACTTCCTGTTGACGGGATCGCCGGTATTCGAAGAAAAGACGCCGACCGCGACGGCGCTGGCGCACGTGCAAAAGGCGCCGACGCCCCCTTCCGAGCGGAGTGAACTGGAAGTCCCTCCCCTGTTCGAACAGATTATTTTGCGCTGTCTTGCCAAAAAACCCGAGGACCGGCCTCGCACGGCGCGGGAATTGCGCGATCTTCTGGCAAATTGCGGCGTCGCGGAATGGACCCAGGAAAACGCATCCGCCTGGTGGCAAAGCTACCTGCCCGAATGCTGCGCCTATCGGGTGTCGCGTCAGTGCCGCGTGGAAGCAGATCCTGCTTCTCCATCCAAATCATAATCCGGAGCCGATCTCTTGCCGAAAAGCCGTTCCACACTGATTGCCATGGCGGGAGCAGTCCTGATGATGGCGCACCAGGTCTCGGGGAAAGCTGTTCGGGATTCGTTTTTCCTCACGCACTATCCGGCTTCGGACCTGCCGAAAATGGCGATCGCCTCGGCCGCGCTCTCGGTGGTCTTCGTCCTTTTGTTCGCCCGGCTGATTGGCCGTTTCGGCCCGGCGAAAATGGTCCCGGCGGGTTTCTTCCTGAGTTCGTTGCTTCACGTCATCGAATATCTTTTTCTGCCGGATTCGCCCGGAAGCTGGTCCATCGTCATTTACCTCCATATTGTCGCGCTCGGCGCAATCCTCCTCTCCGGCTTCTGGTCGCTCATGACGGAGGCCTTTGATCCGCGGGAAGCAAAGCAGGCTTTTGGCCGCATTACAGCGCTGGGCACGCTTGGCGGCATCCTCGGCGGCCTGCTCGCGGAACGGGTGGCGGCTGTTTTCTCGGCGTCCAGCGTGCTGTGGCTGCTGGTGGCATTCCACCTGCTGTGCTCGGCCGCCCTTCTGTTCGCGCGCTCCGCAGCGCCGCCGCCGGCGGCGCCGGCGCCTCAAAAACCGGCGTCTCCCGTCGCGCTCTTCCGCCGGGCGCCTTATCTGGCCATGATCGCCACAGTCGTGCTCGCCGGCGCCTCCTCTGCAGCCATCCTGGACTACCTGTTCAAAGCGGGGGCCGGCGCCACCCTGGGCAAAGGCGCGGAGCTCCTGCGCTTTTTTGCCGTATTCTACACTGCGACCCAGGTCGTCACCTTCCTCGCCCAGACCTTCCTGGTGCAGAAGTCTCTTCAAAAAGCGGGCATCGGGCGCACCATCTCGACGCTGCCGTTCGGCGTCGGAGCGGGAGCCCTGGGCAGTCTGCTCGCGCCGGTTTTCCCGATATTCGCCCTCGCCCGTTCGCTCGAATCCGTTTTGCGCGGATCGCTTTATCGCTCCGGATACGAACTGTTATATACGCCCATCCCCGAAAGAGAAAAACGGTCGGCGAAAACCCTGATCGACGTGGCGTTCGACCGGACCGGCGAGGCGCTGGGCAGCGCAATTGTGCAAGCGATGCTCTGGCTGGGCGCTTCGTTCGTCACGTCCGGGCTGTTGGGAATTGCGCTCGTAATGGCCGCAGCCGGCGTCTGGCTTTCCTTGAAACTCGATGGAACTTACGCCAGGCTCGTGCAGCAGCGTCTTGTGGACCGCGCCGTGGAACTGGACTTCGCCGAAGCCCAGGACCTCACCACTCGCAGCGCTCTCATCCTCCTGCCGTCGGCGAAACCGTCAGTGAAGCCGGCCGTTCGTCCGTTGCAGGCGGACGATGCGACCATCGAAATGCTCCGCGAGCTTCGTTCAGGGGACGGAGTTCGCACTCTTTCCGCATTGAAGCGGATCACACAGCCAACCCCCTTGATCGCGTCCCAGGCGCTGAGTCTCCTGGCGTGGGATGAAGTCAGCGAAGCGGCGATCGAGGCGCTCAAAATCGCCCCGGACCGGATCACGGGACTTCTGATCGATCATCTCACCAACCGGAAAGACGTCGAGTTCGGCATCCGGCGAAGAATTCCAAAAATTCTTCAGCACTGCAATTCCCAGCTTGCCGTTCATGGTTTGCTGGCGGGGATGGAGGACGAACGATTCGAAGTCCGGTTTCAATGTTCACGGGCCCTGGACGCGCTTGTCGTGCGCCGGCCGGACATGAAAGTCCCGGCCGACGTCGTCTTTGCGGCCGTCGAACGCGAGCTGAAGGTTTCCCGCCCCATCTGGAGCTCCCGCCGGCTTATCGACAAGAGGAATGAATCCGACCCGAACGCTTATCTGGACAAAATCCTCAAAGAACGGGCGGACCGCAGCCTGGAACACGTTTTCTCGCTTTTCGCCGCCGTTCTTCCGCGGGAGCCGATCAAAATCGCTTTTCGCGCGCTGCACGTCGATGACAAGAGGCTGCGCGGCCTTGCCGCGGAATACCTCGACAGCATTCTGCCGGCGGATCTACGCAAATTATTATGGGCTATGGTGGAACCCGGGCTGGTCCGGCAAGGCGCCGCGAAGGAATCGGGCCGGGAGGCGCTGGCCAATCTGCTGGAATCCCATGAATCCCTGATGTTGACGATCGACCTGAAAGCCGGATCCGGGAAGCCCGAACCGCCGCAGAAATGAAATTTTTCAGCCCGGGCGAAAAAGCGCGCGGATTCAGCGTCCGACTTCTTTTTCCATTCTTCGCAAAATTCCGCCGGGTTCGCTGATGCCTGCCTTCACGATCTCGTCCGCCCGCAGCCGGGAATCCGCCACCGCGTAAATGCGCAGTTCGTCGGCGTTTCCCGAAGGGCGTATATGGGCGATGTCTCCGTTTCTGAACCAAATCCGTATCCCGTCCAGGTAATTGATTTTGACGATCGGATCGAAACCCGAATCCGCGGAGAAATGGCTCTGGAGCCGGCTGCGAATGCGGGTCAATCGAGCCGACAGATCCGGACCTGAGGCTTTTTCCGATCCGTCCAACAGCCTGATGGCGGGAGGCGCCTGTTCGAACGCCGCCTCCAGAATGCTTGGATCGCCGGGGGAAAAAGATTCCACAATCCCGGCGCTGACGGATCGGCTGAAGTTTTTCAGCAGACCCGCCCGGCTGAATCTTCCGGGGAGTTTTTCAAACAATCCGGATATTTTCAAACCTTGCTCCTGGGCGGAGAACAAAACGCAAAGCAAGGGCAGAAAAGCGTCTCTCGTCGGCAGCGCGGACAAGCTTCGGCCGTTTCTCAAAATGTCTGTGCCGGTCAAAAAACCGCCATTGGCCTCCCAGCCGCAAACAATCCGGGCGCCTTTTTGCCTGGCTTTCTCCATGCCGGCGATCACGAAAGGAGAACCGATCCTGGTTCTCGGCGCCGCCGCACGGGCCAGAGACCCTCTTTCCAGCGCATCGCTGCAGCTGACCGGGACCGTGACGCTGTCGGCCCGGAGGCATTCGGCCGCCACGATTCCCAACAGATCCCCCGCCCAGAAAACCAATTCGCCGCTTGCGTTTGGGGTGAGCAACAGCGGCCGATCGCTGTCGCCGTCGGTGGAAACGACCGCATCCACTCCGGGGCCGTCGATGAATTCCGCCGTCAGGTCCTGCACGCGCTTTCTTTGCGCCTCGTCAATATTTTCGGTGTCAATCGGCACAAAGGAGTCGCTTCTTCCGACCGGAATCGCTTCAGCGCCGAGGAGCTGCAAAACCTCAACCAGAAGATCCCTGCCGACTGCGGAATGCTGATAAACGACGATCCTCCGGCCGCGCAGCGTCGAGTCGCGGAAAAACTCCCGATATCTTTGGACAAATGCTTTTGCGGCGGCGTCCGTGCAATCTGCAAGCCGGGCGGGGCCGCTTTTGAATTGTCCGCGTTCGTCGAACAGGGAGTTTGCGAAAGATTCCGAGTAAATGTCGTCCCGGACTTTGCGAACTTCCCTGTTGATCGGGTTTTCATGTTCCTTCAGCAGTTCGCCGTTGGAGCGGTTGAGCTTGTATCCGTTCCGATCGAATGGGATATGGCTGCCCGTGACCATGATGCTTCCCCGGACGGCTTGGAAGCCGTAATGCGCCAGCGCAGGGGACGGGATCGGGCCGAGGTTGACCGGGCGCATTCCGGCGTCCTGTATGGCGCGCTGAACGGCCTGTGCAATCTCTCCGCGCCCCTGAAGTTCCGGAACGAACGACGTCGAGCTCGGGCGCAGATCCTGGGCGAAGTAAAACTCGTCGCCGCGGGAAATCCCGCCCAGGCTTGCCGGCAGCGACTGCAAATAGCGCAGTTCTCCGAGGACGTTGATGTAGATTTCCAGTTGCGACAGGTCAGCGACCAGCCCGCGCCGGCCGCTGGTGCCGAATCCCAGCTCTTTAGGCTCGTAAACGAGGCTGTCGCGCAGGGTTTTTGAATAATCCGAATTATTTTTGGACATACTTTCAGTTCGTCTTCAAATCGACGAGACATTAAAAATTAATGGCTTGCGGCGCGCCGTTTTTCAGAACCGGCCTGCGCAAAAAATCCTCTTAACTCGCATTATTCATGAGGATTAACTCCGCCAGGTGCGTTCCACGCCGGCCACCTCCACGCGGTCCATTCTTTTCCGTAGATAAACGCGAATGGTTTGTCCGGGACGCGCCGGAGACTCGAGCGTCGCCAGCCAATAGTCGTCCTGCTGCATCCGGGGCAGGCGCGCCGCATTTTCTCCCGGAATCGGTTCGCTTTTTTCCCGCTCATTGTCGAACGTCGCCCAGCGGATCTTTATCTCCAGGGCCGGGCCGTAGCCATAAGCCGCCGCCACATCTTCCCATTCCAGGCGGCCGTTGCGTATTTCAAAGCGGTCCAATGGCAGGACTTTTGCAAAGGCTGCGCGGCCTATCTTGTCCCGCCGCTCGATCAGGCATTTCAAGACCCATTCCGAGGCGCGCGGATCGCTGTATTTCGCCGCTTGAACGATCGCGTCCAGGTCGGCGTCCCGCAGGTTCACAATCTGCTTCGCCATCCAGAATTCGTCATCCGGCAGGCGGTTTATGAATGCAGGATTCGGATACTCCGGAACCCACTGTTCGGGATCGAACATGGCGCTTTCGAACCGGCCGACAGCCCGAATATCGGGGTAATGGGCCCGAGCCCAGGGCTGCAAGGCAAACCCAAGGCTAACCAGCTGCACTAAGGCGCTTTTCCAGCCGAAAAGATACTCGCCGCCCGATCGCGGGCTGTTGATTTTTTCGCTGGCGCTGCCCAACGTAGACCCGAAATCCAGCTGATAGTGTTTGATAAAACCGCCCGACGGACCGTCCATCAGAACGTCGGCGGTGTTGATGGAGCGGGAATCGTCATGATTGACCAACGCGCAGGCCAGGTGCATGCCCCGCAGATCGCGCCGGTGTTCGTGCGCGACCGTGTCGTTCGGATCGTCCTGGCGGACGCCGTAATAGCGATAAGGGCCGATGGTTTTGCCGGGCAGCGCCAGGCTCGCAGTGGCCCGAAATCTCCCGTCGCTTTGCCTGTGCACACGCATCAGAATTTCGGTGAGATCGCGGCTTGTCATTTTGTGACGGCGACCCAGCTTGTCCTCGACCTGGACATCCTCTCCGAGTTTAAGCGTGTCCGGGTGAAAACAGGCGAGGTAGTTTTCGGGGACATGATAGCCGAGCGCGTAGAATATCTTGGAAGCGATCTGATCCGCCCCGGTGGCCATTTCGGGATTGGACGGCGGATCGAATTTCATAAAATACCGGCGGTTGCGCCGGTCCACCATTACGAAGCCCGGAGTGATCCCCTCGGTTTTGGCTGAGACCACCGTCCACGGCCCGTCCATGTCCGGCGCGGAATCGGTTTCCGGCCCGCGCCGCAGCTCCGCTGCGGTCATGCGCCGCCAATAATGCCTGCGCTCCCACCAAGCGCCATCCATCGGATCGCCCAGAGTATTGACGCCCCTGGCAAGGACCGGGGCGCCTCGCACCTGTTTTTCCCCCGGAGTGGCCAGCGTATGTTTCAGGATGTCGTAATAGTCGCTCAGCTTTCGAACTGCGGCCTTCTCCACCGGGCGCGGCGGCGGCTCGAAGATCAGCGGATCGTCTTCATAAAACTTGCGGCACAACCCTTCCTGGGCGCAAAGGATAAATAAAAGAAGGATTCCCGAAATTCGTTTCATAGCGGTTCGCTCAGTATAGAGGCTGCCTCGTTCCGGCGCCGAACAGACGAGGCAGAAAAGGGTCGTTGAATTTCAGCCATACAATCGCCCCTTCACGGCTGAACCCGGCGTCGAGACGTATAAAAGTCCGGTTCCTGGCGTTGAACCGGAATCCGAAACCGTAGGAAACCTCCAGATCGGAAAACCTCATATGCTCCCGGCGCTCCATGACCTTTCCGGCGTCGATAAACAAGGCGCCATCCAGTCCGGAGAAGATTTCCCAGCGGTACTCGGCATTGTAGACGATGGCGTTCGGTCCGGTGAAGCGATACGGCTGAAACCCCCTGAGATCGTCCGAACCGCCCAGATAGGGCTGCAGGTAAAACGGCGTTCTCTGGTCGCATTCGGAATCGGTCATGGTCATCCGCGCCCTGAGCGCAATCCGCCGGCTCCTGTTAAAGAAAGGAATGTATTGCTGCAGATCGACGTCCCAACGATGGAAGCCAAAGCAGTGGATAGACCGGTCGTCGAAGACGCTGTACTCGGCTACGTAGTTGCCGCCCGCTTTCGGCCCTGCAGGATCGTCCCGGTAATCGATCTGGCCAAAAACGCTCGTCCGCAGGAAATTCCCCTGACTGCTGAAACCCGGGGCGGACAGATCGTCAAAAACAGCATCCATGTCCGGCAGATCGTCGTTGTTTCCCTCTGCGATTTCGGGCCACAGGCCTCCGACGCTGCCCCCCAGCCGGACATGCCCGTTGATCCGCACAGCGGCAACGGCTTCAATGCTGGTGTCTTCCAGACGATAGTCGGTGCGGTCCTCGCGCCTCGAATTCAGCCCCATGCCGTAAAATTCCAGCGCCCGGTAGTCTCTCCGGACAGCTTCCAGCTGGAGCGAGAGACGGCCGCCGGCAAGACGCGGGAAGGTGAAACCAGCCTGGTATTTCTGCCATAAGCCCGCTGAAACCGTCGCTCCGGCGTTGATCCGCATTTTCCCGTCCAGCAGGTCCTCGCGTAAAAAATCGGGGCCGGCGGCGAAGCCGCTTCCGGTCGCCAGACTTCCAATCTGGATCCTCAACCCGTTATAGCCTGTGCTGATGCGCTCCAGCAGCTTTCTCTGCTTGATCTGAAGCAGCATATATTCGAAACGGGAGACTTTCTCGGGGTGTATGGCCAGCGATTTCTCCCTGCGCTCTTTTTCGATCTCATCGGTGCGCGTTTGCGCATGGGAGTTCAGCGCCGCGGCTATCAATCCAAATATGGCAATCCGGAAAAGAATCGCGCTCATTGCGTTTCCTGTCGAACTTAAAAATGGCCTCAACACGGTCTATTCAGGACCCACCTGTTCGATTTCCACCGACAACGGAAAGTGGTCCGAAGCGCTCACTTCCCGGTGGATTTTGCCGTTCGCGAGGCGAATGCGGCCGCGCTCGAAAATCCAATCGAGCGCTTTCCCGCGATCGGTGGTAATTTCCTGGCCAACCGCCTTTCTGAATCCCGACCTGAAAAGGGCTTGAAACACGGGCGAGTCGGTCGATTGTGTATTAAAATCTCCGGCTATGAGAATCGGCGTTTCCGCCCCGTAGCGGCCGGCGTCTGAGATGACTTCCTCGATCTGTCGCAGCCGCAGTTCCTCGCCGCCCCTGCTCTCGAGGTGGACATTGTATACAACAAGCCGTTGCGATCCCACGGCGATTTCGGCCGCAAGAGCCAACCGCCCGCCCTCTCTCCTTTGAAACATCGCCCAGTTGGGAAGATACCAGCGCGGCTTCCAGAAGCCCGATTGGTTCCGGAAACGCAGGATCCGCGCCGATGTTGCGGGCAGAGCGGAAAGCAACGCCTGGCCCTGATAAGCGGGATTTTTGCGGCCGCCTTGTCCGAGTTCTTCGAATTCCACGGCATAGATGTATTTCATGCCCAGGGATTGCGCCAGCCGTTCGGCGACATGGACTTTCCCGGTTCGCCGCGCGTTCAGGTCCACTTCCTGCAGCAGCGCGATCGCCGGCCGCATTTTTTTTAGAGCCGCTTCGATTTCAGGCAATTCCAATCCGCGCTCGATATTCCAGCAAACCAGCTTCGGGTCGCGATGATCCGAAATGGCGGCCGCCGACCCTCCCTGCAATATCCGGTCGTATGGATTCGCCGCCTGGGCCAGCGCCGCGGCGACAATCAACGATTGCAGAATCGACAAATTGCGCATCCGTCGTCAATACCCTTCAAAATGAACTGTGGGCGCCTACGTTTCTCCACGTTTCGGTCCCAAAGAGAATATTTGGCGTCGAACAAGGAATATTGAAAATCGGAGTGGATGGCAAGACATTTTTTAGTTGTGCAGAGGAGTCTCATCCTCATGCAGATGGCCGGACATGCGCCGCGCATTCGTTCATGGTCGGCTTCACAATCCTCCGCCAAGCACCTTGTAGAGATTGACGAGATTGCTCAAACGCGCGAGGCGCGTGCCGACCAGCTGCTGTTGCGCGGCGTTAAGCGAGCGTTGGGCGACCAGGACGCTGAGGTAGCTGTCGATGCCGCCTTTATACCGGGCTTCCGACAGACGGTAGGTTTCCTCCAGTGCATTCACCAGGGACTGCTGCGCCTGCTGTTGATCCAGGAGAGTGGCCCTAAAGCTCAATGCGTCGCTTGCCTCCCGGAATGCTTCCTGTATGGACTTTTCGTATTGGGCGACCGCGATATCCCGATCCGCCTCTGCAACTTTCACCCCCGCGCTCCGGGCGCCTGAATCGAAAAGCGGCAGAGTCGCCTGGGGAATGAAATTCCAGGTGCGGGATCCCCACTTGAACAGATCGGCCAAATCGCTGCTTACGAAACCGACCGCCCCGGCCGTCAGGGAGATGCGGGGGAAAAACCTTGCGCGCGCGGCATTGATATTGGCATAGCAGGCTTTCAGCCGGTGCTCGGCGGCCAGAATGTCGGGACGCCTCAGCAGAACGTCTGAAGGCAGGCCGGCTGCAATCTCCTTCATGGCCGGCGTCCCGTTCAAATCCCGGGGCAGCAACTCGTCCGGCACGGGAATTCCGACCAGGAGATTTATAGCGTGGACGCCTTGGGCGACTCGTCCTGAATACCGGGCGATATCGACTCTGGCCGATTCCACCTGAGTTTGAGCCTGTCGAACAACCAGATCGGAGGCGATTCCCAGCTCCCTCGACTGCCGGATCAAATCGTAGGACGCCTGCTGGGCATTCATCGTGGCTTCGGCCAGCTTGAGGTTTTCCCGATCGGCTGCCAAAGCCAAATAAGCGTTGGCGACCGCAGCGACAATGGAGATTTGGGCGGCCGAACGGGCTTGTTCCGTCGCGAGGTATTGTTCCAGGGCGCTGCTCTTGTAGTTTTTGATGCGGCCGAAGAAATCCAGTTCCCAGGAAGCGATTCCCACGCCTACGGTGTATTGCGCGACGGTTTGCGAATCGCCGTCTCCAGCCATATTTTCAGGCACGCGATAGCCTTCCGCGCCGGCTGAAGCCGCGACGACGGGGCGCCGTTCCGCGCTCTGAATCCGGTACAGCGCCTGGGCTTTTTCGATATTGAGCGCCGCCACCCGCAGGTCCCGATTGTTCTCGAGAGCCAGCCCTATTACGGATTGAAGCTGACGGTCCATGAAAAACTCTTTCCAGTCCATATTAAATGCCACGGCGGCGCCGGGCGCGTCTTCGCCCATGCCGGGGCTTTCCGGCCACGCCCCGGGAACAGGCGCGGCAGGGCGGACATACTGAGCCTTTTTCGGACAGCCGCACAGGAAAAGGGATGTCGGAATAAGAAGGAGCAGGATTAATCTACGCATTATGGTTTTCTCCTTCCGCTGCGATCGCGGCGTCCGGATTGAGAGAATCGCTGCGGCTGTTTTTGCCGCTGAACAGATTGCTCACTGTTACGAAAAACAGGGGGATAAAGAAAATTGCCAGGAATGTGGCGGTAATCATCCCGCCCAGCACGCTGGTGCCGATGGCCTTCTGGGCCCCGGCGCCGGCGCCGGATGCAATCGCAAGAGGCAGAACGCCGAAGCCAAATGCCAGGGAAGTCATCAGGATCGGCCGAAGTCTGAGCTTCGCTCCCTCCAATGTCGCTTCGATCAAACCCATTCCCTGTTCGACACGGATCTTCGCAAATTGAACGATCAGGATGGCGTTCTTGGTTGTCAGTCCGAGAACGGTCAACAATCCGATCTGGAAATAGACGTCATTGGGCAGCGCGCGCCAGGTGGAAGCCAGCACTCCGCCGATCACGCCGAGCGGCAATGCAAGGAGGATTGAAATCGGGACCGACCAGCTTTCGTACAAGGCTGCCAGGACGAGGAATATAGCCAGAATCGAAAACGCATACAACAGGCCCGTCTGCCGTGAAGCCATGCGCTCCTGGTAGGATAAGCCTGTCCATTCGTGGCCGATGCCCTTCGGCAGTTTCGCGGTCAGCTCTTCCATGATTTCCATCGCTTCGCCGGAACTTCTCCCGGGGGCGGGTTCGCCCTGGAAGTTCAGAGCCGGAAAGCCGTTGAAACGCTCGAGCTGGGGAGAGTCGTAAAACCAGCGGCCCGTCGCCAGGGCGGAAATGGGAACCATCTTGCCCGCATTGTTCCGCACATAAAAGTGCTGCAGGTCCTCGGGAAGCATTCGGTAAGGAGCGCCGGCCTGGACGTAGACGCGCTTGACCCGGCCGTTTTGGATAAAGTCGTTCACATAAGCGCTTCCGAACGCGGCCGCTATCGCATTCTGAATGGAACTTACCGGAGCGCCGAGGGCGCCGGCCTTGTCCCAGTCAATATCGATTTTATATTGAGGCACGTCATCCATCCCGTTGGGGCGAACGCGGGTCAGGCGCGGGTCGCGCGCAGCCGCCATCAATAGTTGAAGCCGCGCCGCCATGAGCTTTTCATGGCCGAGCCCGCCGCGGTCCTGCAGCATATAGTCGAAGCCCTTCGCCATGCCCAATTCCGTTACGGCCGGGGGGGCGATGACATAGATCCTGGCGTTGCGGATCCCTGCAAAGGCCGGATTGGCTCTCTTGATAATGGCGTCCACCCTCAGGTCGGGAGAATCGCGCAATTCCCAGTCTCGCAGCTTAATGTAAACCATTCCCTGGTCCTGGCCGGAGCCCGCCGGATTGAAGCCTCCGATCGCAAGGCATGCTTCCACCGATTCCTTTTCGTTCTTCAGGAAATAACTGCGGATTTTGCTCAAAACCTCAACGGTCTGCTCCTGCGTCGTGCCGGGGGCTGTCTGCACAATTGTCAAAAGCACTCCCTGATCTTCATCCGGCAAATACGCCGTGGGCATCCTGAAAAAGAAGTAGCCCATCAACGCAACGATAAGAACGAATACGGCAAAGTAGGGAGCTTTGAACCTGAGAATATGCCCGGTGGAGGACTGATATTTGTCCCGGAGCCGGTTAAACATGCGGTCGAACCACAGGAAGAAAGGCCGGAAGAGACGGAAGCCGGTCTCCGCAGCTTCGTGTCCCTTGGCCACGGGTTTAAGCAGATTGGCGCACAGCACAGGCGTCAGAATTAATGCGACCAGAACGGATAAAAGCATGGAGGAGATGATCGTAATGGAAAACTGCCGGTAGATGATGCCGGTCGATCCCCCGAAAAACATCATGGGCACGAAGACCGCCGAAAGGACCAGCCCTATGCCGATCAGGGCGCTGGTGATCTGATCCATGGACTTTCGAGTCGCTTCGAGCGGGGCGAGCCCCTCCTCCGACATGATCCGTTCCACGTTCTCCACGACGACGATGGCGTCGTCGACAAGGAGGCCGATGGCCAGGATCATGGCAAACATCGTCAGCATGTTGATGGAATAGCCGAAGGCGCCGAGAATCCCGAAAGTCCCTAAAATCACTACCGGCACCGCAATGGTCGGTATAAGGGTGGCGCGCATATTCCCGAGAAAAAGAAACATGACGAGAAAGACCAATACCACCGCTTCGACAAGGGTTCGAACGACTTCATAAATGGATGCTCTGACAAATGGCGTCGTATCATAGGGATAAACGACTTTCATGCCTGCCGGAAAATACCGCGACATGTCTTGCATCGTTGCTTTGACCGCATCCGCCGTTTCCAGGGCGTTGGCCCCGGCCATTTGCCGGACGGCAAGAGCGGCCGCCGGATGCCCGTCGTTATAGGCAAGTTTGAATTGCGAAAACTCGGTTCCCAACTCAGGACGGGCCACGTCGCGCACCCGGACGACAGAGCCATCGGAGTTATTGCGAAGCGGGATGGCGCCGAACTCATCCGGAGTCTTCAGGAGATTCTGCACGGTAATGGAAGCATTGAGCCGCTGGCCCGGCACAGCCGGCGTCCCGCCGAACTGGCCGGCGGACACCTGAACATTATGAGCCCTGATCGCCGCAATGACATCGCTCGGCGTCATGCCGAAATTCGTCATCCTGGTGGGGTCCAGCCATATTTTCATCGCATACTGAGAGGCAAGGGATTCGACTTCTCCCACGCCGCGAACCCGCGCGAGGGATGTCTGGACCTGAGAAATGGCGTAGTCCATAAGGTCGGCTTGATCGAGGCTTCCGTCTTCACAAGTGAGTGCGACGATGAGAAGAAAATTGCGCGTGGACTTGCTGACCGAGAGGCCCTGGCGCTGCACGGTTTCGGGCAGCGTAGGCATGGCCAGCTGAAGCTTGTTCTGAACTTTGGCCCAGGCGAGATCCGGATCGGCGCCCGGCGCGAAAGTTAGTTCGATGCTTCCCTGCCCCGAAGAAGAGCTTTTGGACTGCATGTACAGCAGCTGATCCAGTCCCGTCATTTTCTGTTCTATGATCTGGACGACCGTGTCTTCCACTGTCTTTGCCGAAGCGCCGGGGTACACGCCTCGAATCGATATGGAAGGCGGCGCGATCGGGGGATACTGAGAGATCGGCAGCGTGTAGATGGCTATGATCCCTGCCAGCATTATGCCGATGGCGACAACCCAGGCGAAAACAGGACGCTCAAGGAAAAATCTGGCCATGGTTCTTCTCCTAATTGGCTTTCGACGAGGGTTGGTTTTGAAGCGCGGGCTGCTCAAACGCGACCGCATTGACCGTGTCGCCGGCGCGGACGTTCTGATTGCCTTCGACAATCAACCGGTCTCCGGAAACGAGTCCTTGAGTCACAAGCCATTTGTCCTCGATCGCGCGGTCCAGAACAAGCTGCCGCTGCTCGACCTTCCCTTCGCCGTTCACCAGCAAGCCGACGGCATTGCCTTTGGGGTCGCGGGACACTCCCGGCTGCGGGATAAGAATGGCGTTTTCATTTACCCCCTCCTCCACGACCGCCCGCACAAACATTCCCGGAAGAAGAACCTGCGCCGGATTGGAAAATACGATCCTGAGCGTGACAGAGCCGGTGCTCGGATCCACCGTGACATCGCGGAATTGCAGCGCTCCCGTTGCCGGATAAGCGGAACCATCCTCCAGCAGAAGTCTGACTTTTCTCCGGCCTTCCCCGGATCGCTTCAATCCTCCGCCTTCGAGGTTTCGTCTGAGACGCAACAGTTCCGCGCTGGCCTGAGTCACATCGACATAAACCGGATCCAACTGCTGAATCACCGCAAGAGGCGTCCCTTGATAGGCCGTCACCATCGCGCCCACCGTAATGTTGGACTTGCCGATGCGCCCGGAGATGGGCGCTTTGATGGGAGTGTAGGACAGGTTGATGCGGGCGCTCTCGATCGCCGCCCGGCTTACCTCCACCGCCGCCCGGCTTTCCTTCACGGCTGTCCTCCTCATGACCAGGTTTGCCTCAGCCTGCTGCAAAGCGGCGCTGGCATCGTCGTATTCCTGCTGGCCGACCGCGTGGATGGCTGCAAGCCCTTTCATTCGTTCAGCCCTCGACCGGATCGCCGGCAGGTTCGCTTCCGCCGTGACTACGTTCGCCTCAGCGGTGGCGACGTTGGCCTCAGCCGCTGCAAAGGCGGCTTTTGCCTGGTCATAGGCAGCCTGGTAGGGAGCAGGATCAATCTGGTACAAAACCTGACCCTCTCTCACATAGGCACCCTCTTCGAATAGACGCTTTTGCAGAAGGCCGTTCACCTGCGGCCGGATTTCAGCGACCAGATAAGCATTAATTCTTCCGGGCAGTTCGGTTTTTAGCGCAACCCGCTCCGTCTGAACCGTTACGACAGCAACCTGCGCCGGCCCCGGCGGAGGCGCCGCCGGTTTTTTTCGGCAGCCGGGGATAAATAACGCCGTCAAAATCAAACTTGCGAAGACAAAGTTTCGTCGGTGCGCGAACCGCATATGAGTTGCTCCCTCTCCTGGCATCAAATGCACGAGCCTCTGATATATACAAAATCAAACCGATTGTGTCAGCAATCTCCGTACCAAAGCCCCGGACCGTCAAATATTTAATTGATCGGGGGAAAGATATGGCCACCCATGTTTGGGGCGAAGATGTGGAAGATATGGACACCCATTGTTTGGGTTGAAAGATATGGACACCCATTGTTTGGGTTGAAAGATATGGACACCCATTGTTTGGGCAAGACGATTTGGGACGATATGGACGCCCATGTCTGGAAAGAGAAAAAAATTGGTCTCATTCCTAACATCAAAGATGGGGTGTCCAAATCCCCCCACCGTCTGCAAATAATGGGTGTCCATATTTCCGAATATTTCCGAAAATTACCGCAGTCCTCAAGCTCTCGGCTCATGGCAGGCGCCAGAAATTGGCAAATGACAATGGCAAATGACAACTTGAAGTGTTTTCGCGGTCTCCGAATGATCCTATAGTCCTTATCCATTGATACAAATCGATTGGCACATGGATTGCCCTGTGATTAGAAAAAGGGGAATCCGAAAATGTTCCGTTTAAGCAGAGAAGAAAGCGAAAGCGGCGTCCGATTGACTCTGGAGGGAGAACTCAAATCGGACGATGTGGAAGCCGCCGAAGCGGCTTGCCTTGAGGCGCTGCGAAATTCCTCCGTGGTTGCCGTGCTTGTGAAAAATATCACTGAAATTGACGCCGAAGGATTGGCTTTCCTTAAACGTCTGGCTAAAACGAGGGCTCAAGTTCAAGCTGTCGGGATTTTCTCGGAATACGTCGTCGGAAGCCTTAGGGCGGAATCGGTTGGCTAGAGTCGGCGCAATCGGCCGCGCATGTCTTTCGATCCAGGTATAAGTGTATTATCATGTTCTAGATGGACACAGATAAATCCGCAATCTATGAGGCGTTGTTCGAGCTGTCGCACTCCATATCGGGGCATGCTGACCTGGAGGGCCTTTGCCGGGCGCTTTCGGGATCGCTTAAACGGATCGTCAGCTTCGACATTCTGAGGCTGCTTCTTTTCAATGAGGCTTCCGACGCGTTTCAAATCTATGGTCTGAACCTGCAGGAAAACCCAGACGGAGCAAGCATACGCCGCATGTTCTACGGGAAGGATCATCCCGCGGGCTGGGTCTGGATGAATCAGCAGCCTTTGATAATGCCCCGGCTCGATCTGGAAAAACGCTGGCCTGAATTGATCGAGCCGGCGAAGGCTTATGGCCTTTCCTCTTTCCTGCTGGTCCCGCTGACTACGGGAGACCGCCGCCTGGGGGTCCTGGCTCTTGGTTTCTTGAAGACTTTCGAAGCGAGCCGGAACGAGCTGGATTTCATTCACAGGGTCGCATCCGAATTTGCGGTGACGATCGACGCTTACCTGAACCGGCGGCAGTTTCTTCGCGAACGCGACCGGCTGCAGCTGTTGTTCGATTTGACCAACGCCCTGGTCTCGAAGCTTTCCCCGGATGAGCTTTTCTCGGCGATTTCCGAGCAGCTTCACAAAGTTGTTTCTTTTGATGTAGTCGCGCTCACCCTGCTGGATCGAAAAACCGGCGAGTTGCTCCTCAGCGGATTCCGGAAGGACGACAATTTCCGATGGGAGTTCGATCGCACCCGCGGGCGGCCGGACGGGACTCCCACAGCGGAAGCTCTTGCGACGGGCAAACCGGTCCTGACCGAAAAAGCTGATTTTGAGCGCTTCCCTTCGCCGCTATGCAAAAAAATGGTGGACGCCGGCATTCGGTCCTCCTGTTCAATACCTCTGAAATCGCCCAACACAACTTTGGGAACGCTCGAATTGGCGCGCACCAGCGGCAGCCGATTTCACGAAGAAGATGTGGAACTGCTGGTGCAGGTGGCGCGCCAGATCGCCGTTGCGCTCGAAAATTCCCTGGCCTACCGCGAACTGGCTGAAATGAAGGAAAAGCTCGCCCACGAAAAACTCTATCTGGAGGACGAAATCCGCCTGGACAGGCATTTCGGGGAAATGCTGGGGGAATCCCCCGCATTTCAGAGCGTGCTTAAGAACATCCAGATTGTCGGGCCGACCGAAGCGACGGTGCTGATACTCGGAGAAACCGGAACCGGGAAGGAGCTGGCCGCAAGGGCGATCCATCAGAGAAGCGGCCGCGGTAAAAACAGTTTTATCAAAGTCAATTGCGCGGCGATTCCCTCGAGCCTCCTCGAAAGCGAGCTGTTCGGCCACGAAAAAGGGGCCTTTACCGGCGCCCTGTCCCAGAGGATCGGGCGCTTCGAACTGGCGCATCAAGGCACCCTGTTCCTCGACGAAATCGGGGAGATTCCCCTCGACCTTCAATCCAAGCTTCTGCGCGCAATCCAGGAGCAGGAATTCGAAAGGCTGGGAGGGAACCGCACCATCCGGGTGGACGTCCGGTTCGTCGCCGCCAGCAACCGCAACCTTAAAGCCATGGTCGACTCGGGGAGTTTTCGCAGCGACCTGTACTATCGACTCCACGTTTTTCCGCTCATCCTCCCGCCGTTGCGGGACCGGCGCGAGGACATCCCGCTCCTGTGCCGGTATTTCATACAGAAATACGCCCAGCGCATGGGCCGGGCCATAGAATCCATCCCGGCGGCCGCTATGGAAGCGCTCGCCGGTTACGCGTGGCCCGGCAACATCCGGGAACTTCAGAATGTCATGGAGCGGTCGGTGATCCTGTCCCGTGGCCGGGACCTGGAGCTTGCAATGCCTGAATTCGAGCCCGGCGGCTGGAATTCAAATGCCGTGTGCGGGAACGGCGCCGGCGCCGAGAAAGATAGGATATTGCATGCCTTGCGGGAAGCCAAGGGGCTGGTCTCTGGGCCCCGAGGCGCCGCCGGCCGCCTGGGCCTGAAGCGAACCACGCTCCAGGCCCGCATGAAAAAGCTCGGAATCACTCGGGATTACCGATAAGTTCAAACTTCCTTTTCGCTGAACAGACTGCGGTAGACAAAGCCGGCTATGATGGCGCCCGCGATCGGGGCGACCCAGAAAAGCCAGAGCTGGGAAACAGCCAATCCTCCGACAAAAACCGCCTGGCTGGTGCTGCGGGCCGGGTTGACTGAAGTGTTGGTGACCGGAATGCTGATCAGATGAATCAGCGTGAGGCATAGCCCGATTGCGATCGGCGCAAATCCCTGCGGCGCACGCCTGTCGGTCGAGCCGAGTATGACGATCAAAAAGATAAAAGTCAGGACAAGCTCGCAAACCAGAGCGGCGCCGAGGCCATACCCGCCCGGAGAGTTTTCTCCGTATCCGTTGGCCGCAAATTTGCCGAGTTCGAATCCGGCCTTGCCGCTCGCGATGAAATATAAAACCGCTGCAGCGACGATCCCGCCAAGCACCTGAGCGACAATGTATCCCAAAAGCTCGCTTCCCTTGAAGCGCCCCCCCGCCCACAAGCCGAAAGAAACCGCGGGATTGAGGTGGCACCCCGATATGTGGCCGATCGCAAAGGCCATCGTCAAAACCGTCAATCCGAACGCCAGCGAAACGCCCACAAACCCGATGCCGAGCTCGGGAAACGCCGCAGCCAGAACCGCGCTGCCGCAGCCGCCGAATACCAGCCAAAACGTTCCGATGAATTCAGCGCCTATCTTTCCTGCCATGGGAACCTCCCTTCGAATGATTCGCAGCCTTGCTGCCGTGAACTTCCGATGCGGCGTTCATGGCGCCGGCGCGCCCGGCCCACAACCCGGGGGGAAAATCCCTGCGCATCCGTCAATCTCGCCATGAGCCTTCACAAACAGCAAAAGCCGTGAAAAAGCGCCTTTATTTTCCTAACGAACGAGTTTGGGTGCATAATATCATCAATTCAAGACAAAGGAACGGATTTTGGCCGGATTCGCCTGAAGGAATGCAACCTTCAGCGGGAGGACGGACTTTTCGAGATGAAACAGGACGAAAGGAGCGGACATGACGCACCCGGGCTGCAAGTCTGTAGCGTTGATCGCGCTGGCATCCTTTGCTATTTCCTTCGGCGCGCAGAACGCTGAAAATCTCACGGAAGAACAGATAAGAGATTTCCTTTTGAACGCCAAAGTCATAGATTTCGAGGAAAGCCGCACGGGCATTACAAGGCCCTACAAGCTTACTTTGGAGAAGAACGGCCTGGTTCACAAAGCATCCTTCCAGTATGTGGACGAGTACCGACCGTACATACAACTGAACGACGGCCGCACCGAGCTGAATTTTCGGGACACCTATAAATTCAGCATTGCGGCGTTCGAGCTGGCGAAGCTTCTGGGGCTCGGCGATATGATGCCGGTGACCGTCGAGCGCAAATATGAGCGCAAGATCGGCGCCCTGAGCTGGTGGCTTCCATCCATGATGGACGAAGCGAAGCGCAGGGAAAAGAAGATGCAACCGCCCGATCCTGCGGCCTGGGACCGACAGTGGCAGAAAATGGAAGTGTTCTGGGCGCTTGTTTACGACACCGACCACAATCAGCACAATATACTTATTTCGGAGAACTGGCGCCTCTGGATGATCGATTTCAGCCGCGCATTCCGTCAATACACAAAACTGGAAAAGCCTGAAAGGCTGGTTTGCTGCAGCCGGGGGTTGCTGGAGAAATTGCGGCAGCTGGACGCGGAGGCATTGAAGCAAAAAACGAAGGACTGGCTGGGCAAGGAGGAAATAAAGGGATTAATGGCGCGCCGCGACAAAATTGTGGCTCATTTCGAAAAGCTTATAGCCCGCAAAGGCGAAGCGGCGGTCCTCTACGATTAGGGCCTGTCAATGAAGCCTGCTTCCCGGGCGCCGGGCCGGCGTCAGGGCCCTTTGTGCAACATGCAGACCGAGGGTATTGAGCTATGCATCCCGGACTTGTTACGCGCATGATGAAGCCATTCGGCCAGATCAAACGCAGCGAAGCTGTGACCGTCGCGCTCATGTTTCTTTACTCTTTTCTGCTGATGGCGGCCTACAACGTCATCAAGCCGGCGACCCGTTCCAAGTTCATTATAGACCTGGGCGCCAACAACCTCCCCTACGTTCAGCTCGCGGCGGGCTTGATCACCGGGCTTGTCATGGCCGCTTACAGCTGGACAGTGTCCCGCTTCCCGCGCCGCTGGTGCCTTGCCATCGCCCAGGGAAGCATTGCGGTCTCGCTGATCGTTTTCTGGTTTCTTTTCCAGATCCGGCAGGCGTCGTGGGTGTCGGTGGCATTCTACATGTTCGCCCTCATCCTGGGCATTTTGCTGATAAGCCAGTTCTGGACGCTGGCGAATGTCGTTTTCGATCCGCGCCAGGCCAAGAGGCTGTTTGGATTTATCGGCGGAGGAGCGTCGCTCGGAGGGATCCTCGGGTCTTATCTCGCCATAAAACCGATTGGAACGAACAACCTGCTTTTATTCAGCGCCGGTTTCATGGCGCTGAGCGTCGTGGCTGCAAGCCTGATCGTTCGAAGAGAAGGCCTGAACGAAGAGGTGCAGGACGCCGCCGCGATTGAAAAAGGGGTAACCGGCAAGGCCGCGCTCCAGATATTGCGCAAATCGAAACACCTGCGCTGGATCGCGCTTGTCATCGGCTTTGCGGCGATCGGCGCCGGCATCGTCGAACAGCAGCTCAACATGGCGAGCGAAACTTTCAAGGGCCGGCAGTCGACCGACGCCATCACGATGTTCCTGGCCTATGTTCAGTTCTGGACGTCGGTCATCGGATTCCTGGTGCAGATCTTTCTGACGAGCCGGATCCATCAGCGCCTCGGCATAGGATTCGCCCTGCTTCTTTTGCCCGTCAGCCTCGGGTCCACCGCAATCGTCATGCTGCTGAATGCAGCTTTATGGGCGCCCAGCCTCGCACGAGTCGTCGACCAGTCCCTGCGGTACACGATCGACAAAACGTCGCGGGAAGTCCTGTACATGCCTTTGTCTGCGGATGTGAAGCTGGCGGCGAAATCCTTCGTCGACGTCACGGTGGACCGCCTGGCAAAAGGCTTGTGTGCGGTGATGCTTCTGTTTCTCATCCAACCCTGGGGATTGGGTCTCAGCTGGCAAAAGCTCAGTTATGCAAGCGTCCTGATAACGGTCGCCTGGATAGGGATGGCGCTCCGCGCGCGCCGCGGATATAAAGAAACGTTCCAAGAGAACCTCCACACGCGAAAGATCAAGCCGGCCGAGTTCACGGCGGCGGCGGCGGATCTGCCGACCATCGAAACCCTCATTCAGGAGCTGGCCAGCCCCGAGGAGCAGCGGGTTCTTTACGCCATCGATTTTCTCGAGTCGCTCGACAAGAAGCCTTTGATCACGCCGCTGCTTCTTTACCATGAATCTCCGGCGGTGAGGGCGAGGGCGCTGTCGGTGATGCGCGCCGTCCAGCCGGAGATCTCGGCGCGCTGGCTTCCCGCCATCCATTCGATGATGGCCGATCCGGATCCCAACGTCCGGGCGGAAGCGGTGGGCGCGCTCGCAAGCATGCACGACCGGAAAGCCATCGACCTCGTTCGCAGCCTGCTGGAAGACGAAAACCCCCGCATCTCCCTGACCGCGGCCATGATGCTCGTGGAAAGCGGCGAGGAGCAGGACGCCGCAAGAGCGGAGAAAGTGCTCAACGGGCTGGTGTCGGACACGCGCGAAGCCGCCGCCCCGGTGCGCAGGGATTTCGCCGTCGCGATCCGCCATGCGCCGATCCCCCATTTCCGGCGGCTCCTGATCCCGTTGCTGGACGACCCGGATCCGGAGGTCGCCGAGGAGGCCATGCGCAGCATGCGAAGGCTCGGCGCCGCGGATTTCGTTTTTATACCCACTTTGATATCCCTGCTGCGGAACCGCCGGCAAAAAAGCAGCGCCCGCGAACTGCTGGTGGGATTCGGAGAAATAGCCATCCCCATTCTGAACCACTTCCTCAGGGACCCGGACGAAGACATTTGGATCCGCCGCCATATACCGGGAACCATCGCCAGAATCCCCTGCCAGAAGGCGATGGACTTTCTGACGGAGGCGCTGGATGAAAAGGACGGGTTCCTGCGTTTTCACGTCATCGCCGCAATGGAAAGGATCCACCGGGTGAAACCGGAGCTTTCGTTCGACATCCGGCGGATCGAATTGTCGGTCCGGAACGAGAGCGTGCGCTGCACGCAGTACCGGCGCCTGCACCGGGCGCTTCTGAGGTCGCAGAGGGGCTACCGGGAATCCCTCCTGGCCCGATCCTTATCGGAAAAAATTAAGCGCGGCATGGACCGCATTTATCGGCTTCTTAGCCTGTTGCATCCCTGGAAGGACATCGCCGCCGCCCGACACACGATAGAGCAGGGCGACGCGCGGTCGCGCGCCGGCGTTCTCGAGTACCTCGACAACCTCCTGACCGGAGACCTCCGGAAAATCCTGATCCCGCTGATTGAAAACGCCCGGGCGGAGGATGCGACGTCCTTCGCGGAGACGGGCGCCGGCGCCGAAACGGCGCTCGCCGCCCTGATCCAAGATGAAGACGCCGTGGTCGCCTCGGCGGCGATCTACTTTGTGTCCCAGCAGCGGCTATCCGGCCTTTCCGGAGAGCTGGAACGCGTCCTGGCGACCCGCGACCAGCGCGACCGGCTGGTCCTGGAAACCGCCTCCTGGGCGCTCCAGGAGTTGAACATGCCCGCGCCGAAGCGGCGCCTGATCTGGCTCGATCCGCTCCCCTCGGTTGATCTGGCGAACCAGATGTGCCACCTCCCGCTGTTCCGTTCCGTAACGGTGGACGAGATTTTCAGGATCTGCGATATGGGGCGGCAGGTGCGCTCCGAACCGGGAAGGCTGCTCTGCCAGGAGTCCTCGGTGCCTGAAAACGTGCAGTTCCTGGTGAACGGCCGCGTGGCCGTCACGCGGCCGGACGGGAAAACGGACCAGGTCGAGTCGCCCGCGGTTCTGGCGTTCCAGGAGGTTCTGCAGGAGCAGCCCATGGCCGAATCGGTGCGCGCCGCCGACATGACAGTGTGCCTGACCTTGACCAGCAGGGAGATCCAGACGCTCATGGCGGACAACAGCGATCTTGTTCCCGGCCTCTTCCAGATGCTCTGCCGCGATTCCCATGCCGGTCGAATAGTTGTGAAAGGGCGCAATGCGCCGCACGCCGCCTTGCCGGCCAACGGCAGCTACAACACAATCGAAAAAGGGCTGGTCCTGAAGACCATCCCGGTTTTTTCAGAAGCGTCCCCCGATGAGATTATCGCCCTGGCTTCCATTTCAGCCGAAATGCGGTTGAAGTCCGGCGAGGACCTTTTCGCTGAAAACAGCCGCCCGGCGATTTATGCGCTGATATCCGGCGAAGCCTCCGTCGAGAGAGGCGCCGATTCCCCCATCCTGGCCGGGCCTTTCGACACCATCGGCATCTATGAAACGCTCGCCGGGATGGATTTCAGGTTTTGCGCCCGCATCCGGCAGGACGGGATCGCCCTGCGGATCGAGCATGACGATTTGTTCGATCTGCTGGCCCAGCGGTCCGCTCTGCTCCGCCAGGTCCTCGGCTCGCTGTTTCGAATCGAGCCGTCGGCGGCTCTTATTTAATTTTGTTTCGAATCCGCCAGATGTTATGATTCCCGTGTAAGGTGGAACCGCCCGTGTCGGAGAGTCGAATCAACAGCTTTTCAAGACTCGTCTTATCAAGTTTCCTTCATTGAGCCGCCATCCAACGGCAGCCCTAAGGGGCTGTCCACAACATTCCGGATTGAATCCGGTCAGGGAGTCGAGAATTATGAAAATATTTGTTGGGAATCTTCCATTCTCAATCGGTGAAACGGAGTTGAATGAGTTGTTCGCCCAAAAGGGAGCAGTGGATTCCGTCGCCGTCATGCGCGACAAGGACACCGGAAGATCGCGCGGCTTTGCATTTGTGGAAATGCCTTCTGAAGAAGAAGCGCAAAAAGCCATCAAAGAGCTGAACTCCTTCTCCATCGAAGGCCGAAACCTCACCGTGAACGAAGCCAGGCCCAAAGTCGAACGCGGTGGCGGCGGCGGATTCGGCCGCGGCGGCGGCGGCGGATTCGGCCGCGGCGGCGGTGGCGGCAGGAATCGGCGATAAACCGAGCGCATGTTGACGACGGCCGTCGGTAAGACGGCCGCCGCTCAGGCTTCCATTTATTTTCTCCGGGCGTCGGAGGACTGGATGGAAGAGCTGCGCACAATGAAGGCGAAAAACGCGACCCCGGCCGCCATGCAAATGCCGGCGGCGCGGAAAGCGGATTCAAGCCGCAGCCGGTCGGCGATGCCGCCCAGAGCCACGGGACCGACGCCGTTCCCTATATTCATCGCCATCATGTACATGGTCATGGATGCGCCCATGCCGTAAGTGCGGCCTTCGTGGACCACATAAGCGTTCGACGCCGGCATGCCAAACGCCTGCCCAAGCGCCGCCGAGATATAGGCGAGGAGCAGCGTCCAGAATCCATGGGCCAGAGGCAGCAAAAACACGGCGATCGCTCCGCATAGCCCCCCCCAGACAACCATAGCCTTCCGGTTCCAACGGTCCGCCAGCGGGCCGGTGTACGTCTGAAGAATGGAAACCGGCGTTCTGGCCGCCAGCATAATTCCGATAAGACTTGCGCTGAGACCGATCTTTAAATCCGCGAAAAGCGGAATAAAGGCCATGAGGCTTGCCGCGCCGATCCCGTTGGCCATGCAATAAATAAGAACGCCTCGCATGATGCGGCTTCTCAGGGGAGCGAACAAAGACGTCTGCCCGCGCACGGCGGTTTTGCGGGGCATCTCCTTCAAAAACATGAGCGTAGCGACAAGACCGAGAACATTCAGGGCGGCCATCGCCAGAAAAGTCGTCTTCATGCTGAACGTGTCGGTGACAACGCCGCCGACGAGCGGGCCCGCCCCCATCCCGGCGAAGAGAACGGCGTTGAAGAACCCCATCCACTTTCCTTCGTTTCCCTCCGGCGTGATGTCCCCCAGGTATGCCTGGGCAATAGGCATGTGCGCCGAAGCGCCCAGACCCTGGACGAAACGCCACATAATAAGGTGGACCGGGTTTCGTGCAAACATCATTCCCGCCGATGCGATGGCGAGGATGCCAAGCCCCGCGCTGAGAAACGATTTGCGCCCGAAACGGTCCGAAAGCCTGCCGACGAACAGGAGAGTGCCGATGCCGGTGAGGTTGAAGGCCGATTGCACCAAGCCCACCTGCAACGAGGACGCGCCCAGGGAATTGGCGTAAATGGGAAGAAATGGACTGACGATGCCCATACCCAGCATCGATATGAACATGCTCCCCACGAGTACGACAAAAGCCCTTTTGTTCATGCACGCGCCTCAGACCGCAGTAAGAAAATGCCGCGGCAAATTTGCACTGATTGGCATCTCAGGAGATTGCGAAGGTTCACCGTTTCCGGTTCATCTGGCGCCGGTTCCCGGGAGAATTCGGTCCGATCCTGTTCCGTTAGCCGAATAGCAGTGTATCATCAGAACAGTGCGCGGACGTCCGCGAACAACTATTTTTGCTCGGGCGGCTCATTCTGCCGGCGAGACGCCGGGACGGCTTCCAACGAAACCGAAGCGCCCGAAAGCCCTGCCGCCGAAGCCGACACGATTATTTTGCCGCGTGCGCCGCTGGCTTTGATCATGGCATAACAGCGTCCCTGATACGCCCTCCGCTCCGACGATCCAAAGGGTTCGGCACTGGAGTTGTTTCCGCTGTCGACGGCGGCAATCGCGCCGGGGCCCGAAATCTTGAAAGAAATCAGATCGGACGCGGCCGGAATCGGAATCCCGCTTGAATCGGCGATGGTTGCGGCGACAAAAACTACATCGTCCCAGGAAAATGCAAGTTTGGCGCGATCCGCCTCCAGCAGGATTTTCGCCGGCTTTCCCGCCGTGCGCAACTCGCATTCCGCAACCGGAACGCCCCGGTTCCTCCCAACCGCCTTCAACGCGCCCGGCTCATAAGCCGCTGTCCAGATGCGCGGAGAATCGTCGGCGTTTCTCCTTTTTGCGCCGATCGATTTGCCGTTGAGAAACAGTTCGACTTCTTCGCAATTGCTGTAAGCTTCAAGAGTCTCTTCATGCGGGCCGGCTTCCTCCGGCGACCAGTCGGCGAACTGCGCGGGCCGGCCGATGAGCGCCGCAAATCCCGGATCTGTCGGGACAGCCTGCGGCCGCTTGACGCGGCGCACGACATGCACGACCGGCTCTTCGCTCCACCAGCTTCGGCGTTCATAGGCCATGGCTTTGATTTCCCCGGTGCGGTCGAGCAGCCCGGATCCCGCCGCAACCATAGGCCATGCGAAAGCCTCCCCCAGGTAATCGATTCCGCTCCAGAGAAACTGGCCGGCGTGCTGCACGTGATCCCGGGCCGCCAGCCAGGTCGCCAGCTCATGCCGCTGCTCGGTGCCGATGATTTTGCGCGTGGGTTTCGCTTTGTGGGCTGCCAGCAGTTCGAGATCGCGGTAATTCGTGCCGACGACATCCAGCAGGTCCGCCAATCCGTTGTCATAATCGTGGCTGACATTGGGGCGGAAAAGCCCCTGCGTCACCGGCCGGGTAGGATCGTATCGATGAAAAACCTCGACAAGCCCCGCCAGGATGCGCCTGGCCAATTCCTCTTTGGGAGTGTCGTGGATCTCATTCCCGGCGCTGTAAAGAATGACGCTGGGGTGATTGCGATCGCGCATCACCGTATCCCGGACGTCGATGGCAGACCATTCGTTGAAGTGCAGGTGATAGTCATGTTTCGTCTTGCCGACGGTCCAGCAATCGAACAGTTCGTCCATGACCAGAAATCCCGTCCGGTCGCACAAATCGAGGAATTCCGGCGCCGGCGGATTGTGCGCCGTGCGGATGGCGTTGACTCCAAGCACGCGCAGCCTCTCGAGACGCCGCTCCCAGACGCGCAGCGGGACGGCGGCGCCAAAGGCGCTTCCATCGTGGTGCAGGCAGACTCCCTTGATCTTGATATTTTTCCCGTTCAGCCAAAAACCCGATTCGGGCTCAAACCGCGCATCCCGAATGCCGAAGAAAACCGCCTCATCGTCCAACCTTCTGTTCGCCGACTTGACTGCAAGCGCGGCGCGGTAAAGGTCGGGGCTGTCCAACTGCCAGAGCCTCGGATTCGCCAAAGTCAGGTCCTCCTCGAAATCCGCAGTTTCGCCTGCCGCGATCGTTCGGGGCTTCGCCTTGACGGTCCCGACGGCTTTGCCGGCAGGCGAAAATACCGCAACCTCCAACGCGATTTCGCGGGGCTTTTCGGATTGATTGACGACCGTGGCCTGCACGCGAACGACCGCCTGCTTCTCCTTGACGACCGGCGTGGAAATAAAGGTTCCCCACCGGACCAGGTGCACAGGATTCACCGCAACGAGGCGCACATGGCGGTAAATGCCGGCGCCGGCGTACCAGCGTGAAGCGGGCTGACCCGAGTTGTCGGCCTTCACTGCCAGAAAATTGGTTTTGCCGTTTCCGAAGACAAGATGCCCGGTCAGTTCATAGCCGAAACTGACATATCCGTAGGGGCGCTTCCCCAGATGAACGCCGTTGATCCACACATCGCTGTTGGCCATCACGCCGTCAAATTCGATGAAAACGCGGCGGCCCGCATAGTCTGAAGGCAAAGCAAACGCTTTCCGGTACCAGCCGATTCCCGCCGGCAAATAGCCGCCGGCGCCGCCGGTCGGATTCGTCGGGGCGAACGGCCCTTCAATGCTCCAGTCATGCGGAACATCGAGGCGCCGCCATTTCGAATCGTCAAAGCCGATCGCCTCGGCGCCCGGAGCGTCGCCTTTCAGGAAGCGCCAGCCTGCATCAAAGGATCGGACGACGCGAACGCCCGATTCCGCAGCTCGCAGATCGCCGCCCTGAGAAGCTGCCAACAGAAATCCAAGAAGACCGAAACATAATCGAATTTTCATTGTAGCGCCTCATCGATAGCCGGTATTATGCAACGATTGGGCGTATTCTGAACAGCACAGAAGCTATCGATGGACCTTGAATCCATGCACAGGCGCGGCCTATTGTACTTTCACAACGGGCTGCCAGGAATGGCATCAATGTTCATCTCGGGAGAATTATGAAGACGCCGAAAAACTCCAGACCTGTTCTTGTTGTGTTCGCCGGCCTGCTGGCCGTTCTTTTTTCGCTGGGGGCGGCTTCGGATCCTATGGCTGAGATGAGCCGGCGCTTCGTCAATCCTCCCGACGACTGCAGGATCCTGATGCGCTGGTGGTGGTTTGGCCCGGCTGTGACCCGGCCGGAGCTCGAACGCGAGATGAAGATCATGAAGGAAGGCGGGATCGGGGGCTTCGAAGTCCAGCCCGTTTACCCTCTCGCGCTCGACGACTCCGCCGCCGGCATCCGGAATTTTGCGTTCCTCTCCGGCGAGTTTCTCGACGCGCTTCGTTTCACTTCCGGCAAAGCCCGCGAGCTCGGGCTGCGCATGGATTTGACGGTGGGCAGCGGCTGGCCCTATGGCGGCGCGCAGACTCCGATCAACGACGCCGCGGGCAAGCTTCGGATTGTCCGGGCGACAGTTCCCGACGGCGCTCGGCGCCTTCAGGCGCCGAGCATCGGCTCGGGCGAGGCGCTGATCGCCGCTTTTCTTCACCGCGGCGAGGAGATTCGCGAAATCGCGGGAATCAATAGCGGCGCGGTTGCGCTGCCGCCGGGATTTCAAGGCGACTGCGAGGCGCTTTTCTTCATTTCCAGCCGCAGCGGGATGATGGTGAAACGCCCGGCCTTCGGCGCCGAAGGCTTCGTCCTCAACCATTACGACCGAACCGCCGTGGAAGGATATTTGAAAAATGTCGGCGACCGGCTGCTGCGGGCCCTGCGCCCGAATCTTCCCTACGCCGTTTTTTGCGACAGCCTGGAGGTTTACGAGAGCGATTGGACCGGCGATTTCCTGGAAGAGTTCAAAAAGAGGAGAGGGTACGATCTGAAACCCCATCTGCCGGCCCTCGCTCTCGACCTCGGCCCTCAAACCGCCGCGATCCGCGGCGACTGGGGCCGGACATTGACGGAGCTTTTCAACGACCGTTTCATGGCGCCGCTGCAGGAATGGACCCGAAAAAACAAAACCCTTTTCCGGGTGCAGGGTTACGGAATCCCTCCCGCGAACATCGCCAGCAACGCCTATGCGGACATCTCCGAAGGGGAAGGCACGCAATGGAAGAGAGTCAGCGCGACGCGCTGGGCGGCTTCCGCGAACCACCTGTTTGGCCGCGACGTGACCACTTCGGAAACCTGGACCTGGCTGCACTCGCCCTCTTTTCGAGCCACGCCGCTGGACATGAAAGCCGAGGCCGATCTGCACTTTCTCCAGGGCGTCAATCAGCTGATCGGGCACGGCTGGCCTTACAGCCCGGAATCGGCGGAATACCCGGGCTGGAGGTTCTACGCCGCCGGAGCGTTCAATGAAAAAAATCCCTGGTGGATTGTAATGCCCGAGCTGGCCCGTTGCCTGCAGCGCGCCAGCTATATGCTCCGGCAAGGACAGCCTGTAAACGACATCGCTTTCTACCTGCCGGCGGCCGACGCCTATGCCGCCTTCTCGCCCGGCCGCGCCAACCTTTTCGAAAGCCTTCGCGACCGCGTCGGACCGGACGCGGTCGCGGCCGTGCTCGAAGCGGGTTTCAACCTGGACTTTTTTGACGACGACGTTTTGAAACAAATCGGCAAAATTGAAAACGGCGCGTTGGCGCTCGGCTCCAATCGGTATCGGGCCGTCGTGCTCCCCAACGTCGAACGCATCCCGCTGGACGCCTACAGGACGCTGGCCGAATTCGTCCGTTCGGGCGGCGTCTTGATAGCTTCCAGGCGGCTGCCGGCAATCGTTCCCGGATTCGCAGCCGCCGACCGGGACAACGATGGGGTGCGCCGGATCAGCCGAGACCTCTTCTCTTCTTCATCGGAACGGGCGCTCTTCGTACAAGACGAGAAGACCCAGCTGTCCTCGGCCCTGCGAAGCATGCTTCAGCCGGACGTCGCATTTTCGCCCGGGGCGCCGGGAATCGGATTCGTCCACCGAAAGGCGGGCGAATCCGATATTTATTTCCTGGCCAACAGCGCCAATACCCGCCAAACGGTCGAAGCTTCTTTCCGAGTCGCCGGCGCAGAAGCCGAATGGTGGGATCCGGCGTCCGGCCGGAGGGAACCCGCGTCCATCTCGCCGAATCAGGACTCGACAGTCGTCCATGTGGAACTCGAGCCGTACGACAGCCGCTTTCTGATTTTCTCCAGACGCACCGCTCAAAAAACCGCCGCCCAAAAGAGAACGACGACAGCTTCGCTGGATATCAGCGGAGGATGGCAGGTCCGTTTCGAAAACGGACATTCGAAAACAATGGAGCGGCTGGATTCCTGGACTGAAGACGAAGCGACGCGCTATTTCTCGGGCGTCGCCGTTTATGAAAAAAGCCTCTCTGTCCCGGAAAGCATGCTGGCGCCCGAAGTTGAGTTGCGGCTAAATTTCGGCGCCGGGAGGGCGCTGCCGGAAGTTTCCGGCAAATCGAGCGGCATGCGCGCCTGGTATGAAGGCCCGGTGCGGGAGGCGGCCGAAGTATTGATAAACGACGAGCGCGTCGGATCGGTCTGGCGCCCTCCCTACGAGATCGATGTCACCGGATTGTTCAAACGCGGGCAGAATAAGATCAGGATTCTGGTCGCCAACACTGCGGTCAATCACATGGCCGGCCGGGCCCTGCCCGATTATCGCTTGTTGAACCAGCTTTACGGCAGGCGTTTCGACGCCCAGGACATGGACAAAATCCAGCCGATCCCTTCGGGGCTGCTCGGCCCGATCCGCCTTGTCTCCTTGAAATAAGGGCCTGTCAATGAATGACGTTTGCACTTTGCTGCTGGCCCCCGGACTCGCTGGCCAGGCGCGAGCGACAAAGCCAGCGAGCCTGCGGGCCGCAGCCCGAAGGGGCGCGGCGGCGGGCGGGCATCTGCTTCGTTGCCGCTCCTCGACGATGGCGCCGCATCGCC
>CAZXSV010000038.1:0-33431 GCA_964642735.1 uncultured Acidobacteriota bacterium
AGAAGAGCGCTGGCGTTGTCCCCAGTGCGGCCTGCCTATGAGCTGGTATGACGCCGAATGCATCGGATGCGGGGCGCCGAGATCTGAGCGCTTGTACCCGCTGGGTTAAAATCAAAACCCTTTCTGAAAATAGGATTCCCCTCCGCCGAAGAATGACTTCATAAAAGCAGTTTTGGGCTCCAAACCGGGCGGAGAACGGCGGCGCCGCGAAGGCTTTGACGCCGCCGTGCCCGACGAATCCGTTCCACTCCACTGTAAAAGCCCCAAGGCCTCCTCGATCTCCTCCGGCGAAGATGTCAAGTCTTGAACCAGCTCGGCCTCATCGCCGAATTGGATTTCGACATGGCGTCAGAAAAATATCCGCCGGCCAATCCGATGGAGCGTGCGCACAGGCAGCCACGAAAGGATTCGAGCGGCGGACGCCCATCCCCTCTGTTGTCGGATACGGATCCTCTTCCGGCAAGCGCGGTTGGGACCTGACAAACGACGGGCAACGATTTCTTATGGTCAAGACCGATCAAAAATTATTGCCAAACGGATTTGCGCGCCGAGATTATCGGACCGACAGTTTTCCTTTCAGGCGGATGTCGTCGGAAGACGCTCCGATCATCAGCGTCACTTCCCCTTTTTCCAGCACGAAAGCATGGCGTTCGCCACTCCAATGCTTCAGGTCGTCCGCTTTCAACGGCAGCTCTACCGTCTTGCTTTTTCCCGCCGGGATGTGGATGCGCCGGAAGCCCTTCAATGCTTTTATCGGGCGATCCACTTTCGAGCCGGGAAAGCTTGCATACAGCTGCACAACTTCATCTGAATCCATGACGCCTGCATTTTTCACCGTCGCGGAAATGCCGGCAGTTTCCCCGTCTTGAATAACCGAGCGGTCTATCCTGAGGCCGGAATACTGGAAAGCGGCGTAGCCAAGCCCATGCCCGAAGGCAAACAGAGGCTTGCTCCTGTCGTACATATACGTTCGGCCGTTGCGGATATTGTAATCCAGGATAGGCCTCAACCGATCGATGGATTCCGGCCATGTTTGCACAAGCCGTCCCGCAGGACTGACGTCTCCGAAAAGCACGTCCGCGAATCCGTTGCCCAATTCCTGGCTGGATTGGGTTATATGAAGGATGGCGGGAATGTTCGCCTTGGACCATGGGATGGCGTACGGGAAGCTCGAGACGATCGCCAGGACTGTTCTGGGGTTGGCCGCTTTCACCAATTTGACCAGATCTTCCTGTTCGAGTGAAATTGCCTGGCGGTCCACCTCCTCGCGGCCGTCGCTGGCGACATGATTTTGTCCCCAGCCCAAGCCATAGCTCAGCGGATGGTTCCCCACACAAACGACAGCTGCATCCGAATCGCGAGCCGCCGTCACGGCCGCATCCGCCTTGTTGTCCGGAGCAAAGCGCACCTCGATGTTTTTACCGGCGGCATTTTTTATTCCGGCGAGTATCGAAACCTTGTAGGGCGGAGTTCCGGCGTACCAGTCCGAAACAACCAGGTCGGCGCTTGGCCCGATCACGGCAATGGATTTCAGTTTTTCCTTTTTGAGAGGAAGCAGACCGTCGTTCTTCATCAGCACGATGGATTTGACGGTAGCCTTTCTCGCCAGGGCGGAGGCTTCCGGTTTTGTCCAGGGCCTGACTGCGTCTTCAACGCCGATGGAGGCGTATGGATTGTCGGAACCGCTGTCCATCAATCCCAATTTGAGCATGACCCTCAGATTGCCTCGCACCGCTTCGTCGATTTCTTTTTCCGATAGCATCCCCTTTTTCAACGCTTCCTGCAGCGACGGTTTGTATTGATCAAGAAACATTGTAATGCCCGCTTTGATGGACGCCGCCGCCGCTTCCGTCAGATTAGGGTAGTAATGATGGGAATCGATCAGACGTTTGAAGCCGCCTCCGTCCGTGCAGATGATTCCGTTCTGTCCCCATTCGGCGACGGTAACGTTTTTCAGGATGGGATGCACGGTGCAGGGTATGCCGTTGTACTTGTTGTAAGCCGCCATGTAGGCCCGGGAACCGCCTTCCACGACTCCTTTATAAAAGGGATAAGAATAGTATTCGCGCAGCAGGCGCTCGTCAAAATCCGAGGAATCGACAAACCGGTTGTTTTCGTTGCTGTTGGCGAGGAAGTGTTTCATCAGGGAAGCCGTCTTCCAGTATTTCGGATGGCTCCCCTGCAATCCTTTGACATAAGCAACCGTCAGGGCTGCGCCCAGAAAGGCGTCTTCGCCATAGCATTCTTCCGTGCGGCCCCAGCGGATGTCCCGGCCCAGGTCGGCGTTGGGCGCGAAAACGATGAGGCCTGCGCTTCCATAGTCCCGGTTCTGCGTCAGGTAGCGCGTTTCGTAGGCCTGCCATGCCGCCAGCTGTTCCTGCAGCGCCGGATCCCACATCTGCGCCAAGCCAATCGCTTGAGGAAACGTCGTGGTGGGCGCTTCTCCTTTTCCTTTGACAGCCCAATTGGCGGGGCCGCTGAGCGCAAGACCGTGAAGGCCTTCCACGGTCCTGGTTCCCTGGACTCCCAATCTTGGAATTCCCGGCAGCATCGGGGAGAGATGATTCAGTTTCTCGTCCGCAGTCATCAGGGAAATCAGATTATCCAAACGCTCGTCGTCCGACAACTTCGTGTTTTGAAAAGGATGATTTTGCGTGGAAATTGCCGAAGGCGCGAGCGCCAGAATCAATGCCGCCAACGCTATTTTGGCGCCGCCCGGAATCGGTTTCATAGGATCGCTCCTATCCTTTCATACCCTCTATGCCGCCCTTTTGCCTTTGGACGTTTTCGTCCTTTTCTACTGGGGTTCGATGGACAGCTCCAATCCCATGGCATGAAGCAAGGCCGGGATGCTTTTAATTTCCGGCGCCTCGTCCCCGGGCTCTACTTCGGCAATTCCTTGTATCCCAAAACCATCATCGTAATGTCATCGTGCTGCGGGGCGTCGACCGCAAAAGAAAGCACCGCATCGCGAAGACAAACCAGCGTCTCCGAAGCGCTGCGCCGCGCGTTCTCGCGCAACAATCCGCACAACCGATCCAATCCGAATTCCTCATCTTCGACGTTGAGCGCTTCGATGACGCCATCGGTGAACAGGACCAGATGATCGCCCGGCTGCAGCTTTATGGTTTCGGCTTCATATTGAGCGTTGGCGAAAAGACCGAGGACCATTCCTCCGACAGTCAATTCCCTCATGTCGCCGTTGGGGCTTAAAATGTAGGGAGGGTTGTGGCCGGCGTTGACGTAGGTGCAGCTGCCATCGGGATCCAGGATGCCGAAGAAAAACGTCACGAAGCGGCTGCCTGTGCCCCGTTGCGCCAGATTGCGGTTGACATTGGCGATCATGGTCGACAGCGGCGAGTCAAAAAACGTTTGCGCCGATAAAATCCCCTGGATCAGCGAAGCCAGAAGAGCGGCGGGCATTCCCTTTCCTGCAACGTCTCCCAGAGCAAAACCCAGCCGGCCTCCCTCCAGGTTGAAATAATCAAAATAATCGCCGCCGACCTGGTTGCAGGGAATCGTCTGGCTGCAGGCGCGGACATAGGGCATTTCTTTGTTCGGCGGCGGGAGGAGAGCCTGTTGGATCTCCCGGGCGACAGCCAGCTGTTCTTCCATGCGGCGTTTGTCCTGCGAATCCTTGTACAGCCTGGCGTTGTAAATGGCCATCGCCGCTTCCGACGCCAGACTTTCAAGCGCCTCCATCCTGGTGTGCGAAAATCCCGAGCCGACGCTGGAACTGTCGACGTACAGAACGCCGATGTTTTCCGCACGCCGTTCGCCGGAGAGGTTGACGGACTCTTGAACCGTAAGGCATCGAAGCGGAACGCAGGAAATGCTGCGCAGTCCGAGACCTCGCGTTTCCTGATGGTCGTCGCACTGGCTTTCGAGATCGAGGTCGCGGATGGAAATGGAACGGCTCGTGGTAAAGACATCGAACGGAACGCGGCGGCTGGTCTGAAAGCAGGAGCCGTCCAGCGGGCGCTTGTGGTTGTTGCGCGCGCACCGGAAACTCAGATTTCCATCCTGCTCCTTCAGCATGATGAAACCGCGTTCGGCCCCGGTCATCTCGATCGCAGTGTCCACGACCAAAGCCAGGAGATCGTCGAGCACCGGGATGGAGCTGAAGGCGCGAAAGGCCGCAAAGAGCATGCCCACATCCTTAAACCCATGGACGGAAAGGTTGATTTCCGGTCTGGAATCGGAGTCCGCGAGCAAAGATTGAAGCAAATCCCCTTCATGAAACGTCAGTTTCAACCCCAGAGGGCCGCCGAGCTGCACCCGATCGCCCTCCTTCAATCTGGACTGGCTCACCGTCACGCCATTGAGGAACGTGCCCTGTTTGCTGCCGAGGTCGCGCAAAATCCATTCTTCATTTTGGAAAAGCACTTCCGCGTGAAATCGGGATACTCCGGGATTCCCCAGGATCAGGTCGTTGCCTGAATTGCGGCCGATCGTGAACTTCGGGCCCAGGACGTTCACCCAGAATTCCTTTCCTTTCTCGTCCAGATAAAAAAACCGGGCTTGACCGGGGATGGCCGCCTGCTCGGCTTTGCCTGAGACCTCCCGCTTTCTCGCCCGCTGCATGCTGACATCCAGAGAATGCGCGGTCAGGGGAAGAAATACGACATCGGCCGCCCCGGCGTGCCACGCGTTCAGGACCAGGGTTTCGGTCGGTTTTGCGCACACCAGAACGACCGGCAAGGAGGGAAATTGCGCCGAGACTTCCTCGAATTCGCTCACCGCCGTCGAATCCGAGGATGCTTGAAAATAAACCAGGTCGATTTTTTGATTTTTTAAAATATCCTTCGCGTCTGAGATGTTTTCGGCCGGAATCGTCCGCAGGCCTGATGAAGAAAAATGATTCGAAGCGAAGGTTCTTTCGGGAGTTTTCATTCCCAGGAGCAAAACAGAAAAGGATTCATCCATGGCAGACGCCCTTTCTAGTGCGCTAATCCCCGAGACTTGTCCCCACGCGGCGTGCGCTTTCGATCCAGGAGTGGTCGAGAGGAACGGTTTTGACTTTTCCTACAACCTGCTCGAGCGAAACCGGCTCAGCCTTGTTTTCTCGCGCCGCCAGCATGACGCCCGACAGTCCTTCGTGAATTGCAGCCGCCGACGCGGTTCCCAGCCTTGTGGCCAGGATCCGGTCGTTGGCGGAGGGGGTCCCGCCGCGCTGTAAATAGCCCAGGATCGTGACGCGCGACTCAAGGCCGGTAAGCCGTTCCAGCTGCCTGGCCAAATCCAGCGTGTTGCCGACATGAAAATCTTCCACCGGCTGTTCTTTCCTTGATTTTCCGTTTTTCCCTTTGTTTTTTTTAAACTTCTCTTCTTTTTGAGCCTTGGCGGCGGCCTCGACGCTCATCGCCCCTTCAGCCACCGCCACAATGCTGAAGTGCTTCCCGCCGCGGCTGCGATCCATGATTGCCCGCGCCACTTTTTCAATATTATAAGGAATTTCAGGAATAAGAATCACATCGGCGCCGCCGGCAAGCCCTGCGCCCAAAGCCAGCCACCCCGCCCGGTGTCCCATCGTCTCGACCAGCACAATCCGATGATGGCTGTGGGCGGTGCTGTGCAGCCGGTCGATGGCCTCGGTGGCTATCCCGAGCGCCGTGTCGAAACCGAAAGAAGTATCCGTCATCACCACATCATTATCAATCGTCTTCGGCAAAGTGATGACTTTCAGCCCTTTCTGCGCCAGCCGATAGGCGTTTTTCTGAGTTCCCCCGCCTCCGATGCAGACCAGGACGTCCAGCTGATTCCTTTTATAGTTCTCGACGATCGCGTCGGTCATATCCATCAATCTGCCGCCCACCATCATGCGATGCGGCTTGTCCCGGCTTGTCCCGAGGATTGTGCCGCCAAGTGTCAAGATGCCGGAAAGAGACTGCTGGTCCAGATCCAGGCTTCGGTTTTCCATCAAACCCCGGAATCCATCGCGGAATCCTATGATCTTCATATGAAATAGTTCCTGCGCCGCTTTCCCGATGCCTCGAAGCACGGCATTCAAGCCCGGGCTGTCGCCCCCTGCAGTCAGCACGCCAACATGCTTGATCATCAAAACCTCCACGCCCCACCTTAAACCCATCAGACGAAAGGATCAACACAGATAAGAGACAATTCCTCCACTTTCCTGATATACTCAGTCGGCGTCTGACATGCCCTATAGCCGGGAAATTATAGGATCATTCTTTTCTCTTTGGAATTGAATTTGTCCGTCAAACCGCAGTTGCACGCCCTCGTTGTGGAAGCATCATGTCGAAGCTGGAATTGAAGCATGGCAGATTCCGCCCCGAACCGCTTTCTCTGACGCTCCTGCTGATCGTCGTTTTCGCAGCTTTGTCCTACGGGTCTTCCGTAGGCGCGAATTTGCGCGGCAGCGTCGTCGACGAAAACGGAAAGTTCGTCGCCGGCGTCGAAGTCAGGATTCAGCCGCCTTACGGCCCCGCGAAAACGGTCTATACGGATGCGGCCGGAGCGTTCGAATTTTCTTTCGACGCCGCGGGGGAATATCGGGCCAGTTTAAACAAAGCCGGATTTTTCCGCACGACGAAAGCTTCTCTATTGCTCAAGACGGGCGACAACGCGGTTTCTTTCAACATCCACCATGAAACCGAGATACAGGAGCAAGTGGAGGTTTATTCCGCGGCCGAAGGGATCCAACCGCTGTCCTCTTCCCATCAATCGTCTCTTGTGGCCCGCCAAATTCGCGACACCCCCGTTTCGTCGACCCACGATTTTCGAAACAGCCTGGAAGCCTTGTCTGAAGTCGTCCGTGATCATTCAGGCGAACTCCACATCGCCGGCGGACGCCCTTCTGAAACCCTTTACCTCCTGGACGGCTTCGAAATCGGGGATCCGGCGACGGGGAATCTGTCGGTCCGAATCAACGTCGACAGCATACGCGAAGCGGAGGTGGAGTCCGGCCGTTTCGGCGTCCAGCGCGGAAGCGCCGGCGCCGCCGTTTTGTCCGTGGACACGATCGAGGGAGACGATCGCTGGAGGGCGGGCGCGACTGATTTTCTGCCAGGCTTCAGCGCCGATCGCGGCATCCACCTGTCGAGCTGGCGCCCGAGATTCACGCTTTCAGGCCCGATAAGCAAAGGGCGCGCCTGGTTTTCTGACGCAATAAGCGTTCAGCGTTCCCTGAGCCTGGTTCGCGAGCTCCCGCGCCACGCCAATTCCATCACCCAGTGGTCGGGCGACAACATGCTCCGGACCCAGATAAAGCTGTCTTCCCAAAATATGCTTCAGGGCAGTTTTCTCTACAATCAGCTGAACGCCTCGAATCTTGGGCTGGGCCCTTTCTCCCCGGTCTCCACCACCCGGGGTTTGAACGCTTACCGCTCTCTGGTTTCCATCAGGGACCAGATTTGGAGCGGGCGAACCTTTTACGAGCTGGGGCTTGCTGCCGACATCGGCCACGACGAAGCCCTCCCCCGGGGCTTTGAACCCTACAAATTGACGCCCAACGGATCGGCAGGCAACTATTTCGAATCGCTGAGGCGTCAAACGCGGAGATGGCAGGGATTCGGCGGCGCGACGCTGCCGACGATCCATTGGCGCGGCGATCACATTCTTCAGTTCGGATTCCACGCGATGACAAGAGGGTGGACGCAATCCTCGCTGCGCAACGACATTGAAGTGCTGAGAGCCGATGAAACTGTGATTCAACGCACTGTCTACTCAGGACAGCCCCATTTTCGGCTTTCCGACACGTTCCTGGGACTCTACGCCCAGGACGCGTGGCGAGTCGCAACTTCCCTGACGCTGCAATTTTCGCTAAGAGCCGATTGGGACAGGGTCCTGCAGCGGACGACGCCTTCGCCGCGCCTGTCGGCCAATTATCTGCCTTTCCGCAGCGGCCGAAGCAAACTCACGGCGGCCTGGGGAGTCTATCTGCAGCCCCTGGCGCTTTCCAGCATCGGCCCCGCTTTCGATCAAAAGCGCTCGGACACTTTTTACAGCCAGGACGCCGCGATTTACTCCAGCATAACCAGCCGCTTCATGCTCCCGGACGCGCGTTTGAAGCAAACCCGCCACCATACGTTCAGCGCCGGCTGGCAGCAGGCGCTGGGCGAAAATTCCCGGGCGGAAATTCATTTTGTTCAGCGGAACGAACGCTTCGGTCTCGCATTTGAAAAAGCCGCCGACGGCCCCGGACAGAGTCTTTTCCTGTTGCAGAATAAACGGAGCGACAGCTACCGGTCCGTTCAGCTTTCTTTTCTACATTCCTTCGGCGAAAGAGCGGATGTGTCCTGCAGCTACACCCGCTCAAGGGCGCGGACGAACCGGGTTTTCGAATATTCGCTGGAGTCGCCGGTGTTTTCGCCGCAGGAATCGGGGCCCCTGCCCTGGGATGCGCCCAATCGCATCCTCGCTTCCGGCTGGACGCCCGTCCCGTTTCAGGGCCTTTTTTTGAGCTATTTCTTCGAATATCGATCGGGCTTCCCTTTCAGCCGGATCAATGAACGGCAGCAGCTTGTCGGACAGGCCAACCGGCTGCGCTTCCCGGATTATGCATCCCTGAATTTCGGCATCGAAAAACATGTCCGCCTCTTTACCAGGACATGGGCCGTCCGGTTGACAATCCTGAACGCGGCGGGCAGGTCCAATCCCGACAGCGTCGTCAACAATGTGGACTCGCCGGATTTCATGAAATTCGGGGGCAGCCGAAAACGCTCGTTCAACGCAAGAGTGCGGCTGGTCGGATAGGCGAGCGGACTCCCGCCGAAGGAAAGAACAATATCTTCTTTCTACAGGGCCGGATCCATGGCCGGGGTTCAGGCTTTCAGCCCGAGCGCCCCGACTGGAGTGAATTATTTGCGGCTGTCGGCTGCGCCGGGATCCAGGGACACCTCGGGAAGAGTGAGGATAAGAAGAAAAGAAACCAGCATCGTGACGGCGCCGACCCAGAAAGCGCTTCTGAGTCCGGCCGCCAGTGAATCGCGGATGGCCTGAACCGTCTTCCTGAAAAGCTCCTGCCCGCCGCTTTCGCCGCTTTGAAAGCTCTTTTCCAGCTCCTTCATCGAAGTCTCAGACAGCAACACTCCGGAATCCTGCAAACCCTTGACTTCGCCCTTTTCCGACATTTTCTTGACTTCAGGGGGAAGGAACTTTTCAAGGTTCTTTGCATAGGCGACGTCATGAGCGGATCCGAGGATGGCGGGAGAGATCGCGACGCCCATCAATATGCAAAAGAAAATGGCGCCCATTGCGGCGCCGAGCAGTCTCTTGGGCATGACATTTTGCACGACCAGAGTGTTCACCGTCGGAATGGCGCCCAAACCGATGCCGGCGATCGTGGCAGCCAACACTTCCAGGAAAATCGGCGTTTTTTCCGAAAAGAATACAATCGCAAACATGTCGACGGTCAGCAGGCCGAATCCCAAAATATACATCCATTTGTAGCGCTTGGAGCGGGTAAGCAAAAATCCTACCGGCACTCCGATCAGAGACATAAGCGCCGAATAGGCGATAATCACCAGGCTGCTCATGGTTGCGCTGACGCCCTGAAGCGCCTGCAGAAAAACCGGGAAATACATCATCAACGCCACCTGTCCAAAAAATGAGAACATCGTGGCCGACGCAATCGTCAGAAACGATCTGTTGCGAAACACGAGGGGATCCAGAACCGCATCCTTAACCTTCGTTTCGGCCAGGATAAACAGAACCCAGAAAAGAAAAGAAACGCCAAGAAGCCCGACCACCTCGCGCGACGCCCACGGATATCGGGTCCCGGCGAAAGAAAATCCGATGATCAGCGTGGAAGAAGCCACTCCCACAAGAAAACAACCGAGCCAGTCGATCTTCCCCGGATTTTTTTTCTGAAGCGCCGGGACGCCGATCTGCACCACGATCAAACAAAACGCCAGCATCGGCAGCGAAATCCAGTAAATCCACCTCCAGCTCAAATAATCGGTGACCAGCCCGCCCAGAATCGGAGCGACGATGGCGAAAACCAGGGTCGGGATGTTAAGCAATCCGATCCATTTGCCGCGCTCCGCAGGCGCGAATACGTCGCCGACGATGGCGAAAACAAGCGGCATCATCGAACCGGAGCCGATGGCGCCGATGACGCTGGCGACAATCAGGAATTGGAAATTCCGGCTGATCGCGCAAAGCACGGCGCCGAGGAAGGTGAAAGCCAGGGCGATCATCAAGATGAGCCGGCGCCCGTACATATCGGAGAATTTGCCGAAGATGAGCGTCACAAAGGCGCTGGTCAACGCCGGAAGAGACACCGACCAGGAATACAAAGACATGCCGTTTAATTCGGCAGCCATTTTCGGCCGTGCAATATTGAGCGCCTGCACAAAATAGGTCATCAACCCGTAAACTGCAAAAGCGGCGGTCATTGCCAGCGCAATCTGCTTTTTCGAATATCCGTATTCGGCCTGCGGCTGCTGGTCCATTCATTTCTCCTTCCAGGTTGTTCCGGCTTGATTTCGAATCACGTGTTCTAACACAGTTCTTATCAAAATGCGGGAAAAAACCGATGGATCCATCTATAATGACGCCGAAGGCAGGGATAAGAGCTTATGAAAAACCGTCGGAATTTCTACCGCATCCTGCAGGTGCAACCCGATGCGCCGATTGAAATCATTCGCGCCAGCTATCGCACGCAGATGCGGGAGCTCAAGAATCACCCGGATTTGGGAGGGACGGATTTTGCCGCGGCCGCTTTAAATGAAGCCTACGAGACGCTCAGCAATCCCGTTCGCAGGGCCGCCTATGACAAAGAGCTGCTCCGCAGATACGCCTTCACCAAGCCGGTCGCTTCCGACGACCGGAAGCCGATCGTTCCCGTTCTCTGCCCTTTCTGCAGACGGCCGCTGTCCCGGGCGCCGTCGCCGGGCGACACGTGCTCCTTCTGCCGCACGCCGGTTCAATCCGGGAAAACCGAGCCGTTGGCGGCTTCCGGCAAGAGAGCTTTAACGCGCATCCAGCGCTCGGATCCCATCGATTACTACCGCAGTTGGCCGGGCGAAGCCGGACAAGGCAGGATGCTGGATCTGACGCCCAAGGGAATGCGCTTCGTCTGCGAAGAAAATATTCCGCCTAAAACGGTTTTAAAGATCAGCGGAGGCTTGTTGGAAGCTTCCGCCGCCGTAACGAATTGCCGGGAAAAAACGTGCCGGGGCAAAAAACAGTTTGAAATCGGCGTCTGCTTCCTGACGGTGATATTCTCGGACGTGAAAGGCAATTTCCTTTCGGCGTCCGGTTGAACGCAGCGCAATATCGCCCTTTTTATTTTCCGCGCCTCGAATAAAAGGCCGTCAACCTCCTCGCCGCGCCCGCCGGCAGAGCGCCATCCTCGCCGACGGGGAAGCAGCAATTGCCGCCCTGAAGCGGCGCACTGCTGTCGCCGCCTCAAAACGGCTGCATTTCAGATCGCTTTTTTCGCGTTCTCCGCAGCGCTGCCGATAAATTCCTTTTCTTCCCACATGTCATAGGCTGTCGCAACCGAGGACGCCTGGGCCAGGATGGCCAGGGCGCAGACTATGTGAACGACCCGCAGCGCGGGAAGGACAAAAGGGAGGTTCGGCGCAAGGTAATGGACTCCGCTGATCGCCGCGCCGCAGACGACTTGAAACACCGCGATCCCCGCCGTGGCCTTGCCGATACGTTGAAGGCGGGCCGGAACGCCGGAAACGGCAAGTTTTCGGACATTGGATTGGGTCAGGATCAGGATCAGAAGGCCCAGAACCGCATGCAGCGGCAGTCCAGAATTCCCCATCCAGCGCGGAATCAAAACGCAGAGAAAGAAAGCCAGCCAGACGACGCCATATAGCCTTTTCCAAAGCATAGATTGTCCTTTCGAATATTAAAAATAGTTGAGAAATTCAGACGGATTTTATATCAAATAATGCGGGCATGAAGCGCGCCTAAAATGAAAAGCGCCCTGTTTTTGATTGAAAACGGTTTTCAAACTTCGGAGCTGCCTCTAAAATATGCCTTCAAAATAGCGGTCGGAGACAGCCCCAAAAGATGTTGGAGATTGAAGGCATCCGCATTATTATGTTACCCGAAAAAAGACCTTTTAGGAGCGACTATGAAACGATTGGCGGTTCTTCTTTTTCTTGCGGCTCTGGTCCTGAGCTTCAGCGTTTGGGCTGCGGACCAGATGAATTTTGGCGGAACTTGGCAGCAGGATTTGAAACTCAGCGATGAGAAGCCGAAATCCACATCCATGACAGGCAGCAGCGGCATGGGCGGAATGGGCGGCGGCATGGGTGGCGGAATGGGCGGCGGAATGGGCGGACCCGGCGGCGGCATGGGCGGTGGAATGGGTGGACCCGGCGGCGGCATGGGCGGACCCGGCGGCGGCATGGGCGGCTTTGGCGGCGGAATGGGCGGACCCGGCGGCATGGGCCGGGGGGGGCCTCAGAAGCCGGCAGTCATGACCCTGGTCATCGATCACACCCCGACTGAAGTGAAGATCACGAACGTCAAGGGACAGAATGGCCAGGATATCGTCGAGGCTTTTGCTCTTGATGGAAAAGAAATTGTCGAGCAGATACCCGGGGGGCCGTGGAATCCAAAAGGAAACAAGAGGGTCACCAAGGTCAAGTTGAGCAAAGACAAGTTCGTCGTCAATGCCAAGACCTACAGCAGCCCCAGCAATCACACTTTGAAAAAAGAGTATTCGCTTTCAAAGGACGGGAAGCTCCTGACGCTGAAAATCACCAACACGCAGGCGCAGACAATTCAGAAGCTGGTCTTCAACAAGCAGTAGACGGCCTTGGGGCGGTTGGCGGGGGCGCTTTGAAAACAAAGCGCCCCCGCTGGTTTTTAAAACGCTTTTTACTTCACTCTCTTGGCGACAAGATCCTCGGCTTGTCCGCCGCCCATGCCGCCCTGAGCCTCTCGTTTGAACTTGATCTCGTCTCCGGAGACTTTGCCTTTCCAGATTATCTTCATCTCCGTTTCCCCCATTTTTCTCACCACGTGGAAGGAAACATCATCCCCCTCGACTTTGCCGTCCTTAATTTCGGTCGGACCGGCCTGAGAGTTGTCCACCGTCCCGGTCAGGGTCGTCCCATCCACCTTGAAATTCAGGGTTATGTCGGCGCCCTGAGCCTGCAGAGTCCATTTCCCCGCCACGTCGGCGGCCCATGCCGAAGCCAAAAGAGCCAGACACACCCAAGACCCAAAAAGCAGGATTTTAGATTTCATTCTAAGCGTTCTCCTTTGAATCGCAGTCGCCCCGACGGCGCCTCTGCCACGTCAGCCACAGGAATCCGTTCGGCGCAAGCAGGTCTAATTTACATGATTTTAAAACAAATGTCTCTCAATTAAGACACTCGTCAGACACACGGCGGGACTTCGAACTGCGGCGTTTGGCGCCTTCGTCCAGGAACGGCGAAGGAAAAAATAGGGAGAAACCGGAAAGCTCACGGCCGGGTTCAAGAGCGAACCCGGCCGCGAATGATTTCGCTTTCGGCAAGCGAGATGGCTGGAACCGACTGCTATTTCTTCTCGTAGGTTTCGGTTTCGGCAGTCATCTCCGCTTCAATTCTCCGGTTTTGACGGCGGCCTTCTTCCGTAGTGTTGGGGGCCACCGGCTTCGATTCTCCGAAGCCTTTCGCGGTTATGCGATCCGTCGAGACATTGAAGTTTTTGATCAGATAATTCCGGACGCTGTCGGCCCGTCTTTGCGAAAGCTTCATGTTATAAGCCGCCGTGCCGACGCTGTCGGTGTGCCCGTCGATCTCGGCTTTGGTTTCCGGATATTTGGCCATGAAATCGGCGACTTCCTTGAGACGGCTTTCGTACTCGGGCTTGATGTCGGCCTTGTCGTGGTCGAACTGAATGTCCAACGATATGGTCGACTTCTTCTTCAGCAGGATGGGGCAGCCCTGGGCGTCGACTCTGAGATCCCTGGCGGTGTTCGGGCACTTATCCAGGTAGTCGGCGACGCCGTCGCCGTCCGCATCCAACGGGCAGCCGGAGGCATCGACGCGAACGCCCTTGGGCGTGTTCGGGCACTTGTCCTGGTAATCGGCGACGCCGTCGCCGTCCGCATCCAACGGGCAGCCGGAGGCATCGACGCGAACGCCCTTGGGCGTGTTCGGGCACTTGTCCAGGTTGTCGGCGACGCCGTCGCCGTCTGAATCGATCGGGCAGCCGGAGGCATCGACGCGAACGCCTGAGGGCGTGTTCGGGCATTTATCCAGGTAGTCGGCGACGCCATCGCCGTCCGCATCCAGCGGGCAGCCGGATGCGTCGACCCGGACTCCCTTGGGAGTGTTCGGGCATCTGTCCTGCTTGTCGAAAACGCCGTCGCCGTCGCTGTCCGGTTCCGGAGCAGGCGCCGCCGCAACCGGCGCCGCGGCCGCAGGAGCGATGGAACGGGCGCTGCCGCCGCCCAGGAAGTTGACACCCAACGTATACATGATGTCGTGATAGGTCTTGTCAAAGGCGACCACGTGACGGATGTCGCCTCTCAACGCGACGTTCTCGGAAACAAATAATTTCACTCCGCCGCCGTAATTGGCGATGAAGCTCGTATTTTTATCGTACCAGTGTCCGGCGTGCAGGGTGAGCCCGCCGGCCCCTCCAGCGATATAAGGGACGATTTTTCTCTCAGGCATAAAATGATAGAGGAGGTCTCCCCGGTACATGTATCCGTTGACTTTGGCATTGATCGGGTTCCAATCCGACTCGGTCCCTTTCCAATTCCAAGCCGTTCGGATGAAGTTAAAAGTGAATTCCGCGCCAAGGTTGTGGGTAAAGTTGTAGCCCAGGCCGATGCCCACATGATACCCATGGTCGAAATTCTGCTTATCCTCAAAGCGAAAACCTCCCACCTGCGGGGTAAAGGATATGGACCCTTCCCTCATCTGAGCGAATGAGAAGCTGGAAAATCCGATCACAAAAACCAAAACCCCAATTAGTGTGATTGAAAGGCGTTTTCCCATTGCAATTCTCCTTTTGCAAATAAAAAGCTATTTTAATTCATTGCATGAACAATCTTAGTACAAATTAATCTTCCATGAAAGAATGTAGTGAGGAAAAAATTTTATTTCCGGGAGCTGCCATTTTTTCCGCATCGTTCGCCGGCGAGTCCGGCCTCCTGGCGCATGCCAGCGGGTTCTCACGACAAAGCCGAATTAGAAAATTGGAATGGTACGCCTGGCAGGGTTCGAACCTGCGACCTTCGGTTCCGGAGACCGACGCTCTAGTCCAGCTGAGCTACAGGCGCATTTCTCCTAATGCTACCCGATTAAATCCAGAATTCCAACTCCTAAACATCTCCGGCTGAGGAATCGGCTTGGATTGCAGGGCAGCCCCGGCGCCGGCCTCTGAATTTCACCTCTTCCCCATTACAAAAAAAGCATCCGGCCGCGGATCTTTGAGTTAAAATCAAGGTCATTCGACAAGGAGAAAACTTATGAAAATTCGCGTTCTGGTTCTTCTGGCAGTGTTTGTCCTGTCGGCCGCGGCGATCGCGGCCGACTTCAACGGCAAATGGATCGCCGAGGTCAGCAATCCCATGGGCGGAAAATCCGAACGGATTTTTGTTTTTAAAGCCGCGGGCGACAAGTTGACCGGCACGGTTGCGGACTGGCAGGTGTCCTCCGCCGTATTCGAAGAAAAGGGGAAAGCCCCGATGACCGGCGTTTTAAAAACGCAGCGCGGCGAGCCCCAGCAAATATCCGAAGGCAAAATCGCGGGCGACGACGTTTCCTTCGCCATCGTCAGCCAGGGATTCATGGGCGAAACGAAAACGGAATACAAGGGCAAAATCGCCGGCAATGAGATCAAGTTCACGGTGGACCAAGGCGGCGGCATGGGCGGCATGGGCGGCCCCGGCGGCGGAGGCCCGCAGGAGATCGTCGCCAAGAAAGCCCAATGACGGTGTCGGGCGGGGATTCTTCCCAAACTCGGAGCGGCGGGCGGAAGCTTTTTCTCATTCGAAATGGCTTACGCCCGCCGCCTTTTTCATGAAAGGCAGCCCGGTCTTTGCGGCCCCTGTTTTTGCCAAAGCACCGGAGATTTAAGGAACCTCGGAATGATCCGCTTCCCCCATCGAGCTGAAAAATCGGCCGTCGTTCTGGGCGCGATCGCCGGATTCGTCCTGCTCGTCCTTACGCCGCCGTTCCAGGTTCCGGATGAAGGCGCTCACTTCTTTCGCGCCTATCAGACCGCGACATGGAATCTCCGGCTGGAGAACCGGGACGGCCGCATCGGCGCCGACCTGCCCCGCGCGCTCCTGGAAACGAGGATGCTGTTTGACGATTTCGCCTTCAATCCGTCCCGCAAGGCGAGCCGGTCGCTTTATGAGAGGGCGCCCGCAGTCGTCGAGGGCGAAAACGCCTTCTGTTCCGTGATACTTCCCTACCCTCCCGCAGCCTATGCGGCGCAAGCCATCGGCATCGCCGTCGGGAAAATCGCGACGCCGCGGCCGATCGTCTGGCTCTATCTCGCACGGGCGCTGAACCTCGCGCTCTTTCTGTTGATGGCTTTCTGGGCGATCCGCTGGGCGCCCGAATTGAAATGGGGGCTGGCGCTGCTGGTTCTTATGCCGATGACGCTGTACGAAGCCGCTTCCGCCTCCGCGGACGCGTACACCATCGGGATATCCTTTCTCCTGACCGCTTTTCTTCTGCGATGCGCCGCCGGAGACGGACGTTTGTCCGTGCGCGAAGTCGTGTTTCTGTTCGCCGGCGCAACTCTCCTGGCTCTGGCCAAACCCGGCTATTCGCCTCTTGTTTTGCTGGCGCTGCTGATTCCGGCGCAGCGGTTCGGGAGCCGACGGCGCAAGTGGGCGGCGCTTTCCGGAATGCTGGCCATTGTCTTGACCATCGGAATCGCCGGCGCCGCCGCCATGCACGACAAGGTGCTGGGCCCGCCCGGCGTCGACAGCGGCGGTCAGCTGCGGTTCATTCTCGAAAACCCCCTCCAATATCTTGCCATCGCCTTTCGCAGCGTCTTCCGCGCGTCTCAGTTCGGGTCGTTTATCGGTTGGTTCGGCTGGCTGGAGCTTCGCCTGCCCCTGTGGATCATTCTCCCTTACGGCCTTCTGCTTCTTGCAGTTTCGTTCGACAGGCGGCGCAATTTCACGAGCCGCCGCCACCGGCTTCTTTTCGCGCTTCTGTTCGCGCTTCTCGCAGCCGCGATTTTCACCATCCAGTACCTGTCCTACACCCCCGTCGGCAAAAGGAGCGTCGACAGCGTTCAGGGACGCTATTTCATCCCCTTCGCCCCTCTTTTTTTGCTGCTGTGGCACAACCGGCGCATTTCTTTTTCAATCGACGAGCGGGTTTTATTGCGCCGCCTGCTTCTAGGATTCATCCTGTTCGCGCACGTTGTTTCGGCAATCCTGATCCTTCACCGCTATTATCCAATTTCGTAAAACCCCCAACGGATCCCCTCCCATCCGTTTCGCGTCAACCGCTTTCATGGGACCGCGCCCTTCGGAAACAGCAGGCGATCATTTCGCACGAGGCGATCAGCATCAGAAGATAGTTCACCGAATAATAGCGGTACTCCTGCCAGGACGGCGCCAGCAGAAAACGAACCGCGTAATTGGCCCAGGCAAGCAACAACAGCCGGGCATACACGCTTCGCGCCGGACGGATCCGGAAACGGCAAAAGGCGGCCGCCGCCGAAAGCAGCAAAAACGGGAAGAGGCGGGAGTCGGTCGACGCATTCCGGATTCCGGACGCGAGCGCCCTCCCGTAGTCCTTCAAGCTCCAGTGCGCCTCCACTTCCGCCGGGTTCGGGATGTTGTGGACGAACGTGTAATAAAAAAACTTCTCATAGCCGTAGCCGCCGAACAGCTTCTGAATGGAGAAATACAGGAGGATCGACATCGCCCCGAGGAAGAGGCTTTGCTTTTTGGAAAGGGGCGCTTCGGCTTCATCCATCCCGAAAAAAAACGCCGCCAGCATGACGTTCAGAATCACGGTCTCGGGCCGTATCAGAACCGCGAAAAGCATCAGCGCCATGCCCGTCCGCGGCCGCCGCAGCCGGAGCATCGCCAGGAATGCGCCCGCAACCGGAATCAGCGCCATGGAATCGGGCGTGGAAAAACGCGCAACCGTGCTGAACGGGTGGTTGCCGAACCAGCAGAACACGGCAAGCGCCAGGAGCCAAACGGAGCGGGGAATCCGCTCCGGCGGCCAGCACAGCAGCAGAATCGACAGGACTCCGAAAGACAAAGCGGAGACGGCCCAGGTCGCCGCGGAGTAAGTCCGGGTCAAGCCCGACGCGCGGAAAAGCCATACGGCGGCCACATACGCCGGCTTGGTCGTGTAAAAAGGCAGGTTCTGAACGAAGCGCCGCGAGTCGCCGGAACGCGCGTTGGCCTCCGCAATTTCCCTGCGCCAGCGCGCCGAAACGCCCCTTTCAACGTCCTCGAGCATCTTTTGATGAAGGACGTCGGGACGCCGCTCCTGCCATGAAATGGCCGCCCCGACGTAGGCCGCCATATCCCAGTTTGTGTAAGGCTTCAGAAAACCGACGGCGGTCGCGATGCCGAAAGAAACTAGAAACGCAAAAAGACAAAAGAGGCTCCAGGTCCTCGCGCCAACGCCGGACATCGCACCCTCTCGGGATCCTACAGGCTGTTTGCCGACAGATTCATTCCTTTATCATGCCGAGCGCTTCCGGGCGCGGCGCATTCCGATCATTGTCCCAATAAGGAGAAAGCTTTCGCAGGTTGGCCACGATCTGCGGGAAGACTTCGATGATCTTGTCGACATCCTCGTCGGTGTTGTAACGGCTGAGACTGAAACGCACGGAGCCGTGGACGGCGGTAAACGGCACTTTCATCGCCCGCAGAACATGCGACGGCTCCAGCGATCCGGAAGTGCATGCGGATCCGCTCGACGCGCATATGCCGAATGCGCTCAACTGGAAAAGCATCCCTTCGCCCTCAATGTAATGGAAAGAAATGTTCAGCGTGTTGGGGAGCCGCACCGCGCCTTTCCCGTTTACCTGAACGGAGGCAATCTTCTCGACTAAAGCGTTTTCCAGACGGTCTCTCAATTTCAGGATGCGAACTTCGTCCGGTTCACGGGTCTGCATTGCCAGGGTCAACGCTTTGCTCAATCCGATAATGTAGGGAACGTTCTCGGTGCCGGCCCGCCGCCCTTCCTCCTGGTGGCCGCCGAGCATGAACGGGCGGCAGCGCGCGCCGCGGCGCATGAAAAGAACGCCGATCCCTTTGGGCGCATGCAGCTTGTGGCCCGAAAAAGAAAGCAAGTCCACGTAAGGCAGGCCCCGCACAAGGTCGATCGGCAATTTGCCGACCGTCTGCGTTGCGTCCGTGTGGAAAACAATGGCCGGATCGGTTTGCTTCGCGATTCTGGACAGCTGCTCGATCGGGAAGACGACCCCGGTCTCGTTGTTGGCGTGCATGATGGAAACCAGCAGGGTGTTGGGCGACAGCGCTTGAATGAATTCGCGCGAATCAAGGTTCCCGTTCCTGTCCACTTTCAGGTAGGTCACTTTGCAGCCTTCGCGTTGCAGCTCTCTGCAGACTTCCAGCACAGCCGGGTGTTCGACAGAAGTCGTGATGATGTGCCGCCTTCCGGGATTCCCACGAACTGCGCCGATAATTGCAGTGTTGTTGCTTTCGGTGGCGCAGCCGGTGAACATAACCTCTTTGGGATCCACTCCGCCCAAACAATCGGCGATAGCTTTCCGGGCCTCGGCCACCGCCTGGCCGGTTTTTCGCGCCGGCTCATACATCGAGCTCGGGTTGAAATAATCCTCGGTCAGGTAGGGGATCATCGCCTCATAGACTTCCGGAGCGATTCGGGTCGTGGCATTGTTGTCCAGATAGGTAATTTTCATCGGCGGTCACACCTCGATAACCCGGATCCGCTCATCCACTTGATCTTTCAATATGCGCTCGACCATCATTTTGAGAGTCTGGCTTGCGCCCGCGCAGTGGGAGCAGGCGCCCCTCAAGCTGCAATAGACCAGAGTCCCCTTAATGTCCATCACTTCGACGTCTCCGCCGTCCATTTGAAGCGAGGGACGGACGTATTCCTCTATCACTTTCTCCACTTTCTTTGAAAACTGGTAGGGGGACGTCTCGGGCGAGCCCGGAGTTTCCAGCGTGACAAGCTGCGCCGGATGGCCGCCCGAATCTCTTGACTCTTCCCCTTTCCAGACTTGATCCAGAAGGTCCTGAAGCCCGCCGGGCACATGATGACAGGAAGAGCATCCTCCGCCCGCCTTGATGGCGTTGGTTATCTGCGGAATGGTCTTCAGGTTCAGCTCCCGGATCTTTCTGACAATGTAAGGCTCGGTGAGAGAAAAACATTTGCAGACGATTCTTCCCTCTTCCGTTTCCTGGTCGTGCAAATCGATGCCCAGTTTTTTCAGATCGACTCCCCGTCGCTGCGCCCAGTTGAAAACTGCGGCTTCGAGCGCTTCCGCGCCCATGACCGAGCAGTGGATCTTCTGCTCCGGAAGGCCGTTCAGATAATCCACAATGTCCTTGTTCTGAATCTTGAGTGCATCGATGGGGGTGTAGCTTCCCCGCTCGATGATGCCGCAGAGCGCCTCGGAAGCGGCGATCGCCGAAGTGCAGCCGAACGTGAGATATTTCGCTTCCGTAATAACGTCTTGAGTGGGATCGCTCGGATGCCGCTTGACCCGGAAAGTGAATTTCATTGCATCGCCGCAGGCAATAGAGCCGTGCTCTCCCATGCCGTCCGGATTTTCAATCTCTCCCAGGTGCGTTCCGGGTTTTCCATGAACCGCGTCCATGAACAACTGTTTTGTTTTCTCGCTGTATTCCCAACCCATTTCGAACTCCAGATTTAAGGTCAAGGGATTGGCCCGATCTTCATGGAGTCCAATCGGCCCCATTTATGTCCGAGCTTTCCCGAAACGATACTATAACTCCTCGGCGGCGAAGGCGCAACTTTAGCGACCCGGCCGCAAGGCCTCAGGGACGCCCGAAGAAATCTTCTGTGTTCTTCGCAGTCTCTGTGGCTAAATAGAGCCTCGAAGGGATGTGGACTATGACGATATCTGTCCTGGAGGCGGAGCGATGGCTGGACCGGCTCTTTATCGCCGCCGATGGGGCCAGACTGCGCGAAGAGGATAAGCGCAAAGCGCGCGAAGTCGCAGCCGTGCTGGAAGAAGTGGAACGTGCGGCGAACCGGCTGTCCAGAAAAACGCCTCTGGCGCTGGTGGACGCTGCGGCAGGCAAATCCTATGTCGGGCTGCTGGCAGCGAAGCTCGTCTTTGAACCTGCAGGGCGCCAGGCGAGAATCCTGGCGATTGAGAAGGATGCGCATCGAGTCGAAGTCAGCCGGCGCGCCCTGGAACGTCTCGACAGTCCTGTGCCCGTGGAATGCCTCGCAGCGGACGTATCGACAGACTCCTGCTGGCCGGCAAACCCCTCCATCGTCGTCGCCCTTCATGCATGCGGACCCGCAGCGGACATCATCCTGGACCGCGCGGCGGCCGCAGGGGCGCGCACGCTTCTGTTGATCCCCTGCTGCACCAGCAGTCGCGTGGCCGCTTCGGCGCGCGCGCGGCAGCGGGCCAACAGGCTAGGAATCCCGAGTCAGGCGCCCGTCCGTCGGCGGTTTATTCAAGCCATGGTGGACGCCGAGAGGACATGGAGGCTCCAGGCGGCTGGCTACGAAACGGAAGTCGTGGAATTTGTGCCGCCGACAGTGACCCCGCACAACCTGCTTTGGCGCGCCCGTCTGGTCCGGGAACCGCGCCGCTCGGAAGCGGCCCGGCGGGCGCTGAATCTTTTGTTCCCCGGCGGCGCTACGGTTTGAAAATATCCGACGCGGAGTGCATGGCGTGGCCGGCAAGGGTCTCCCGAACAGCTTGCATGATTTTCTGTTTGTCGGGGAGCGCGAATTTTTCCATCGGCGGGCTGAAGGGTATCGGAATGTCCAATCCGCACACCCGCGCCGGCGCCGCTTTCAGTTTATGAAAGGTTTCGCGGTCCGATGAAGTAAAAGCCACGATTTCGGCGGCCGCGCTGCAAGTCTGACAGGCCTCGTCCACGACAACCAGCCGTCCAGTTTTTCGCACCGATTTCAGCACGGCCGCCCTGTCGAAAGGAACGAGGGTCCGCGGATCGACGACTTCCGCCGAAATCCCCTCCGCTTCCAGCTCCTGCGCCGCATCCAAAGCTTCGTGGACCATTTTAGCGAGCGCAACCACCGTCACATCCGTTCCTTCCCTCTTGATAGAGGCCTGTCCGAAAGGAATAAAAAACTCCTCTTCCGGCACTTCGCCCGTCATTCCGCCAAGGCGGAAAGCTTCAAACGAGATCACGGGATTGTTTTCTCTCAGCGCGGTCTTCAGCAGCCCCTTGACGTCATAGGGCGTGGACGGCAGGATGATTTTCAATCCCGGAACGTTCATGTACATGGAATACGGGCTGATGGAGTGTTCGGCGGCGCCGGAAAAGCCCGCGCCGACCGTCATTCGAATCAAGATCGGAAATTTGGCCTGGCCACCGAACATGTAAGTAATTTTGGCGGCGTGATTCATCATCTGATCCAGCGCGACGAAGCCGAAGGTCGCCATCCGCAGATTGGCGACGGCCCGGTATCCGGATCCCGCTAAACCTATCGATGCGCCGACAAAGCTGTTTTCCGCTATGGGCGTGACCCGGATTCTGTCGGCGCCGAATTCCTTCCGCAGCGCGGCCGGCAGATCGGTGGACATATGAACCGTCCGCGGATTGTTGCGGAATTCCTCCTGGATGGCTTCGGTCGCCGCCTGTTCGTACGAAATAATTCTCATCGCTCCCTCCTATGCCGAATAAACGTCCAGCAGGGCGTCCTGGGGTTGTGGAAACGGGCTGTTGAGGGCGAATTCGCGGGCTTCCTCGACTTTCGCCATTATTCGGGAGTCGATGGCTTTGATCATTCCCGGAGTCAGAATCTTTCGCCTGAGCATCTTCGCTTCCAAAGCGGCCACCGGGCATTTTTTCTTCCAGGCCAGCAGCTCTTTTCGCGGGCGCAAGTCCTCCAGCCCTTCGGATAGAAAATGCTTGTGCCAGCGATAGGTTTGACATTCCAGGAAATAAGGGCCGCCGCCTTTTCTGAGCCGGGCGATCGCTTCCCGGGCCGCGGAATATACGATCTCGACGTCATTGCCGTAAACCGATTTGCTGGCGATGCGGTATGCCTTCGGCATGCGGGTGATTTCCTTCGCCGCCAGGGCGTATCCCGCGGAAGTGTTCACTCCATACTGGTTGTTTTCGCAGACGAAGAGCAAGGGAAGCTTCCAGATCGACGCCAGGTTGAGCGTCTCGTGGAACTCTCCTTCCTGACACGCTCCGTCTCCAAAAAACACAACCGCGACATTCCTCTTCTTTTCAAGCTTCGCGGCAAGAGCGGCGCCGGTCGCAATCGGCAGCCCGGCGCCGACGATCCCATCGGCCCCAAGCATCCCGACGCTGAAATCGGCGATGTGCATGGACCCGCCTTTCCCTTTGCAGCATCCCGTTTTTCTTCCGTAGATTTCAGCCATCATTTTCCTCATGTCGGCGCCTTTGGCGATGCAATGCCCATGGCCCCGATGATGGCTGACGATGCGGTCCTCCGTTTTCAGATGGGCGCACACTCCGGCGGCGATCGCCTCCTCGCCGATGTACGAGTGAACGAATCCCGAAATGTTGCCGGCGCGCACCTCCTCCACAACCCGTTCTTCAAAACGGCGTATCGTGAGCATGACGGAGTACAGGTCAATCAATTTCTTCTTCCCCAGATTCAATGGAGCCTCCTTCCGAGACGCAGTCGCTCGGTTGCCGATTTTACCCGATTTTGTTTGCAGCCGTTTTGAGATTCTTCAAATCCTGCTTTCCTCCTCGCTTTTTCACGGCAAGGAAATTCACGGGCGGAATTGTAGCACTGACGGCGGGCTTTCGCTGCCATTGCGTTTATGGAGAGGAGTTTGATTTCCGGAGAGGTTTCACGGGAGGATAAAGAGGCGGCGGCATCGGCTGCAAGGGATCCGGCGGGTTCGAATCCCAAAGCTCCTGCCCTTCACGCTCAGGGGGCGAGCGTCCAATCGTCGAAACTGCGGCCGATCGTTTCCATTCCGGCGCCATCGGCTTTCGGGGCTATGGCCATCCTGTCCATCAGCCCTGCTTCATTGAACCAGGCTTCCATGACTTTCGTGACCGTGCAAGGCCACGCCTGGTCGACACTCCCGCCAGGCCAGCCTGAAGGCTTTTGCCATTTCCTGTGGTTCCAGATCAAATGGACTTTTCGGCCTTTCGTTTCCCGAAGGTCGGCGGCGCCCAATCTTTTTTCCACTTCTTTGATTGTGGGATAGGGCTCTCTTATAATTCTGAAGGATCCGTTTGGGTCGGCGGGCGAACTCCTGTTCACAGGCGCGATCTCGATCAAGGTGCTGGCCAGCAGTTGAATCTGCCGTCTCCGCTTAATTTGAGCGGAATTTTTGTTCATGTAAACATTGGTCGCGGAACCAATTTTTTCCGTCGCAGCTTCCGATTGCTTTACCTTGAGCCCCAACATGATTGGATACATCAGGGCTATGGCGGTAAGGACAATCACTCCTGCATTGATCAACACTTTTCCCGGTGAAAAAATCCACAAGCGGCGGCGGGTCGTGATCATCAACTGGCCTTTGCAATTAAAAAGCATCCATAGAAGCGGCATAACTTGCCTCGCGCCGAAATTTCGGCGTCTGATGATGCGTTTAACGCGCGACTCGAAGAGGCCGGCCCCCATAGAGCCTGACTTGCATGGAAAAATCGGATTCCAGGCGCCGGCTGAGTCCGTAAAACCGATGGTAGCAATTCCAGCAGCGATACGGCGATAGGAGAGGGCTCAGCACACGTTCAAATCCATGGCGATCGGAAATGTGAATGGCGTTCGACGTGTTGCATTTTGGGCATTTCATGTTCAACTCCTCCAAATTTACAGGCGCCGGCCCGTGTCTCCCGCTTGCGGAGCGAGAAACACAAGCCGGTAAGACGCCTTGTTATGAATAGGGTTAAAAAGTGGAAATATATTTATGAATCCCTCTTCAGTTCTGAAGGGGGTTCTGATCGGCGGGACAACCGGTTTCAACAGATGCAACAAGCAAGCCAGAAACATTTCCAATCCCGTAAATTGATTTATCGCAGGACTTATTGTTGTTATGGCACGTGGACCCGCAAGCCGGCGAAACGGCGCCGAGTGTAAAATTCTCCGACAACCGACACCCCAAAAAATGCCAATCGGCCGGCAAACGCCAGGGATTTCAGGGCTTAACTTTGACGATGGGCTTTTGTAAAAAATATTGTCAGAGGCTGCTGAAAGATCCCTCGGGGCTTTCCGGCAGGGATTCGGCCCATCGACTCCCCCCGCATCGAATTCACGGAATTGCAAATCCATCCTGCAACTTCAGCCGGGCCGTAAGCTCGCATAGCGGCGTCGAAATGTATTATAATTTGACCGATCCGCCCGCCGAATGGCCGGGCGGGAATAGCGGCCTTCCCCTGCTTTTCTCATGGAAGCCGGTGAAAAGCTCTATGCCATTTGCTTTTTCAAACGGTGCGTTCGAACCAACCCGCCGTGAAGCGGCTTCGTTTTCAGGGCAAAAAGCCCGCATTACCGGGAGATTTCCATGCTTCGACGAATCGCGGTTGTTCTGGCTTCGACCATCCTTCTCGCGGGGTCGGTTTCGGCCAAATCGCGCGCGGCCGATGCCTTGGGCCGGCTGCAGTCGGATCTGGACAAAATCTTTTCCTCCAGGGATTTTTCCGGCTCGCAATGGAGAATCTCGGTATTTTCTCTCAGCCGCGGAGAAAAGCTTTACGAGAGAGAAGCGGCCGAACTGTGCATCCCGGCGTCCGCCAACAAATTAATCACTGCTGCGGTCGCGCTTTCCCGGTTGGGCCCCGATTATCAATTTAAAACTTCGGTGTTTTCCGACGGCCGCATCGAAGGCGGCGTCCTTCACGGGAACCTGATCATTGTCGGTTCCGGAGATCCTGCACAATCGCCAAGATTCCATGGAGGAGATCCCTTCGGCGCGTTCCAAGGCTGGGCTCAAAAACTGAAGGGAAAGGGCGTTGCGGCTATTTACGGCGACATTGTCGGCGACGGAGGAGCTTTTGAAGAAATCCCTTATGGAGACGGCTGGGAATGGAACGACCTGACCCAGGGCTATGCAGCCCCGGTAAGCGCTTTGCAGTTCAATGAGAACCTGGTTTCGTTCCGGATCTTCCCCGGATCCGTCCAAGGCAGCGGGGCGTTTGTCGAAACATCGCCGTTGAAGGACTATTTGAACCTTGACGCCGGCGTTCTTACCGGGAGGGGAAATTCCGCTTCAAGAATTCGGATTCAAAGGAACGACGCCAAAGAGTCCGTTGCGTTGCGCGGATCCGTTCCGTTGAAATCGGCCGCAATCGTCCGGGACATTCCGGTGCGGTCTCCGGTCCGATATTACGTTGCGGCGCTCAGCCAGGCTTTGCGCGAACAAGGGATCGATCTTTCCAGAGCCGGAATCCGGGAAGCCAGGAATTGCGATTTGCAATCGGCTTCCCTTTTGTGGACTCACGTCTCGCCCGCTCTGTCGGAAATAATCAAGCCGCTCCTGAAAGAAAGCTTAAACCTTTTCGCCGAAACGCTGGCGCGTTCGCTCGGGGTGCAGTTGCGCGGCGAAGGGAGTTTTGCGGAGGGGAAGACGATCGTCGAACAAACGCTGGCGGAACTGGACGTTGACAAAGGAAGCTATCGGTATGCCGACGCTTCGGGGCTTTCGCGGCTGAACCTTGTCAGCGCGGATATGTTGGTGCGAATCCTGAGATCTATGCACAAAAAGAAGTTTTTCCCGGCATTTTATGAAGCTCTCCCGACCGCCGGAATCGACGGCACCCTGCAGAACAGGATGAAAAAGACCGCTGCCGAAAACAATGCGCGCGCCAAAACCGGCACCCTTTCCGGAATCTCGGCCGTTTCGGGATATGTTCAAACCCGCGACGGCGAAATGCTGGCGTTCGCCATGATCGCCAACAACTTTCTGCTTGCGAAAAGCCGCGCGGAAACGGCTCAGGACGCCGCCATCGTGAAGCTGGCGAATTTCTCGCGGAAATGAGAAAATATAGAAGCAGTCCGTCCGGGAGCGGAGAGGATTTATGATCCGATGGCCTTTTCTTCTGTTGCTGCCGTTTTTCATTCAGGCGGCGAGTTTGCCGCTCGAGAAAAGCGCTTACTGGGCTTTTGTGGACCGCGAATATATTTTCACCATCGAAATCGTCGAGCCCGGCGTTCCTCTTTTCAATTTTGTCTCCATGACAGATCAAGACATCGCCCTTCCTCCCAGAAACATCCGACTGGCCCTTGAAAATCGATCGGCGACCGTCAAGTTCTACACTATTGAAACAGGCGCCCGGGATCCGATGGCCGTTTCGTCCATCACGATACACCCCAGGTCTTCCTTTGGATTTCAGCTCAATGGAGATTTTGGCGGCGCCAAAGAGCTTTTCGGCGCCGCTATTCGGCTGGGAACGGATGATTTCAAGCTCGTCCCGCTGAAAAGATTCGACTTTGAAACTCTTGCGGTCAAGATCAATCGCATCAACCTCGGCTCTCCGGATTTCACCGACGACTGGCGAGTGCTGAAGCTACAGCCCCTGGGATCCCGCTCCCTCTCCCGGAAATAAATCCGACAACAGACGCGAACCGGCGTCCGTCGTCTTTTATAATTGGATTAAAATTTGACACCTGTTCGACGCGGTGTCTATACTGCCCGCTTATGAGTTCAGGGAATGCATTGTTTCATGGAACGACGATACTGCTGGTCAAAAAAGGCAGCCACGTCGTTATTGCCGGCGACGGCCAGGTCAGCTTCGGCGACACCGTGATCAAACAGAACGCAAAGAAAATAAGGCGCGTTTACAACGAGCGGGTCCTGGTGGGATTCGCCGGCGCAACCGCCGACGCCTTCGCCCTCTTTGCCAGGCTGGAAGCAAAGCTGGAGCAGTTTCAGGGCAATCTCAGCAGGGCCGCGGTGGAGCTTGCCCAGGAATGGCGAACGGACCGCGCATTGCGCCACTTGGAAGCATTGCTGCTGGCGACCGACGGCAAATCCGTCTATCTGCTTTCCGGGACCGGCGATGTCATCGAGCCGGACGACGGAGTGCTTGCCGTCGGGTCGGGCGGCGCTTTTGCTCTGGCAGCCGCACGGGCGCTGCTGCGAAATACCAAGATGCCGGCGGCCGCGATTGCCCGGGAAGCGCTCAAGATCGCCAGCGAAATTTGTGTTTTTACGAACAACCAGATCGCCGTTGAGGAGCTGTGAACCCCAGTCTCCATTTTCGGCCGGCCTTTCACCGTGGCGGCGGATTTTGGCCGGCGCCAATCGACAGTTTGCGATCTTGCATTGCCATGAGGCCGACGAGTCCCGTCAACTCGTCCATCGTCAATCCTATGCCCCATTCCCTCTTTGAATAGCGAGATTCCATGCAAGAAAACGCCAAACGCCGCACGATTCGAAAACGCGGTCTGGACGAGATGTCTCCCCAGGAAATTGTCGAAGAGCTCGACCGGTACGTGATAGGGCAAAAGGCCGCCAAAAAAGCGGTGGCCATCGCCTTGCGCAACCGCATTCGACGTCAAAAGCTGGACGAAGAAATGGCGGAGGAAGTCGCGCCGAAAAACATCATCATGATCGGCCCCACCGGAGTCGGGAAAACCGAGATTGCCCGCCGGCTGGCCCGTTTGGCCAATTCCCCTTTCCTCAAAGTCGAAGCCACGAAGTTTACCGAGATCGGCTATGTCGGCCGCGACGTCGAATCCATGGTCCGCGACCTTGTCGAAATAGCCGTGGATATGGTCCGGGAGCAGAAAATCGCCGAAATTGAGGAGAAAGCGGAGCAGAACGCCGAGGAGCGGCTTCTCGACATGCTGCTGGCTGCGACGCAAAATGTCCCTGGCGAACGTCGCCCTCTGGAAAATGGGAAGGACCTTGCACGGCTCGATCAGATGCGCGAAAAACTGCGGAAACAGCTGCGCGCCGGGACCCTCGATCAGCGGATTGTCGAAATGGAAATCCGCGAACACCCGATGAATCCGGTTTCGCTCCAGTTTTTCGAAGGCTCCAGCATCGAGGAACTCCAGTTCAACATGCGAGACCTGCTTTCCGGACTCATGGAAAACAAGGCAAAAAAAAGACGCATGCCGGTCGAAGAGGCCGCGGATTACATCATGCTGGAAGAAGAGCAAAAGCTGGTGGACATGGACCAGGTGGCTCGCCTTGCACTGGAACGGGTGGAGGACAGCGGAATAATCTTCCTGGATGAAATCGACAAAATAGCCGGACGCGAATCAGGCCATGGCCCGGACGTCAGTCGCGAAGGAGTTCAGCGGGACATTCTGCCGATTATCGAAGGGACAACCGTCCATACGCGCTTCGGGATGCTTCGTACGGATCACATTCTTTTTATTGCGGCCGGGGCGTTTCACGTTTCGAAACCGACCGACCTGATCCCGGAACTGCAAGGCCGATTCCCGATACGGGTGGAAATGGATTCTCTGGTCGAAAAGGACTTCGTTCGCATTTTGCAGGAGCCTAAAAACGCGCTGATCAAACAATATTCCGCGCTCCTGGGAACCGAGGGGCTGAAACTTCGCTTCACCGAAGACGCCATTCGCGAGATTTCCAGAATCGCCTGCCAGGTGAATGAAAGCGCCGAAAACATCGGCGCCCGCAGGCTTCACACCATCGTGGAAGCTCTTCTGGAGGATATCTCGTTCGAAGGCGTGAAACGGAAAAACAAAAACGTAAAAATTTCGGCGGCTTATGTCCGGCAAAAGGTGGGGCGCATCGCGAACGACAAAGATCTCAGCCGATACATTTTGTGAGAAAACGCGCCGGCGCTGCGCCCGACGTTGATGGATTTCTTGTTTGCCGAATTGCGGAGTTTATTAAAAACAGCTGTTCTTAATTTCGATTCATTGAAAATGCGCTCCTTCTGTCTCTTGCACGCAACCGGCGCGCCGTGCGCGCGGCTGAAGACTGTTCGACGGCGGCGGCCGGCCGGCTTGATTTTCCCGGCCGCTCTCCTGGCCGCCGCGGCGCTTCTGTGCGCCGGATGCGCGAAAATCGGCGAGCCGCAACCGCCTGGGGTCGAAGTTCCGGAAGCCGCGACGGATTTGACCGCAAAACAGATTTCCGATCGCGTCGTGCTGACCGTTTCGACGCCCGACCGGAACACCAGCGGCGCCGCCGTCACGTCCCTGCGCAGCCTCGAAGTTTACCGCCTTGCTGGGAATTCGAATGCGGCAGCCGATGCTTTGCCTGATGAAGACTTCGCCCGACAGGCGGCGCCGGTTTTTTCCATCCCTGCCAGCCGATTTGCGGAATATCGGAACGGAAGCGTTTTCACCATTGAAGACGGGTTGCTCCTTCCGAACCGGTCTTCCATTTATTCCCGCTCCTTCCGATATGCGGTCCTTTTCGTCAACGACAAAAACCAGGCGGCGGGATTCAGCAATCAGGCCGTCATCGCGCCTGTAGCGATTCCCGCCCCCCTGGTCGGCGTTTCCGCCAGGGTCGCCGAGACTTTCATTCATCTGACCTGGACGCCCCCTTCCGAAAACATGGACGGATCGAGACCCGCTCGAATTGCAGGCTATAAAGTCTACAGGTCAGAGGACGAGAGGCAATTCCCGGCCGGCCCCGCGCACTCCGGCATCCTCCGCAATCCGGAATTTAAGGACGAACATTTCCAATTCGAAAAAACTTATTTCTATTGGGTAAGCGTCGTGGGAAATCCGCAGGATCCGTATGCGGAAAGCCTCCCTTCGGAAGCCGCGCCCGTAAGCCCGAAAGATGTTTTTGCGCCGGCGCCCCCCGAAGACTTTCATGCCGTCCTTAAAGATGGAACGGTTTATCTTCTTTGGACGCCATCTTCTTCTTCGGATGCAGCCGGATGCCGGATCTACAGGATTGACGGCGAATCTTCCGAAAAACGGCTGCTGAACCCCGATTTGATTGTGAAACCGAGCTTTCAGGACCGCAATCTTGAAACTCGCGGGAAATACGAATATCTCGTGACGGCCGTGGATGCGCAAGGCAACGAGAGCGCCGCCGCCCGGACGACGATCGAGGTCCCGTAACGGCCGGCGGCGGGCGCGTGACATCAAGAGTTTTTTCCTATAGTATTGATTTTTTTACGGAGATAGGAATATGAAATTTTTTCTCGATACTGCCAATTTAGAGGAAATCAGGAATGCGGCGGAATACGGTCTGATCGACGGGGTGACCACCAACCCGTCGCTGGTGAGCAAAGAAGGCGGCGACTTTAAGGAGCTCCTTCTCGAAATCACCCGGATTGTGGACGGGCCGATCAGCGCGGAGGTTTTGAGCACGGACGCCCCCGGGATCCTGCGAGAGGCTCACGAGCTCTCCAAATTGCACAAAAACATCGTCGTAAAAATCCCGATGATCAAAGAAGGGATGAAGGCGCTGAAGCAGCTGTCCAAAGAAGGGATCAAGACAAACATCACGCTGGTCTTCAGCAGCAATCAAGCCCTGGTGGCCGCCAAGCTCGGCGCGACCTATGTTTCGCCTTTTGTCGGCCGATTGGACGATATCAGCGAAGTCGGAATGAACCTGATTGCTGATATTGTGCAGATCTTCGAAAACTATGCGTTCCCGACTCAAATTCTCGTCGCCAGCTGCCGCAATCCGCTGCACATCCGTGAAGCGGCGCTGCTGGGCGCTCATGTCGCCACCATGCCCTACAGCGTGCTCGAACAGCTGTTGAAACATCCCCTGACCGACATCGGGCTCGAACGATTCCTGAAGGACTGGGGCAAGGCAAATAAAACGGCGAAAGCATAGGATTTCGCCTGCAGATGAAGTTTTGCCGGTTTGTTCTTCAGAATCCTTGGAGGGAAATCCAAACGCAAAGGGCGAAGGACCGCAATGTTTCACCAATAGAGTCGATCGCGGTTCTTCGCGTTCCTGCGGCGGCCTCGCCGTAAAACGTCCGGCAGCAGCTGACCCACAAGATAGAGAGACCCGGTGACTACAACCAGCCCTGAGGGAGAGCACCGGCGCCATGCCGCCAACAGCGCCGAGCGCATGTCGGGGTGGACCTCGATCCGCGAACGGAACTGCCGGTGCATGCCGGCGATGTCGGCCGGATCCGCCGAACGGGAATTGGCTATTTCGCCCAGATGAATGCTGGAAGCCAGAGGAAACAAAAAGCCGCTCATCTTTTTGATATTTTTTTCGCGAACCGCGCCGAAGACAAAATGCACCTCGTCTTCTTTTCGCTCCACCAGGTAATCGCGCAGCTGGCGGGCGCCGTCGGGATTATGCGCCCCATCCATCAGGGTGCGACGGAAGGAACTATATTCATCCAGCCGGCCCGGCCACCGGACGTTCGCCAAGCCATGACGAATGTCGCTTGTTTTCACCGGGGCGCATTTCAACGCCTCGACTGCCATGACAGCAAGAGCTGCATTGCGAGCCTGGTAGTCACCGGCCAGCGAGAGGCGCAAATTTCGGTAGACGCGGACGGGAGTCTGCAAATCCATTGAACATCGGCCCAGTTTTTTGCCTTTGACCGCAATCTTGCAGTCGCTGCAGATTTCCAGCAGCGTCGCTCCGACAGCCTTTGCCCGCCTTTGAATCACCCGGCGGGGGCTTACACTGCAACATCCGGAAATCGCGGGAACGCCCTCTTTGATAATCCCGGCTTTTTCCCCCGCAATTTCGACCAGAGTCGTTCCTAGATAGTTCTGGTGGTCCAGAGCAATCCCGGTGATCACGCTCACTTCGGGCGTCACCACATTGGTCGCATCCAGCTTCCCGCCCAGGCCCACTTCAATCACGGCGATGTCGACTTTCTGCTTTGCGAAACAGAGAAACGCGCAGCAGGTCAGGAATTCAAAAGTCGTCAGCCCGCGATCCAGAATCTTTTTGCGAAGCAATCCCATCTCAATTTCGGCGACTCGAGTCGCCAGCTTCGCAAAAGAGCCCGGAGAGATCTGCCGTCCGGCAATTCTAATCCGCTCTTCGACCCGGACCAGGTGAGGCGACGTATAGAGGCCCGTCTTCCATCCTGCATGTTTCAGGATGGATTCCGCCATAGCCGCAACGCTCCCTTTGCCATTAGTTCCGGCGATGTGAATCGACCGAAACTGTTTTTGAGGATAGCCCAGAGCCTGCATCATTGCATCGGTGCGATGCAACCCCAGGTGCATTGCTGAAACTTCATTTCCTCGTCTGGCTAAAAATTCCAGCGTTTCCAAGTAATTCATAAATTGCCGCTTTCCGGATTCCCCCATCAACCATCCGATTATAAACGAAACAGCCTGAGACCGTCACTGCCGTTTGGGACTTTTGGCCGGAATGATGCCGATCGTTTTAAACAACAGTTAAAGCCGAAATTCTTTACATCGCGCCGCCCCGCCGCGCAGTTCACGGCTTAATCATTGGATTTAAACGAATTAACA
>CAZXSV010000039.1:0-33369 GCA_964642735.1 uncultured Acidobacteriota bacterium
AATCCAGGGCAAACAAATAACGGGCCTGAAGATCTTCAATCTGGGCGCGGTCTTCAGCGTAGCTGCTCTCATGAGTGACGGCGGGTTTGGCGGCGGGTTTGCAGGACAGGGCGAATATCAGCGACACAGCCGCGGCAGCAACCAATAAAGCTCCTATACATTTTCGCATTTGGCTTCTCCTAATATTGTTTATAAAACGTTTTCGTTTGGCCGGGCCATTCCGGCTTCTATTCCCATCCGGTCTTGGTTCCGTAAGGCAGCACGAGGCCGGTTGCTTCAATATCGTAAATCTTGCCTTTTCTGATTTTGAAAAAGTGAATGGCGGGCATATTGAAGGTCCCCTGGAAAGCCGGCACGCTTTCCACTCCCGGAATTCCCTTGAGCTTCATGTTTTTGAGCTTGCTGTCGTGATACAGATTGGAAAATCCGACTGCCAGGCCTTTCTGTTCATCGATGACAAGCAAACGTCGATTCCGGATTTCAGAGATATAGCCCCATACTCCTGCCGTAATCTGTCCCTCACACGTATCGGGTACCAACGAAAGAGCTTTGCCCAGTTTCATCATTTCCGGGTCTCCGGCTGTCGGTGGAGCAAAGTCTCTCTTCGCCGCCTTTGCTTGGGGCGCCTCTTTCTTTCCACCCACCGAAATGCCCCCATTCTCGCGGCGTTGGCATTCCAGGGCAAATGGCGCCAGTGTTCCATCCTCGCCGGTTAAGGCGTCATAGTAGGAAAGCCCGATATCGAGCATCTGCTCCCTGGGCGTCCTCTCTTCGGGCGAGATATCTTCGACAAGCCCCGGTCGGGGTTTTACCAAGTTCTGCAGATGAATTTCATTCTCCGGAACCACGTGATGTTCGGCTTCTGCGATTTTTCCGCGATTGAGAGCCAAACGAACTCCCAGCAAAATGTTTTTATTGTTATTCTCTTTCATCATGACAAGACATGCCACCTGCTGATTCACAGGATCTGCTGCATATACCTGAAATTCCGACGGTCCACCGGAGGCAGTTTCCCATAAACCGTATCCGACAGGGATGTTGGCAGTGTTTTGTGTGAATTTGACGTACTGATCAAACGGCACTGCGGACGGATTATGCGCGACCAGCGCCGCCAGATAATTTTTCATTAGAGCGACCAGGCACTGCCGGTCACAGGTCTGTGCTGCTTGCAGGAAGGAAGGCGCCACTAATGACGTCCATAATACCAACGCAATCCCTAGGCGTTTCATTTTCATTTATCTCCCTTTGATATGTTTGTATATAGTCAGCACTGCGACCAATGGCAGCTATCGAATACTCTGTATCTGGTCCGACATCCCCTGTTCATAGGTGCTCCAGCCGGAGTTCATCCCATAGGGGCATCGGTGAAAAATGGCTTCAATCCTGCGGATATTGCCTTTTTCTATCCTGAACAACTCTGCGATCTGCCAGGTCCAGTTTAAAGAGTCATGGTCGAAGAAACCGAATGCAAATGCGATGCCGCGCTCACGGTCCACGGCCACAAATCGACGGTCTCGGACCCGCGATATGAAGCCCATAAGCCCTGCCTCAAACTGTTCCTTGCAGCCCCATGCGGACGAATACATGGTTGCGGTCTTGGGATCAGGCTTTTTCTGGCCTGCCGGGACGGGAACGTTGGTGGCCGGCGTGCCGTTTTCAATGCGGTGGCAGTCGTCCGTGAACGGATAATAGCCTTTCCCGTGATCATTCTTCTGCAATCCGGAAAAGTAATAATTTGCGGTCTCAATCAATTCCTCGCGGGGAAGCCGTTCCGCTTCCGGGATCGCTACCCGGTAAATTTCGTGAGGCTTTCCCATTTTTTCAACGCTTTCGCCCACCGAAAGTTTCCCCGTCATGCCCATCGTGTCGCTGCTGGAACGGAGGACAATCTGCTCAGCCTCTGCAATCAAGCCATTTGCTATTTTCAATCGAACAGCGACAGCTACGAGCGGGGCTTCGCCCTGTTTGTTGGCCGCGCCCTCCCGGGCCGTCCCGAGAAAAGCGACCTGTTGCGTTTCAACATCGGGAATATAGAATTTGTAGTTTCCTTTTCCGGACATGCCAAACCAGAGACCCTCACGTCCCAACGGAAGGCGCACGCCGTTTTCCGTAAATTTGCAGTCCCTGGAAAAAAGCTCAAGGCCTGGATCATGCTTGAGCATGGCGTCCATGTATCTGTCGACATAATTTTCCAGGCAGGCGCGGTCGCAGGATTTGCTCTTCCCTTGAGCCAGAGCCATGCCGGGAAGCAATGCAGAAATGAACACAATTGCCAAAACTCTAGTTCGCATCGATACTCTCCATTTTTATTACGACAAGCTTCAACAGTCCTTTGCCTTCCCATGAAGGATCCCGATAAACAGCTTTGCCTCCAACCATTGTCATCAGCATTCCTTTATCGTCTTTTGGAAATCTTCGATTGTCTTGGCGTCATTCAAGGCGATTTGTTCAAGCTGGGCGGCGCCGGCCATCGCGTGGACATGAGCGCCCATAAACCCGGGCAGCGCCATGCGCTCTTTCGCATCGATAACTTTTGTGGCAGGACCTCGGTGCGCAGCTGTCGCTTTATCAGAGCCTACGGCAATGATTTTCCCTTCACGCACCGCCATGGCTTGCGCCCAGGGTTCTGCCGGATTTACCGTATGGATATTCGCGTGGATCAGCGTCCTGTCGGAGGGGGCGACTTTTTGACGATTGCATGCGGATATTCCCAAAACGCTGATAAAAAACAAGGGGAACGCAAGCCAATGTTTTTTCATGCTATCCATTCTCTTTTATCCGGTTCGGAACTCGCGGCGAAATTTTCCTCCCAATCCTGTCGGACGCCGCTCTCTGCTCTTCGGTTGCTTTGCCTCCCTGCGGCCGTGCCGGATATTCCTGCTTTGGCCTGAAGGGCCATGGACAGCATGCAATCCATCCAGAATGATCCGCGCGAAGCCCGTCGCCATGCGCTCTTCTGAAATGGCGAGGCTGTCCATGCCGAATAAAATTTTAGCCAGGCCGTAATAGCTGGGGATGCTGACGATTGCGTGCGCCGCCAGTTCCGGGTCGCACTTCGGAAAGGCCCCCCGTTTCTGCCTCTTTTTGATGTAGTTGCGAAGGAATCTGTGCAGAGGCAGAAGGCGTTGGGCGGTGATCTTGCGCAAGGGATGCCCCGTCAATGCCGCCTGCAGCAGCAATCTTCGGAACTGAGGATCCCGGCGGTCGGCTTCCAGAATGTGCTGGACCACCGAAAGCACCAGGGCGCCATCATTCTCGCATTCAGCGAAATGATGCAGTTCGGCCCCCCATTGATCAATTCCTATTTCATCCGCCTTGCGGTCCAGTATATTGGCGTAAAGCTCCTGCTTCGACCCGAAGTGCCTGAAGACTATGGCTTCGGTCACGCCGGCGGCTGCCGCGATTGCTTTCGCGGTCGTATTTTCGAATCCGTGTTCGGAGAATAATTCCTTTGCAATCCCGAGCAACTGGATTCGGCGCTCTTCCGCCTTAAGGCGTTTTTGCGGCGGGGGCTTCTTCCCAATAGAACTGGCTCGCTGAGCTCCCATTTGGTTTTCCGGAAAAAATAAGTCAGTGCAGGCTTACTTTAAGTTAATTCGGCCGCCGGTGTCAACACGTCACATATTGGCGACGTGCGGTTGTCGGGAAATAGGCCGCACATGCGCGACAACTTCCGCCTCTTGATTGCTTTTCGCTCGCAGCAGCAAAAGGGCGTCTCGTACGTTCTTTAGCATCCAAACGTTCGCCGGCATTGCGGGCATCCTCTGCACTTTTTTGAGAAACAGATTCGAATGCGTGCAAGGCATCAAAGGTGTAATCGAGCAGCGAGCGCCGCGAATGAAACGGGCGGATGCGGACCCGGCCGTTCCGCGACCGCCGCCTGTCGCCAGTATCGGGTAATTCCTTTAATTTCTGATCCGCTTGCCTATCCTACAAGGGGCGCAAGCCAGCTGAAAAAGGAAATGTGTACAGATTCCTCGCACTTTCTTTTCTGACCTGCAGTAAAATGTCTTTGAAAATCGAAAGGAATTCCTGAAGTTTACATGGCGCCTTATCGGAATCCCGGCGAGCTAAGGGATGGAGCGGCGTCTTTGAAAAAGAGCTTTTGTGCTACCTATGCACTTATAATATACCGGCTCCAGCTTCGGGCCGCTATCCTGGAATGCCAGTATCCGTTAATGAGAAAATGATTGCTATTCACAGCGCCTTGGGCAATTTCCCGCAATCACTGATTGAAGCGTCCCAAACGCTCTCGGCATAAACATGGAAAATGGGACGGGGGCTGCTACAATGGCAACGCTCCGAATTATACGCAGCCGATGATCCTTTCGGCAGGACCAAAAAACAGAAGCAGCAAATACGGCGATGCCGACTTCAGAGGCAAGCGTACGCGAATGGATTTAAGGGTCAGGGTGAACGCAAAATGAGAACTGGCATCAGTCTGATTTTATTGTTTTTGGCCGTACTTCCGGCCAAGGCCGAAAGCGGGCGTGAGATCTGGCTTCGAAAGCAGAATGCCGCGCCCGTGAATGTTGTTTCCTCCGGTGATTCTGCAACCCTGCGCATCGCTCTTCAGGAACTGCAGCAGGGGTGGATGGGCGAGGCGGGCGCATCGGTTGTTCTTGAGATCAAGCCGGACAAATCCATCAGGGGTGATGGCTTTAAACTCACCGCTTCCGGCGTCCAGGCCAATACAGACCTCGGAATTCTGTATGGCGCCTACGCGCTGCTGCGCCGCCAGAAAACAGCGCAGCCGATCCAGGAGCGATTGTCGAATCCTTCCTATGAACGTCGCATTCTCAATCATTGGGACAATGTCGACGGTTCCATAGAGCGGGGTTATGCCGGACATTCCATTTTCTGGCGCAGCGGGACGGATTCACTGGCTGTAACCGAAAATGACAAGACTTTATGGCGCGACTACGCGCGCGCCAATGCGTCCATTGGCATTAACGGTTCCGTGCTCAACAACGTGAATGCGTCTCCGCAGATGCTGTCGGGCGAATACCTGTCCCGGGTGAAGGCCATCGCCGATGTGCTGCGTCCATACGGCATAAAGACCTACCTGTCCGTCAAGTTCTCTTCGCCCTCGCTTCTTGGCGGATTAAAAACTTCCGACCCGCTGGATCCGCAGGCTATTGAATGGTGGAAGAACAAGGTTCGCGAGATTTACGGCTTGATACCTGATTTTGGCGGATTTCTTGTTAAGGCCAATAGCGAAGGACAGCCCGGTCCCCAGGATTACGGTCGCACCCACGCCCAGGGCGCAAACATGATGGCCGATGTTCTGAAGCCCTATGGAGGCATCGTCATGTGGCGCGCCTTTGTTTACAGTCCCGAGGACAAGGACCGCGCCAGGCAGGCCTACACGGAGTTCATGCCGCTGGATGGTCAATTTCGCGACAATGTCATTATTCAGGCGAAGAACGGTCCCATCGATTTTCAGCCGCGCGAGCCATTCAGCCCCCTTTTCGGCGCCATGAAAAAGACCTCCGTTATGCCCGAGCTGCAAATCACGCAGGAGTATCTCGGCCACTCTATCCACCTGGTGTTTCTTGCGCCGATGTGGGAAGAATGTCTGAAAAGCGATACCTTCCAGGATGGTCCTGGAAGCACGGTCGCCCGGGCCACGGACGGCAGTCTCTATCCGCAAAAAGTCACGGCGATAGCCGGTGTTGCCAACATCGGCCTTGATGAAAACTGGTGCGGCCATCATTTTGCGCAGGCCAACTGGTATGCCTTCGGGCGCCTGGCGTGGAATCACGCATTGACCAGCAGCGCGATCGCCGATGAATGGCTCCGTCTTACGTTCTTACCTGAACCGAAGGGGCAGGGAAACGCCGCGAAGACGGACGTCTGGCTGAAACAGTTTCTGACTCCCGTAAAGGACATGATGCTCCAGAGCCGCGCTGCAGCCGTAGATTACATGATGCCTCTGGGGCTTCATCACATTTTCGCAGGAGGCCACCATTATGGTCCGGGCCCCTGGTATGCACCCAAAGGGTTGCGGGCGGACTGGACTCCGCCCTATTATCACCAGGCCGATGCCGCGGGAATCGGTTTCGACCGCACACGGAAAGGCAGCAACGCCGTCGCTCAATACCGCGAGCCGCTTGCTTCGCAGTTCAATGATCCGGCGACCTGTCCCGAAATCTACCTGCTGTGGTTCCACCATCTTCCGTGGACCTACAGGATGAAGAGCGGGCGATCTCTATGGGATGAGATCTGTTATCACTATGAGAGGGGACTTTTACAGGTCCGTCAGTTTCAGAAAATATGGGATAGGGTTGAGCCTTACGTGGATGCCCGGCGATTTGCCGAAGTACAGAGCAAACTACGCCGCCATTATCGCGACGCTCAAATATGGAAGGATGCCTGCCTGTTGTATTTTCAGCAGTTCAGCCAACTTCCGATTCCCTATGACATCGAGCGACCGGTGAATGATCTGGAGGATTTGATGAAAATCGACCTGAAATGGTCGCATCACAACTGAGCAGCATTCCTGTACGAGCAACAGAGTTGTTGGATCCAGCGCAATACGGCTCGGGCTGACATTGGGATTGTCGTGGTCTTTGAGCAGCCGCAGCGCGACGGATTTTTCTCCCGGCTCCAGCGCGAGTATTACATCAATGCATTCCTCCAGCTGATCCAGAGGCTCCGGGATTCCCTGCTCGTTCTTCCTCGATTCGCAATGTGTGCCGGTTCCATATTTCTTGGTTCATATTTTAGATAGATTTTTGCTCTTCGCCTGCCAGCGCTGGTACAATGAATCCCGGTCAGGGAGGGATTTCGACTATCCGGAGGCGACGATGGCGATAGAAAGAGCTTTTGCGATACATTTTGCCCGCGATTGGGTGGATGCATGGAATGACCATGACCTGCCGAGGATCCTGGCCCATTATGCCGACGATTTTGAAATGCGGTCGCCCATGATCGCCAAGGTCACCGGCGATGCTTCCGGGGTGTTAAAGGGAAAAGCGGCGGTCGGGGCTTACTGGGCCAGGGCGCTCCAGATGGCGCCTGATCTTCATTTTGAATTGATGTCCGTTTACGCCGGGGTCGATAGCGTGGCGGTGCAGTATCGCGGGGTCGGGGGACGCGTTGCGGTCGAGGTTTTCAGTTTGGGCGCGGACGGTAAAGTGGTCAAGGCGCACGCGCATTACGAGGAGAAATAGTCCGCGGCGTTCCTGGGCGAAGTGGCCGCGACATGCCAGGATGTCTGTAATGGAAGATCATCGTCCGCAATGTGTGAAATGTACCGTCCTCCGGCGTCGTTCCAAGGAGAAGGACAAAAAGGCGCCGGCATTCTGTCCCACGGAGAAATACCGCGGGTTGCTCCCGGGGCGGTGGAAATACTGATGCGGCCGGAAAACCAGGCGATCAACAAAGGGTGGATCGGTTATATGGGCAAAACCATGGGTCCCCAGAGCCCGAAAGAAAGGTTGTCCTGGACCAGGGTGGATTAGATCATGGAGTATGCCCGGTTACGCGGCATGCGGAAGCTGGGCATAGGGACGTGCGGGGAGCTGATGCCGGAATCGAAGTTGTTGTCCGACATCCTGGAAAGTAATGGATTTGATGTCGTGTCGGTGATATGCCTCTGCGGTGAGACGGAACCATAATGGCGCCTTATCGGAATCCCGGCGAGCTAAGGGATGGAGCGGCGTCTTTGAAAAAGATCTTTTGTGCTACCTATAAACAAGAATCGCGTTGGGCCTATTGTAATGGATTCCCAGACGCAAAACGCCACGAATTTCACAAATCAGGCAGCGGAATTGAGGCTGGGAGGGATTCGTTTCCGGAGATTGGCTGCGCCGGATAATTCGGAAGTGGCGCAGGTGGACGGCCGGCATCGTGAAGATGGTGAAACGCCTGTTTGAGCATCACGGATTGGGACCGCAAGCCAATTTTGAGGAAGCAGATCCGCTGCTTCGGGAGCGTATAGGTCGTATAAGCGCGGTTTTTGCCTTTTGTCGATCGGCAGCGGCTGCATCCGATCGTCCGGGCTCTGATAAAAACTGAAGGGTGAAAATCTTTCCTTTCGCCCTTTCAAGGCTCTTCTGCCGCCTGTGCCATGCCAGGCGTTCCTCTTCGCTTCACGCCTGGCTATTCTCTTTCCGGAAGAAGGCGACTCGATCGGCGGCAAGCCGCTCGTCTGCGGTCTCGACGAGCACCGGATAACCGGCCGCCTGGTTATTCCACGCCAGATGACACCCCGGCAACTGAGAGATATCGCGGTTCAGGCAGCCGGTCTGATGGATCGGGAATGGAAAATCTGGGACCTGCACTGCAAGGGCAACTCCCAGGGCCGAATCGCAACAAAGCTGGGCATCAACAGGTCGAATGTCTGCAGGACACTCCAGAACATCGAATCGAAAATCACAGCCGCCCGAGAGTCCGCCCGAAAGGCGGTTACACGGGGTTAGCATTGAGGGCCGATCTGCAATTGAGTCATGTGAAATGCAGGTTTAAAGAACTCGGTCATTCCAGCCATCTCCGCGTTATTCTCACCTGATCGATTTAGGCTATATGCATTTTTTTCTTCATGCATATCAACTGCCTTTCGTTTAACAAACTACGAAGCACCGTCGTCTGTTCCTTCCCGTTCTTCGGACCTTTGCTTGTTTATGAAATCATGCAGTTTCATCCAGCCCGCTTTCGGGCCGCCATGACAGAGAATATCTATCATCGATTCATCATTGTTAACCGCACAATAGGTGCGCGCAACTTCGATATTCGCGCGCAGGCTTTGAGCCGCCTTTGCGGCCGCAGCGCCCACATCTCCGGACGAATGCCCGGAAATTGTTTCAAGATCGACAACAGCACTCACGTCCCGGCAAGCTTCGATGAGCTGCATTGCGGGAACCCGATCAAACCAATTGCATTTAAGGTTTTTTGCCACGGCAAGGGCGTGATGGAGTGCGGACCGCACCGCCGGTGAACGGAGATCGGGCAGAGTAACCTTTACTGCCGCAACCAACTTCTCACAAATAACGGATGCTAATGGAGTGTCATCCGGGCTGTTCGCGTAGTATTCGAGCCATGGGTCGACATCGGTTGGCGGGATACAAATGTGATCGTTTGGCCAGGCTACCGCTCCGTTGCCCCATCTCATCCAGAACTCTTGCGGCACGGCGGGCTGCATTGCCCATTTGGCCAAGTCGTTTTGCCGGTACAGGTCGAGAAGTAGATCGGCGGGAAGGTGCCCGCCTCTGTTTCGGTGAAGGTGAAAGTGGAGGATACCATCACCACAGGGCAGGAACCAGCGGTTCTCCTTGGAACCCAGTGTCCAGAGTTCATGCCGCCAAAGCCCTATGCATGGTTCAGCGTCAGCAGCAAGCGCCATGCTCAGGCTTGCGCCAATCCTGCGCATCAGATTCTCGCCGTCCTTTGCAGGTAACGAAGCCCAGCCATCGAGACTGCTATGAAAGCATCGAGCCACGGCAGCCCGACAATCTGAGTCCGCATCGCAAAGCACGCTCAGGGGACGATATGCCGAGTATTCCGGCGGCTGCAAGTGCCAAGTCTTGTAAAGGAGCCATGCCTGCTCTTTTGGCGTCAAAGCCTTCTTGCAGAAAAGGTTGGCCAGAGCTTCACTGAGAAAGCGCTTCCCTCCGCACCTCTGCACCGGAAAAAAATGATGTCCCAATTCATGTATCAGCGTCATCCGCAAATTCACCAGTGCTGGATTCGATGACAGCGGCAAAGCTTGTCGGAATTCTTCTCCGAGGGTCATGATGGTCGGATAGATGCCATGGATGCGCTCTGGGCAGAGCAGAATAGCCGGCGCGTGATGGGTGTCGGCGGGGAGTTTGTCGAGCAGACCGCGCTGGCCAAGAAACGTGGAAGCGTCCTGCGTGTAGATGCCATAACACTCCACAATCCCCATATGGCCGACACGAGGCGAGTGAAAGAAAGGTTCCTCTCCATTGAAACACCGACCTCTCCCTGGAAAGTTATTCTTGCCTTCGTCGTCGGACGGGCGTGGCCCAAGTTGTCGTTTTCGCCAGTCCTGTAGCAACGGTTCATCATGATTCTCGCTGCGGTCGTTTGCTTCTTCCCATGCTGGCAGGCGGTAGGCGTTGTCAATCAGTTGGCTTGACACGAGGCCGATCACTGCAAGCCGCTTGCTGCGATCGACCCACTCCTCAGGCGAAATCTGTGGTACAAGAGCCTGGCGAATCCGCTCAAATTCGAGTTGTTCCCATATCTGGCCAACATCCACGGTCCAGTCGAAAGCGCTGTCGAGATTAACGATGATCGGTGCCATAGGCAATCTCCTGCGACTTATTGGGGCAACATTTCTGATTAAGAGGAAGTATAGGTGCCTAAATGCAGACACCTCACTTGGGCAAGTCCTCTCGCCTTCGGTTTCCTCAGTTTATAATTGCGGAAAATATGTCGAATTTGAAGTCTGCCCCCTGACCGCAGCCCAATCTTACTCCAGAATCCCAATTATGTAGAAATGGTTAAGCTTATAGGTCGTATAAGCGCGGTTTTTGCCTTTTGTCGATCGGCAGCGGCTGCATCCGATCGTCCGGGCTCTGATAAAAACTGAAGGGTGAAAATCTTTCCTTTCGCCCTTTCAAGGCTCTTCTGCCGCCTGTGCCATGCCAGGCGTTCCTCTTCGCTTCACGCCTGGCTATTCTCTTTCCGCCCTTTCAGGGCAGAAAAATTACGGCGCGCCGGAACGGCTTAGCCTGTCAGGGTCGCACGGCCATAGGCCGAGGGTTTAACCGGCGCCAAGGCGACAGCCGGCCCGCATTTCTCGCCAGCTTTCGTCGCCAGGCAGGTTTCTTAGCGGTTGCGGAGCTGCGCCTGAACCTCCTTTTCGGTGGCGGCCGGGAGAAGCTGCAGGGACCCGTCGCCAAGCAATAGGCAAAGGAGAGACTGATCGGAGGCGAACGCCATCGAGGCTGCGCCCACAGCCGGCGAAATGTTGTAAGATAAAGTCTCCCTTTTCCGGATGACATCCCAGAACTTCACAGTCCCGTCCTCTCCGGCCGACGCCAGCCGCTTGCCATCCGGGGAGTACGCCAAGGCGCTGACTGGTCCCGTGTGGCCCCGCAACGTAGCCGCGACTTTATGTGTTGCGGCATCCTGAAGTGTGACGGGACCGTCTCTGCTGCCCGAGGCGCGAGTTTTGCCGTCGGGGCTGAGTATGGAGGGAGCGAGGCGTCTCGTATGTCTGGATAGGTTCACGAGCTCCTTGTGCGTATCCCCGTTCAGAAGCCTGATGCCTTTGTCGTCAGCCGTGACCTGCAGCTTCCTGTCTGTCGAAAGCGCTACAAACTGACTGCCGCCCTCGCGCAGTTTCACAGGAATCGCCTCCGGCCGGGGCGCCAGATCCCATTTCGTTACTGTATTGTCGGGGCCGCTCGCAATTAACGCATCACCCTCTGAAGCAAACCTGCACAGCGTGCTCATTCCCATAGCGGACCCGGATGGCTGAATTGAAATCCATACACGCTTGGCCGCTATCTCCCATATATTGACGCTCCCATCCAAATCTTGGCTGGCAAGCAGCTTCCCATCGCCGGAAAACGCCAAGCTCCTCGGGGTGACGTCGCCCTCCAGCCGGACGAGTTCTTTTTTCGTAGACAAATCCCATAGACTGAGGGTCCCATCTGCGCTGCCGCCGGCCAGGGTCTTTCCATCGGGCGATATAGCCAGACAGGTAAAATATTGCATGTAGCTTTCAAGCGAAGCCAATTCCTGGTAATTGCCGGCATCCCACAGCTTTATAGTTGAGTCGTAGCTCGCAGTGGCCAGCACGGCGCCATCGGGCGTAAACACCGCCGAAGTCACTGGTTGGGTGTGCCCTTTCAGCGTAACGAGTTCCCGGGAGGCAGCTATATCCCAAAGCCTTGCCGTATTGTCCCTGCTTGGGATCGCCAGCGTCTTGCCGTCGGGTGAAAAGGCAATCAAAGAGATCGATTCCAATTGGGGATTGATATTCGCTAGTTCCCGTCCGGTTTTTGAGTCCCATAGTTTGACAACATTGGATTGTTTGAGTTCTCGGCCGGCAATAATCCGGCCGTCGGGAGAGATCGCCTCGACTATCAAATTAGCATTAGAAGCTGCGAAAGGAAGCGGGCTCGCAAGAGCGGGACCTGTTGAGGGCGAAAGTTCCTGCCCGGCAGACAAATCCCAAAGTCGTATCGTGCCGATGCCGCCTGCGGCCAGGATCTTCCCATCTGTCGCCAAACCGCGGCCAGCAGTGGAAATGGAGACAGAAAATATTTTTCGCTCGGCCAGCCTCCATAGATAGTACCACTCGAAACCGCGCCAATCTTCTTGATCCGGCCCGGGCATGTGGCTCCTCAGAAGTCCGACGACCATGCCCAAGTTCCCTGCCGATAAGGCTTCACGGGCCAGGCGAATATGTTCGGGATAAAGAGATCTCAACCGCGCGGCCTCCTCGGCAGGCGAATCGGTTTGCCAGAACTGAAGCCATGGCGTAGGATCCGCGGCGCTGGCGGCCAGCATTCGGCCATCGGGAGAGAAAGCCAGGATTTCTACGCTCGTATTAGGCCGCAGGACAATGAGTTCCTTTTGAGTAGATACATCCCACAGCTTTGCGGTTTGATCCGAACTTCCTGTAGCCAGCCTTTTGCCGTCAGGCGAAAAAGCAACCTTTTTGATCTGGCTGGAATGTCCCCTAAGGATGGCCACTTCTCTGCCTGTGGCCACATCCCACAATCTTGCATCCGCATCGCCGCCGGCTGTGGCAAGCTTTGTTCCATCGGGGGAGAAGGCAACGCTGTCCACGGATTGTCGATGACCTCTCAGATCGAAGATTTTCTTTCCGGTTTCTACATGCCAGAGCTTCGCCGTGTGATCCTCGCTTCCAGTCGCCAGTTTCTTTCCGTCCGGTGAAAATGCTACGGAATGAATCCGTCCTGAATGCTGGGAGAAGGCAGCCAATTCCTTCCCCGCCACTGTATCCCACAGCTTAACCTGCCCATCCGCGCTTCCTGATGCCAGCGTTCGGCCGTCCGGTGAAAAGGCCAGGCAAAGGATTTCGCCGGCATGGCCACGCAGAGTTGCCAGTTCCCGGCGGCCGGCCGCGCTCCAGAGCCTCACCGTCTTGTCGCTGCCTCCGGAGGCCAGCTTCGCTCCGTCAGGCGAAAAGGCCACTGAGGATGCCTGGCTGGCGCGGCTCCTAAAAACACCCGCTTTCTTGCCGGTGATCACATCCCACATGTTCAGAATTGTTTTATTGGCAGCCGGACTGGCTGTCGATTGCTCCGTTGTTGCCAGCCATTTGCCATCGGGGGAAAAGGCTGCGGCAGAGAAAGCCCCCTGAGGGGCAAGCATGCTGCTGTATAGGATGCCGGATTTTTGCTGCTCCCTGGCGACATCCCAGTACTTGATTGCGCCGTCCCGGCCCGCTGTAATCAACAGCCTGCCATCACGGGAAAAGACCATCGAATCCACGGATATGTCGTGACCCTTCAAGGTGAAGAGCAGTTGGCCGCCGGCCGCATCGTAGACGCGCACTAAGCGGTCGTAACTGGCTGACGCCAGAAGCTTGCCGTCCCATGAAAATGCCACATAAGTTCCGCGTTCGGCGGTTTCAACAGAAGTCTCTCTGAGGGATGTCGCAGACGATTGCCCTGTTGCCGCATCCAACAGGTTCGTTGCACTGGCTATATTGGAACCAACAGAAGACCCAAAAGATGTTCTATACATTCGGGTTGGTTGACTTGCGGTCGCCAGGGTTTTGCCGTCCGGCGACCAGGCCACGGAGAAGACCGGTCCACTGCTCCTGAAAGTCGGCGCTTGCTGCAATATATCCGTAGCCCACTGCTTTGCGCCGTCGGCTCCTCCGCTCACCAGCCTCGTCCCGTCGGGCGAAAAAGCGAGAGCGACGACCTTATCTCTGTGCCCCCGCAGCGTGGCGCGCTCCTGGCCGTCCAGGACATTCCAAAATTTGACCGTGGTGTCGTCGCTCCCTGTGGCCAGTGTCTTGCCGTCTCGGGAGAACGCCACCGCATTAACCGAAGCGCTATGTCCTTTCAATATAAACAAGGTTTTTCGCAAAGCGACGTCCCAAATCCTGGCGCTTTTGTCGGCGCTCCCCGTGGCCAGCAACTTCCCATCGGGAGAAAAGGCCACCGCCAGAACCGCGTCTGTGTGTCCCTTCAGTGTCAGCAGCTCCTGCCCCCCGGGAACCGACCAGAGCTTCACCGTATGATCGTCGCCGGCCGAAGCCAGGATTTTCCCGTCCGGCGAAAGACTCAGCGATGCAACCGCACTTCCGTGCCGCAGGACCTTCAGATAGCTGTGGCTGAGACGCCAGAGTAGATGCCATTCGAAGCCGCGCAGGTCCTCCTCTCCCGGCTTGGGTATAGAGGCTTCGAGCAACTCCTCCATACGCCCAATGCTGGCCGATTCCCATGCCCGCATGGACAGATCCATTTGCGCGGCATACAGCAGACGCCGGTTCGAGCGTTCCTCCTGTTCCGCCCGCTGACGCTGCTGGTCGGCAGTCCCCCAGCCCTGAATCGCTTGCCTGCGCTGCAGGTCCGCTTCGACCGAAGCCTGGCGTGCCTTCTCGGCGTTGCGCTTCGCTTCTTCAGATTTTTGATCGGCGCGGAGGCGCTGGACTTCCGCCCGGTTCCGCTGCTTGACGGCCATGAAGGCGAGGCAGCCCACAAGCGCCAGGACCAGCGCGGCAATGGCAGTGGTTCGGATTACGCCCCTGCGGAAAGCGGCGCGCTGGCGGCGCAGTTCGGCGTCGGGCATGCTGGCATTGACCCAGACACGATCGAAAACCTGATAGTAGATCCGATTGCGGACCGAAAGGTACCCTTCCTGCATCACGCGTGTAATTCCAGAAAGCCGCAGGATGCTGATAAGCGGGCTGGTGTCGTCGTCGCGCACCCGCTTGCGGTTGTGCACCTGGGCGTACAGGTCGAGCAGCGCGGCCAGATCAGTCTCGCTGCGCAGGATGCGCTCGCGCACAAACAGGAGGTTGTCGTCGCGCTCGCGCGCCCGCGGGCTTAAAAACAGCGCCTCGGCCAGGCGGTCAACATGCAAATTGCTTTGAATGCCGGCGTCGCCGGCCACTGCCTGGCACAGCCGCTGCGTCAGATAGGGATGTCCGCCGGTCCAATGGAAGATCCTCTTCAGAAGGGAAGCTCCTGCTTGCGGATCGCGGCCTAATCCTTCGGCCAGCGGCTGCGCTTCCGATTCCGTAAAATCGCTCAGCTCGATTCGCTGGCCGACGTTGAACGGCGTGGTGCGCATATCGCGAATCAGGTCCGAAGGCGAGGCCACGCCCAGCAGACAGAAGGTGAGACGCGCCATTTCAGCGTCTTCCGAACGGCGGTTGTAAAATTCGCGGATGCCGGCAAAGAACTCATCGGTGGAAAAAGGCAGGCTGCGGACGGCGTCGATCTCATCGATGAAAATGACCAACGGCCCGGCCCGGCGGGCCAGCAGCACTTCGCGTATGGCGCCCATCCAGCGTTGCAGGGGGCCGAGGCGAAGATTCCCGTTCCAGTAAGCTTCGAGCTCCTCCTCCAGCTCCAGCTGTTCACCGACACGCGCCAGAAGGCCGTCGTACCACTGGTCAGCCGTAATGTTCTGGCCGATGGCGGTCAGGTCCAGGACGACGACGCTGACGCCCTCCTCGCGCAAGCGGCCCGCCGTGCGGACCATCAGCGAGGACTTGCCCAGTTGGCGTGCTGTCAGGACATAGCAGAGCCTGCCGGCTTTCAGCCCCACGTAGAGATCGTCATCAGCCTTTCGACGGACATAGCTGGGCGCGTCGCGCCGCAGCGTTCCCCCGGTCACATAGAAGCCTTCGCCGCCAGCCACCGGTCACCTCCGGCATGAATTCCATCTCATCCGCTTCACTGTTCACTTCCCTACAACAGATGGCGCTCCAGATAGGTAGCATAGAGCTGGCATCGCGGGCGAACCTGCTGCGCGGCGTCTCCAACCATGACGCCCGCGCTGCGCAGCCGATAGAAACTGTCGGCCGTGGGGCAGGGCCTTCCCTGCAGCACCCCCCGCACAACATCGCACAGCATGGGATCCTGGACCAAAGACACCAGAATGCGCCGGAGGTGATCGCCGAACGGGCCCTCATCGCGGTCAGCCTGCGCCTCAAAAACCGCAAGCGTCATCTTTTTCGTGGCCAGTTCATGCAGGCCGCGGCGCACCAGATACGGATGGCCGCTGACCAGACGGAAAAACCTCGCCGTTTCGGCCTTGTCGTGCAAAGGCGAGCCATAGCGTTGATTCAACTCCATCACCTGCTCAAAGCTGAAGTCTTCGAGCGTCAGCCGCGTGCCGACATTGAACGGCGATTGGTTCATATCGCTGATGAACAAATGCGCCTCGGTGGCATAGGCGATGGCCAGCGTCAGCTGCCGCCAGGGTCCGGCGGGATCGAGCGCGCGTTCGTTGTGCCAGGATCGGAACAGGCCGAAGACTTCACCCCCAAAATCGCGCGTAAACAGCCGGTCCACTTCATCCATCCCCCAAACCAGCGGCGCGGCGATTTTGCTCAAAACCTCCCGCCGCAGATAGCGCTCAAAGTTGATGCTCGGCCCGCGCCGCGCGTTCCAGACGTCCTCGGGAAAGACTTTCAGGTCGAGCTGTTCGGCGATCATTTCCGCCAGCCCGATAAAAAGCGCTTCGGGCGATGCCAGTTGCCCGCTATTCAGCTTCTGAAAATCGGTGAGAGCGACCCGCGTCCCCGATTCTCGCGCCTGCTGCAGCGCGCGCGCCAAAAGCGAGGTCTTGCCCATTTGGCGGGCGCCTTTGACCAGAACGATGCTGTCCTGCCGCGCGATTGCCGCGCGAAATTCCTCATCGGCGGGGCGAACGATGTAAAACTGCGAGTCCAGGGGCACGGCGCCGCCTGGCGGCTCGAGCTTGACCGAAGTCACTGAACTGACCGGTCCGGGCTTTTCTAAGGCCTTCTGCAATTCCGCCAGCAAATACGGATCATCTTCAGGCGCTTTCCAAAGCGTGTAGTGAATGGGATTCAGCAGGGCGCCCAAAGGTTCCGGCAGCGGCCCCTCTAACTGTACACGAACCGGCAGCAGCCGCGGCTTGCCCTGTTGCTGGGCGGCTTCGTGGGCAATCTGCACTTCGTAAGCCAGCATTTCGCTCATAATCGAGGCTTGAGAAAGAAGCGGAATCACCGCGTCGGACGTTCGCACCTGGCGCTCGATCTCGCGCGCCCATTCCATGCCGATGATCAGATGGCGATCGACAAACACCTTATGGCCCCTTGCCGCAAGCTCCGTCTCAATCAGCTCGAGCAAATGCTCGTCCGGTTGGTTGTTGCGTTTATATAGAATGGCCACGCACAATCCAGCCTTTGCTTCCGTGGCGGGCGGCGAAGACAGAGCGCCGATTTCTCTAACAATGGATGAGCTCTCGACCGCAATAACCGGCGCCGGCGGCGGCGCCGATCGCTGCAGTTCCAGTTGCACCTCCTGCCGCTGCCTGAGGCGCTTCAAATCCTGGAGCAGGTCCCTGGATGACGAATATCGCTGTTGCCGGTCTTTGGCCAGGCATTTGCTCACAATCCATTCCAGCGTTTCAGGCAGTTCGGGCGCATAGCGGGCCAAAGGCGGCGGCTCTTTTTCCAACAACGACACAAGAATGTCGCTTTTGGTTCCGCCTTCAAACGGCATTCGCCCCGCTGTCATTTCATACAGCACCACGCCCAGGCTGAAGATGTCGGTGCGCGCATCCACTTTCAGGCCACGCGCCTGCTCCGGGGACATGTAATGGATCGTTCCTATGACAGTCCCCAGATCGGTCAGGCTGAGGGTGGCTTTCGAGGAAACATCCTCATCGCCGTATGACGGATTCTTTTCGATAAGCTTGGCCAGGCCGAAATCCAAAACTTTTACAAAGCCGTCGCGCCGAAGCATGATATTGGCCGGCTTGATGTCGCGATGCACGATCCCGCTGTCGTGGGCCGCCGCCAGCGCGCTGGCTATTTGCGAAGCTATGTCCAGAGCCTCTTCCAGCTTCAAACGGTTGCGGGTCAAGCGTTGGCGCAGGGTCGGCCCGTCGATGAACTCGGTGGCGATAAAATGCACCTCGTCGGCTGTGCCGATCTCATAAATGGTAAGGATATTGGGATGGTTCAATCCGGATGCGGCCTTGGCCTCTTGTATGAACCGGAGCAGGCGCGTTTCGTCATGGGTGCATTTCGTGGGGAGTATCTTCAGAGCGACTTTACGCTCCAAATGGATGTCTTGAGCCAGGTAGACTTCGCCCATGCCTCCACGACCAAGCAGTTCCAGGACTCGATAATGTCCAAGCGTTTTGCCGACCATAAGGAATTCCTCCTTCACGCCGCCGGCAGGTGCAATGAAATCTCTTTGAAGATAAACCTATTTTATCCAAATCAGATAATCAATAATAGGGTCGATATCTCCGCTGTTCGCTAAATCTTTCGAATGCTATGGCTTCTAAATCCCGGAACCTCCCGTGTGGAGGAATCTCCAGACCTGTCCGGTCGCAAAAAAGGAAAGCCTTTGGGGCGCCGGTTGTTTAAGAGAGGCCGGTCGGATGGCTCGGGAGAGCCGTCCGCACAAAGAGTTGAATCCAAAACAGCCAATGGATTGGAGGATAAAAGCGTCGGCATGCGTCCTCAAAGACAGCGAAAAAGAAGGGCAACAATGGCGGGCAGGCGCTTTTCTCAAGAAGGTCCTATTGAATTTCCTTTTTGAAATCCGCCTTAGGCGCATATAATTATCTACACAGCTCATCAAGCACAGCAAGGCAGTATTCAGGATTTACTTCGGCGGGAGAGAAATGCATGCCTGAGGAACGAACTCAAGCGGCCCGCGCGGGTGAAAGGATCCGAAAGGATATCGTCCGGTTTGCTTGGATGGAGGCGACATGAAGCGAATAGCGCCGCTTCTGCCATTCTGCGCAGGAACGCTTTTTTTATGCCTGTTTTATTCTGGCTGCCGGCAGCGCGAGGACGCGGCGCCCGTTTATAAAACTGCCCTGGCTGCGGGATTGAGCGGCCTCGCTCCGCAAGGCTGGAAGCTTTACGACGAAGTCCGCCGGTTCACGGCCGAGAATCTCTATGAAAAGATCGATGGGCGCGCGGAATTCTATCTGGCTTATGACATGGTCGAAATGACGTTCGCCGGTTTCGAGGATGCAGGCAATGACGCCCGGTTCATCGACATTTCGATCTATGATATGGGCACTGCAATCCGTGCGTTCGGCGTCTTCGCATCCGAGCGATCGCAGGAGGGATCTTCCGTTGAGCTCGGCCGCGACGCCTATCGTTCCGGGGCCAACTGCTATATATGGAAAGGAAAATATTATGTTCAGGTTGTCTCGTCGGATATAACGGCCGAACTCCAGAGGATGAGCCTGGATTTGGCCCGAAGAACAACCGATCTTGTCGCAGATTCCGGCGAGCCCGTCTGGGGATTGAACGCGCTGCCCACAGAAAACCGTATCGCCGGCTCGGAACGCTATTTCCTGGTGGACGCGATGGGCCTCGATTTCATGCGAAATACCTTCATGGCCCAATACAAGATAAAGGGGACGCCCGTGTCGGTTTTTTTATCCCAATACGCTTCAGCGGAGGAAGCCGGGAAAATTGCTGCGCGCTTCTTCGAGCATGTGAATCGTTATGGGAAAAAAGCAAGGCGTGCGACCGTCAAAAACGTGGAGTTGACTGAATGCGATATGAACGGGAGCTACGATGTTTTCTTTCAAAAGGGACGCCTCATAGCCGGCGTGACCGCTGTCGCGCGCCGGGATGTCGCCGTTGGGGCGTCGGTTGATTTATGGCAAAAATTGCCCGGCGAGACGGGAGAGACGGACTATCAACCCTGAAGGCCGGAGGAGAGATTATGCTGAATGAAAATAGAAAAAACAGCGCAATGAATCGCCGCCAGTTTATGAAGGTTTCGGCGGCGGTTGGCGGATCGGTCTTGATATCGGCTGCAGGTCAAAAAGCAAGTTTTTCGCAGGCGTCGAAATCCCCGATACGCCGCAATGAGCGGCCCGGGATGACCTATCGCAGACTCGGCCGGACGAACTTCATGTCCAGCCGGCTGGTATTCGGATGCGGCGCTGCCCTGACAGGCGGGAAGGGCGTGCGTTTGCTGGATCGCGCTTTTGAAGCCGGCATCAACCACTTTGATGTCGGATCCAATATCGTCTATAAGGAAAGCGAACGCAGCCTGGCTCCGTTCTTGAAAGCGCATAAAAATGACATCTGGGTGGCGTCCAAAGCCCCTCTGACGTCGCTGCGCGTGCAGCCCAATGACGCCATTACCGCCGAACAGGCCAGGGAGGCGGCCAAAAACTGGACGGAATTGTTGAATGCAAGCCTGAAGGAGCTCCAGACGGAATATGTGGACGCGTATTATCTGATGGCCGTGGACAATCCGAACATCGTTCGCAGCGAAGAGATGTACAAAGCGTTTCGAAACGCAAAATCGGCCGGAAAAGTCGGCTATTTCGGGCTGAGCACCCACAAGAACGCAACCCGGGTTATGGAAGCGGCGATCGCATCCGGCTGGTACGACTTAGCCCTGGTCGGCATTACGCCCGCCGGCTGGTATGATTGGACGACAAAGGAACTTGAAGAAGGCACTCCCTCTATGGTCAAACTCCAGCCTCTGCTGAAAAAGGCTCGGCAGGCGGGGATTGGGCTGATCGGAATGAAAACCGTGAGATACATTGCGCCTTTGGATTCTATGGGCAAAAACAATCCACAGGCATTCGACAGTTACTACGATTCCAAGCTGAAAGCATCGCCCCTGAATTCATTCCAGCGGGCGTATGCTTATGTGCTGGAGCAGGGGATGGACGTTGTCAACGCGGACATGCAGAACTTCAAGCATCTCGAGGAAAACATAGCAGCCGCGGCGACATCCCGGAAATATTTCGGCTAGTTCATCCTTGATTGCTTTCGCCCGGCATCGCCGTATGCGCCGCCATCTTGCCAACCGCCTCGTCGGGACTTTAGCCGGCGCCCTTCAGCATGTCGGCGTCCCGTTCTTGCCCGGCAAAAGATATGTCTGCGGTTTCATCCGGCGCCAATATTCTCGCAATGTTTCCGGCGGACCATCCATTGTTTCGTTCATCCAGCCCGGATGTTTGCTCTCTTGGCCACCGATGTTCAGGAGCAGAACAGATGGACAACTCGCCCGGAACGCAATGTCTGGGCCCGGTGGCATATACCGGAGACGATTCCGAACGATTTTGCGGCAGGTTCATTTCTTATTGCGTTTGACCGGGTTGGGACCGAGCGCACGGATCTTTTCCGTGATTTCCCGCGCCAGTTCGGCAAACCGGGCGCCCATCCCGGCCGACATTGAAGCCATTTCCAGCCTTTCACCGCCGATGCCGGTTTCATCCAGGAGCTTCCGGGTATATTGCACACGCCTGGCGGCTCGTGCATTGCCGCTCATGAAATGGCAGTCCCCCTCCAGGCAGCCGGCCACATAAACGCCATCAGCGCCTTTTTCAAAGGCTTTCAGGATATGGATCGGATCGACTCTGCCCGAACAGGGCACACTCACGATTTTGACGTTGTGGGGATAGCTCAGCCTTTCGCTTCCGGCCGTGTCCGCCGCGGCGTACGCGCAGTATTCACAACAGAAAGCCACAATGATCGGTTCGAAACTTGCCATGGTTCCATTATCCTCTATCTAGAAGTCCTTCCAGTTTTGCAAGAATCCTGCCATCCTCGAAACCTGCAAGCTGGATCGCTTTCGCCGGACATTCAGACGCGCATACCCCGCACCCGTGGCAGAGAGCCGGATCGATATGGGAACAGCCATCGGCTACATAGGGCACATCGAAAGGACAAGCCCTGACGCAGATCAGGCAAGCCGCACACTTCCCCTCATCCACAAAAGCAATTTCCGGATTCGCATTAATCTCCTCATTGGCCAGGAGGGTCAGGGCGCGCGCTGCGGCGGCTTGGCCCTGGGCCACGCTCTCCCGGATCGTCTTCGGCCCATGGGCGGCGCCCGCTACAAAGAAACCCGGGGTTGCAAGCGCTACAGGCATCAGCTTTACGTGTTCCTCCAGAAAGTAGCCGTCCCCGGTGCGCTGCAGTCCGAACGTTGACGCCAGTTGCCGGTTCGATTCCTCATCAACGGCGAATCCCGAGCTGAGCAGCAGTTTATCGGCATTGAGCGCCACTTCCTCTCCCAGGACGGGATCACGGAACGTCACTCGAACCTGTTCACCGGCGGCTTCGACCCTTGGCGGGTCGTCTCTGTCGTAATGGATGAAGATAACGCCGCGGCTTCTTGCTTCCTGATAGCTGTCCTCATTCAGGCCGTAGGTTCTCATGTCGCGGTAGAGCACAAAGATGCGCGCCTCGGGATTCAGGTCGAGGATGCGCAACGCGTTCTTGATGGCCGTCTGGCAGCAGATGCGCGAACAATTGGGGTTTTCCGGAGAGCGGGACCCCACGCATTGAATCATCACGACCTTTTTCCATCCCTTCACCCTATCCGGCTGATCTTCGATGAGCATGTCGGCGTCACGCTGGATGGTCACTGCATCATGCTCGCCCAGGAGGTATTCCGGGGGCCGATTGACCAGCGCACCGGTGGCTATGATCGCAACCCCATGCTTGATCCGGCGGTATTCCATCCCGGGACCGCCCCGGATCCCGGTCCTGAACATGCCCGGGCTTCCGCTGTGATCGCTGATCACTGCATTTTTTATGACCTCTATGTTTTCGTGTTCTTCTGTTTTCCTGACCAGTTCCTCAACCATAGCCGCGACATCTTCGCCTTCCAGGGTCCTTCGGATCTTCCTGGCCACGCCGCCCAAAACACCCGACCGCTCGGCGAGGCAGACATGGAACTTTTGCCCGGCCAAGCTCAGGGCGGCGGTCATACCCGCCACACCGCCACCGATAACGAGGACGTCCTTGTTAAAGGTCAGCGGTTTCTCGGCCACTGGAACTGCCGCCTTCACGCCGGCCACGGCCATCCGGATAAGCTCTCTTGCCTTTTCGGCTGCTTCCTTCGGATGGTCCTGGTGAACCCATGCGACCTGCTCCCGGATATTGGCGATTTCCAGCAGTTGCCGGTTCAGTCCGGACTGGGCGAGCAGGTCAGAAAACGGGATTTTGAGCGTTCTGGGAGAGCCGCCCGCAATGACCAGACGGTTGACACGCTTCGCCTTGATAATATCCCCGATACGGCGCATGGATTCACGGCCGCAAACCTCGTCGACGACCTCTGCGATTTCAACCTGGGGCAGGGCGCCGATATCTTCGGCCAGCTTGCGGGCATCCAGCGTATTGACGAGTTCGCTTTTACAGTCGCAAATGAACACGCCCACTCTGGGCTCTTCGCCGGAAACGTCCTGTTCCGGAGGCATCGCTTTCCTGCCGGCTCTCCCGTTTTTGGAGGGCGCCACATCCTCAGCAGCCAGACAGGCCGCCGCGCTGGCCTGGGTGACGGTCTCCGCGATATCCTTGGGGCCCTCGAAAAGGCCGCATACATAGACGCCCGGCCGGGAAGTGGTCACGGGACTGAAGGGGTCCGTCCTGGCAAAGCCGTGCCCATTGAGCTCGATCCCCATGACCTGCGCCAGCTTGCGAACGCTGTCGGAGATTCTGAAACCGGTGGAGAGAACCACCATATCGAATTCTTCGGACATGACCATGGCGCCGTTGTCCGGCAGGTAGGCAACCATCAGACTGTTCGTCTTGGCATTGCAAGTTACGTTGTGCGTTCGACAACGGATAAAGCGCACGCCGAGTTCCTTCTTTGCCCGCTGATAATAAAGCTCGTAGTCCTTGCCGGAAGTGCGCATATCCATATAGAACACGCACGCCTCGATATCGTTCCGAAAACGCTCCTTGGAGACAAGCATTTCTTTGAGCGCAAACATGCAGCAGACGCTGGAGCAATAGGTGACGAGATTCTTGCGGCGCCCCCTGGAGCCGACGCACTGTATCCAGGCGATCTTCGACGGCGGCCGGCCGTTCGACGGTCGCACGAGCCGTCCCTGAGTCGGCCCGGTAGCGGAGAGAATGCGCTCGTATTCCAGGCTGGTTACAATGTCGGGATGCTGTCCGTAGCCAAGGACGCTGAGTCCGGAGGGATCAAAGACTTCCGCACCGGGTGCGAGAATAATGGATCCGAACGCTTCCTCCCGCATTTTCTCCCTGTCGTCGGGCACAATCGCGCGCGCCGGACAGGATTTGACGAGCCGGTCCACGTCGCTGCAGTTGCCCATATCTATGGAAAATGCCTGGGGAGAAGCCTGTGGATAGCGCATGCATGTCGGCGACACGAAGTTCAGGCCCGGCGCAAACCGGACGCATTCGGGCATGCTGCGGAGGCATTCACCGCAGGCCGTACACTTTTCGAGGTCTATGTATCGGGGAGAAGATGCCAGCGTAACGGTGAAGTTTCCCACTTCGCCTTTCACCGACGTTGCCCGGGTCATCGTCAATAATTCGACATGCTCCCGGCTGCCGTTTGCCGAAAGACGGGACAGGATCGAGCAAAGGTCGCAATTGTTGGGGGGAAAGGTCCGGTCCAGTTGGGTCATCAGTCCTCCAAAATGAGAGGCGCTCTCGACAACAACAACATCCCGGCCTGCCTCCGCCAGATCGAAAGCCGCGCGGATTCCTCCCAGCCCGCCGCCGACAACCAGCACCTTTTTCTGCGGTTCAGATTCCTTATGCTGCATCATTGCTTCGTTCCCGACGGTTAAGAATCCTCTTGATCACTTCTTCCCGAGGAATAGTGGCGATTGCGGCGACCTGCTCCGGACCAAAACCCATGCACAGAGCGAGAAGCTGATTATAATCAAAAACCGGAATGGAATAGGCGCAGCCTCCGTCGCTGAGGGACGTCTGCTGGTTGTCCATCCACATCAGGCATGTGATGCATGAAGACACAATGAAATCGGCCCGGGTCTCTTCCTTGATGGCATCGAGTTTTTCCTTGTAGAAGTTGCGGGCGGCTTTGAGATCCGACCTGTGAAAGCCTCCGGAACCGCCGCAGCATCGATACTCATGACTGTAGGAGTCCACCGTGGCCCCCAGGGCTTCGACAAGGTCCCGCAATATGTGCGGAAGTTTTTTGTCCGGGGGCTCGAATCCGACAACGTCGCTCGGATAGAGCGTATGACAGGGGTACTGCACGACGCAGTGCATACCCTCGAGATTCCTGGCAACCAAGCCCCTGATCTTCTCGATTCCCACATCGTAAAACAGGATATCTGTGATGTGACGTATGGTGTTCGCGCCCCTGTAGCTTCGTTTCGCCGTCTTCAGGATTTCGTTTACCTGACCCAGCTTCGCATCATCCTCCATAAGGCGCCGGCCCAGCTTGATGGAGCTGTAACAGGAGCCGCATTGGGCTACGAGATCGCAGTTTTTTTCTTCGCCAATGGACAGGTTCCATGCGTTCACGGCAAGGCAGGCGTTCTCGTCGGCGGAAGGAAACGTGCCGAATGCCGGGCAGCAGACGTAGCCTTCCATATCCACAAGCTCGACTCCCAGACGCGGCATAGTCAGCCTGATCGCCTGCTCGACGTCCGGTCTGATTGCAGGCATATTGCAGCCGGGGAAAAATGCATACTTCATTTCTTAGGACCTTTTAAACATGTAACCGTTCTCGCGCACCACTCCGGTCTTCATGAGCATTTCCTGAAACCGCTCGAACATTTCAGGGTTTTTGTCGATGGTAGGCATCTCGGGCAATCCGACGGATTTGCGCAATTCGACCGCCCGGGACACGGGTTGCATATACCCCTCATTGAACAACTCGGGAAGCGACTGGGGAATGCGCGTTTCGTCATTTCTGCACTGCCATCTGCGAATCGCCAGGTTCAGTTCGAAGGGGCGCACTCCCATGGGACAAACTTCCTCGCACTTGGAGCAGGAGACGCAGGACCACGGCGTGTCGTCATCCAGCAGCGCGTCTTCAAATCCGAGCAGGACCAGTCGTGCCAGACGCCGGATCAGCAGGGGAGGATCGGCTGTAGCCGCGGGACATACGGATACGCAGCTTCCACAGTTGTAGCAATAGCGTACGTCGTCGCTTTCGAATATATCCCGCCACATGTTCGGGACGATTGCCGCCGTTTCAAGATCGATCATAATCTGTCGCCCTTCACACATATTCATTCAACAAGTCCCTGCATATCGCAAGGACCGTGCCATGCCGCGCCGCAAGGATGGGAAACATCTCTTCCGCTGCGCAAACGGCGTTCCTATAGAAAACCGCGGAAACAGATTCCGCCGCTCGGGAGTTGGACTTGTAGCCTTCTTCCAGAGCTCCCCCTGTTTTTCTTCACCGAGCAGACGGATGAACGGTTGAAGAAAAGGCTGCGGGTGCACTTATGCAACATTATGTCGCATGCAACGAATCAAGTCCCCGTACAGCCTGCATGCAGCCTTGAAAAAGGCGCAGAGAGACCACGTTTTCATTGTACCATGCAGTTGGCGCGATTCTTGCGTAATCTCCTTTCTGTAAAGGAGCACAGCAAGAACAGATGCCATCGATACGCGCGGCTCACAGACGGGAGTCCGCGCATTTCTCGCCCGATTTTAGCTGCGGCGGAGGAGGCGGGCGTTTCGGGTCGGCCTATTTTGTTTCCTCGACGAGTTCGGCCAGGCGCGCTTTCATCTTCCCGGCGACATCGGCGTACTTTGAATCCGAGATGAGGTTCTTCATCTCGTGAGGGTCCTTCAAAATGTTGTACAGCTCATCGGTTTCGCTCGTGCCGGGATAGGCGATATATTTCCATTCCTTGCTGCGAACGGCCATGTTTTCCGGGACCAGCAGAGGCGCGGGATCCATTCCCAATCCTTTCCATTGTTTGTCGAAATCCTGTCTTTCCTTGTCCGTCATTTTGGAAAGATCGATTTCAAGGTGGTAGTGATACAGGAAATCTTCACGCCATGACGTCTTCGCGCCTTGCATCAAGGGCTTGAGGGATTTGCCTTGAACATAGGATGGGATGGGACCGCCGGCGAGTTCGAGCATGGTGGGCGCCACGTCGATGTTCAAGACAAGCTCCTCGCAGACCGCACCCGGTTGGATCAGCTTCGGAAAATACACGATCAAGGGAATCCGCATGGAGGGTTCATAGGCGAAGCGCTTGTCCCACAGGCCGTGTTCGCCGAGGAAATAGCCGTTGTCGCCGGCAAATACAATGATCGTATTTTCCCGTTGGCCCATCTCGTCCAGCGTCTTCAAAATCCGTCCGACGCTGTCGTCCACGGCGGCCAGGCACTGATAATATTTGCGGGTATACGCCTGCCAGTCGTCCACGGTCTTGAACGGGACCTGGCCTTTCATCAGGTCCGACCGGTCACGCACGGCTTTCGGCTTCCCTTCCAGTCCATACGAGGCATTGGGCGGCAAAGGGTATTTTTCACGCTCATACAGGTTTGCATGACGGGGCGCCGGGTCGCGAAAATCGTGAACGGCCTTGTGGCAAAGATAAAGACAGAACGGCTTTTGCCGCTTCCGCTCCATGAATTCGACCGCATAGTCGGTTAAAAGATCGGTCATATAGCCCGGATGTTTGCTCTCTTGGCCATCGATGTTCAGGACCGGATCGAAGTAGACCCCCTGGCCCGTGAAACCGACCCAACGGTCGAAGCCCGGCTGCGGCCCGCTCATGCTTCCCATGTGCCACTTGCCGATAAAAGCGGTTTCGTATCCGGCTTTCTGAAGCAGCTGGGGATACGTCGTATTCTCCGCAGAGAAATCCTTGATGTTGTCGACGACGCCCGTTTTGTGCGAATACTTCCCGGTCAGGAAACTGGACCGGCTCGGCGCGCACAGAGAATCGGTGCAGAAGGCGTTCTTGAACAGCATCCCTTCTTTTACGAGCCGGTCCAGATTTGGCGTGCGAAGCCAAGGCGGATTGCCCAGACACCCGATGGCGTCGTATCGCTGGTCATCCGTCAGAATGAACAGGATGTTCGGGCGTTTATCGGCCACCGCCATGCAGCCGGACATGCCTGCCAGGGCGAGACAAGCTCCGGCCACCCCCGTTTCCGCGCGGGCCAGGAACTCGCGTCTGCTGATCGATTTTTCTTCCGTGTCGGAACTCATGGTTGCTCCTTTGGGCGTTTCCCGTCGGGGACAGCATTGCTTTGAACCCGTATTTCGCTACGCCGGCAGTTTGGCGACTAATGCATAGAATGCGCCGCACAGATCCTGACCGGCTGCATCCCGGAACCATCCCTGGAGTTTGCCTTTTCCTTTCGGCAGGCTGATTTGAAACGCGGCGCTCACGTCTTCCGGTTTGATGGAACGGCGCTGCTGGACGCCGTTGGCTTCCAGCACTGCTTCATGAGCGGGAATCAACTTGTATTTATGGTCCAGCTTTCTGCCGTTGATGGTGACGCGCGGGCCTTCCGAGCCTATGGGCTTATTGGTATGAAAGGGCCAGCGGCGGAGCTCGACGCTGTAATTGCCCGCCGTTTCGACCTGGAGAGTCCAGTGGCCTCCGCGCGGCCCGCCGACTGCCTGGGAAACAAAATTGATATTGTCGGCGTCCACTTCCCACCAGTCGATGCTCGTCAGCATTACGGGATTCTGGGCGGCCGCGCCGATCAGCATCGGAATCGGAGCGTTCAGCGCCGGGCCGAGCTTCGCCCACCAATCGTCGTAAAACGCCTTCATGCGGCCGGCGACTTCCGGAAACTGCGAGGCCACATCGGTCTTCTGCGCCCGGTCCTTTGCGATGTCGTACAGCTCGGCGCCTTTCTGCAGCCGCCACTGGTTCCAGATCACTGCGGCGTCGTATTTCACCGGTCGCTGGCGCTGGCCGTATTGGACGACAAACATGCGGTCCTTGATTGGCTGCTTTCTCAGGAGAGGCGCAAAGCTGACCCCGTCGAATGCCGCCTTGCCGGGAGGCACATCGCAAAGATCGACAAGCGTGGGGAGGATGTCCTGGATTTGCGTCGGCGTGGAGACGTCCAGGCCGGCTTCAAACCCGCCCTCGGGATAGCGCAAAAAACAAGGCACGCGGTGTCCCCCTTCGTAGTTGGACGCCTTGCCTTCGCGCAAACCCGCATTGTAGCCGCTCTGCGCAAACGCGCTGCCGTTGTCGGTCATGAAAACAACAATCGTGTCGCGGTACAGCCCGTTCTTCTTCAGCCATGCGTCCAGCCGGCCGAAATTGTCGTCGAGGTTCGCGATCATGGCGAAATAGGGCGCCATCATGGGGCCGGTTTTATCTTTATACATGTCCGCATATTGGTCCGGAGGCCAGAGAGGCATGTGCGCCGCGTTGACGGCGAGATAGGTAAAAAACGGCTTCCCACTGTCCTTTTGCCGCGCCATCCAATTCATGGCTTCCTGGAACCAGATATCGGTGCAATACCCGGATGCCCGCTTGGTTTCCAGGCCGTCCAGGTACCGTGGATTGACATAATCGTTGTCGAATTCGATCTCGGATTGCAGCCCCCAGCCTTTGAACCAGATGACTTTTTCGAATCCTTTGTCCATCGGACGGTCCGGATATTCGTGCCCGAGATGCCATTTGCCGAACAAGCCGGTCGCATAGCCGCCTTTTCGGAAAAGATCCGCCATGGTCGGAATATCGCGGCGCAATATCGTGCGCCCGGAGGTTACGGCGCAGGCGAGATTATGCAGGGAATCGAGGCCGGTCATCAGTTGCCCGCGCGTCGGCGTGCAGACGGGCGTGACGTGAAAGTCCGTGAGGTCGGCGCCTTCTTTGGCTATCTGGTCCATGTGGGGCGTTTTGAGAAACGGGTGGCCGTGACATGAGAAATCTCCGTACCCCATGTCGTCGGTCAGAATCACGATAACATTCGGTCTTTTTTTGGATGCGGCAAGAGAATACAAGGGAGACGTGCTCAATGCCGCGGCGGTCAGCGCGGTGGTTTTCAGGAATTTACGGCGTTTCATGGCGTTCCTTTCTGCAAATCCACGAAATTTGAAAGCGTGCACGCGATTTTAAGAAGGCTAAGCCCGCAATTCAATAAAATTGTCTTTGGGGTTTCGCGTTTCGGGTTTCCCGTTTCCCGTTCGGGACAGGATTGCCTTTAACGGGAAACGGGGAACCCGAAACCCTATTTCCCGCAGCAACGCTTGTATTTCAAGCCGCTTCCGCAAGGGCAGGGATCGTTTCGCCCCGGTCGTGTATTTTCCGCGGCATGGAGGTTCCGATCGCGGACCCAAGCCATGACATTTGCGGCAGGGCGATCCTGCCGCAGCTCGGCCGCCATGAACCGCATATAAGGATCGATGTGAGTGAAAAAGAGCCTGTAGGCCGGACAGAAGTAATTCAGCCGCTCGCCGCCGTCCGGCGCGGGGACGAAGCGGTGCTTGGGACACTCGCCGTTGCAGGCGAACCGCACGGGACATTCGAGGCACAAACGCGGCAGCCGATCCAGCTTGTCGCGTCCGAAACGGATCTGTTGCGGAGATTCCATCGCCGACTGGAGCGAAAGCTCGGCGATGTTGCCCAGCCTGTTTTCCGGATACACGTAATGGTCGCAGGAGTAGAGGTCGCCGTTATGCTCGATGACGGCCGCCAATCCGCAGGTCCGCTGAAAAACACACAGCGCAGGCTCCATGCCCGCCCAGGCCGAAAGCGCCACGTCGAAAAGTTGAACAAAGACTTTTCCGACGTCGCGGCGCACCCATTCATCAAAGATGGCGCATAAAAACCTTCCGTACTGCAGCGGCTCAACCGAAAAGTCCGAAACATGCGCCGCTGCGTTCGAATCGGGCGAGACCAGCCTGAGGCCGTCCGGCGGATTTTTTTCGGCCGTGCGCTCGACGATAGGGATGAATTGCATGAAGCCGCCTCCGGCTTCTTTCAGGAACCGATAGACCTCGAGGGGATAATGGGAGTTGTGGCGCTGGACGACGGTCAGGGTGTTGAACTCGACTCCGTGCTTTTTCAGCAAACCCATGCTGCGGGCGACCCTGTCGAATGTCGGAGATCCTCCTTTGTCGACACGGTAGCGGTCCTGCAGTTCCCCGGGGCCGTCGATCGACAGTCCTATAAGGAAGCGGTTCTCCGCCAGGAAGCCGCACCAGCCGTCGTCGAGCAGGATGCCGTTGGTTTGCAGAGCGTTTTCAATCCGCTTGCCGCGCGCGTGTTTTTGCTGCAGGGCGACAACCTTGCGGAAAAAATCGACGCCGAGCAAGGTCGGCTCGCCCCCCTGCCACGCGAAGTGGACGACGTCCCGAGGCTGGGACGCGATATACTGGCGGATAAAGCGCTCCAGGGCATCGTCGTGCATGGTCCAGTCCGCAAGTCCCTGCCTCCCGGGGAAAAGGATTTCCTTTTCCAGATAGAAGCAGTATGTGCAGGCGAGGTTGCATACAGGGCCGATCGGTTTGGCCAGAATGTGAAAGTCCCGCAAAATTCTCTCCCTTCTCTGCCGCTACTATAGTGAACCTTAAAGAATCAAATAAAGAATTTTTCACGTTTTTACATCCAATGCCTGCCGACACAAGAGCGCCTGCCAGGCGCTCGCGCCAAAAAGCAACCTTTATTCATTGCCGGGCCCCAACCGGCAGAAGAGCATGGCGGCAAATCGGCCCCGGCAGCTGAAGCCGCGCGCCTGGCATTCGGCTTTGTAGCCATGGACAGCTTTTTCAAATTCCATTCCGGGAAATAGTTGTAACAGTTGGGAGAAAATGCTAGAAAACCTTTGCATGGCCGGGCTTCCTTGGGTTGTTTTGCTTTCGACAAATGCAATTTAACCCGAGTGGGATCCGGCCGTCTTACTTGTTTTTCCGGATCAAGCTATTGCCGGATAGTTGGGTCCGAAAAAGCTGATTTGGACAAGAATGATCGCAAGGTGGCTATGAAAATCGTTTTAGGATTCGCTGTATCGTTTATATTCCTCACATCGGCAGTTATTTGCCCTCAGAACCAGACGCGGACTTCGCAGCTGGAGTCCACGTCGGAAATTATGACCCAACCGATGAATGTATTTCGCCGTTTTTCAGGCGATGCAAAGCCGATTTATGACTTTTACGGCAAAGTTCTGGGACTCAAACAGCTGACGACATACAACCTGGGCGGCAATACCAGTGTGGCTAGATTCGAAATCGGGCCTACACAGCTCAAATTCACGGCAGCGGTTCCAAACCGACAATATCAAAAGGGCCCGATACAGGATGCCACCGGGCTTCGTCTTCTCACCTTTTTCTTTCGAGACCGGGATTCACTGGCAACAAGATTTAAGGAGAATGGACTTCCGGCGCCGGAGTTTCATCCCATTGCCGGATCCCGGAGAAGCAGCGCGCTTGTCCAGGATGCGGCTGGGCAATGGGTTGAACTGGTCGTCGCTCCGGAAGAGCCGAGCGCCTATACACAAGTTGAAATCGGTCTTGTTGTATCCGATATCGAAGCGAGTCGGAAGTTTTATCGCGAGTTCATAGGACTCGCTGAACTGCCGGCTGTAAAGGATCCCGTCCTTAATACAACAAAGTATCCCTATCAACGCGGATCGGTCATTGTGAGCCTTCGATGTTTCGGAAAGACGGCGCGGGCAGATACTGGAAGCGGTGGAATCCAATATGTAGCTTCCGATGTAAAAGCGGTTCAGGATCTGGCAGAAGCGCGGCATGTAAAAATCGATCAGCCGGTCAACACTCTCAGCGGATATGGGCTTCGATTTGTTTGGCTCGATGATCCGGATGGAATCACCAATTACTTTGCGGAAATTCCGGCAACTCCTGCGAAAAAGCAGTAAAGGATTGCTGCCGTCTTCAACCCGATCCGACCGATAGGTTCTTCTCCGGCTTCTATGGATTCAGGCCATTTTGCCGGCAATGGCCACGACCGGCAAGAGACAATAATCACGGGCGGCTTGGATAAAAAAAGCCCCGAGGCGATGATTCCTTCGGGGCTTCTGCTCTTGACCAAAGATTCTTCGGATTTCGTAAAATTTTTTCCGGGCAATCTGCGGCGAATCTAATTATTTGCAGGTCGGTTCGTTCGGCCAGCCCATAGATTTGGCGCCGGCGCCGATGACAGCCTGAATCAAGTCCACTTTGCCATCTCTCATCCGGAACATATGGAAATCCGGCAGGCTGCCCGCGAAATGCACGATGGCGACAACCGTTCCCGCTTCCACGTCCACCAGAAAACGCCGTGGTCCGTGATTTGTAATAACCAGGCCCTTGGGCGAACAGTCGTGCGCCGCCATTTTAACGCCGCCCATCGTTCCTCCTCCCTTGGTTGTCTGGAAGCCGTTCTCCCAGCGATCGCAAACGCCGGCGAACGGCGTGCGCACCTTGGGTTTGTCGACGAACATATCAAAATAATCATCCGCGGCGGCAATCATGGCAAGCCGGCTGCTTCGCTGTTCCTCGGGAATGATGCTTTCCCAATCCTGGTCTTTGGTTT
>CAZXSV010000040.1:0-33288 GCA_964642735.1 uncultured Acidobacteriota bacterium
AAAAAGGCTTGCGCTTCGCAATCCGCGAAGGCGGCCGGACCGTCGGCGCCGGCACCATTTCTGACATTATCGAGTAGGGCGGGCAGTCATGCGAGACATCATTACTTTTGAATGCACAAAATGCAAGAACCGCAACTACACGTCGACGAAGAATAAGAAAAATACGACGGAGCGGTTGGAGTTTAAGAAGTTTTGCAATCACTGCCGAGCTCACACGCCGCACAAAGAAACCAGGTGAGCGAAGGCGCCGGAGTCATGCAGGCCAGTAGCTCGAATGGTAGAGCGGCGGTCTCCAAAACCGCATGTTGGGGGTTCGAGTCCCTCCTGGCCTGCCAGCCGGCGCATTGAGACGTTTGCGGAGTCAAACCTATGAAGGATATTTTTGAAAAACTGAGGACGAAGTTCCGAAGCATTATTGAATTCCTCAAAGATACACGCAAAGAACTCAAGAACGTTTCATGGCCGGGCCGGCGTGAAGTGACTGGAACTACCGTAGTGGTCCTCGCCGCCGTGTTTTTCTTCGGATTCTTTCTTTTTATTGTTGATATTATTATAAATAATGGAATGAACTTTATTACCAATGCGCTGTCGGCGCGGCCTTGAACGATGGATAATTTGAAGAAATGGTACATCATTCATACCTACTCGGGATATGAGCGCAAGGTTGCGGAAAGCCTTATGAACCGCATCCAGGCCTACGATCTTGGGGAGTGCATCGGCCAGATACTGATACCCACGGAAGACGTGGTTGAGATGAAGAGCGGCAAGAAGATTGTCACTACGAAACTCACGTTCCCCGGGTACATTTTGGTTGAAATGGACATGACGGACAAGGCCTGGCATATCGTGCGAGGCACGCCCAAGGTCACCGGATTTATCAGCACCGGGAAAAAGCCGACTCCTCTTTCAGACGAGGAAATTAATGAAGTAGTCAATCGCGTATCGGTCACAGCGGAACAGCCTAAACCGAAGTTTACCTTCGACCGCGGCGATGCGGTCAAAATCAACGACGGCCCTTTCAAGGATTTTACCGGAGTGGTCGAAGATGTGAATCCGGATAGAAACACTCTGAAGGTCATGCTGACGATTTTGGGCCGCGCCACGCCTGTAGAACTGGAAACCGAACAGGTGGAAAAGACTTAAAGGCATTTACGATTGAGGATTTACGATTTACGAATGAAAAGGAATCGTCCAGCAGTCGTCAATTGTAAATCGTAAATAGCGAGATGGAGTTGTTCGATGGCAAAGAAGATTGTGGCAAATATCAAGCTCCAGGTGGCCGCCGGGAAAGCGACGCCGGCGCCGCCGGTGGGTTCGGCGCTGGGGCCGCACGGTCTGAATATCATGGATTTTTGCAAGGCTTTCAATGCGAAGACGGCCAAACAGGAAGGGCTTATCATACCGGTGGTTGTGACCGTTTATGGCGACCGCACTTATTCTTTTATCACCAAGACTCCGCCTGCCGCCGTGCTGCTGAAGAAGGCCGCCAATATTGCAAAAGGTTCGGGCGAGCCGAACAAGACCAAGGTCGGAAAAGTCACGATGAAAGATGTACGGGAGATCGCGCAGTTGAAAATGCCCGATCTCAACGCCTCGAATCTGGAGGCTGCGGTGAATATAGTTTTGGGAACCGCGCGCAGTATGGGCGTGGAAGTCGAGGGTAATTGACGATCGATATTGACGATTGACGAATTCAAACGTGATTTTTCAATCGTCAATCGGCAATTGCAAATTGATGGATGAGGTGTTTGTAATGCCTAAGGCGGGAAAGAATTACAGGAAGGCTGTGACTGCCCGGGAGCAAAAGCTATACCGGCTCGATGAGGCTGTGCCTCTGCTGAAGAAGATTGCCTATGCCAAATTCAACGAAACCGTCGAGGTTTCGATGAAGCTGGGGGTCGATCCGAAACATGCGGATCAAATGGTCCGGGGCACTGTAGTGCTTCCGAATGGACTGGGGAAGAGCAAACGGGTTGTCGTTATCGCTTCCGGCGATAAGGTGAAGGAAGCTCGGGACGCCGGCGCCGATGAAGTGGGAAGCGAAGAAATGGTCGAACGCATCGCCGGCGGCTGGATGGATTTCGACGCCGTCGTGGCCACTCCCGACGTGATGCGCAGCGTCGGCAAGCTGGGAAAGGTTCTTGGGCCCCGCGGCTTGATGCCGAATCCAAAAACCGGCACCGTCACTTTCGAGGTCGGGAAAGCTGTCAAGGAAATCAAAGCCGGGAAAGTGGAATTCCGCGTGGATAAGACCGGGATCATCCACGCTCCATGCGGGAAGATTCAGTTCGAAGAAAAGAACCTGTACGAAAACGCCAAGGCCTTGATTGAAGCGGTTCTTCGGGCGAAGCCCGCAAGCAGCAAGGGCAAATATGTCAAGAGCATTTCAATTTCTTCAACCATGAGTCCTGGTATTTGGGTGGATGAAGCTTCCATCGAGACTCATGCTTAATGACGCCTGGCGCCCTTTTTTGTGGCAAGAGTCAATCATTGGCCATCCGGATTTTTTTAGCCAGGCTGGGTGTCCATAGGGTCGTATCTCATGAATAGAGCGGAAAAGCAAAAAGCGGTAGATTCCCTGGGCGAACACTTCGGGGCGATTGCGAGCGCCTTCCTGATCGATTATCGCGGCTTGAAGGTGGTCGACGTAACGGAAATGCGTCGCAAGATCCGGGAGATCGACGGGAATTATGTGGTTGTGAAAAACACCCTGGCGATGAGGGCGGCCAAGCAGACCCGGCTGGATCAGCTTGAACCTTACTTCCAGGGCCCGACGGCTGTGGCTTTCCACCGCACAGATGTGGTCGGATTGGCCAAGCTGCTGGTCGAAATCGGCAAAAGCAATCCAAATTTTGCATTTAAGGCGGCTCTGGTCGAAGGAAAGGTAGTCCCGACGAGCGAGATCCAGGCGCTTGCCTCCATGCCTTCGCGGGAAGTCATGTTGAGCAAACTGGTCTTTCTGCTGAAAGCGCCTTTGCAAAGACTCGACTCGGTTTTGAAAGCCCCGTTGCGAAATTTAGCCTTGGTTTTAAAGCAGGTTCCAAAGTAGGGAATATTCGGCAATTCATCTCTACAATCCTATAGGAGTAAATAATGGCGATTACGAAAAACGAAGTGATGGAATGGATCGACAAGGCCACAATGCTGGAGATCTCGGATCTGGTCAAAAGCCTTGAGGACAAGTACGGCATCAGCGCCGCAGCCGCCATGCCCATGGCTGTTGTAGGCGGGCCGGCGGCCGGAGCGGAAGCAAAACCGGCGGTTGAAGAGAAGACGGAATTCAACGTGATTCTCAGCGTCGTCGGTGAAAAGAAGATCAATGTGATCAAAGCCGTCCGCGAAGTGACGAGCCTTGGATTGAAAGAGGCCAAGGACCTGGTTGAAGGGGCGCCGAAACCGGTCAAAGAAGGGGTCTCCAAAGAAGAGGCTGAAGCAATCAAGAAGAAGTTTGAAGAAGCCGGCGCAACCGTGGAGATCAAGTAGGTCGAGTCGCCGAGCCACGTTTGCGTGCAGACGAAAGACTCGCGGACTGCTCTGTACGCGCGATCGCTTTGTCGTCCAGGCCTGCTGGCTCCAGCAGGCCTTTCCCAATGTACAGCCCCAAAGATGAGGTCACAGTGCACAGGCCTTCAAATTCGGGGAACGAAAGACTTTTCAAACGCTCTCAGGCGGACAGAGGCCTTCGTGCGCCTTCCGCATTGCATCCCCTGAGTCCGGCTTCCCCCCAATCATAACTTGAGCTTTTCGAGGTTAATTTCTCAATGACGAACATCAGCACTTCGAATGTTTATCGGGATCGCATGGATTTTGCCAAAATCCATACCAGCATTCCTATTCCGAATTTGATCGAAGTTCAGAGGAAGTCCTACCATAGATTTTTGCAGATGGACGTTCCTCCATCGGAACGTGAGGACGTGGGGCTCCAGGCCGTTTTCAACTCGGTCTTCCCGATCAATGATTTCCGCGGAACTTCTTCCCTCGAATTTGTGGAATACTCCATAGGGAACTGGCAGTGCAAGTGCGGAAACTTGAAGGGGCTCAACTATCTTCGCGCCACCTGCGGCGAGTGCGGCAAAGCGATCGTCAACAGCCCGTACAACCCCGAAAGCGGCAGCTGCAGGCATTGCGGAGCGAAGAACGAGATCGAAAACCCGCGTTGCGAATTTTGCGGCGGCGCCGTTGAATTGAACGTCAAATACACCGTGGAAGAGTGCCAGGAACGGGGCATGACTTTCGCGGTTCCCTTGAAGGTGACGGTCCGCCTCGTCGTTTGGGACAAAGACGCCGAAACGGAAGGCAAAAGCGTTCGGGACATCAAAGAGCAGGAGGTTTATTTCGGCGACATCCCGCTCATGACTGAAAACGGAACCTTCATCGTCAACGGAACCGAGCGCGTGATCGTCAGCCAGCTGCATCGATCGCCCGGCGTTTTCTTCGAATCCAATGCAAACCGGACCTTTATTCTGGCCAAGATTATCCCCTATCGCGGGTCCTGGGTGGAATTTGAATTCGATCAGAAAAACATTCTTTACGTGCGCATCGACCGCAAGCGGAAATTCCTTGCGACAACTTTCCTGCGCGCCTTGGGATTGGGCAGCGACTCCGAAATTATCCGGGCGTTTTATCAGCCGGTCGCCATCCGGTGGGAAGACAAGAGCCTTTTCAGAACCTTGGGCCGGGATTTGATCGGGTCCAAGGCCTTGGACGACATCAAAGATCCGAAAGGCAAAGGAGTTTTAGTTTCCAAGGGGAAAAAGATCGTCGAAAACTTATACAACCAGCTTCAAAAAGCCGGAGTCAAAGAGATAAAGATCGAGATCGAGAATCTGGAAGGCGCCCTTTCCGTTTCCGAAGTGATCAATCAGGAGACAGGGGAGATCCTCGTCGAGTCCAATTCGGAGATAACATCGCGAACCATCACGGTGCTGAGCGAATCGGGGATACGCTCGTTGGAAGTCTTCTTCCCGGAACGGGAAGACACCGGGTCGACGATTTCGCAAACTCTCAAAAAAGACCACATCAAATCCCAGTCGGACGCCTTGATAGAAATCTATCGGAAACAGCGGCCCGGGGACCCTCCGACGCTTGAGACCGCCACAGCCCTTTTTGAAGGGATGTTTTACGATCCGAGGAAATATGACTTTTCCAAGGTGGGGCGGCTGAAATTCAACATCAAGCTGGGGTTAAACACTCCTCTGGAGCAGCGCACCCTCACCGCCGAAGACTTTTACGCCGTCATAAACTACGCGCTTAAGCTCACTCGGAATATCGGATCCGTGGATGACATCGATCACCTCGGGAACCGGAGAGTGAGAGCCGTGGGAGAGCTGCTCGAAAACCAGTTCCGGATCGGTCTGGTGAGGATGGAGCGGGCGATCAAGGAGAAGATGTCCGTTCATCAGGAAATGACCACGGCCATGCCGCACGACCTGATCAATGCCAAGCCCGTCATGGCCTCCATCCGCGAGTTTTTCGGAAGCAGCCAGCTGTCGCAATTCATGGATCAGACGAATCCGCTTTCGGAAATCACCCACAAGCGGCGCTTGTCCGCCCTCGGTCCGGGAGGTTTGAGCAGGGAGAGGGCCGGATTCGAAGTGCGCGACGTCCATCCCACGCATTACGGCCGAATCTGCCCGATCGAGACTCCGGAAGGGCCGAACATCGGCCTCATTTCTTCTTTGAGCTGCTACGCGCGCATCAATGACTACGGCTTCATCGAATCGCCTTATCGCAAGGTGAAAGGCGGCCAGGTTCTGGAATTTGTGAATGTTGTTTATCCCGGCGACACTCACTTCAAAGTCGGCGAGCAGATAGAAATTGAAGTTGTCGAAAAAGAAAACCGGCGCTGCGAAAGCGCCGGCAAACGACCGGCGCAGTATGAACCCTACTCCTTCTATCAAACGGCATGGGAGGCGGAGGAGTATACGATCGCCCAGGCGAACGTCGATCTGAACGAGAAAGGGGAGATGACCCCGGAACGGGTGAATGCGCGCAAAGCCGGAAATTTTGTGCTGGTCCCCAGAGACGACGTTCATTACATCGATGTTTCTCCCAAACAGCTCGTCAGCGTGGCCGCCAGCCTTATCCCGTTCCTTGAGCACGACGACGCCAACCGCGCCCTCATGGGATCCAACATGCAGCGCCAGGCGGTGCCTCTGCTCCGTGCGGAGGCCCCGTACATCGGCACAGGCATGGAATACATCACCGCCAAGGACTCCGGCGCAGTGGTCATCTGCAAGCGCGCCGGAATCGTCGACAGCGTGGACGCCACCCGCATCATTGTCCGCGTCGAGGGGGAAAGTGAAAACGGCAAATCCGTTTCCAGAGATGCGGGCGTGGACATCTACGCGTTGACTAAGTTCAAGCGCTCCAATCAAAACACCTGCATTAATCAGAGGCCGCTTGTGTGCAAAGGGGACAATGTCGTCCGGGGGCAGGTGCTGGCCGACGGCCCCTGCACCGACAAAGGCGAACTTGCGCTGGGGCGCAACGTGCTCGTCGCCTTCATGCCATGGCGCGGGTACAACTTCGAGGACGCCATCCTGGTCAGCGAAAAGCTGGTGAAAGAGGACAGTTACACCTCGATTCACATCGAGGAACTCGAAATCGAGGCTCGCGACACAAAGCTGGGGCCCGAGGAAATCACCCGCGACATCCCGAATGTCAGCGACACCAGTCTGCGCGATCTTGATGAGAGCGGAATCATAAGGATCGGAGCGAAAGTCCGGCCCGGAGACGTTCTGGTCGGCAAAGTCACACCCAAGGGTGAAACGCAGCTTTCGCCGGAGGAGAAATTGCTCCGGGCGATATTCGGCGAAAAGGCCGGCGAAGTGAGAGACGCTTCGCTCGTGACGCCTCCCGGCATCGAAGGAACGATCGTCGACGTGAAGATTTTCTCGCGCAAGGGAGTCCCTAAGGATGAACGCGCAAAGGCCATCGAGAGAGAGCAGGTGGAAAAAATGGAAAAGGATCTCAATGACGAGATCCGCATTATCAAAGAAGAGCGCAATAAACGTCTGATCGATATATTCAGCGGAGAGGTCCTTCCGGACGACGTGCAGAGCCGGTCGGGAGAAGTTTTGATCAAAAGAAAGACCAAACTGACCCGTTCCATGCTCCAGGAGCTCAGTTCGACCGAATTGAACAAGATCAAAAACGATTTCAAGGCCGAGAAGGAAGGGAAAGTCTACGAAAGCATCAAGCGGCTCGAAGAGAAGACCGAGAAGCAAATCCAGATTCTGAAGAATCTTCACGAAGAGCAGCTGGGCAAGCTGCGTCGAGGCGATGAGCTGCCGCCCGGCGTCATCAAAATGGTTAAAGTCTATGTCGCGATGAAAAGGAAACTGTCGGTTGGCGACAAAATGGCCGGCCGGCACGGCAACAAGGGCGTCATCGCCCGGATACTTCCTGAAGAGGATATGCCTTATCTGCCGGATGGAACGGCCGTGGAAGTTGTGCTGAATCCGCTGGGCGTCCCTTCCCGAATGAATGTGGGCCAGATTCTCGAAACGCACCTTGGATGGGCTGCCAAAGCTTTGGGCCTCTATTTTTCGACGCCTGTGTTTGACGGCGCTTCCGAGTCGGAGATCAAGCAGATGCTTCGACGAGCGGAATTGCCCGAGAGCGGGAAGATCGATCTTTTCGACGGAATGTCTGGCGAAAAATTCGACCAGAAAGTGACGGTGGGCTATATCTACATCCTGAAGCTCTCCCACCTTGTCGACGACAAGATTCACGCCCGCAGCATCGGCCCCTATTCGCTCATCACCCAGCAGCCGCTGGGAGGGAAGGCGCAGTTCGGCGGACAGAGGTTCGGCGAAATGGAAGTCTGGGCGCTGGAAGCCTATGGCGCAGCCAACATCCTGCAGGAGTTGTTGACGGCCAAATCCGACGACATTCAAGGCCGGACCAAAATATACGAAGCTATTGTCAAGGGAGAGTCCCATTTTACGCCGGGAATTCCTGAATCCTTCAACGTTCTCATTCGCGAGCTGCAAAGCCTTTGCCTGGATGTCGAGTTGATCCAGAGACAAAAAGCCCGCCGGGCCGAAGTGGAGCCGGCGCCGCAGCCCGCCGAATGAACGAATAAGCGATGGACGGTTCCGCGTCGACGTCATGGATGAATCGTCAATCCAGAGCCGTAGATGGGAATCAAACATTGCAGAACGAGACGCTGAATTAAAGAGCAATAAAATATCGGAAGTTAACCTCATAGGGAATGGGGGGGCAATTGAGAAGTTTTAAGGACGTGACGGAAAAATCTGATTTGAGCACTGATTTCGACAGCATTCGAATCAGCCTGGCATCTCCGGAGAAGATACGTGCATGGTCGCGCGGCGAGGTCACCAAGCCCGAAACGATCAACTATCGGACTTTCAAGCCGGAGAAAGACGGCCTTTTTTGCGCTCGAATCTTCGGCCCGGTTACGGACTGGGAATGTTTGTGCGGCAAATACAAGCGCATGAAATATCGCGGAGTGGTTTGCGACAAGTGCGGCGTGGAAGTGACGCTTTCCAAAGTGCGCCGGGAAAGGCTGGGTCATATTGAGCTGGCTTCCCCGTGTTCGCACGTCTGGTTTTTCAAGGGGCTTCCCAGTCGCATCGGCCATCTTCTCGACATAAGTTTGCGGGACCTGGAACGCGTGCTCTATTTCGAAGCCTATGTCGTGATCGATTCGGGCGAAGCTCCGGTCAAGCAGGGAGAGCTCTTAAATGAAGAGAAATACCGCTCGCTGATCCAGGAATACCCCGGCAAATTCCGGGCGATGATGGGCGCGGAAGCTATTAAAGAGCTCCTGAAGCGCGTCGACATCGAAGAGATCGCTGAAGTGCTGCGCGCTTCCATGAAGACCGAAACGTCGCAGTTGAAACGGATCAAATATGCCAAGCGCTTGAAAGTGGTCGACGCCTTCAGGAAATCCGGCAACAAGCCGGAATGGATGATCCTGGACGTGATTCCCGTCATTCCGCCGGAGTTGAGGCCGCTTGTGCCGCTGGACGGCGGACGTTTCGCCACTTCGGACCTGAACGACCTTTATCGCCGCGTCATCAACCGGAACAACCGCCTGAAAAAACTGATGGAACTGCGCGCGCCGGAGGTCATCATCCGGAATGAAAAAAGAATGCTGCAGGAAGCGGTCGATGCGATGTTTGACAACGGCCGCAGGGGCCGCGTCCTGCGCGGCGCCAACAACCGGCCGCTGAAATCCCTGAGCGACACTCTTAAGGGGAAAACAGGCCGCTTCCGGCAAAACCTTCTCGGCAAGCGCGTCGACTACTCCGGTCGTTCCGTTATTGTGGTCGGACCGGAATTGAAACTGCATCAGTGCGGCTTGCCCAAGAAGATGGCTTTGGAGCTTTTCAAGCCGTTTATTTACAACCGGCTTGAAAAAGAGGGCCACGCTGCCACCATCAAAGGCGCAAAGGAGATGGTGGAGCGGCAGGAATCGGTGGTTTGGGACATCCTGGAAGAAGTGATTAAAGACCACCCGGTGCTTCTCAACCGCGCTCCTACGCTGCATCGGCTTGGCATCCAGGCCTTCGAGCCGGTTCTGGTGGAAGGCAAGGCGATCAAGATACCGCCGCTGGTCTGCGCGGCGTTCAACGCCGATTTTGACGGCGACCAGATGGCCGTGCATATACCGTTGTCGCCGGAAGCTCAGATCGAAGCTTCCGTGCTGATGCTGAGCAGCCACAATATTCTTTCTCCGGCCAACGGGCAGCCGATCGCGATTCCCAGCCAGGACATCGTCCTGGGCTGTTATTACCTGACCAAAGCGAAAAAGGGCACCAAGGGGGAGGGCCGGGCGTTCGGATCGTATGACGAAGCCATGTTCGCCCTTGAGAACGGCATGGTGGAAAGGCTCACCCCTATTCGATACCGCTTTTCCGGCGCTTTGATGGATCTGACCACCCAGTACGACGACCAGGCTGTGATGAGGGCCGACATCCGTGACGTTGAAAACGAGTTTATCAACACCACCATCGGGCGCCTTATTTTGAATTCAATCCTTCCTCAAGGCATGCCTTTCATCAATGGGCTGATGAAGAAGAAAGGGTTGCAACAGCTCGTCAATTACTGCTACCTGAATTTCGGCCTCGATGTCACAGTCCAGATGCTCGACGATTTGAAGGATCTCGGATTTTTGCATGCGACCAAAGCAGGCATTTCCATCGGAATCGACGATCTGATCGTTCCCGACAGCAAGGGCGCCCTGGTCGGAGAAGCCGCCGAGGGAGTCATCGAGGTGGAAAAGCAATACCAGGACGGCGCCATCACCGACGGCGAGCGCTACAACAAGATCATCGACATCTGGTCGGATGTGACCGAAAAAGTTTCGGACGAAATGTTCCAAAAGATGGCCCGGCAGGATGAAGGCGGCTATGAATTCAACCCGATTTACATGATGGCCGATTCCGGCGCCCGGGGAAGCAAACAGCAGATCCGGCAGCTCGCCGGCATGCGCGGTTTGATGGCCAAGCCGTCGGGGGAAATCATCGAAACCCCGATCACGGCCAATTTCCGGGAAGGGCTGGATGTGCTGCAATACTTCATCTCGACCCACGGCGCCCGCAAGGGTCTGGCCGATACGGCTTTGAAGACAGCCGATTCGGGCTACCTGACCCGCAGGCTTGTCGACGTCGCCCAGGATGTCATCGTGTCGGCGATGGACTGCAATACGCTCGACGGCATCTATGTCACCTCTATTATCGAGGGCGGCGAAATCATCGAGCCCCTGCGCGACCGCATCGTCGGCCGCGTGTCCCTGGAAAATATCAAGGACCCTCTCACCGGCGAGACAATTTGCGGCGTGAATGAAGAAATCACGGAAACGCTGGCCTCCGACATTCAGGCGGCCGGGATTGAAAGAGTCAAGATTCGGTCCGTATTGACCTGCAAGGCAAAACGCGGCGTCTGCATCAAATGCTATGGACGCAACCTCGCTACCGGCCAGATGGTGGATCTTGGAGAAGCCACCGGCGTCATCGCAGCCCAGTCCATCGGCGAGCCCGGCACGCAGCTGACGATGCGCACCTTCCATATCGGAGGCACTGCCAGCCGTACGCATGAACAGTCCACCGAAGAAGCCAAAAACGAAGGGCTGGTGAAATTCCTCAACATCCAGCATGTTACCAACCGCGACGGCAACCTTGTGGTCATGAATCGGAACGGGACGCTCATCATCTCCGATGAAAGCGGCCGCGAGAAGGAGCGCTATTCGGTGGCGTACGGGGCTACGCTGAAGGTCAAAGAAGGGCAAAAGATCAAGCCCGGACAGGTTTTGGTGGAATGGGACCCCTATTCCTTCGCCATCCTTACGGAATTCGGCGGGACCATCCTGTTCAAGGATATCCATGACGGCATAACGGTCAAGGAAGAACGAGACGAAAACACCGGCCTGGTGCGCCAGGTCATCACCGAATCCCCGGACGAAAAATATCAGCCTCAGATCAGCATCAAGAACGACAAAGGGAAGGTCGTCAAGAGCTATCTGCTTCCTTCGAAAGCCCACTTGTGGGTCGACAACGCCGAAGAGGTCTTCCCGGGAAGCATCCTGGCCAAAATTCCTCGCGAAACGCGAAAGACCAAGGATATCACCGGAGGTTTGCCGCGCATTGTGGAGCTTTTTGAAGCGCGCAAACCGAAAGAGACCGCGGTCATAACCGAAATCGACGGCGTCGTCAACTACGCCGGTCTGGTCCGCGGCCAGCGTAAAATCGAAGTGCACCACGACAGCGGCATCGTCAAAGAATACCTGCTCCCGCGAGGCGTTCACATCAACGTTCAGGAGGGGGAATATGTCAAGGCTGGAGAAGCGCTGATGGACGGCCCCCGCAACCCCCACGACATTCTACGAGTGCTGGGCGAAAAGGAGCTTCAAAGCTACCTGGTCAACGAGATCCAGGAGGTGTATCGGCTGCAGGGCGTCAACATCAACGACAAGCACATCGAGGTGATTGTCCGGCAGATGATGCGCTGGATCAAAGTCGAAGAAGTCGGCGACACCGAATTCCTGCTGGAAGAACAGGTCGACAAATTCCGCTTCTACGAAGAGAACGATCGAGTGGAGACCTCGGGCGGCGCGCCGGCGAAAGGTCGCCCGTTGCTGCTGGGCATTACCAAGGCGTCTCTCTCCACCGACAGCTTCATCTCGGCGGCGTCGTTTCAGGAGACCACGCGCGTTTTGACCGAAGCGGCGATCAGCGGAAAAGTCGACTACCTGCGCGGATTGAAAGAAAACGTCATCATGGGCCGGCTCATTCCCGCCGGCACCGGCATGGAGTATTATCACAACATCAAGCTTACCGAACAGATGGTCCCGATGGATGTCCCGGAGATCAGCAGCGGACCGGACATTGAATCCGATCTGCTGACGGGGAATCTGGATGTCGAGGCGATCAAAGCCAAGCGCGCCGATATCGTGTAAAGCAGGTTCGCCGGTTTAGTTTTGGAATAATTGCTGATATCGAAAAAAAAAGGCGGCTCCCCCGGGGGAGCCGCCTTGGCATGGCAAAGGTTTAAAAACTAGGATCCGGCGGCAGCGCCCTGCAGCCCTATCGGGGCGCCCGCATCACACGCCGCGGTTCCGCACATAGGCACGGCGGTATCATCCGGCGCGCCTGCGGATAATCCTTGATAGCGAACTACCTGGTCGGGACCGATTCCGTAGCTGTAACGGCCGCCGCCCGACGCTGAATCCGCGAGAAATCCAAACGAGGCGCCGCCCGAGGCAGCAATGGTTTGGTCGAGAGTTGTGCCTACGACGTCGCCCTCTGCATAAGTGTAGCCGCTGAATCCGGCGCTAAAACGTTCATCCAGGAAATGCTGTGTGACCAAGGTGTCGATTGCAGCGAAGGTCTGATTGTTGACGGCTGCAAAAGCCGCTTCGGCAGATCCCAGCGTCCTGCATCCCTGAATCGCGCCCGCCTCGTTGGCGGCCATCCTGGACGTTAACATGCTCGGGACGGCGATGGCGGCGATGATCGCGATAATCGCCACGACGATCAACAATTCGATAAGTGAAAAGCCCTGTTGTTTGTTCATTGAATCTCCTCTCTCCTGTGTATTTTTTTGTTTCAGTGCAAAACCCGCAGCAAGATATGAGCAAGATTTGTGCCAAAAATGTGAAAAATGTTAAAAATGCAAATAATGCGACATTTCTTTGAAAATCAATAAGTTGCGACGGCGATGCGGTTGCAGGGTTTTCGACGAATTCCTGATTATGTCAATATTCTGCTGATTTTCAGCATTTCGGGTGCTGAAAATCAGCGCCGTTTTAACTAACCGGCGTCCTTGCGGGAATGCCAACTATTTTTTTATGAAAAAGTCGATAGTGCGAAAAGACTTCGGGTCGCGGCAATCCGTTTTCCACAGCGCACTGGGTTGCTCCGAATCCTGCAAACAAAGGAAATCGCTCGAAGCGAGCGTTATCAGACGCAGGGCGCGTGGCTTCTGGTTTTGATCTGAAGTGTCTGCATCTTATGGCGCAGGGATCCTTTGGTTAATTTCAGCCTTTGCGCTGCAGATGTTTGATTCCCTTCGGATTGCCGGAGAGCCTGGACGATGAGGCTGCTTTCGACCTCGGATAGGAATGATTCCAGGTCGAAAGGTCCGTCAGGCAATGTGAACAGGTCGGAGGCGGTGGACGAAGACGGATTGAGAATGGCATCCGGCAGACGTTCCATTTTAATATTCCGCGATGTTTCCAGCGCAACCGCGCGCTCGATGGTGTTTTCCAGTTGACGGACGTTTCCCGGCCAGGCATAGGACTCAAGGCATTGCAGAGCCTCCGGCGCAATGCCGTCGATCATCTTTCCGGCCTTGTTCGCATAATGGCGTAAAAAATAGAACGCAAGCAGCCCTATGTCCTCGGGGCGTTCGCGAAGCGCAGGGAGATGAATGTTGATGACGGCCACCCGATAGTAGAGGTCTTCCCGAAAAAGGCCCTGCTGTATTTTGGTTTGCAGGTCCTGGTTTGTGGCGGCGATTACCCTCACGTCGACCGAAACTTCGCCGTTTCCGCCCAACGGGCGCAATTTTCGCTCCTGAAGGACGCGCAGCAGCTTCACCTGCATGGCGGGAGTCATGTCGCCGATTTCGTCAAGGAAGATGGATCCCCCCTCCGCCGCTTCGAAAAGGCCTTTTTTGTTGGCGGTCGCGCCTGTAAAAGCGCCTTTCATATATCCGAACAGTTCGCTTTCGAGCAGCGTTTCCGGAAAAGCGCTGCAGTTGATGGACACGAAGGACTTTTCTCTTCTGAAGGACGCTTCGTGGATGGCGCGGGCGACCAGCTCTTTGCCGGTGCCGCTTTCCCCTGTGATCAATACCGTGCTTTCCCCGGTCGCGACTGTGCCGATCGTCCGGTAGACTTCGACCATCTTAGGGCTTTTGCCGACCACATGGCTGCGATGCAGCGCCTGAAAAAGCTTCTGTCCTTGCTGGGCTTCCATTTCCGTCGAGGCTGTCGAGGCGCGAGGCTTCTGGCTGCTTTTTTTCTCCAGGGCCGCGCGGATGACCGCGCGCAGCTCTTCCATCCGGAACGGCTTGGTGATGTAATCATAGGCGCCGTGTTGCAGCGCTTCGATGGCGGTTTCGGTAGTGGCGAATGCCGTAATCATGATGAAAACGGTTTCCGGCGCAATCAGCTTTGCCTGGCGCAATAGCTCAACGCCCGATTGATCCGGCATCCGGATGTCGGAAATTACGAGGTCGACCTGTTGGTTTTCAAGAACGGACAATGCTTCCCGGACCGACGCCGATTTGAGCGCCGTCATCCCTTCATCCTGCAGCACTATTTCGAGAATCTCGATGATGTTGGGTTCATCGTCTACGATCAGGATTGTCGGCATGATGTATTTCTCTCCATCTCTTGCTGAGCTCCCGGAAATCCACAGGCGCTTACGGCCGAGCGTATAAAACGCTCGGCTTGTCGCGATAGGGGGGCGGCCCGAGTTTTGTCTCCTGGCTGACGGGGGGGAAAGAGAGGACCGCTTTTGTGCCTTTCCCCTTTTCGCTTTGAAAGGAGATTTTCCCCCGGTGGTCCTCCATTATCTGGTAAATGATTGTGAGCCCCAGCCCGAGCCCGTTGGAAAATTTTGAATTAAAGGGCTGAAAAATCTGTTCCTGTTCTTCCTGGCTCATCCCGATGCCGTTGTCCTGAAATATTATCTGGCCGCCCTCGGACGTTTCGCTGACGATTATCCTGAGCTCGCCGCCGTTCGGCATGGCGCGGACGGCATTCTGCGCGAGATTCCAGAAGACCTGTTTGAGCTGGTCGGCGCTTCCCGCGACTTCAACAGCCTGAGGGCCGGCGTCCAGGATGACGGAATGCCGGCCGAGGATTTCCGGGCTGTTGCGCAGCAGAGTCACGGAGTCTTTGACAACGGCGACGATATCGATGAGACGCTTCTCATATTGTCTTGGACGGGCGAAATTGAGAAAGTCTTCGACGAATTTGTTCAGGCGGTCGCTTTCCCGTATCAGAATATCCAAAAGCCGGCCGTCCTTTGGAGGAAGGTTGGCGTGCGAACGCAAAATCTCGACCGATCCCTGCATGGCCGTCAGCGGATTTCTGATCTCGTGGGCTATGCCTGCGGCCATCCGGCCGATAACGGCCATTCTATCCTTCAGCTGAACTTCCTCCTCGAGCCGCTTGATCTCGGTCAAATCCTGAAATGACAGGATGTATCCGAGCAGCTGCTGATTTTCATCCAGCAAAGGAGAGACGCTGAATCCAAGATATCGCCTCGTCCCGCCTGGAATGGCGATCCATTGTTCGCAGCGCAGCGGTTTGGCGTTTCGGAACAGATCTGCGTCCAGAATCCGGGTCCAAAAAGCTTCTCCGACGAGGATCTGGACAGACTTGCCGATCATTGCCGAAGTTTCTCTTCCGGTCAGCTCTCCCGCGGCATTGTTGAACACCGCGATGCGACCCCGCAGATCGGTCGTGATCAGTCCCGATCGGATGCTGCTGACGATATGCTCATTGATCCGCTGAAGTTGAGTCAGAGAATGAATTTTCTCCTTAAGCTCCAGCTCGATCGCCTGGAGGCGCTTGTGAAGGTAGGCGCCGAGGTAAGCGACTGCCCAGAACCCAATGGCATGAGCGAATATCCGAAAAGTCGCCTGCCAGGACTCCACGGTGAAACGGTGGAACGTGAATAGGCCGAGCTGGCCCGCCGTAATCAATCCCGCGTAGAGGATCGTGCTGAGAGCCGCTCCCGCCATTCCGCTGTTGCGGCCCAACGCCAGGCAGCAATAGATGATGATCAGGAGGTAAAACGAAATAAAGGGGCTTTCAATCCCTCGAGTGAAAGCCACCAGGGCCGTTGTGAGCGTCAGGTCGGCGCCGATTTGAAGATAAAGCTGGATTTTCCTGCGGCGGCCGACGGCCCACAGCCCCAGGAAAAATAGCGTCAGGGCGAGACTTATAATGTTGGAAAAAGCAAGAAATGACAAAGAGCCGATGCGCTCCGGGAGAAGCGCGAGCCGGTGCGCCAGGTTCAGGCTGAGCAGGAGCGCCAAAGCGCGGAAGACGATCAGCTCAAGCAGCCGCCTGCTCAGATCGCCCTCCTGCCCGATTGCGGCTCGATGCTGCATCATGGGAATGCTTCTCTCTTGGCTCCATGAACGGTTTGCCGGGAGCCCGGAGACCCCGCATTATTCAAGAACACTCAACTGCGCCGCCTCGCTGCGAACCTTCATGAATAATCCGGGTTCAAGGTATCCTAATTTCATCTCGATTTATTGAAATGCGCAAATCCGGAAATTGCGCGCTTCGAGCCGGCGGCCCGCCGGCTCGAAGCGGAAAATTCGAATTATCCGCCCGACAAAACTTGAATCAGCTTGAACAAAGGCAGATACATGGCGATCACGATGCCTCCGACCACGACTCCGAGAAAAACCATCAGAAACGGTTCGAGGATGGTCAGGAGGTTCGCCACCATAACGTCCACTTCCTCTTCATAGAAATCGGCGACTCTCACGAGCATGGAATCCATTTCACCCGTGGATTCCCCGACCGAGACCATGGACGTTACCATTGGCGGGAAGAAGCCGGACTGGCGCATGGGATCGGCCATCGTGCCGCCCTCCTCAATTTTTTGGCGCAGCAGAAGAATGACGTCTTCAAGGATCGCATTGCCGGCCGTTTTGGCGGTGATCGTCAATCCCTCCAGGATGGGGACGCCGCTGGTCAAAAGAGTAGCCAGAGTTCGGGTGAACCGGGCGACGGCGATTTTCCGAAGAACGTCCCCCAGGATCGGGATTTTCAACAGAGAACGGTCTATCACATGCCTGCCCTTGTCCGTTTTGTAGTAATTGCGCAATCCGAAGACGCCTGCAGCCGCCAATATCGCAAGAAAAATCACGTAACGCTCGACAAAACCGGAAAGCATGATGACGATGCGGGTTGGGAGGGGAAGCTGGACGTTGAAGCCTTCGAAAAGCGTTCTGAAAACCGGCACGACTTTCCACAGGATAATGGTTACAACCCCTATCGCGACGGAAAAAATGGAAGCCGGATAAATCATTGCTGAACGCAACGCCCGTTTGAGTTTTACTATCTTTTCTATATAGGAGCTCAATCGTTGCAGAATGGTGTCAAGAATGCCGCCTGTTTCTCCCGCGGCGACCATGTTGGTATACAGGGAATCGAAGACTTTCGGGTGGCGCGCCATCGCGGCCGACAGAGTGGATCCGGCTTCCACGTCCGTCCTGACCCCTTCGAGCACGTTCTTGAACGTCACATTGGGGTGTTGCTGGGCGATGGCATCCAGCCCCTGGATGAGAGGCAGTCCCGCATTGAGCATGACGGAAAACTGCCGGGTGAAAATTGCAATTTCCGACTGGGAAACCTTTTTCCTTTTGAGTGAAAGACCCGTCTTTTCGGCTTGCTTCTCCTTGATGGTGAGCGGGGAAATCTGTTCGCGGCGCAGAACTGCCGCCAGAGCCTGAGGGTTGCTGGAAAAACGCTCGCCGGAAATGCTTTCATTTGTGCGGACGTTCCGTCCGCGGAAGATATAGATTGGCATGAAAATTCCCCTTTGTGGATCAGCGCCGCAAACCGCCCGCATGCTCCAGGCGAGGCTGCACGCGCTGGGCCGCCGCTTGAGTGTTGATCCCGACTCCTCTCTGAACAAGGTCCTGCAATTCTTCCGCGTTGGACGATTTGGAAAGGGCGTCCTCCAGGGAAATCTGGTTTGTCAGGACCAGGTGGGAAAGCGATTGGTTGAAAGTCTGCATACCGTATTTTTCCTGACCCGTCTGCATGGAACTATAGACCTGGTGGATTTTGTCTTCGCGTATCAGGTTGCGGATGGCGGCCGTTGGAATGAGAATTTCCATGGCCATGGCGCGCCCGCTGCCGCTGCTCCTTGGAATAAGCGATTGACAAAGAATCCCTTCCAGAACCATGCTCAGCTGGGCTCGAATCTGGGGCTGCTGATTCGAAGGGAAGACGTCCACGATTCTGTTGATGGTGGTCGCGGCGCTGTTGGTGTGCAGCGTGGCAAGCGTGAGATGCCCGGTTTCCGCAATGCGCAGAGCCGATTCGACTGTTTCCAGATCTCTCATTTCGCCGATCAGCACCACATCCGGATCTTCACGAAGAGCGACCCTTAAAGCGTCGGAAAATGAGTGAGTGTCGGAACTGACCTCCCGCTGGTTGACGATGCAGTTTTTGTGCGAATGGACGAATTCGATAGGATCCTCTATCGTCAGGATATGTTCGTGCCGGTCTTGATTGATCTTGTCGATCATGGCCGCCAGAGTGGTGGATTTGCCGCTGCCCGTCGGGCCGGTTACCAAAATGAGCCCCCGGGGCTTCTCGCAGAGCTTTTCGACCACCGGAGCGAGGTTCAGACTCTCAAATCCCTTGATCTCAAAAGGGATGAGCCGGAAAACGGCGCCGACGGCGCCGCGCTGCGTGAACACATTCGCGCGGAACCGGCACAGGTCCTTGATTCCGAATGAAAAATCGATTTCCCACTTTTCCTCGAAAATGTGCTTCTGTCCGTCTGTCATGACGCTGTAGGCGAGCCTTTTCGTGTCGGCGGGCGTCAAAGGTCCGGCTTCGATGGGTCGCAACTGCCCGTCGACGCGGATCTGCGGAGTGCTCCCGTTGGTAAGATGAAGGTCTGAAGCTCCGGCCTGGATCGTTTTCTGGAGCATTTCAGGCAAAGTAGTCATGCCGAACACCTCGATAAAAGCGCTGAAAAATTCAGTTCGTAATCGCCGGAGGCCCGCATCAATTCAGCACCGTCTCCCGTAAAACCTCATCGAGCGTTGTCGCCCCCGACTTTATTTTCGCCAGTCCGGACTGGCGCAAGGTGAGCATCCCTTCTTCTACGGCCTTCCTTCTTATTTCGCGGGCGGAAGCTCCGACCAGAATCAGTTCCTGAATGTCTTCGCCGATTTCCATGACCTCATACATGCCGATTCGGCCCTTGTACCCGCTTCCATTGCATTTCGGGCAGCCATCTCCTTTGAAGGTCTTGATGTTTTTGGCCTCTTCCTGCGAGAAGCCCGCGTTCACAAGAGCCTGAAGCGGAGTCTTGACCTCGATTTTGCATTCCGGGCAGATTTTCCGGATCAGCCGTTGAGCGCAGATCAAATGGACGGAAGTCGCAACCAGAAAAGGCTCTATTCCCATGTTGAGCAGGCGGGAAATGGTGGAAGGAGCGTCGTTGGTATGAACGCTGGAAAGAACAAGATGCCCGGTCAGCGCCGCCTTGATCGCTATTTCGGTTGTTTCGAAATCGCGAATTTCTCCAACCAGGATGATGTTCGGATCCTGTCTTAAAAAGGACCGCAGCGCGGCTGCGAACGTCAATCCGATCTGTTCGCGGATCTGCACCTGGTTGATGCCCCGGAAATTGTATTCCACCGGATCCTCGGCGGTCATAATGTTGGTTTCGGGAGTGTTCAGCCTGTTCAAAGCGGAATATAGCGTAGACGTTTTGCCGCTGCCGGTGGGGCCGGTGACCAGCACCATCCCGTAGGGTTTCAGGATTGCAGTTTCCACTTTTTTCAGAGAAGACTCTTCAAAGCCAAGCTTGCTCATGTCCAGCGGCAGATTGTCCCGGTCCAGGATGCGCAATACGATTTTTTCGCCAAACAAGGTCGGAAGCGTCGAAACGCGATAGTCGATCTCCTTCTTCTTACCGTCGAAAGCGGTTCGAATCTTGATTCGTCCGTCTTGCGGCAGCCGTTTTTCCGATATGTCCATCTTCGCCATGATTTTGACGCGTGAAATCATGGCGTCCCTTAGCCGCAGCGGAGGGTTCATCATATTGTAGAGGATTCCATCGATGCGAAAACGCACTCTGAAATCTCTTTCATAGGGCTCGATATGGATGTCGCTCGCGCCCTTTTTCAGGGAGTCGGATAAAATCAAGTTCACCAGTTTGATGATCGGCGCTTCTTCGCTGGACCGCTGCAATTGATCGATGGATACTTCTTCTTCGTCCGAACTCGCTTCCAGGTCGAGCTCAACGGCTTCTTTATCCACATTCGCAATCTGCTCATAGACTTTTTTCAGCTCGATTGCATGGAGCGTTCCGTAGTATTTTTCCAGCGCTTCCAGGACGGAGGCTTCGCTGGCGACTACCGGCTCCACATGGAATCCGGTCATGAACTTGATGTCGTCCATGGCGAATACATTGGTGGGATCGACGCAGGCGACCGTCAGAGTGCTTCCAACCCGGCTCAATGGGATCACGAGATGCTTTTGCGCCACATCAATGGGAATAAGCTTGATGATTGCGGGATCGATTTCGAAGAAGGCCAGGTTGATCGAGGGGACTCCGTACTTCTTGCTCAGGATGGAGGTAATGTCGTCGTCTTCGACAAACCCCAGACTGATTAAAATGGAACCGAGCCGCCCCCCGTTTTCACGCTGATGCTTTAGCGCGATTTCAAGCTGTTCGGGTTTTATCAGGTTTTCCTTGATCAGGATTTCGCCGATTTGTGCTGACATGATTTGCCTATTCCATAACCCTAATCCATTTTCCTTGCGGAATTCGCCGCTGCGGGCAAAGACAAGGATCCATCCGGCTATTCCCTTATAGTTATCGTCAAAAACGCGGTGAACGTGAATCCGTTGTCGAATTCTGTGCGCACAGACACGCCCAAGCGCCGGAAAAAGATGATTTTGCGAGCGGGACGCCTGCTTTATAATCGTCCATTCACTGAATGAGCCATAAAATTTTCATAGTCGAAAAAATCTTCAATCCTTCATATTGCGGTTCCGGGCGGCGACGATATCGGGGATAATAAACCCATGACAGATGATTCGACCGACCGCATGATCGGAATTCTCGGGGGATTGGGCCCGGCGGCGACGCTGGATCTATACCGTCACATCATTGAACTCACGCCTGCCGCCAGGGACCAGGACCATGTGCGCGTTCTGATCTATTCGAATCCCAAGATCCCCGATAGGACCAGCGCCATAGCCGGCAGCGGGGAAAGCCCCCTGCCTCATCTGATTCAGTCCGCTGTTCTGCTGGAAAAAAGCGGGGCGGGCGTCATCGCAATGCCGTGCAATACATCGCATTATTTTCTTCCCCGGATCCAGGCGAGCGTCCGGATCCCTGTGATCGACATGGTAGAAGAAACCTGCCGTATGCTTCGATCCCAAATGCCTCATGTCAAAATGGCGGGACTGCTTGCGACCGCCGGAACGCTGCAGAGCGGAATTTATAAAAAAGCGCTGGGACAAGCCGGCGTGTCGACGCTGGTTCCGGATGGCGGCGATCAGGAGAAGATCCAGGCTGCGATCGCCCGGGTGAAAGCCGGGAGCGTCGATGGCGCGACAAGGGACGTTTTTCAGTCGGCCGGACTCCGGCTGATGCGTTCCGGCGCCGAGGCGGTCATTCTCGGATGCACCGAGATTCCGCTGGCTTTCGATCCTGAAGCTGTGGATTATCCCGCCTTTAATTCAACTTTGATCCTGGCCCGGGCGGCTGTGGACTGGGCTTTGGGAAAGAGATGAACGAGGATTGCAGTCGCCGCATCTTCATTTTGCGGCGATGTCATGTCGGCAATGGCTTGAAACAAATTCAGCGGCCGGCGCCTTCCGGTTTTGGAGTTCCGGTCGGCGGACGCAGGAATTGAAATCTCGATGCGTTCGGCGATAATTTTGAGGGATTGTCAGCCTCCGGCTATGGCGAAGACAATCGAGAGAACGTCTTTTTCATCCACCGGCGTGTCCAGATTGTTGAGCGAGCGGACGTCCTTGTCATTGAGATAAAGATTCATAAAGCGGGCCGTTCTCGTTGAAAAAAACCGTGCGCCGGCCTCCGGAAACCGGATTTTCAGGTTTTCCAAAATCTCTCCCACCGTTTTGCCTTCTATCATGATTTCAGATTCTTGTTCGGTGTACTGCCGCAGCAGTGAAGGGATTCGAACCAAAATGCCCATCAGCGGTCCTCCTGCCTGGAATCCTCCTCAAAATATCACGAATTGCCGGCGGCAGTCTAGAAAAGCACACGCTGCGTCCATTTTGAAGACAGATGTCTTGACAATTCCGTCAACTAATTTGACAATTAAACTGCTGTATTTTTGACAGTTGAGTCGCCATGAAAAAACAGGATGAAATTCCGAAAGCATACCAATTCGGTCTTTTTCGCAGCCTCAGGAATAAACTGCTTTTTCTCATGATCATGCTGTCTCTGCTCCCTTTGACCGGCATGGCCATTTTCGCTTACTCCATCTCGAAATATCGCATTCAGGAGAGGATCAAGAATTCGCTCAAGAAAATGGCGCAGGACACTGCCGACAAAGTCGACCTCGTCCTGAGCGAGAAAAAAGATGAAATTCACTCGATGGCGACCACCTATCCGTTTATATACCGGGGATTTAGTTCCCGAGACTCCTATGGCGTCAATGCTCTGCTGAACAATTACTGCTTCAATCACAACGTATACGATGTTTTGGCTATTCTGGACAGCAGCGGCAGGTTTGTGGGGATCAATACGACGGATCGCCTGGGCGCAGCCTTGCCGTCAAAAAATCTGATGGAGGTTTTAAATCAGAGCATTGAAAGCTACCCCGAGGAGAAAAGGCTGTTCTTGTCCTCCCTTGCCGGACGCAGCGACAATCAAGACTGGTACCGGTCCAGGCTTGTTCAGCGTCTGTATGAATATCAGCAACAGGACATAGGGAATCAATACAACATTGCTCTTTCCGAACCGATTCGCGATCCGTCGACGCATGAAATTGTCGGTGTATGGATCAACATTCTTAACTGGGCGTACATTCAGAACATTCTGGACAATGTCGAGCTGGACTTGGCGGGTCCCGATCTGGACCTGCGAACCGGATACGCTTTCATGCTGGCGCGAGACGCCAATACCATTATCGGGCATAAATACCGTCTCAATCGAAAAGCCGGCATGGCGGATTGCTACGGCATGAAACTCGCGGAAAATTATGGATTGGAGCCTCTGCATCGGGCGATTCAAAATGAGGCGCGGGATTTTGCCTATGAATGGCCCAAAGGAGTCGGGAAAGTTGCAGGGCTCGCCCCCATCGACGATCCGTCCTTCGGCTGGACTGTCGGGGTGGAGGTCGACTCCTCCGAATTTTTCCGGCCGATTCGCAGCATGGGCCTGTGGCTTTGTGGCGCCGCTGCGCTTCTCGCCGCTCTGGTTGTGTTCTTCACCTATTGGATAGCCGGGGGAATTACGGGCCCGCTGAAGAGTCTCATCCACTCCGCTTCCAGGATCGCCCAGGGCAGTTTCAACGATCGAGTTCCGATCCGGTCGTCGGATGAGGTGGGGGTCCTGGCTGCGACCTTCAATGAGATGGCCAGAGCCCTTTCGGTCAGGGAAATCCAGTTGCAGGAAATGAACCGCAACCTGGAAGGCATGGTGAAGGATCGAACGCTCGAGCTTGAAAACTCGCATGAAGCGCTGAAAAGAGCCTACCTCGATCTCCAGAGCGCCCAGGAGCAGTTGATCCAGACGGAAAAAATGGCTTCTCTGGGCCAACTCGTATCGGGGATCGCGCACGAAATCAAGAATCCGCTGAACTTCATTTACGGCAACACCGGGTTTTTGACGGATTACACGCAGACGTTTCAGACTCTGCTGGAGAGTTTTGAAAACCTGCCCAGCCTATCAGCGGAGGACCGTGCGGAAATCGAGCGGAAGAAGGAAAGCATGCACTACGCCTTTATCAAGGGGGATCTTAAGGTATTGATCGACAACTTCGCCGAAGGCGCCCGAAGAATCAATGCGATCGTTTCCGACCTGCGGACATTTTCCCGCATGGATTCCGATGCGATTTCCGATGTCGACCTGCATGCTTCTTTGGAGATGTCTCTGAATCTTTTGCGAAACCAATATAAGAACCGTGTGGAAATTCACAAGGAATACGGGGATGTCCCAAAAATCCGCGGCTACCCCGGCAAGCTCAACCAGGTTTTTATGAATTTGTTGTCCAACGCATTCCACGCCGTCCAGGGCAGCGGGGATGTGTGGATTCGGACGCGCGCCGGGGGCGGCATGGCTGAAGTCGAAATAGAAGACAGCGGAGTCGGAATCCCTAAAGAGCATTTGTCGCGAATTTTCGAGCCATTTTTCACCACGAAGCCGGTGGGGCAGGGAACCGGACTGGGGCTGAGCATCAGCTATGGAATTATTGAACAGCATCAAGGCAAAATCCACGTGACGAGCGTTCTTCAAAAAGGGAGCGTTTTCACCGTCCAGCTGCCGATTTCCCGGGAGGATGCCGCGTGACCGACAAGAAATATGAAATGCTGCTGGTGGACGACGAACTGGCGAACCTTCAGAAGCTTCAACGAACCTTCACGAATCAGTACAATGTCCATCTGGCCCGGTCGGGCGAAGAAGCGTTGCAGGTTCTTCAGAAAGCCTCGATGGATGTCATCATCACCGACCAGAAGATGCCCAATATGACGGGCGTCGAGCTTTTGGAATTCTCGCAAAGAATCTATCCCAATATCGTGCGCATCGTGCTTACCGGATTTACGGAGGTGGACGACCTCATCGCCGCCATCAACACCGGCAAGGTTCATAAATACATTACCAAACCCTGGGAGCCGGAGGATTTGCGCGTAGCCGTGCAGGACGCTCTGGAAAAAATGGAGCTGGTTCGCGAAAACGAGCGGCTTGCAGCCGAACTCCAATCGGCCAACGAAAAGCTTAAGGTTGAAAACACGATCCTCCGCCGGGAGGTTGAAAAACAGATATTCCCCCAGGGAATTGTTTACGGCAGCCCGGAGATGGAAAACATCCTGAAACTCCTGCGCCGGGTGACCGGCACCGAAACCACCGTTCTGATTCAGGGCGAGACCGGGACCGGGAAAGAGCTGGTGGCCCGTTTCATTCACCGCGAGAGCCATCGCCGGGATCAGATCTTCATACCGGTCAACTGCGGCGCGATTCCGAAGGATTTGGTTGAAAGCGAGTTTTTCGGCCATTCCCGAGGGGCGTTTACCGGCGCGACTCAGGAGAAAAAGGGCTACTTCGAAATGGCCAACGGGGGGACCATTTTTCTGGATGAGATCGGCGAGGCGCCCCCGGACCTGCAAGTCAAGCTTCTGCGGGTCATACAGGAAAATGAAATCATGCCGGTCGGCTATCATCGGCCCAAAAAAGTGGATGTTCGAATCATCGCTTCCACAAACCGGGATCTGAAGGCCGAGGTCGCATCCAATCGCTTCCGCCAGGATCTGTTTTTCAGAATTAATGTTTTTTCCATAACTATCCCGCCACTGCGCGAACGCAAAAAAGACATCCTCCCTTTGGCTGAGTTTTTCCTGAAACAGCTGTCGGTCAAGGTCAACAGGAAAGTCGGGCCGTTCGCCGAGGAAACCCGCAGGCTTCTGTTGGGCTACTCGTGGCCGGGAAACGTGCGCGAACTTCAGAATGAGATCGAACGCGTCGTGCTCATTTGCGAACCCGACAAGCCCATCGGCCCTGAGCAGCTGTCGGACCACATCAGCCAGCGACGCAGGTCTTCGGGACCCTCCCTGAAAAAGGCCGTTCGCGAGCTGGAGGATGAGATGATTCGGGAAGCATTGGCGCGCTTCAGCCAGAACCGGTCCCGCACCGCCCGGGCGCTTGGCATCAGCCGCCAGTCCCTGCTGGAGAAACTGCACCGCATGGGGGCCGATGAGGACGGACCGCGATAGGCTTCGGCATTCATCAACTGAAATGCGCCTCTTGCGCGGCTCGACGCTTTTCTCGATGAAAAGGCCCGGCGGAAAGAGAGGTTTGCGCCCATTTCGCAGCGCCTCGATATCGAGCCATGCTACATCAACGGCGCCCGCTCTCGCTTCGGATGTTTCGATCATTCAGTGCGTTTTTCAGCGTTTTCCGCCACGTAATTCCCAAACCAATCCAACCGCAGGCGCCCACTTTCTAGGCAGTGCTAAATAATACTGAATAAATGTTTTATGTATATTTCGGTTGTGGACTGCCTAAAACATTGACAACGGCTGCTGTTTTGATTTGGCGCGATTATTTTATAAAGCATTTATATATAACTACTTACGAGACATCTTCATTATGGTTCGGATATTGCTTCTACATAAGCGATTCTAACCGGAAGGCTAGGATTCTTTGGAATGAACTAAGGAGGGGCTATGCCGGCAACCGAGCTTCAACAAACAAAAGACAATGTGGAACTCTTGAATCGCTGCCTGTCGAATGATCCGGAAGCCTGCAATGAATTTTACTCCCGCTATAACCGGAAGATTTTCAACACGGCGTTTCGCATTCTGGGGGAGCAAGCCTCTGCGGAAGATGCGCTTCAAGAAACATTATTGAATGTGTATCGAGGGATATCCAGCTTTCGGGGCGACTCCAAAGTGTCCACATGGATCAGCAGAATCACGATCAATGTCTGTCTGGGAATGTTGCGGAAAACCAAAAACAGGCAATTTATCGAATTGGAGGACGATTCTGCGGAAGATCTGCCTGCGGATCCCAGCCCTTTCGTCGATCCTTTGGCGCACGCCTCCATGGAAGAAATGAAAGCATTGGTGAAGAATGTTTTCATTCGAATGAGCGGAAAACAGGGAATCGTTGTGCGCTTGCATGATATGGAAGGCCATACCATCCAGGAAATTGCGGAAATCATCGGCTGCCCTGTCGGCACAATCAAGTCCCGCCTTTTTTATGGGCGGCAAGAATTTAAAGCGATCTTCAACTCTATTTTGAACGGCGGATTCAAGCATTCGTCCCCAACGCTTAATTGACCCCCCCCCCGGTGGCATGATGATTGGAGTTTGAACTCGACTGTCTGCTTTCAATCGTCAATCGCAAATCAGGCATTGCGCCTTTCCGCATCATCATTGAGAATAGCTTCTCGGTCGTGTTAAAATTATAAATTTGGAACAGACTCAGATCCCATGACTCAGATGCAGAGCCAAACAGCCAGAAGCGCCGAAAAAATCACCCGATTGTTTTGGGCCGCCCGGGATTCTTCGAATCCCGAATATTTTCCCTTCCTCTACGTCGAAGCTCGAATCGATTTCAACGATGTCAGGACCGGATTCCGCGAAACGATGAGTTTGAAAAAAGCCCTGGAACTGCTCGATGACGCTGAACTGATCTGGGCAGACGATATGATTCATGATGTAAACCCGGAAAGGCTTTCAGCAGCAAAGCCGGAGGGAATTCACATCCGAGCGCTGCCCGACTTCGTCGATGAGACATTCATTTCAAAAATGGAAGTTCAATTTATGCAGTACCTGATGAAACGATTTGAAGCGAAAGTCTATCGGAACGCCATCCTGAACGTCTATTCCTACCCCGGAGAACTGTTGAATCAATTCACCAGCCGGTGCCTGGAACTGCTCGACGGCCCGATGCGGCGGGAGCTCGGGTCTTTGCATGAAGTATTTAATCGCAAATTGTCTCAAATAAAGCAGAAGTATTTGGGTTTCGAAGACGATTCCGGCGAGTTGGCGGCCGTTCAAGAAGATTCCAGGAACCGGGATGTTGTTTCTCGGACATCCGAGCGTATCGCCGAGCTTTTCCTGAGCGCCGAGTTGAGCTTGCGTCCCGCGCCGGGCCCCTTCCGGAATCTGCAGGGAGCGCAGGAGCTTGAGGAGCGCCTCCTCTCTCTGGAATTGGAAGCGCAACAGGTCAAAGCCAAGCTCTGGGATTCTTATGTTGAGAAAGCCCGGACGGCAGATGAATACGTGCTGCACCCGAATTGGAAGGATATTCATCCCGTGCGAAGCTGCATCGTCTGGATGCCGAAGGACCGCCTGTAGCGATTTTTCACCCCCAAGTCTCCAAAATTCTCGCGGGGACCGCATCGATGACAAAAGCCAGAATTGCCGTTGCCATGAGCGGAGGAGTGGACAGCTCTGTAGCGGCTTTGATTCTCAAGGAATCCGGCTGCGAAATCTTGGGATTTTCGATGGAGCTCTGGAATCAGCGGGAAAGCGATTCGGATGGAAACGCTCGTCGCTCGATGGAAAGTTTTTGCGACGCCCGAGCGGTTGCCGCCCGACTGAACATTCCTCATCGCGTCATTGATTTGCGGAAAGAATTCGAACGAATCGTCGTCCGGGCTTTCGTGGAGAGCTACCGGAGCGGCTTGACGCCTTCGCCTTGCGTGCTCTGCAACTCCAGGATGAAATTCAGCCGTCTGAGCCTTCTGGCGGAAGAATGCCTTGCTTCCCGAATCGCAACCGGGCATTATGCGCGGGTTTTCCATGATGAAGCGAGCGGACGACGCCTGCTGTTTCAATCCCTCGACAAGAGGAAGGATCAGTCCTATTTTCTGTTTGAGTTGAGTCAGTCTCAGCTTGCCAGAGCCGTTTTCCCATTGGGAGAATTGAATAAAGAGCAGGTTCGCGAAATGGCGCGCAGTCGCGATCTCCCGGTTGCAGACAAGCCGGAAAGCCAGGAGATCTGCTTCGTGCCCGACGGGAATTATGCTGCTTTTGTCGAAAAATATTGCGGGCCGGCGGCAAAGCGTTTGAAGGCAGGTCTGATTATGGACGTTTCCGGTCGTGTTTTGGGCGCCCATTCCGGGATTCACCGATACACGATTGGACAGAGGCGCGGGCTGGGGATCGCGTATTCGGCGCCTTTATATGTCCTGGAAATTCTTCCGGAAGAAAACCAAGTCGTGGTCGGGGAACGCTCGCAGCTTATGAAAACCCGCTGTCGCGTCATCCGGCCTAATTGGATATCCGTCGACGCTCTGTCGGCGCCGCTCCGGGTTTCAGCGAAAATCCGTTCCCGTCATCCGAAATCCCCTGCGACGATTCATCCGGTTGAAGGCGGAGGCGTGGAAGTTGTGTTTGACAACCCTCAGCCGGCGATCAGTCCGGGACAGGCATGTGTATTTTATGACGGAGAAAAAGTCGTTGGCGGCGGATGGATTGATCGAAATTGACGATGGACGAATGAACAGGAAAAGGATTTTGATCGTTGCGGGAGAAGCTTCCGCCGACAGGTATGGAGCGCAGCTGGTCCGGCGGCTGCGCTCCATGCCGGGAAGCGAAGGCATCTGTTTCTATGGAACCGGCGGCGACGAGATGGCGGACGCCGGCGTTCAGCTATACGCCCATATCCGGGATCTTGCCCATATAGGAGTGAGGGAAGCTTTTTCCGGATTGCGCCGCTACTTCAGAACATTCCGCAATCTTGTTGAGGAAGCTTCAAAATTTCGTCCCGATCTTGCAATCCTCCTGGATTTCCCCGATTTCAATTTAAGGTTGGCGAAAAAAATGAAACGCATGGGAATCCATGTTATCTACTATATAGGCCCTCAGATATGGGCCTGGCGCAGCGGCCGCATCCGGACCATACGGAAATATGTGGATAAGATGCTGGTGATCCTTCCCTTTGAGGAGGAGTATTACAGCAGGCGTGGAGTCGAAGTGGAGTTTGTGGGACACCCATTGCTGGAAGGTTTTGCGCCGGATTGCGACCGGAAATCATTTTTAAGCCGGCACGGCGTCGATCCGGGGAGCAGAACGCTGGCGATTTTGCCCGGCAGCAGACGCAAAGAGGTGGAATATATTCTGCCGGTTATGTTGAAAGCGGCCAAACGCATTCTGAGGGTTCAGCCGGTTCATTTCCTGATTTCCGTCGCTCCCACCATTGATGTCTGCCAGATTCAAAACCTGATCCAAATCGAGCTGAAAGACGATCCCGACAAGGTCTTTTTACATATTTTAACTTCCAATTCCCGGGATATTTTGGCAAATTCCGATTTTGCATTCGTTAAAAGCGGCACCAGCTCGCTTGAGGCGGCGCTGGTGGAAACTCCGTTTTTGATAATATACAGGATCTCATCGCTGAGCTGGTGGATCGGGTCCGCGCTGATTCGCTCCTCGATGAAGGGTTTGGTTAATTTAATCGCCCGGGAGGAGATTGTGCCGGAATTGTTTCAAGGCGATGCACAGCCGGGAAAAATCGCTCGATTGGCATTGGAATACATGGAGTCTCCCGCAAAATGCGCCGCCATGCGTTCCAGGCTCTCCGGAGTGCGCGATATGCTGAGCGCCCGCTGCGCATCCTCATCGGCGGCTGCGGCTGTAAACCGATATCTGCAGGCAGGAGCAAATCAGCCCTGAAGGGCTATTGGAGAAGGAAGGAACGATGGACAAGAAGATCAGCCTGTTTTTCCGGCTTATGGCGTGTCTGGCGCTCGCGGCCCTTGGTCCGGCGGCCTATTCCAGAGACAATCGAACCTCTCCTCCGCGGATCGAAATTCACGACTATAAAATAGATGCGACGCTCATTCCCGACGAGCATGAAATGAAATCCACCGCGACCCTTGCGTTTGCGCCGCTTGAAGCGACGGATTTCATCGTGCTGGAGCTTAGCGAAAACCTTTCGGTTCAGAAAGTGTCTCATCCCGACGGGACGGATATTGAATTTGGCCAGGATGAAATTGGCCCCGGATTCCTGTCGATTCGCTTTTCAAGACAACTCGAGGTCGGCGCCGATACGACGATTGCGATCGAATATCAGGGAGGGTTCGACCGTGACCGGTTCAGCAGGCTGTTCTCGCGGGACGAGGGCAGCGCCTACATCGGGATGGACGGAACCTATCTGATGTATTCGGCAAAATGGTTTCCGGTCAACCGGTTTTTGGTCAACCGGTCGACGACGACGCTGCAGATGACGGTCCCGCTCGGCATGACCGTCATCGGGCCCGGAGATCCGTCGCCTGTGACAACCAAAGGGATTTTCGAAACGTTCACCTGGACTTCAAAATCGCCGATTCTGCCCGGATCTATCGTCGCCGGCCAGTACTATCAGAAAAAGGTCCAGGTTGGAGATTTTGCTCTGCAATGCTTTGCAAAAGAAAACAACCTCGAAGCCCTGGAAAAAAGCGCGGCCGCCGCCGCAAAGATTTTCGAGCATTATAAAAATGCCTACGGACCGCCGGCTTTCAGCGGCGCCCTGCGGTTGGTCGAAGTGGACGACCGGCTGGCAAGACAGCCGGGAATGCTGGGAACCGTATTCATCACACGCAGCGAACTGGCGCACTCCTCGCCGCCGGTCAAAGAGCTTGCCCGTCGAATCGCCTATCAATGGTGGCAGGAGACGGCAGGGATTCAGAATACAGGGGACCTTTGGCTTCAGGACGGTTTGGCCTATTTTTCCGCCGCGCAATATATCGGCAGCAGCGAAGGCGCCGCTGCTCTGAAAGAAGAAACCGACAATCTGGCCGTTCTGGGATTGAAATTTGAGAACAAAAGCTCTGTCCGGGAAGGGCTTGGATTGGGATACCGATCGGAAAGATATGAATCGGTCGTCGCCGGGAAGGGCGCATGGATTCTGATAATGCTTCGCGGGATCCTCGGGGAAGCAAAATTCGAACAACTCCTGCAGCAGTACATAAAAGATTTTTCCGGGAAAGCGGGAGGCGCCGCCGAGTTTCAAAAGCTCGCCGAGAATATTTATGGAAAGGACCTGGGCTGGTTTTTCGCTCAGTGGATCGATGCGACAGGAGTGCCGTCGCTTCAGGCCGATTACATTGTATTCAAGACCTCCGGAGGCTTTCGCGTGTCCGGAACCGTAAAACAGGACCGGGATCTTTTTCGGATGCCCATCGAAATCGGGATAGAAAGCGGCGATAAAAAAGAGACGACCACGGTGGAACTGAACGGAAAATCGACGTCCTTCGACTTTGCGACTTTTTCCATGCCCAAAAAAGTTGAATTGGATCCCAACAACAAATTGTTGAGGGATTCAAAGGAACTGCAGACTTCCGTCCAGCTTTCCATCGGGAACGACCTGAAAAGCAAAGGAGATTTTGTCGACGCCGTTCGGGCGTATGAAGCCGCCTTGAAACTGAATCCCCATCGTTCGCTGGCGCACTTCCGGATGGCGGAAGTTTTTTATGAACAGTTCAATCTGCAATCCTCGGCAAACTCCTTTCGCGATGCGTTGAACGGGGATAAAGACCCCAAGTGGATTGAGGTGTGGTGCTACATTTACCTCGGGAAAATCTATGACATCCTGGGCCAGCGCCAGCGGGCTGTCGCCGAATACACCAAAGCCATCAATACAAAAGACGATTCCAACGGCGCGCAGGCCGAAGCCAACAAATGGATCGCCGCGCCGTTTACCAGGGAACGCACCGTCATGGATAATTGATCATGTCTCCTCAAACGGCGATTGAATCCGGCTGGGGAAAAATAGCGCAAAAAATGAGGGTCCCGGCGGGAACCGTTCTGGGAATTCTGTTCCTGTTGCTGATGCGCCCCTCATTCCGGTCTCTGCTGACAGGCGGAGCGATCGCTGTTTCAGGCGCTCTCCTGCGCCTCTGGGCCGCCGGCCATATTGAAAAGGGCAAGACTCTTGCCAGAAGCGGCCCCTATGCGTTCACCCGAAATCCCCTTTACCTTGGATCCTTTCTCATGGCTCTTGGGATCATTGTAGCCGGCCAGCGGCACTGGCTTCTGCTGGTTTTCGGAATTTTCTTCGTCGCATTCTACTTTCCCGTGATGAAAGCCGAAGAGCAGGAACTGTTATCGGGTTACGGAGAATCCTTCGTTGAATACTCAAACAAAGTCCCGATGTTTCTGCCGGCTCTCCGGAAAGCTCGTTTCTCCTCTTCCCGATTCATGTGGTCGAGAGTGATCAGAAACAGGGAACACCACACTATCGCGGGCTTTCTCGCCACGGAAGCCATCCTCGTCTTGAAAAACCTTCTTCAAAGATGATTCCCTTTCGCCACCGCGCAAAAGTGCGGCGCAGACGATAGGTGCGGCTCGCAATTTAACCCGCATTATTCATGAAGCTTCTACTGCGGAGGCGGATCCGGGCATGTCTA
>CAZXSV010000041.1:0-31925 GCA_964642735.1 uncultured Acidobacteriota bacterium
CGCATCGCCCCCGTCGCGGCGCCTTGCATCTGTCCGCCCGGCGCTCGCGCCAAAGCGTAAACGTTATTCATTGACAGGCTCTAATTGGTCTTGACCTCGAAATTGAGCGTTTGGGCTATGAGGCCGTACCGGCCATTGTCCTGCTTGTCACGGACCACCAGCTGCAGCACATAATTCCCTTCCTGCATGGATTCCCCCAGCATCATCTTCTTTCGTATCGGGATCCGGCCGAAATCCGCCAGGCTGCCGACTTCGATTTGCTGCGGCTGGCCTTTCATGATTTCTTTCCCGTCCCTGAAAAGAAAATACTGGGACTCCAGATCGGGAAGATTGTTGTGAAGCTTGGCATTGTAGACAATCGCCATATATTCGAGGCTTTCGCCCGGTTTATAATTCCGGAGGGCGGGAGTTTTGTTTTCCTCTTTTTCCAGGACGGGGGCAAGCAGCCTCCGGCTCTCCTCTTTTGTTTTGCCGGACCATATCCAGGAGACGTCATCCGCGTTGTTGATGATAAACATATTGGACATTGCCAGCCTGCCTTTGTTCAGATCCGGTATGCTGACATACTCATATGCGGAACCGACTTTCCCGGACGATTCATCCCTGACGGCTACCCGCAGATAGTAGGACCCCGGTTTCTTGATGGGAAGCAGCAGGGAAAACCGGATCCCGTTCTCCTTGATCCATTCGAGGTTTTCCTCTTTAACTCCAAATTCAAATTTCATCATGTTGGAATCATGGATGTAGCCCTTGATGTCGGACGTCAGGCAGACGGTGGTCAGGGATATGGCATATCCGTCTGCGGCTCGCACGATCTGGAGGTCCTTTGCGCTCACATTGAGCCAGGACCGAAGCATATAGCCCGATTGGGGGTCCTTGACATATCCTGAAGACAGTCCCAGCTTCAGATCGTAATTCTGGAAAGGGGAAAAGATCGCGTCTCTCATCGCATTGGGAACGGCCGCGGCTTCCTCCATAACGTCCGTCGTCCCGTAAAAACCGTCGCGGGTATGCCATTCGACTCCGCTTTTTTTGACATTGACCTTGATCCGGTGATAGACGGCCTGCCTGTTTTCCTTGAATGAGTTCGGAGCGGGAGCGAAAGATATCAGGTAATATCCTTTCAACGCATTGTTGACATCGCCTATCCCGTTGAGGAAGAAATTCTTGTTCTCTATAAAAAGCCCTCCGGTTTTTTGCGGCAATGAATTCTGTCGCGCCGGTTCGCGCGAAAAACTGAATCCGCCGCCGCCGCCCCGCATCCCAACCATGCCGCCGCCCATCATGCCGCCTGCGCCCTGGCCCAGGTTGCTGATCGATCCCACCCCCATGCTGCCGCCGCTCCCAACGTTCGTGGGGCCGCCCTGAAGACTTCCGTAATTGATTCCGCTTCCTCCAGATCTGCCCGATCCGCCCGACCCGCCACCGCCCATCAGATTCCCGACGCCGCCTCCGCCGAAGGATCCCATTCCGGACATTGCGGTGGGCGTCAAAGAAACAGGAGAAGACGAAGCCATAGCGCTGCTCGGCGCTTCCACTCCACGTATGTCCAGCACATGGATGACCACCCCGGCCCGCAAGGCGTCGTCAGCCAGCTGGTTATACTGCTTTAAATACAGATTCTCATAATTGACGGCGGAAAACCCGCCGCCGGACATCCCCGAAGACAACTCCGGCTGGGCGGTCATGACAACCAGCGCCTTGCGCCCCGGCATGTCTTTTAAGGCCTTGATGCCATAATTGATCGCGGAGATCTGTCCTTCGTAGAGAGGCTGCAACGTATCTTCAGAAATGATGCGGCCCGCGTTCGGCCCCCACTCCACGGTTTCGATTCTGGCCAGAAGCTGCTGCTTGTCCGAAAGGAAGACCTGGAGCGCGCTGTTGCCATAGCTCGTCCTCAGCATGGCGATCAGATCTCCCGGCTGCATCTGCTGTTCCACAAATTTCTTGAGGCCCATGCGGGCGAAATGGAGGTTTTCAAAATCCATCGACAAATCATCCACAATGAAAACAATCACGCGGCGGACGTCCTCCCGGTCCAACCCTGTCACCGGAAGCGGAGGAATCCTCTTGGATTGCTTGTCTTGCTTTTTGTCCCCGCCGGAAGAAATTCCCGGCCGCGCGAAGGATTCCGTCGGTTCGGATATGTATTTGCACGATATTATTTCTCTCGGCAGATCGTTCTGGAACACTTCAAAATCCCTGGCCGTCAATCCCGAGACCGGCTGACGGGTCTTTTTGTTCAAAACCACTGTATCGATACGAACCTCTTCGACCGCAACCCGGATCTTGAAATCCTCATCTGTCCTGTTTTGCTGACTTTCCTGGCCTTTGGAGACCGGCATTAAACCCAACAGCAAAATTCCGATGAAAGTCAACGCTCGAGGCCCGCTGAAAAACAATTTCATTGTCTTCATATGCTCCATCTATCCCTGGTTTTGAGTTTAATGCAAATCCGGACGCCGTTTTGCGCCTTTGATTATAGCCCTATCCTGTCGAAGAAAGCGACCCTTGGAACGAGATCGTTTGACATTTTTCTTGCAACAACGCCAAAGCCAGCCGATCATGGTTCCCGCATCTGTTCTTAACCCGGATTATTCATGAAGCTTCGCAGCGAGGCGGCGCAGACGAGCATGGATACAAGGCGCGCGACAGAAGGATTCCGCACTCGACAGTACGTCGAGAAATCCTGCGAACGCAACGCAAACATTCCCGTATGTGCCGCCGCAGCAGCTTCATGAATAATCCGGGTTAATCCGAAACAGCCGGCGAACGCAGGTTTTCTGCAATTCCTGCGTTGCTTTAAAAACAAGATTGAAATTCATTGCGTTTGGTTCAATTTTTTTCTAATTTCATCGGTTTTCAGCAAACCCAAACCGATGAAGGTTTTTTAAAAAAATCCTCCGCCTGCATGCCGATTTGTGCGAACAAACTCGGCGCGAATGCAATCCTGGGGCTCCGGCAGGACGCGGCGGAAATCGTTTCCGGAGCCATGGGAGTTTTGGCTTACGGCCCGGAGCGGTTGTGGAAATAAGGGATGGCGCGCTCCATCCCCTCAGACGCAGATCGAAGGAGAAGACAATGAAAGCTGCGGCTCGTTTTATTCTGTTCGGCATGTTGCTGGCGTCCGGAGGCGCGGCTTTCGCCCAGGCGCCTTCGCAGCAGGCAGGCGGGTGGTGGAAAGCGGTGGCCCCCGGAGCTTTCCCTTACCGGGTGAACGCCAAGAAGCTGCCCTTGATTTCCGTGAAAGGCAATAAATTCGTCGATCCGTCCGGGATTACTGTCCTATTCCGTGGTTTGTCCATCTCCGATCCCGACAAGCTCGCCTCTCAAGGCCATTGGAGCAAGGAGCATTTCGTCAAGGTGAAGGAAATGGGCGCGAAGGTGGTCAGGATTCCGGTCCACCCGGTGGCGTGGCGCGGAAGGACTCCGGCGGAATACGTCAAACTGCTCGACCAGGCGGTGGAATGGTGCACCGACCTCGATATGTACATCATGCTGGACTGGCATTCGATCGGGAATCTCACGACAGGCCTCTTTCAGGACCCGATGTATGAAACTTCCGTTCAGGAAACCTACAGTTTCTGGCGCATCATGGCCAGACATTACGCCGGTCACAACACCATAGCTTTCTGGGAGCTTTTTAACGAGCCGACCACCTACAGGGGGCAGTTGGGGCCGGTGGACTGGAACGAATGGAAAAAGATCTGTGAAAACGAAATAACGATCATCCGGGCCTACAATCCCCAGGCGGTGGTCCTGGTCGCGGGATTTGACTGGGCGTACGATCTCACTCCCATCCGCGAAGCGCCGATCAACGCTCCCAATATAGGATACGTGACCCATCCGTACTCCAACAAGCGCCCTCAGCCCTGGGAACCGAAATGGGAGATGGATTTCGGCTTCGCCGCAGCATCCTATCCGGTGGTCGCCACCGAGTTCGGCGGCGCCCAGGCGGCGCCGCCGAACTCCGCCCAGCCCGTATACGGCCCATCCATCATCAGCTACCTGGAAGGCAAAGGGATCAGCTGGGTAGTCTGGTGCTTCGACCCCGAGTGGGGGCCGACGCTTATTCGCGACTGGAATTATACGCTCACGCCCTCCGGTGAATTCGCGAAACAGAAAATGCTGGACGCTCTCAAGGCAAAAGGGCCCACGCCGAATTGAACCGGGCGGATCGATTGAATTTCGCACAATAGTGCGACAAATCTTTTTTACACGGCAGCGCTTTCGGGCGTCTTCCCGCCGCCGCAATGTTGCGATAATATGCGGATCTATAATTATGGAATGCGCCGCCGATGTGCGGCCGGAGGATTTAAAGAGTGGATGTCAGCCTTTTCCCGCTGTCGGGTTACTGGTGGCTTTACGGATCGTTCACGATTTTTGTTCTAGGCCTTCTTGCCCTCGATCTGGGAGTGTTTCATCGAAAGGCGCATGCCGTCTCCTACCGGGAAGCCGCCGCCTGGAGCGCAGTCTGGATCGCGCTGGCCCTTCTATTCAACTACGCTCTATACCAGTTCGCCGCCTGGCAGTTTTCCCGGGATCCGCGCCTCGCAGCCATTCCGGAATTCAACGCCCAGGAAAGCGCGCGACGGGTCGCCCTGGAATTTCTCACCGGCTATATCGTGGAAAAGACGCTCTCCGTCGACAACATCTTCCTGTTTGTGATTGTGTTCGGATTCTTCTCGGTGCCGGCGGCGTATCAGCATCGAATCCTGTTTTATGGCGTTCTGGGCGCCCTGATATTCCGCAGCATTTTCATCGCCATCGGATCCGCTCTCCTGGCCTACCATTGGGTGATCTGGGTCTTCGGCGGCTTCCTGATTCTGACCGGCGTCAAAATGCTGTTCGCCCCCGAAATATCGATCCATCCGGACCGCAATCCCGTAGTGCGCCTTTTCAGAAAATTCGTCCCGATGACGGCCGAAGCGCATGGGCAAAAATTCCTGGTGCGCCTGCACGGGAAAATTCATGCGACTCCGTTCCTTTTGGCTCTGCTGTTTATCGAACTGAGCGATATCGTTTTCGCCATCGATTCGGTCCCCGCGATTTTCGCGATCACCAGCGAGCCCTTGATCGTTTTCACGTCCAACGTTTTTGCAATCCTCGGCCTGCGCGCGCTTTATTTCATGCTTGCGGGCGCGGTTCACTCCTTTCACCTTCTCAAATACGGGCTTGGGCTCGTGCTCATTTTCGTGGGATTGAAAATGGCCTGGCTGAACGAACTCTACGGAGGAAAATTTCCGATTGGAATATCGCTTTCGATCATTGCAGGGATCGTCATCGCATCGATGCTGTTGTCTTTCGTGATTCCAAAGAAAGATCGAGGAATAAAATAAAACAGCGGCGTCTGGACGCAATCGTTACGGGACGTTCCGACATTCGCGCGATTCGGGCGGCAAATCCGGAGAAAGAGCGTCATGAAAACAAAAAATTATCAGAACGCAATCGCCGTGCTGTTTGCCTTGACCTGGGGGCTTGTGCTGCTGGACAGGAACGCCATTTCATTCCTGTTTCCAATACTGATGAAAAATTTCAACCTCAACAATGCCCAAACCAGCCAGATGGTCATGTACACCGGTTTCGGCTTCGTCCTCTCCTCTCTTCTGCTGACTTCTCTGGCAGACCGGACCGGTCTGAAAAAAGCCTGGCTGGTCCCCGCCATCATTTTTTCCGGAATATTCTCGGGCAGCACCGCCTTTGCAGGTTCGCTGACGGCTTTTATAATCGTCCGATTCCTGACGGGTTTCGCAGACGGCCCGATCTATCCTTTGATGACCTCCGTGCTTGCGGCGCAGGGCGACCCGAAAAGATTCGCTTCCTATATCGGGCTTCTTCAATTCTCCATCGGTTTGATCGCGATGATATTGGGTCCGACTCTTACGATACAGCTGGCGATACGTCTGGACTGGCATTATGCGTTCATCTTCACCAGCCTGCCGACCGTAATTGTCGGAATACTGATTGCGTATGTCCTGAAGGAAGCGAGGCCGCCGGATTCTTCGGACGCTCGGCCCTCGGATCCGCCGGCTTCCGGCCACGACGGCCGAATGAAATGGGGAGACGTGCCCAAGATTTTCGCTTATCGCAACTGCACTATTTCGTTTATCGCCAACGTCCTGGTCATGGTGGGTTTTTGGGGCGTCGTCAGCTTCGGCACGACTTATTGGGTCAACGAAGGGGGTCTCACGCTGTCGCAAACCGGATACATGAGCTCCATTTCGGGCGTGATCGGGTTGCTTTGGGCGGTTATCGTCCCGATCGTCGCGGACCGCATCGGCCGAAAGCCTTCGGCTTCCATTTTCACGGCTTACATCGCCGCGTCTATGTTCATCCTGTATCTGACGAAAGGGCTGATCGGCCAGATCGCCTACGTCATGGTTCTCGGCTGTTGCGGGTTCGTCTCGGTTCTTTTTGTGGCGATTATCTGCCAGGAATCGACGCCGCCTTCCATCGCGGCGACAACCACCGCCATCGGAATGGCCATCGGAGAGCTGTTCGGCACCGCGATCACTCCCCGCATTCTCGGAACCTTGGGCGATCTGTATGGATTAAAAACGATATTTCTGGTAGGCGGGATCAGCACGCTGCTCGCCTTTTTCTTTACCTTCGGCTTGACCGAAACCTGCAAAGCCCTGTTGGAAAAAAGACAGCGCCTGTCTCAGGCGAATTGATGTTCCTCGCCGAAGACGCCAGATTCGTCTTTCGTGGCGTCATTCGCGGCGGCCGGGGCCGCTCACGTTCTGGCCGCCCCATCGAGGCTTCGTTTCCACCGCACGCGTCCGTCAACCCTGGATGGCAGAAGACCTGGATTTCAGTTTGAAAAACAAAAACAATGCGGCCGCAACCGCAAGAAGAATCGCCAGCCATGGAAGGATTTGATGCAATCGCGAGGCGACGGCATCCTGAAAACCGGAGTAGCGCGCTGCGAAATGCTCGTCGGAAAGCTGTTTCCTGACGAAGTCTACAAAGTCGATAGTTTTCAATCCGCCGGATATTTGATGATCCCTGGCTTGCGAAACCGATTGCATCATGTAGACAACGCCCGGCAATAGAGAAGCGGCCGTGCCGAAAGGTTGCAGACGCCTCGGCAGCCATGCAATCAGTTTCGCCGAAGCGTATCCGGCCAGCAGCGCCAGCGCGACGATGGGGACGGCCAGGTTTTTTGTGTAGGCGAAATAGTTGTGCGGCCCGACGATCTGAAAGGCGACGCCGCCCGCCGGAATCAGCGCAAAGGGCGCGATTTCGAACAGACGGTTGCGCCACCCGGCGCCCAGGGCCGCTCCATTTCCGAAAACAAACCTTTTGAAAACCGGCGCAGCGAGCCCAAGCGCGCCAAAAACAGCCAAAAGGGTCAAAGCCTTATTTTGTTTGAATACAAACGCCGCGAGATATTTCGCCTGAACCGGGTCCTGCATATCCACATTCCCTTGATTGTGATCCAGCGCAGGCTTGATTGCGTCCGTGTAGAACGAAATGAAATAAGCGCCGAAAGCCAGCAGGAAGGCGAAGACGAAAACGATCAACAGGCGCGCGCTTTTATTCCTTCGGTTTCTGACCAGGGCCAGCGCCGAGGAGATCCCCAAAAGGGCGATCAAAGGCGTAAAAACCACGGGAAAGTAGCGGGTCATCATGCCGAGGGCGACCGCGACTCCCGCGGCTGAAGCCAAGCCTGCTCGCCGGGCGAAGCTTTTGGAACCGCTTTGTCCGTTTTCCCCGTCCGTCGGCAGGACGGCCAGGACCAGCAGCCAAATGCCCAGCGTGAGGAACGCGACGCTCAGCGCGTCATAAGTCGCAAGCGCGCTGATATAAATTTCAGCGCTCGAAAGGCTGAAAAGAAGAGCGGCGTAAAACGGCATCAACCTTCTTTGGAAAGGATCCAAGATCCAACGGTTCGCCAGCAAGCCCGCCGTCCCATAAACCATCGCCGCCGTCGCCGTCCCGACGGCGACGTTCAGAATCCGGACGCCGACAACTCCGCTGACTCCAAGGCGCTCGAAAAAAGCCGCGACGACCGCGGCGATCAATGGGAAAATATAGACGCAGCCCGTGGTGTATTGATAGTAATGCCGCGCGGCGTCAATTTGCGAAGACAGAATTTCAACGCCGGCGCCGATGTAATAGCCTTCGTCGATGATAAAAACGTTCCCGGGCAGGAGAACGGCGACGCGCGAAGCGATCGTCAAAAACATCACGACGGAAAACAGAACCGCCGGATGAGAAAGTCCGGAATATATTTTCCCCGAACGCCTCAAAGATCTTTCACTGAAATTGGATTCGACTCCGCCCATAGTAAAGCCGTGGCTTGCGCCGCGCATGGAATCGGCGCTTTGCGGGGATTGCCGTCATTTCGCCAATCTGTACAAATAGCTCCTGTCATAGGAGCCCTTTTGGAACGGGATCTCATTGGACAAACCGCCAAAATCGAGCAAATCTTCTCCGTCGGATTTAATCCTGTATCGGACGCCGGATATCCGGAGCGCCGTCGGAGCAATATCCAACATGGAGGCGACCTTGCGGGTCTCGATGAATTTTTTGCCGTCGGGAGTGATGATGTACAACGGGACGAATTCGAAATTCTTTCCCTCCGCCAAAACCGACGCTTGTCTGTAATCGTCGTTTTTTACGCCGGGCGTATGATCGCCGTAAAGGATGATATAAGTATTGGCGAATTCCGATTTCAGACGAGAAACGATCTCGCGCAGCGATTGATCGACATAGGACATGGAGTGGAGATAGTTCCGCGCCGTTTCGTCTTTGACGTCCGGAAAAGGATTTTCCGGACGGCAGTGCCTCACGTTCGTAAAAGGCCCGTGGCTCGTCATGGTGATGACGTAGGAAATAAACGGCCGCTCGACCCGCTTCAAATGCCTAGTCACAAATTCGCCGAGTTCGTGGTCCGGCGCGCCCCATCCCGCGTGTTGCAGTTTCATTGCATTGATGTCAAAGAACCGGTCAAATCCCATTTTCGGAAACGCGACGTTGCGGTTGAAAAACTCTCCGCCATTCCCATGGAAAGCGAGGGCCTTGTAGGAATTTTTCCTCAGAACCGCAATCATGGAATTCGGATAGGTGTAGTTCATGAGCTTTATGGCGGGGATTTCTTCCAGGGGTTCGATGCTGTTGATGACCGAGAACTCGGCGTCGGACGTGCACCCGCCCTCGTGATAGCTCATCATATAGGGATAATAAACCGATTCACGCTTCAGCGAATGAAGGAAAGGAGTGACGTAGCGTCCGCCATGTTTTTTATTTACAATGTTGGAATCCATCGATTCCACCTGAAGGATGACAATGTTCGGCTTCTCTTCGGCTTGAGCTTCGCCGGAGATTTCCTTCCCGTACCGGAAGCTTTTAATCAGTTCGCTTTCATTTTTCTTGAGGAAAAGCCCCGTCAAATTGTTGACCACCGTTCCATACTTTTCCACGACCCTGGACTCGCCCAAAAACTCGTTGCCTATCATGCTCTTTAAGGAGTTGCCGTTTGCGTGGCTTTTGACTTCCAGGGATATGAGAATAATTGCCGAGGTCAACACCGTCGCCATCCGGTACAGGTAGAGCCTCGTTCCGGCGGAGTAGATTCTTTTATAGAAAAACGCAATGATTGCAAAAAACGGCAAATCAAGGAACACGATCAACTGGAACGTGAAAAACGGGACGGCGAAGTGACTTGCGGTCACGAAACTTTCTTTAAACAGCAGGACGCTCTGCAGTATGTTCAGGTAGTTATGAAAATAGGAATAATAGGTGACGTTCACCACGATATAAAGCGCTTGAACGAAATAAATGACGATAAAGACGATTCTTGATTTGATTCTCAAAATGACGGGATAAAAAATCAATACCAGCAGAAAAGACGTGTATAGCTTGTAAACAAGCATTCCTCTGTTTTGATCGGCCACGATGTAGAAATTAAAAGCGGCGACTTTGGCGGCGTTCAGGACAAAAAATAAAAACACGGCTGAAGCGATGTAAAAATTGATGTTGCACAGCGCCCGCCTCGCGGTTTCGACGGATTTCCACAGGCATGATTTTATCAGCGCAGCGAACTGCCTAAACAGCCGGGATGACAACTTTTCAAAACCGAAAAACCTGATTCTCAAATTCATCGCCCAATCATTCAACGAGATGCCGTAAAACCCCAACTTCGCCCTGGAAATACAAAGCGGCCTCGGCTTCACAGCTCATTCCAATATGGCTCTCTATCGGCCGTCAGCCGGCTTTTCTCTCTCGAAAGAAGTGAAATCACTTTTCAGATTCCAGCCTCGCCAGGCCCCAGGCGCACGACTCCATTCCAACAAAGCTTATAATTTTACATCAAAACTTCAGTATGAAAATGGAAATTCCACCCCGTCAGTAGACGTTTCTGCAAACCTGGGTTGAAGGCGAAAGCAGCGGCCCAAATTATGCGGCGCCGGCAATCAGGAACCGGATGGTTTCTTCCCTATAGCGGCCAGCACTGCATCCACATTTTCGTCGAGCGTGGCGGCGTATCCCTTTTCCGAAGGGAAATTGGAAAGGACTGCGTGAGGCACGTCCAGAGCGTCGGCGATTCCCTTTCCGGCTTCCGGACCTGACTGAAGATTATCCACGACCATGGCCGCCTTTTTCTCTCTGCCCAGCCTTATGAGAGCGGCGATCCCCTTGGCCGACATGGATTCCGGCCGGCCGTATTCGCCTACGACACGGAATCCCATCCATTCCAGCGGCTCTCTGAGCATGGAGGATGCAATAATCGTCCTCTGAGAAACGCCCGCGCTCTTTATCCTGTCGCTAAGAACATTATTCTTTTCAGTCACTTCCCGGATGGAGCGCTCCCGCTGCGCTTCAATGTGCCGCTTATGCTCCGGGAATCGATCCGACAGTATGCCCGCGAGGATTCTCAAACCTTCTGTGTAGGAATACGGCGCCATCCAGTTGCGATCCTTTGGATCTATGACAAGCTGGCGGCCCGCGTCAATTTCTGCCTTCCGCATAAAAGGCATGTCGAGGAAAGACAGGACGAGATCCGCCTTCTTCACTTTGGCGATATCGGTCAGCTTGACGTCATAGTGGCCGGGACATTGTCCTGGAGGCAGAATCGCATAAACTTCAAAAAAACCTGAAGGCAGCAGCGATTCGCTCATTCCCGACAAAAGGGTGTCGGATGTTACGACGGTTTGCCTGACTTGCAACGGTTCCTTCAGCTCTTTTTCACGGCAGCCTCCGAGAAAAATAGCCAGAGGCATCAGGACTATTGCTGCGATTGACTTGGCTTTTTGAGCCATTTCCTATTCCTCCCGGCCGAAGTGAACTGAAAACAGGACCGGCGGCGCCATGGGACCCGGGTTAACGGATCCTCACTTTCATTCCGCCGAAGACGGCGATGCCGGGCATGTCATACCCTGGGGCATATTGGTAATGATCGTTGAACAGGTTATTGATGGCAAGGTAGATTTCCAAATCCTCGAAACCCCACTCCGGCCAGTCGAAAAAGCGGCTCGCCTTGACGTTGACCAGCGTGCTGTTGTCCAGCCTGAGGCTTTCGTTGAGCTCGGCGAAATTGAATCCCTGGGTGCGGAAATTAGTGCTCGAATACACTCCCTGCAGACGTTGCACGTCCAGATGGAAAAGGCATTTGCTGTAAAATTTCCAATCCACCCCGGCTTGCGCCTGAAATTTAGGAGTGTAAGGCAGCCGGGATCGTTTGACTCCATCGTTTCCAGTGGCTTCGGAATCCAGCCATGTGACGCCGGCCGACAGATCAAAGTCCTGCCTCGGGGTTGCGGCGGCAGAGATCTCCAGCCCGTCGATCTTGTATTCGCCAATCGGATCGTTCCACAGCGCGGGTATGGACCCGAACATATAGGCGCGAAAGCGGTTTTTTCCATTATCGCGGAACAACGCCATCCCTAAGGTCGCCCGGCCAGGAAAGGCGTGCGTCAAGCTGATTTCGAAATGGTCCACCGCTTCCGGCTTGATTTTTGACCAGTGCTGCGCGGGATTTTCCACAGTCGAGGAGTCAAGCGTCAAAGCCTGCAGGACCACCGGGCTTGGGTAGTTGACGCCCCTGGCGTAATTGAAGGCGAAGTCCGTGTTTCTCCACCCTATCACGATGCCGGTCTGAGGCGACGCCGCGCTTTCGAACTCGTCATGGGCATAAATACGGATGCCTGCCGAGGGGACCAAATGGAAGCTTCCGGAAACGCCGATCCTCTGGCTTACGGCGATATACGGCGAAAAAAGCGTTATGTCCGGAAAATTCCAAACTCTTTTCACCCGGCCGCCATTGACTCCCGGAACCGCCAGGCCGCTGTTGGTCTTCTGGATATTGGTCAGCTCCGAATAGTCCAGATCCGCCCCGGCGACGATTTCGCCGCCTTTCCAGAGGCGCATTTCCTCCTTCGCCCGAATACCGTACAACATGATTTCCTGAACAGATGAAACGCCGCCTCCGGCATAAGGAACGCCGTCGTTCAACTCCTCCAGCAGGTCGAAATCGGTATCGTTCCAATAGGCTTTGACAAATCCTTCGAACTGCCCGTAATGATGGTTCAGCGTCAGCGTGGAGAACAGGGTTTCGGTGTCGAAACGCTCCGCCATCGGCTGAGAGGCGCCGGGCGAGTTGTCGGGCTTCGGGGCCAGAGTTTGAGCGTTCACATAGCTGGCCAGGAACCGGAGGTCCCATTCCTGGTTGATCCTGAATCCTGTATTGACGTAGTAGCTTTGCTGCTGGGCGCGGGAATGATCGACGTGACCATCGGTCGACGTCCAGCTCTGGGACAGGTAGAGGTCGAACGGTCCGGCGCGATGCCCTCCTGAGAGAGACTGGTCGAAAGTCCCGAAAGCTCCCATTCCGAGATCGAGCTCGAACATCCTCCCTTCATTCACCTTGAATTTTGGCAGGATGTTGATCGACGCATAGCCGCTGCCGAACTGCGACGGCTGAGGGCTCTTGAAAACCTCGATCCCGCCGATGGTGGAAACGGCGGCGCCGTCGCCCAACACCTGGCCGTAAAGCGCTCCGTACCGCGGCGCCCCGTCGAACTGAACGGCAAAGTCCGCGCTGGGGTGGCTCGCCCCCCGGCCGCGGACGTAGAGGCTGTGGCCGGTCTGGCTCCCAAAGACGTTTTTGCTCTGAAACATGACGCCCGGCACGTTGCGCAGGGCGGACTGCAAATCAAGCGATTCCTGCCGCTCGATTTGCTCCTCGGTCACCACGTTGCGCTGGGTTCCGTAACGCGTGGCGACCGGAATCGCCGGATTGGCGTCCGATTCCGTGTCGCGAGTCCCGGTAACGGTAATCTCCTTGATCTCATAGGTTTTATCATCTGCTTCCGTCGCGGCGCCGGCGCCGTTCTGCGCCGGAGACATTGCAGGGCATAAAATAAACAGGATCGCGAGCAACGCGGCAACCCGGTTCCCTGGCAAATGCATCGCTATCTTCCTCCTTGGGGATCACAGACATGCCCCCGGACAATGCCTGCGGTTCAATCATGCGTACTACCATTAGCAAAATCGTAACACTATCAGAAGGACTTGCCATCCTCAAGGGAAAAGAGATTGGGGACCTGGGTTTTGATGCCATGCATATTACGGATCCTGAATTCGTATTACATCGGCGCAACCCGCAGACGGAAGAAAAAGGGGGGCTTCCAATCAGAACCCGACGTCGAAGCATTTCCTCTTTGCGACTTCATTAGTGTACAATGCAAAGCATTGGCATTTGTAACCGGAGAACAGTCCACTATGTCATCCTTGATACGCACCGGAATCTCCCTGGAACAAGACCTTCTCGACAAATTTGACCAGCTGATCAAGCAGAAGGGTTACGGAAGCCGATCCGAAGCGATCCGAGACCTGGTGAGGGATCATTTTGTCGAAGAGGACGTCGCCTCAAACAAGGCGGTGGTGGCAACCCTGACGCTGATTTATGACCACCATCAACCCAATCTGTCGGAACAGCTGGTTGCCGCACAGCACGACTACAAGGGTCAGGTTCTGGCCACAACCCATGTCCACCTGGACCATCACAACTGCCTGGAAGTCATCATACTCAAAGGACGGGGGGGCGACGCTAAAAAATTCGCAGACAAGCTTTTAAGTCTTAAGGGAGTCAAGCACGGAAAGCTTGTATTGACCAATACGGGCGGAGGCCAGGAATAATTTAAACCTGTCCGGAAGATCAGAAATTACGGCCTGCCTAATCCGGCCGCGGGAGGAAACCGCACGGAAAGCACGAAATTATTCAAAATCAATGGTGGATTCCCATGCTTCTTTTCCGGCGCAGAAAACTCTCAGAATTAAAAAGGCGCCATCCATGAACCTGCCCGGCGCCTTTTTCGCTACATGGCGTCCTTCAGCTCGAACCGGATCGCCATTCGAGCCCGGCAGGCAATCGGCGTCCCGTTCTCGACCGCAGGTTTGAAAGAGGACAATCGCACGGCTTCCATTGCCGCTTCGTCGAAGCCATAGCCGGCTTTCTCGATCACCCGAACGTCGACCAGGCGTCCCGACTTGTCAATCAGCAAGGAAAGCAATACCTTCCCTTCCTTTCCCATCCGGCGGGCTGATTTGGGATAAACGGGCGGTTTCAGCTTTACAAGAGAAGGCCCCCCGCTGGCGCCAATATCCCGTTCCTCTCCCCCGCCGCCGACGGGACCGGATAATCCCTTGCCGCCGCCGTTGAGCGTTTCTTCGGATCCCGTGGCAATCGATCCTATGCCGTCAAAACCGCCATGCCCGCTCCATCCATTGGCGGAACCCTCGACAGGAGAATTGAAATAGGAGGCGATGGCGAATTCATTCGGTTCGGACTTCTCCGGATTTGGCATAGCGGAAACCGGCGCCGGTTGAATTTCCGCCGGCGGATCGCGCGTCGGTGCGACCGTGGCAGACGGAGAATCAGGAGGCGGCGCCGGAGCAGGCTGCCGGGAAATCTCCCGCCTGGACGCTATTTCGCCAGAAATCGGTTTTGGGAAATTGGCTGCAGCGTCATCTCGTTCCCTGACTTCAAGGGGCGGCGCGTCGTCAAAAAACATCGGATGGACGACAAAAACAATTTCAGGAGAGGCGGCGTCGAGTTTATCCAACCGACGCGATCCAGCCGTCAACAACACGAGCAGGGCCAGAACATGAAGAAGAACTGAACAGAACAGCGCGATCGCCTGTCGCCGCTTTCTTAATGCCTCGCCGCAATTTTCGTTAAACATGATCCGCCCGGCGGACGCCCGGATATTCAACACAGCCCGAAAAGGAGCAGGGCATCCTTTTCATCCATGAACTCCAATAGAGTAGCATTAATTTTGGAATTGTAATACTACATTTGCAGCAGAAAACATCCGGTAAAAGTGACGGAGGCTTTGCCATGGTAGTATTGCATGCCGTTGGCCCGGCAGACGTCGCTCACCATCATTCCGTACGCCTCCATCGGTGAAATTGCCCCGAACGGATTGTGGCAAGGCGCCTCGGGATAGGAGCAACTCTCGCAGTCGGAACAGCTTTCGGTCCCGATCGGCAGCATATCCGGAAAATCCATTCGCAGCTCGGCGGAAAAGCGGCGGAAGCTTTCCGCGTGACGCTGCGCGGCCGCCATCATTCCCTCGCCGTCGAACTCATCCTCCAATCTCCCAATTGTCTGCACGATCAGACCCTTCCGATACCGACGGATGCGGGCCGCGCACTCGTCCAGGGATCCGCATGCGGGAGGACAGGACCAGCTTTTGCCGTAGCGCCCGCACTTGTTGCTTTCGCAGGCGGCGCGAACCTCGGGCCGCAGAACAATGCCGGAACAATCCAGCGCGCCCGCCGCATCAAAGCCGGCTTCAAGCGCCTTTTGAATCCATTTTTCCATCATCTCCATAGTCGCGTCGACCGGATTATTGTCCTGCAGGCGTCTTCCTTGAACCGGAACAATGGATAAAAAACTCTATCCAAAAAATTTAACATTCCGGCCGCCGAAAGATGCAATGAAAAACACGTCTTTTTTATGCCCCCCTAACGGATTTGCTTGATCTCAGCGCTTCTTTTCCGTGGCATGAAACTCCCGGGATTGAAATATAAGTATCTACAAATCCGCGGTTTTGAAGTCAAGCGCAATAAAACCGACGCCTGCTGCAGTGTTCGATGCCCGGAAATTTCTCCTCATTAATTTATGGGCCGAACCGAAAAATTCCGGAGGCATTTCGAAAAGGCCTGTGCTATTCTGCCGACCTCAAAAAAAGCAGCCCCTATCAGCCAAGAAGGGAAAAAAATGGCAGCGCCCAAATTTGATCCCAAAGAAATGGAAGTTGTAAAAGAGCTTCCCCCATCGCCTTTTATGCCTGCAATAAAAATTTACAGACATCCCGTTTCCGACAAGGAAGCGGTTATAGGCGCATTGCGAAAAGAACCGGTCTGGCAGACTTCCGGCATGCTGGAAAGCCGTCTGTTCAGCCCGAGAGTCATCCCGGATAATATCGCGCGCTCCTTCGTTTTCGAAGCCAATCCCTTTGACCCGAACAAGGGCGGCGGACCGGACATGTTCGGCATGCCATGGGAGTATGTCGCGGTCGCAGGCGGATCCATGATCCGGCCGGGCAAACCGTTCATAAAGGATTTCAACGAATGGCCGGAAAAAATCGTCTGGCCGGACATCGAAGCCTGGGACTGGGAAGGCAGCGCCAAAGAAAATGCGACTTATCTCGATGACGAAAAATTCAATGTTTGCTGGTTTCTGACAGGATGGTACGAAAGACTGATTACTTTCATGGAATTTGAAAACGCGGTTGTGGCCATGATCGACGAAGATCAGCAGGATGCCATAAAAGCCTTCTTTGACAAAGCGACCGATCTCTATATAAAAATATTCGATAAATTCTGCGCCTGTTTTCCGGGGATTGACGGATTCTGCATCCATGACGACTGGGGCTCCCAGCAAGAAACCTTTTTTTCTCCGTCCACAGTCCGCGAGATGATCGTCCCCTACATGAGAAGGACGACGGATTTCCTGCATTCGAAAGGCAAATATTGCGAGCTGCACAGCTGCGGTCAGCTCATGAAACAGGTTCCCAATATCATCGCGGCAGGCTGGGATTCATGGTGCCCGCAGGCCATGAATGATACGCATAAAATTTATGAGCTGTATGGAGACAAGGTGCTGATAGGAGCTATGCCCGATCCTTTCGATCCGGGAGCCTTGACGGAAGAACAACAGAGAGAAGAAGCAAGGAAATATGCCGCTAGATTCTGCAATCCGGCGAAGCCTTCATTTTTAAATTTTAATGCGATGAATTTGTTCACCCCTGCCTTCAGCGAGGAGCTTTATAGGCAGTCGAGGATTCATTACAGCAGTTAAAAAGGAAACTCTATGCTCACACCGAAACAAAATCTGCTTGAGCTTTTGAAAGCCCAGGGCAAACCGGACCGTCTCGTCAATCAATACCAGCCTTTCGTTGCAGTGATGAATGATCCCTGCGGCGCATTCACGCGCGGCAACCGCGTGAAAGGCCGGACCACTAAAGACCGGTGGGGAACCGAAATCGCCTGGCCGGAAGAGCAGTTCGCCGCCATGCCCCATGTCACGGCGGAAAACAAGGTCGTTCCGGATGTCACCCGGTGGCAAAATTATGTAAAAGTCCCGGAAATCGTCGGCGCCTGCTCCGACCCCGAACTTTGGAAACCCGCGCTGGAAGCGGCGGCCCAGGTGGATAAAGGCGAAAAGATGGTCATGGCCTTTATGGGCACCGGAATTTTTGAGCAGTGCCATTATCTCATGGGATTTGAGGATACACTGTCGAACCTTCTGCTGGAGCCGGAAAGCATGAAAGAGCTCATCGCCGCCATCGGCGAATACCGATTCCATTACCTCAAACTCCTGGTCGACAACCTTAAACCCGACGTCATCCTCTCCCACGACGACTGGGGAAGCAAACATGCGATGTTCATGAGTCCCGCCACATGGCGGGAGATGATAAAACCTTGCTACTTCAAGATGTACCGTTACGCCCATGACAACAACGTCCTCATCATGCACCATGCGGATTCCTTCCTTGAGCCTATCGTCGAAGATATGGTCGAATTGGGGATAGACATCTGGCAGGGCGCGCTGCCCCAAAACAACATACCGAAGCTCCAGAAGCAGCTGGCCGGGCGCATGATTATCATGGGCGGCGTCGACGCCGCCATTGTCGACTGGCCGGGCGCCTCCGAAGAAACCATTCGTGAAGAAGTCCGCCGGGCCTGCGTGGAATATGGCCCGGGCGGCGGCTTCATCCCGTGCCTGACCTATGGACTCGCGGGCAGCATTCATCCCAACGTCGACCCGATCATTACCGACGAAATAGCCCGTTACAACGAAAAGGTCTACGGTATCAGGGCATGACCGGCCATCGAGCCGTTCGCCGGAAATGCTTTGAAAAATCGGAAGGACTCTTGTCGGATGCAGAGCGACGTTGAATTCGAACTGGAAAACGCCGGCAGCCCTGCGGCGAAGAGCGGCGGTTTCAGCCTGAACTCCTATTTTGAGAGAATCGGCTACAAAGGCGGCCGGGGGGCCTGCGAAAACGCTCTCCGGGATATCCATATCGCGCATACCCTGAACGTGCCGTTTGAAAACCTGGACGTGTTTTACGGTAAACCGATCCCGCTGGACGGCGCCTCCCTGCATAAAAAGATCGTAGCGGAGCGGCGGGGAGGATACTGCTTTGAAATGAACGGCATCTTTTCCATTGTCCTCCGTGAGATGGGGTTCAAAGTTGCGAATCTTCTGGCAAGGGTCGCGGTCGACGGCGTCCATTACACGGCCAAAAGCCACCAGGCGATACTGGTGGAGACAGGCGCCGCCCGGTGGCTGGCGGATGTGGGTTTTGGCAATGACGGTCTTATCGCTCCCTTGATATTGGAGGAGAACACGGAGCAAAAGCAGTTCGCACATACGTACCGCCTCGTCGCCCATCCGAAATTTGGCCTCGCGCTTCAGAAAAAAACAGAAGACGGATTCAATTCCTTGTACGCTTTTACACTGGAGGAATGCGGCCCTGATGATTTTCTTATGGCGAACCACTTTACGGCCACCTTCCCGGAGTCTTTTTTCCGTAAGATGCGGATGTGCACCATGCCCACCAAGGACGGAAGAATTACGCTCACGGACAGCCACTTTAAGACGGTGAAAAACAATGAAGCGTCGGAAACGCCCATAGTCAACGATGCTGAATTCAATGCGTTTTTAAAAAAACATTTCGGTCTGGATCTGGCTTTGATCAAGCCGGAAAAGGAACTCCGGGGAGAGCGGGGATGAATTTCAAGGAAATCCTGTTGTCGCAGATTCCGGGGCAAGCTTCGGGCCGTCCCTTATTCCTGCCCGATTTGAGTCAATGGTTCCAATGGCACAGCCGGCGGGGGACCTTGCCGGAAGGGAGGGAAAGCTCTCTTGCCGGCATCGCTTCATCCTTGAACTGCCCGGCATGGTCGGTCCACACGCCCTGGCGGCTTGAATTTGACGGCATCGATGTGATCCGCGAAGAGACCGAATCCCGGCGTACAATCCACTACCGCACCAAATTCAAAGCATTGTCCGAAGTGTGGGATCTGGGACCCGACGGCGATTGGTGGCAGAAAGAATATCCTGTCAAAGATGAAGAGGATCTGGACGCCGCGGAAGAGATCGTAAAGGCAATGCGGTACCGGTTGAAATCCCCCGGCCCGCATGAATCCGATTCGAATCCCGGCGTCATTGATGTCATCCGGATTCCCCAAACTCCTTACTCGGATATGCTTCATACAATGCTTGGATGGAGCGACGGATTGATGTTGATGATGTCGGAAGAAGACCGGTTGACGGAACTGCTGGGGATCATGGAAGAAAAAAGAAACGAGTTGATCCGGAATCTGGCTGCCAACTTCCGCCACCCCGTCTTTCTGGCGCCGGACAATCTGGACGGACAATTCATCTCTCCGGCCGCTTTTGAGAATCGCCTTGAATCAAGCTACCGGAAAACATGCGAAATGCTGCATCGGCGCGACAAATGCCTGCTGGTTCACATAGGGGGAATTTCCAGACATCTGTTGCCGCTTCTGGCCGGTTCCGGCATTGACGCTCTGGCCGGAATCTCGGGACCGCCGCAGAGCGATGCAACGCTTTCCGAGGCAAGAAAAGCCGCAGGCCCGCATGTCACGCTATGGGGAGGCATCCCACAGGATTATGTGATGCCGATGCGCGACCTGTCGGACCTGATCCAATCCGTGGAGGAAGCCAAGGCGTTTGCGGAGACGGACAACCAAACGATCATCGGCGTTGCGGACCATGTCCCGGTGGATGCGGAATTCAGCCGCCTTAAGGAAATTTCCGATCGAATAAACGGAAGTTAGCGCCCCCCTTGCCAGACCATGGAGGTGGCGGCGGCGAATTTTTCGTTGAAGTCGGGGATCGTCGCCAACTCGATATAGCCGTCTTTCGCCGCAATCTCCAGTGCCGCCCGGCGCTTGTCGCGTGAAATCAGCGCCAGCCGCGCTCCGGTTCCCGCGGCGTTGCCCACCTGCTGGAAACGCTCCAGGGGGAGCAGGGGCAGCATGCCGATCGCAACCGCGCTTTCGACGTCGATGAAGGTGCCGAACGCTCCGGCAATAATAACCCGGTCGACATCCGCTTCTAAGACGCCCGCATCATCGAGCAGCGCCTGAATCCCGAGACGGATCGCCGTCTTCGCCGCCTGCAGTTCCCGGACATCCTTCTGGGAGATGGTGATGTCCTCTTCACCCGGCCGCTGCGCCAAAACAAATTCCTTCCGGCCGCTGCGCGTACGCACAAGGGGGTGGTTTTGCATCCGGCCGGACGAGTCGATCACGCCGTTTTTGAGCATCTGGGCGATCCCGTCGAGGAGCCCCGAGCCGCAGATGCCGACCGGCGCTCCTCCCCCGATCGTCTGGATTTCCAGCCGCCCCCCTGAAAGGCGAACATGTTCGATCGCGCCTTTTGCGGCCCGCATGCCGAATTGCATATGCGCGCCTTCGAACGCCGGCCCGGAGGCGCAGGACACGCTTTTCATCCTGCCGCGGCAATTCAGGCAGATTTCCGTATTGGTGCCGATGTCGAGGGCCAGCGTGACCCCTTCCCTCTTGTCTGTCTCGGTCGCGAGCAGCATGGCGACATGATCCGCGCCGACGTACCCGGCGATATTCGGCGGCATGTGCACATAGCCGCCCGGCGCTATTTTCAGACCGATGTCCCGGGCTTTGACGTCAACGGCGGAACGGACGGCCGGCACATAGGGAACCAGACCCAGCTGCTCGACCGGCAGCCGCAGGAAAAGGTGATGAATGGCGGTGTTGGCAACAAGAACCGCATCCGCGATCTGCGAGGGATCGGCGCCGATCTCCACACACAGGGCGGCGACGCTGCCATTCAAAGAGTCTACCAGAAGCTTCTGCATCTTTTCGGCGCTTCCGGAGGATTTGCCGGCGGTATAGATGCGCGAAACGACATCCTCCCCATAGGCTATCTGAGGGTTCATCAGGCCCGAGGATGCGGCGATTTCCCCGGTTTTCATATCCACCAGGTAGACCGCGATCTTGGTCGTGCCGATATCTACGGCAAGGCCGATCCAGCGGGTTGAAACGGCATCCAATGCAATGATTTCCGATTTCCGCAGGACGACGCTTGCCTTCCAGCCCAGGGTTCGGAGCCGGGAAGAAAGGTCCTGCTGGACGGCCAGATCGATGGTTCCCGGAGCGACGCCGAAGTCGCGCTCGAGTGCGCCCCACAAGTTCCGGTCGTCCGGTTGCGGATCTTCGAGCGAGGGAGGCTGCAATCGAACTTCAAATCCACGAGCCAGAGGGTCCGGCTCGACCTTCAGATCGATGCCTTCCACCTGCGTGCGCTGGGGCGCGGACAGAGACTCCGGCGGCGCCAGCACCCGGATGTCGCTTTGCGGAAACGCCATGCAGGCAAGTCGGAAGCCCTGCTGCAATTCCGCCTCCGAAAAAGCGTCCCGGTCCCCGGCCGTCGGGAGCGGCGCGGTCCCGGATACGACCTGAACCCGGCATCGCCGGCACGCCCCCACGCCGCCGCAGACGCTGACCAGGTCCACTTTCAACAGACGCGCGCACTCCAGAAGAGAAATTCCTTCAGGACAGCGCCCGCGCCTTCCGACCGGCATGAATTCAACGTTGTACAATTCGATTCTCACCTTTCAAAAGAGCGGTTCAATACAAAAGCCTCCCTTGCTCTGCAGATCGGGAGGCTTTGTGCATTGATTTAACGGATCGCCGCTACCGCTGCTTTTTCAGCCATTCCGCCCCGTAGCGATTGCATTCATCAATGACGATCGGCGTGACAAACTCATTGATGCACTCCAGGCTTCCGATGCAAGGCAGGAACGCTCCGCCGGGCGCATACGTGTCGATGGCCTTGCGAACCTCCGCGCGGATCTCATCCTCTTTCGCGTCCGCTCTGTCGATCACGCCCTGTTCAATGCCTCCCATAAGAAGCATTTTGCCCTTGGTGTTTTTCTGGATCTGCACAATGTCATTGGAAGGAAGAACTCCCTGCCACATGTCGATGCCCAGATCGACCATGTCGTTTTCAATTCCCATGCAGTAGCAATCGGCATGATGCTGGATCAGCACTCCGCGCTTTTTAACATAGCCGTATAGGCGCGCATAGTGCGGTTTCAACAAATCGCGAAACTTGGCGGGGGAGAAGAAAAGGGCGGTTTTAGAGCCCCAGTCGTCATGAGAGTGCAGAATGTCCGGTTTAAGATTGTCGATGAGCTGCTCGAAGACCTTGAGTTTCCAGTCGGCGTAGGCGTCGAAAAACTCGTACATGGATTCCGGCTCCTCATACAGGCTGATCAACACTTCTTCGAAAGGCATCAGACAGTGGGCGCGTTCAAACAAACCGCGAAAACTGGGAACCATCACCAGCGTCGTTTCCCGGTCGATTCCTTCAATCGTTTTCTTGGCGTCGCTCCAGTCAAGATTTGGGATTTCCGGGAATTTGACATAGTCTCGCCATTTCGAAATATCCTTGATCACCTTGTTCTGGTCGTTGACGATCGGTATCCAGCCCGGGTCGCCGGGCAGGAAGCGGATGGTGCCGCCCCAATTGTCTATCGCCGCCTCTCCGGTGAATTGAAGAATATCCCAGATCGAAATGGGGTCCATGACACAATGGAACTTGATCTTCGGAAAGGCCTCAAATCCATACCCCATCCATTTTACAGGCTTCTCATTCCGCAATGCGGACATGAACATTTCTTTTAAATTCATGAGCAAAAACCTCCCAATTTATCCTTTTCTGTTGATAGGAATATCGAAGATCATGACTGCCGGAAGACAACCTCGTTTCCCATTCTTCACGGTTTCCCGGCGCTGAAAAGCCCTGATGCGCCCAGCGCCGGGAGATCCCACGAAATGAAGCGACACGATCTTAGCAGACTCCCGCCCAACGTTGAAATGAATGTTGGATAGGGAATCCATGACTGACCCCTGCTTCCGCGTTTTCCATTTCCCCGGCCGGTTTGATGTTTTTCGAGGAAAAACCGATCACAACTCCATGCAATCCCGCGGCCACGGCCCAAACAAATTCAACCCGCATTATAATCGGCCGGATCCCTATTTTGAATGGCAAACCTGATCTTCGCGGATTCACCGGACCCAACGCCGAATTTTGCTTTCTCACAAGGGATCCTTCTTGACAACCAGATCCGGACGTCCTTTCAGCATTGCGGATATCGTGCGCTTTAAAAAGACTGCTTCCCCGGTCGCCGCCAAAGGGATGCTGTCTTTTGTTTCAAATACGATCCTTCTGCAGCTTGTTCCGGCTTCTTCCGCCTTACTATGAACTATATCGGTCAATTCTTCCCTGGCGAACCGGTCCGCATCATCGATAGTTTTAAACTTGCGGGCGCCTGAAACGCCTTCCACAACAAATCCGTCCTCTTTGCCGGGCACGATCCAGAGCTCTTTCTTGATCGATATATGGCTCGTAATCGCGCCGATGGCATTGGCGACATCCGCATTTTCGGGAAGGATCGAGTTTGTTTTAAAAGGAAGGACGGCCTGCGGCAGAAAAAACTGGATTGGCGCGCCTATCCCGATCACCGGGCGCTTGAAATTGATCGCCACTTCATAATTGGGATGCTGTTTGCTGATTAGATGGCGGACCAGGGTTTTGCAGACAGGGCAGCCATCCATTTTGTCCGGGTCCGTATCATCATCCAGACGCCTTTTAAGCAATTCCACAGACAGCCGTTGAACGCCCAACTCAAAGAGGCGATCGATCATTTCATCCATGGGCTTGTGGGACAAAAAGGAATAAAACCCGGCATATCGCCGGGCGGTTTCCGCATCCCATTTCACAAACCGGCCATCGATATGAAGAAGGTCCGTGAAGGTCAGGCCGCATCTTTGAATGACAAAATTCTCCTCCAGGCGCTGCAAATGCAAACTGCCTTCAGCAATGGCGCCGGTGACATGAAGGAGCTCATCCAGCGAATAAGGCCTTTGCTGGAGCAGTCGGATGATTTTTTCTTCCAGCGGAACAAGCTGCATTGTTTTGACATCGCCGGTTTTGGCCAAAACCTGCATCCTGCGTGTGGAAGCGCGGTAATGTTTGAGATGCAGACTCAGATAGTCTAAGGCTGCTTCCGCGCCGGGCCAGTTCCGGCCAAGCCAGGCGATGGGCGCAACCCTTTTAGGGCCTATGTGAAATTCCGTCCTCTCATACCGTATCAGGCTGTCGCCGCCCAGGCCGACGGTGCGGATATCAAGAGCCTTGACATGAGTCCGGTGTCCCCCTACGTTCGATCCCTCTTCATTGAGGCGGACCGAGCCTGATGACACTGCAGCCGTATCCGTGGTCGTCCCGCCCATATCCACCACCAGCGCGTCCTCTATGCCGGTCAGATGCATGGCGCCGGCTACGCTGGCGGCTGGCCCCGAAAGAATAGTCTCGACAGGTCTCATTTTCGCCATTCCCGAGCTTATCAGAGTGCCGTCTCCTTTGACCACGACGACAGGCGAAACAATGCCATGCCTTTCCATAACCTTTTCAAGATCCAGCAACAGGCTGGCAAGCCTCGGGATAATTCTCGCATTCAGCACGGCAGTGACGGCCCGGGTTTGAAAATTGAGAGTGTCGGACAGCTCATGGCCGCAGGATACAAAAAGCCCTGTTTCTTCCTGGATGATTTTTTTCGCCTGCAGTTCATGTTCAGGATTAATGGAGCCGGCGAACCCCGACACGGCAAACGCGGCCACACCATGATTTTCAATCATCCGGCTCACAACGGATTTGATTTCGCCCGGATCCACCGGCGCGATTTCCCTGCCCGTGATATCCAATTGTCCCTGAATGACGGATTTTGGCCGGAAGGATATGCTTTGAGCTATATCCAGCCCGAAGGGGGGCATAAGGATCAATCCGACCTTCTGGCCTTCATTTTCCACGATGGCATTGGTCGCAAGCGTTGTCGACAGCGCAACCAGTTCAATTTCCCGCAGGAGCTCCTGATCCAGCTGCTCCAATGCACGGTTGACGCCCAAGGCAAAATCCCATCGGGTTGTCAGGGATTTCGCCTTGCAAAGAACGACATTCTTCTCAAGATCAAAAATCACGGCGTCGGTGTAGGTTCCGCCGGCGTCAACGCCCAAGCCGATCCTGATAGAACCGTCGGAATCCCTGTCGGATGAATCAACGCCACTTGGCGATCGCATCTATTCTCTATCCTTGGAGGATCCATGCACGGGTTTGGCGGCATAAATCCCAATTTATTAGCGTCTTGCTTCAGATCAGAGGCCGGAACCGGGGATTGAGTTGCGGCGGTCTTGTTGTTTCATTCATTCTTTCGGGACTTTCGTTTGTCCGTGCCTAACCAGGAGAAATCCGGCAAGGCGGATCCCCCCTCAATCGATCTTCAAAAAGACTCCCGGCTATGCAAAGGTCTTCCAGTGTCCCGTCCCTGAAGTTCGTTGTAATTACCGGCGATCTATCGGCGCTGGCAAGGCGGGCCGACGATGGAATATCGGGAATATTCCGAAGAGGCCCAACGCCGCCAGCGTCGTCGATAGCCGGCGAGATATGCAACGGACTTCAGGGACGGGACACTAGCACCTTTTTCCAGCCGCTTCAACTGTTCCCGCGACATTAATTGCGACGCTTTCCTTCCTGCGATTCCGCATCCCGTGCGCAATTCGGGACAAATATTTGACTTAACAAGGATATTCCAGCTAGAATCGAAACTTTATGGAATTACGGTTTTCAGCAGAATTCGCCCCTGCATGAAAGACGCGCATTCGGCGCTCATCTTGCAGGATCAGAGAACAAATGGAGTAAATATACGATGATAATTATTGGTGAAAAAATTAACGGATCCATTCCGTCGGTAGCCAAGGCCATTGAAGCAAAAGACGCCGATTTCATCAGAAATCTCGCAAAGGTGCAGTCGGATGCGGGAGCTGATTTCATCGATGTATGCGCTTCCGTGGAGGTTTCCAGAGAAGTGGAGACCCTGAAGTGGCTCATAGACCTTGCCCAGGAGGCCGTCGCCACTCCTCTGGCGGTTGACAGCCCGAGCGCTGAAGTTTGCGCCAAAGCCATTGATTTTTGCAATAAACCCGGGCTTGTCAATTCAGTGTCGATGGAGGGCAACAAGATTGAGGTCGTTTTCCCGAAAATCGCAAACACGAAATGGGAATGCGCCGCGCTTCTATGCGATGACACGGGAATTCCAAGATCAGCGGAAAAGCGCCTTCAGGTGTTCGAAGCGCTGATGAAAAAGGCCAAGGAATACAACATCGATCCTTCCCGGCTGCATATCGATCCGCTCGTGGAAATGCTGGCTACTTCGGAAGACGGGATCAACATGATCGTGGATGTCATGAAGGAAATCAGAAGACAGTATCCCACGATTCATATCACCGGCGCAGCCAGCAACATTTCGTTCAACCTGCCGGCGAGAAAAATTGTCAACCAGGCGTTTGTCGTTCTTGCCATGAACGCGGGGCTTGACAGCGTCATCCTCGATCCTTTGAACAGGGATTTGAGGGGATTGATATACGCGACCGATGCATTGCTCGCCAGAGACGAAATGTGCATTGAGTATATCCATGCTTTCAGAAAAGGCCTATTCGGCGTACAAAAATAAAAACGCATTGAATGTATAATGTCCAAATGGTTTTACAGGAATTAACGTCTCCGGCCGAAGGCCGGGGCATATGGCAATCGGGTGAAAAAAATGGCTAAAATTGACGAAGTAAAAGAACAAGTTATTATCGGCAAAACCAAAATAGTTCCCGGCCTTGTTCAAGAAGCCTTGAACGAAGGAAGCAGTGCAAAAGACATCCTTCAGGCAATGATCGACGGAATGAAAATCGTGGGAGACAGATTTTCATCCGGAGAAATCTATGTGCCCGAAATGCTGATCGCGGCCAAAGCGATGGCGAAAGGCGTGGAAGTCTTGAAGCCTCATCTGAGCGCGGAAGCTTCAACGTCTCTGGGCACCTGCATTATCGGCACCGTGGAAGGCGACCTTCACGACATCGGCAAAAACCTTGTCAACATGATGATCGGCAGCGCCGGTTTTGACATGGTGGACATTGGCGTGGATCAGGCGCCGAACAAATTCATCGAAGCCATAAAAAATAATAAAAACGTGAAACTTGTCGCGTGCTCGGCGCTTCTGACGACCACACTGCCGGCGCTGAAGAAAACGGTGGATGCAATCCGAGAAAGCGGGTTGTCGGGTTTTAAGGTTATTGTCGGCGGGGCCCCGGTAACGCAGAAATTCGCGGATGAAATAGGAGCGGACGCATACGCGCCCGACGCGGGAGCCGCCGCAGAAAAAGCAAAGACGATCGTGGCGGCTTAATGAATGCGGACCTTTCAGGAGGCCTTTCCTTTATGTTGACAAAAAAGCAGAATCTGCTGGAAACCATTCGCGGTGGAAAGCCCGACAGGTTCGTCAATCAGTATGAGGCGTTCGATTGCTCCCCAAGCTCGCCGTTCGGAATGATTATGGGAGATCCGATAACGGCGGCTTCCTCGATGCCTGCGCCCGGAGGAGCGCCGGTCAAAGATTCCTGGGGCGTGACCCGAGCCTGGCCCGCGAATGTGCCGGGGGCCTTCCCTGTGCACGATGAAGCGCACAAAGTGCTCAAGGACATCACCCAATGGGAGAAAATAGTCAAAGCTCCCAAGCTTGATTATCCGCAGTCCGAATGGGATAAATACAAGCCTCAAATAGCTGAAGTGGACAAGAACGAAGTGTTCGCCACTTTCTTCGGCGCGCCCGGGATTTTCGAGCAGCTTCATTATCTGATGGGCATGGACGACTGCCTGCTCGCTTTTTATGAAGAGCCCGAAGCCATGAAGGATCTCATCAACTATGTTACGGAATGGAAGCTCGCTTACGCCAAGCTTCTGTGCGACAACTTTGCTCCCGAAGTCATCTTCCAGCACGACGACTGGGGCAGCCACCGCTCGTCCTTTTTGTCTCCGAACATGTTTGAGGAGTTCCTTCTGGAACCGTATAAAAAATGGTACGGGTACTACAAGGAAAGAGGCGTGCAGCTCATCGTTCATCACAACGACGCCTACAGCGCCAATCTCGTGCCCTTCATGATCGAAATGAAAATGGACATCTGGCAGGGGTGCGTATCTACCAACAAAGTATCCGAACTCATTAAAAAATACGGCGGCAAGATTTCGTTTATGGGCGACATCGACAACGGTCTCGTGGACCGCGGAGACTGGAGCCAGGAACTGGTCGCCAAGCATGTCCGAAGGGCTTGCGAAGAAAACGGCAAGCATTACTTCATTCCCTGCATCACGCAGGGAGGAAAGGGCGCCGTCTACAACGGCGTCTATGACGCCATTTCCCTTGAAATCGAAAAAATAAGCAGGGAAATGTTTTAATTCCAATCGGCATTGAGGGGCGACTTCACAAAGGGCCCCAAAAACGCTCGCACGGAATCCGCCGCCCGGAAAATGTAACGGATGTAAAAGAAAGGCGGCGGATTCCGTTTTCCGAGCGGTATTGCCAGAATTCGGATCCCCGCAGCCATAGCAACGGGGGCCACTGCCGCCAAGACAAAAAACACCCTGACAACAGATCTTTTCCTATCGCTTCCCTTTCGTTTTGTACCGCCGCTCGGCCGCTCTCGCATTGTTTCTGCAATTGCATGACGTGCTATGATATTTTGACGCTGTTGAGCCGGCCGGGGCAAGCATTTTCAATGGGTCGGGACAAGCCGCGATTTACGCCTCGGGAAAATAATTGCCGGAAGACGAACATGATTGGTCTTTGCGTTTTCCTGAGGACGACTTGGAACGGATCAAGACTGACGTCGTTGAAACGCAGTTTCAACCGGCGGGATATCCGAAGCGGCATGCCCGAGGCGATCAAGTTCTTCAATCAACATGCGAAATCAAAGCAGCGCAGACAATAGCGCCACACTGAGGCGGGCGAGGGTGTCGCCTCCACGGAGATGACTATGAAATACCAAGAAGGCAATGTCCTTATCGATGGGATAAAAATCCACTACTACCGTTCCGGCGGGAAGAAGCCGCCCTTTGTGTTGCTGCACGGCGCAACGGACGACGGACTTTGCTGGGGGCGGACGGCGCAAGAGCTTGCGGAACGCTATGACGTCATCATGCCCGACGCGCAAGGGCACGGGCTTTCCGATAGATTAGGCCCGGATTTTTCTTTCGAAAGCCATACGAAGCAGGCGGCCGGCCTGGTGGAGAAACTGGGCCTGGAAAGACCGATTGTCATAGGGCATTCCATGGGCGCCGGGACGACCTGTAATTTGGCGATGGAGCATCCTGCTCTGCCTAAAGCCATCATCCTGGAAGACCCGGCATGGGGCTTGTTTCCGCCAAAACCGGAAAACGCAGAAGCAGTGCGGAAGAACCATGAAGAAATACGGGCTTACCAAACAAAAGTGGCCGAACTGCCGATCGAGGATATAAAAGCGCGATGCCGCAAGGACAATCCGACCTGGCCTGAAGATGATGTAATAACCTGGTCCAATTCCAGAAAACTTTGGGACAAGGCCCTTTTTGACAGAATCGGCGTCCCTTCACGTCCCTATGAAGAGATCGTCGCCAGGATTGATTGCCCTGCCCTGCTCATCATCGCGGAAACAGGCATCGTGTCCAGAGAAACGGCGGAAAACGCGGCTAGACTCTGGAAGTCCAAAGCGCCGTTCCGATGGGTTTACATCGACGGCGCCGGGCACAGCATACGCCGCGAGCAGTACACAGCTTTCAAAAGGGCGCTCTATGACTGGCTGGATATGCTGAAATAGCCCGTGCGCCGGCGTTCGGCAACGACGGGCGGATGGTCGACGATCCGGAAGGCGAAGCGCGCAAGATCCGGCTGCCCCAACGACAAACCATTTGTCCGCGCATCGCCGCGAACTTCAATTCGTGAAGTTCGCGGCGTTCGCTGTCAGTACTTTTCGTAATTCGGTTTGATATTTTTGTATTTCGCCACCAGCTTGTCCCAATTCTTCGGCAACTCGATCTTTTTGGTGACAAGCTCATTCTCGAAAAACCCGGGTCCCGCGCTCCTCAGCAATGCTATAAACGATCCCGGCCCGCCGGCGACCAGGATCATGAGGCTGCTGTCGAGGTCGACTTTCGGGGGATCTGAAGCATTCGGAAGACCGGCGGCGCTTGAATTTGCGGGGGAGATATGCGCCGCCAGATAATCTCGTATTTTCTGTTTCGTCCATCCTTCCCTCGATAAAACCTTGGCCCATGAAGGGATAAGAATGAGGCTGGACATGGCGCTGCCCACCATGCCTGAAAGCGTGTCCAGAATCCCTTGCGCATCCGTCCCGACAGGGACCGTCTGAATAAACGTGTTGGGAAAGAACACGGTGACGGTGTTGTCTTCTCTGGTGAAGCCGCGCTCGACGCTTACAGGCTCCCAGGGGCTTGCCTCTTCATCCTCGCCGATTACGAGGCTGTACTTGCCCGGGTTTCCGATGACTCCCATGTCCTCGACAGCCTTTCTTGCTCCGCCGATGTTCTTGACGATCAATCCGACGGCGCGGCCGATTGCGGCATTGGCGATATTTCCCGGACTCAATGCGCCCGAACCGCAATTGATGTTGATGTCGTTTCTTATTCGCCCACTGATGGCTAAGAAAGGCGCCCACGATCCGGTGCTCACTTCAAAGGTATCAAACCGGGTCTTCGGATCGGCAAAAGACTGCACGGCGGCGATCAAAACCGGCATGTAGGTTGGGAGCGCACCGGCCATCGCCGCATTAATGGCAATCTTTTCGACGGTAGCCTTTCCCTTTCTTGGAATGAGCGTCGCCACGACATGGTCGCGCGGCAGATCCGTGCCCGTCATCATCTCCGCCACCGCTTCCTCTGTCGGCGGAATGATTGGGAGACCGTCGGTCCAGCCCTTGCCGTAGTAAAATCGGTTTACATCTTGAAGGCTCCCTTTAAATGCGACTCTTGGAGTCTTGCCTGTTTGCTGCTTGGGAGATTTCTCCTCAGGAGTCAGCGGCATGGTCAAAGCTTCAACCACGTCTTTCATCGCCGCCGCTACGCCCTCTTCAATCTCGGATTTTACGGTGGACTCGCAGGCCACCGATTCTCCTACGATTCTGATCCCGGGCATTCCCTTGCTTGACGCCGCAGATTGAGCATCGGTAACAAAACCATTGTTAGCCAGTAGCACGACTGGCTTGCCAAAGCCCTCGATCGCTATCCCGTTATAGGCGAGGTACTTTGTGCAGGACCCTCAATCGCCTACGACGGCTATGGCAGCATCAAGCCCTTTCACCCAAGCCGTAAACTTTTCTTTATTCTTCGTCTCGATCTCATTAACATTCGCCCCGACGGAATAATAGAGGGTTGTCTGGACATCGGGGTGCATGGCCTTCAATCTTCGGTCAATGGATTGCGCGATCGGCATAGCCGCCCGCTTGGGATTGACGAATAA
>CAZXSV010000041.1:31935-33082 GCA_964642735.1 uncultured Acidobacteriota bacterium
CCCTCCAGGCTCGAGAGCCTCGGAGAAATTCCTCGAAGCGGAATCGGATCAATATCCGCCCAAGGACTGAGAACTTCAAATTGAGCATCGGGCGCCTTGGATTTGGAACTCGCCGCACCTTGAGCCCGGGATGAATTCTGGGCCGCCAGAACAACGAGAATTCCGATGGAAAGCGCCGACAAATATTTACGCATGGTAAGGCATTCCTCCTTCCGGAACGGCATGATTGCATGCAGCTGTTCGACCATTTTGCCGGTTTGGCCTTCGTCGCCGAAAGCATTCTAGCACATGTCACATATATGTGACATGTTTGTCGCAGGAATGTGCCATAATGCGCCCATGGACATTGCAGGCCCCCATGCCGGCCTGCAGGAGCCGACGAAAAGCTTTTATGGAAGAGACAAGAATTCCACATCGGCGATTTGTAAAGAGCGAATGTGAATGGCGGGAATGCCGCGCCCGGCAAACAACAGAAGACAGCAAGGGGAGGAACCCAATGAGTTCTAGCAAAGAGGGAAAAAATCAGACTCGCAGGGCATTTTTTTGCGATGTGACAGCATCCACCGCCCTGGCCGCAGTGGCAATGGCCCAACTAGGCTCGCAAACGGCCGCAATAGCGCAAGAGAAAAAAAACCTCCCGGAAAATTTGAGGATGCCCAAAAACCTTCCACCCTGGCCCGAAGGAACTGTCGGCAGCAAATACGACCATTTATTCTGCACGAGGCTGAAAGAGAAACCGCTGACGGATACGATACTGTCTCCTACAATCAGCTTCCGCGGCAACAGCGACCTTCCGGGCGCCGGCATCAACATGGGCTTTCGTTATTATGTCAAACCGTTCAAGATGGAGCTGCAATCGCATCACCACGATGTGGACGAATATCTTTTCTTCCTGGGCGCCCAACTGCCGGATCTGACGGCCAACTTCGATGCGGAAATCGAAATATTCCTGGGGCCGGAATACGAAAGACATATCATCGCCAAACCCTGCATCCTCTACATTCCCCGAGGATTCGAACACAATCCGATGGACATCAAAAGGGTGGGAAAACCGTTGCTGTTCATGCCGCTGCTTCTGGCGCCCTATTTCAATGGATATTACCAGACGGGCTACATGCAAATGCTTGGGCATGAAAAAATCGACTAG
>CAZXSV010000042.1:0-32457 GCA_964642735.1 uncultured Acidobacteriota bacterium
GCCAACGCCGGAGCGTCTCGACGGTCAATTGGCTATGCGGCTTACGGCGAAGAATGGGAGCGTCGGGATTTGTGAACCGTTGTCCGGCTCCAGCGTCAAGGCTGCAGCCGTCGCATTGACCGCATCGGGCGGAATCGGCTCGGAAACGAAAAACCGCCCGCTTGGGTTCAGTTTGAGCAAGCCGGCGGGAATTCTTGCAGCCTGAGAAAAGAACCAGAGTTGATAGACTTTGCCTTCCGGCGCCGGGGGCAATGCGCCGAACGCCAGAAATCTTCCTTCGGGTCCGTCCCATAAAACGGTAACTGCGGCCGAAGGAGAGGCGGCGGGTCCGGCCAGCCGGGAGATTTTTGTTCCGGGTTTATTGGCAATGGACAAAACCTGGTCGAATTCCTCGATCGTTCTTTTCTGAATTTCCTGCAGCGCCTTTGAATCGCTCAATTCTGCGGCGGCGGCCGAGAGATCCGTCTGCAGCTCCCTGGCGGAGTCCCGGGCGGATTTCCAGACGAAGTACATGCAGAGAGCGGCCGCGGCGAACAATAGCGCGAGAACCCAGGGGAACAGGACGGATCGTCGCGCCGGGGGCTGGGCGAAAATCGGCTTCGGCGCCTCGGGGACGGAAGCCATGGGCGGAGGCAATTCCGGTTCAGGCGTTTTCTTCTGCGCCGTCGCCGTCTGCAGATGCTCCCGCTCGATTCGAGCCAGCAGCAGATCCCGGACATACTCGGGAGGCGCGGCTTCGCCCGCCGCAAATCCCATTCCGGCGACAATGTGTTCGTATCTGCGGAATTCGGTTTCGCAGACGGAGCAGCCTTCGCTCATGTGGACTTCGAAGCTGCGCGCTTCGTGCTGCGTCAGCGATCCCAGGGCGTACAAGGCCGCCTGCTCCCTTATCTCCTCCGTCGCTCTTTCGTGCTTCACTGTCGCTCTCCCGATTTTTGGCTGCTATCCGGTTCGGATTTGAAAGTCAGGCTTGCCAGGTCTTCCAATTTGCTCAAGCCAAGCCGCGTGTGGGTCCGGATGGCGCCGGGCGGTTTACCCGTCTGTGAGGCTATTTCGTTGCAGCTCAATCCGGAATAAAACGTCCAGTCGAGGATTTCGCGCTGGGCCGGGGCGAGGGCGGCGATGAAATCGCGCGCACGCTTCTGCCGCTCGGGCGCGACGCTCATCTCCGAGCCGGCGGCGCCGTCCGGCAGGCGCTGTTTTCTTTTATAGGTCTTGTTCCAATGAAGGACGGCGATCGCGCGGGACCGGGCGATCATGATCAGCCATTCCAGGGGCGAAAGCATCCTGGGGTCGTATGAAGGCGCCTGCTTCCAAACGCGCGTATAGGTTTCCAACAAAACTTCTTCCGCCGCGGTCCTGTCTTCCACAATTTTCAGAATGAGTCCGAAAAGAAGCCGGCTGGTTTTGTCGTAGAGGGCGCCCAAAGCCGCTTTGTCTCCGCCAGCTATTTTGGAGATAAGCGCAGAGGCGGCTTCGTTGTTCAGCTGGAAGTTGTCAACCGTTGTCTGATTCAATTTGCATCCCCGCAAAACTGTTTAAAACTGCAAACCGGATGAAGTTTCGTTTCGTGCAATCAAGCTGGGATTATATTACACCAGGCGCGGCAATTAGTCTTGCATCTTCGGGATGCTGCCGCAGAAAGGCCACGGACTGGATCAAGACAATCTCCGTGTCATTTCCGTGGCGGCCGTTTATCGAGAGCGTCGGCGAGACTTTGGATCCGGCGCGCCGCCGGGGCTTGCGGGTTGAATTGCGAGAGCAGTTGCCGGCGCTGGATGGATTGGGGAATTGCGGGGTCCGACGGGACGGCGCCGATCAAATGAATAGCCACTTCATTGCCGTTGGATTCAATGAATTGGGATGCGATTCGCTGAAGATGGCCGGCTACCGAAGCGCCGACCTTGTCCGGGGATTCCGGGTTCGCCTGGTTGACCAGCAGGAGGAATTCGCTTCGCCCGTAAACTTTTTTCAGGAGCTTGATGGCGGCGTAACAATCGGTCAGGGAAGTCGGTTCGGGAGTCGCCACCATCAGAATTTCATGGGCGAGGTTGGCGAAAAACAAGACGACATCCCCTATTCCGGCGCCGGCGTCGAACAGGACGACGTCGTATCTGGATTCCAGCGCGCTTAAAAGCGATTCCATTTTTTCGGTCAGATCCCCGCCCAGGACGGCGCCTTCCGCAAAACCGGAACCGGCGGGGAGCAGATCGAATCCCATGTTTGTACGCAGAACGACGTCTTCCAGAGAGCGGTCGCCGCTGAACACGTCATGGATCGTGAACTTCGGATCGAGCCCCATGATAATGTCGAGGTTTGCCAGCCCGAGATCTGCGTCCACGACAAGAATACGCCGCCCAAGCGCCGCCAGGGCTGCGGCGAGATTGGCCGTCAGGACTGTCTTGCCGACGCCTCCTTTGCCGCTGATCACGGCGATTCGGCCGGCTTTTTTGTTCTCATCGGGCATTCTGGTTTTCCTCGAGTGGCAGATTCATTAAAGCCGACCTCTCTTTGTAGGACACCATCGTCGCATCGATCGGCGGATTGCACAGCCGCGCCCTGCCGGATCTTTTGGCGCGGTACATTTCCTCGTCCGCCCGGGCCAGCAAAGCGGCGGAACCGATCTGCTCCGTGACGTTCGTCCAAACCAATCCGGCGCTTGTCGTCAGCTGCACGGCGCTTGCGTCTATCTTCACCGAAAGAGGGTTCATGCCCTTGTGAATTCGTTTCGCCGCCAGGAAAGCGTCCGCAGGGGAGCATTCCGGGAGAATGATCGCGAATTCCTCGCCGCCTATCCGCGCCGCGGTGTCCATGCTTCTCAAACTGCGCTTCATGTGCTCCGCGACGGATTGAAGCACCGCGTCTCCGGCGCTGTGGCCGTAAGTGTCGTTGATGTTTTTGAAGTGATCGATGTCGAGGACCATCAGGCCGCAGCTTCTTCCGGTCCGCAGGCTGCGATTGATTTCGAGTTCCAGGACCGCATGAAAAAAAGTGGCATTGACGAGGCCGGTCAATCCGTCGTGCACCGACAGATCGCACAAGGCGTCAATGATGCTCTGCAGTTGAACCGTCTGGTCGTCGGTAAGCTGCCTCGGGTCCGGCCTGCCGGCATGGCTTAAAATGCGGATCGCCCGGTTCAGGTTCAGCTGATTTCGGCTATCTGAACTGTTGTCGTTCATCGGCTGCGATTTTCTTTCTCCCATCATCTATTCGGCACGACGGCATGGTTCCGCGCCTGATTTTTTTGTGGCCGACGCGCGGCCAAAAAGCTCGTCGATCCAGGCGCCCTAGAGTATTAGATGCGGTTTTTTTAGAAAAGTTTGTGCAAAATCGCTCCGACATGGGAATATGTAGCTGGAAGATGGGATTCGGAATTGAGGCAAACTTATTGTTTTAATTGCGGTTCTGCCACATCAGGGAATATCGGAGGGTTTATTTATGGGACGGACAACAAAGCGGAGAATTCTGATTCTTGCCGCGCTTCTCCTGGCGATTCCGGGCGCCGGTCGCCTCGGCCGGAATGAAGCGCTATCTCAAGATGAAAAAAGACCTTATGGTCAGGAATACGAGCCTTCTTCCTTTTTCGCCGCATTGGATGTCGATCGGGACGGCTTCATATCGAGGCAGGAGTGGGCGGCTTTTTTTATGGTCCGGGATGCGGATCAAGACCAGCGCCTTTCCTGGAATGAAATCAGCAGTGTTTCGAACAGCTCGTCGACGGAATCCTCCGATCCCGATGCCGGCCGGATCGCTGCTTTTGAGCGTCTGGACGTCAACCGCAACCGCACCATCGATCCGGCGGAATGGCCAGGGAAAGCCAAGGATTACCGCTATCTGGATGCGAATCACGATCGACTGATAAGCCTGGAGGAGTTTTTAGCTAAAAACGTGCGTTGGCGGAACATGCCTTTTGCGAACCTGGATTTTAACGGGGACAAGGTCATTTCCCGATCCGAATGGCTCGATTCGGACGCTTCTTTCGACAAGCTTGACCGGGATCAAAACGGCGTCGTCGATCGAGTCGAGTTTTATGAATATCGATAAGGGCCTATCGTCCGAAGGGGTTTCGGCCGCGGAAAGCAGTTCAATGTCAGGGCGGACTTCATGACACAGGTTCAATTCTTAGGGGCGGCGGGCACGGTCAGCGGCTCAAAAATACTCGTGGATTCCGGCAGGACTCGTTTCCTGGTGGACTGCGGCATGTTTCAGGGGCCGAAGAAGCTGCGGCTGCTGAATTGGGAAGCGCCTCCGGCGCCTCCCGCTTCCATAGACAATGTGTTGCTGACTCACGCGCACATCGACCATATCGGGATGCTGCCTGTTTTGGTTCGCGAAGGCTTTAGCGGCAAAATATGGTCCACCGAAGTCACCGCGGAGCTCAGCCAGATCAGTCTGATGGACGCCGCGCACCTGCAGGAAGAGGACGCCCGTTTCGCCAACAAAATGGGATTCAGCAAACATAAGCCCGCCCTCCCGCTTTATACCCGGGAGGACGCCGAGAAAGTTTTTCCGCATTTGCGCGTTCTGAATTACAACAGAAGCCTGGACCTTGCCGAAGGCGTCAGGATACGGTTGTTCGACGCCGGCCATATTTTAGGATCCGCCATTGTCGAAGCGACGGTGAACAACGGCAGCGGCCCCGAGCGGCTGGTTTTTTCGGGAGACCTGGGCCGATACGACGCTTTGATCCTGCGGGACCCCGAGTCCATAAACGAGGCGGATTATCTTTTCCTGGAATCCACCTATGGGGATCGGATCCACCCTCCGGAGGAGCCGCTGCCTGAATTAGCCGAAGTGATCAACGAGACAGCCAGGCGCGGCGGAATGCTCGTGATCCCGTCGTTCGCGGTCGGCCGTACCCAGACCCTGCTGTATTTAATCCGGGATATCAAAGCCCGGAAAATGATCCCGGATCTTCCCGTTTTCGTCGACAGTCCGATGGCGCAAAACGTCACGGAACTTTTTTGCCGGCATATCGACAGTTTCGATGAAGAAGCGAGAGATGTTTTCCGCAAAACGGGCCAGTGCCCGGTTTTTTGTCCAAATATGCAGTTCACCCGCACCCGGGAGGAATCGCAACAAATCAACAACATGCGCTTTCCCGCGATTATTTTGTCGGCAAGCGGCATGGCTACAGGCGGGCGCATCCTGCATCATCTGAAGTTCCGTCTGCCCGATCCGAGGAACACTCTGCTTTTTGTCGGCTATCAATCGGTCGGGACCCGCGGCCGATTGATCCGAGACGGCGCGCGCGAGATCAAGATCCACGGGGAAATGGTCCCGGTCCGCGCCCATGTCCGAAGCCTGGAGGCGTTTTCCGGCCATGCGGACTGTTCCGAAGTCCTGCGCTGGTTGAGCACGTTTCGAAAGCCTCCGAAGCTCACATTCGTCATTCACGGGGAGCCGGAATCCAGCGCCGCCCTTGCCGGCGCGATTCACGGCGCTCTCGGCTGGAAAACGCACATTCCCGGCTATCTGGAGTCGCTGGCTCTTTAACCCGGGTCCAAAGGGGCAGGCGAATGGTTTTCATTTAGGGCCTGCGCGAAACTTCAAATTTTGCTGCCGGCTCTCAGGTTGGTTGAACATGCGAAAAAGCGACATAGATATTTGCAATTCTGAGAGCCGGCAGCCCTGCGGAGCGCGGCGGCGGGCGGGCATCTGCTGCGTTAGCGCTTCTGGACGATGTGCCACATCGCCCCCGTCGCGCCGCCTTGCATCTGCCCGCCCGGCGCTCGCGCCAAAATGCGAACTTATTTTTACGCAGGTTCTTAGCTGTTGGAATCGGAATCCCTTCGTTGGAAAATAATCGCGATGAACCGTCGCTGCTTGTTGATATACCCGTCCATTGCGCTCGTCGCCCTTGCCGTGTTCTGGGGCGTTCATCGATACGAATTCGTCAATCTGGACGACCCTGTCTATATTGTCGGCAACCCGAACATCCAGCGCGGGTTTACAATCGAGGCGGTCCGATGGGCGTTCACCAGCGGCGAAGCGGCCAACTGGCACCCCGGGACCTGGCTTTCGCACATGCTGGATTTCAGGCTGTTCGGGATGGATCCCGGCGCGCATCACGCCGTCAATCTGCTGATCCACATCCTGAACGCCCTGCTGCTTTTTGCAATTTTGAAAAAAACGACAGGCGCCGTCTGGCAAAGCGCATTCGTCGCCCTGGTGTTCGCCGTGCACCCGATGCGGGCGGAATCGGTCGCCTGGGTCTCCGAGCGGAAGGACGTTTTAAGCGCGCTGTTCTGGATGCTGACGACAGCCGCCTACATACGGTATTGCCGGCGTCCTGCGGTGACGGGCTACGTCGCCGTTCTGCTCCTGTTCGGCTTTGGGCTCATGTGCAAACCGATGCTGACGACTCTCCCGTTTGTTCTGCTTTTGATGGATTACTGGCCGCTGGACAGATTGAAAACAGCCGTCCGGGAAACAGCCGCAAAGCCCAGGCCGGCGGTCGGCGGCCATCCCCGGCAGGCCCTCTCGCGGTTGATCGTCGAAAAGATTCCTCTGTTTGTTCTGGCGGCCCTGTCGGCCGTCGTCACCTATATCGTGCAGCAAAAAGGGGGCGCCATGGACGTCGACGCCCGGTTTTCTTTGGCCGCGCGCGTCGCCAATTCTTTCACATCGTACGTCCTCTACATATACAAAACGGTGTGGCCGAGCCGCCTGGCGCCTTTTTATCCGCATCCGGGCGAGAATTTTTCCCTTTTCTGGACCCTTTGCGCCGCGGCCGCTTTGACGGCCGTTTCCATTCTGGCGATCCGGTTCGGCAAGAGGTTCAGGCATTTCCCGGTAGGATGGTTCTGGTTTCTCGGAACCCTCGCGCCGGTCATCGGATGGGTCCAGGTGGGGGAGCAGGCATACGCCGACCGCTACACCTATCTGCCGTCAATAGGATTGTTGATAATTTTCGCCTGGACGGCGCCGCGGCTTCTTTCAAAATGGCGATTCGGCAAAACGGCTCTTGCGGCCGCGTCGGCGGCCGTCGTCGCCGCATTGTCGATCGCCGCATACCATCAGCAGACCCGCTGGCGCAACAGCATCGTGCTGTTCGAGCACGCCATCGAGGTCACGAAAGACAACTATCACGCCCATTACTGCATCGCCGAGCCTCTGCGCGCCGCGGGCCGGCTGCGGGAAGCGATCGACCATTGCGCGGAATGCCTCAGGATCCGGCCCGGCCACTGTGAAGCTTTAAACAGCATGGGGCTGGCGATGATGGACAGCGGCCGGATCGACGAGGCCATCGAATGCTTTGAAAAAGCCGTCAGGCTCAAGCCGGATCTCTATCCGTCGTATGCGAATCTGGGGATTGCGCTGACGAAAAAAGGGAGGAGCGACGAGGCCGTCGGGCTTTTCCGCAAAATTCTGCTCAAGACGGATTCGCCGGTCCTCCGTTCGGGCCTCGCCGACGCGCTGTGGAGCAAAGGCGAAAAAGACGAAGCCGCGGTCCATCTCCAAAAAGCCCTGGACATGGCGCCGGAGGATTGGGAAGCACGCTGCAAGCTGGGGGCTATTTATGCCGGCCAGGGCAGATACGACGAGGCCGTCCGCCAGTATCGCGAAGCGTTGCACTCATCGCCCGATTCGGCGGAAATACACAGGAGCCTTGGTTTCGTGTTCGGCAAGCAGGGGAGATTCGATTCGGCCGCCGAGGAGTATGCCAAAATTCTGGAAATGCAGCCCGGCGATTATGTCGCCCACACGTATCTGGGCGCGGCGCTTCTCAAACTGGGCAGGGCCGACGAAGCGATCCTGCATCTGAACCGTGCGCTTGGCATCAATCCCGATTTCAGCGAAGCCAGAATGATTCTGCAGTCGATAAAATAGCGCTTCGCGACACGCGGCTAATATACTTTCACCACAGGCCGCGGGCGTTTTTCTCTTGCCAGAATTGAAGCCAGAGGTTAAAAAGAGTCGGCCATGAAACCCGTTCGGTTCATCCACACATCCGACATCCATCTGGACGCCAGTTTTGCAGGGTCCGGTTTCCCTTCTCATCTGGGCGATCGCAAAAGGGAAGCGATCCGCGGCACTTTTCGCCGCATCCTGGAAGACGCCCGGGCCGGGGCGGTGGATTTCGTGCTGATCGCCGGCGACCTTTTCGAGGCGGACCGGACGACGCCGGACACGATGGCTTTTCTGAAGCGGCAGTTCGAGGCTGTCGCTCCGATCCCCGTTTTTATTTCCCCCGGCAATCACGATCCTTTTGAGAAGGGATCGCCTTATCGGGAGGAAAGCTGGCCGGGCAACGTCCGCATTTTCGACCGTGAGGAGTTTCAGTCGGTGGAAATGCCCGAACTCGGCGTTCGTGTGGCGGGATTCGGTTTCGCGCACGCTCAACTGCAGGACCGGCCCTTCCGCAAACTTGGCGCGCTTTCAGGGGATTTCCGCAATATCGCGATGGCGCACGGCTCCGACCTGAGCTGCGTTCCTTTTGGAAAGGCGAAGCACGGGCCATTCGAAATCGACGAAATCGCCGGGAAAAACATCCTCTATTGCGCCCTGGGCCATTATCACCAACAGCACGCGGTCCCGAACGCCCTCGACTCTGCCCAAGTCTGGTATTCGGGGATTCCGGAAGGGCGCGGCTGGGACGAAGAGGGCCCCTGCGGCTACATCTATGGGGAGATTTCGGACGAGGGGCTCAAACTGGAGAGCCGGATCTGCAATCAATTTCCTCTCCGCTCGCTGACAATCGACTGCGACGCGTTTTCCACCCGCGAACAGATTGTGGACGCTATCCTGCAGGGCCGGGGACAAGCATTCGACTCGAAAACCATTCTCAGAATCCGCCTTGCCGGAGCCGTGGATCCCCGGCTGGACCTTTCGATCCCGGAGCTCGAGCAGCGGCTGACGGGGGAGGCTTTGCATATACAGTGGATCGACCAGACCTATTCGGCCCTGGACTTCGCCGCGATCGCTCAGGAAAAGACGCTTCGGGGGCGTTTTGTCCGCATCCTCAATGAACGGATGGCGGCGGCGGCCGGGCAGGAGCGGGAGACGCTGGAGCGGGCGCGACTCTATGGAGTTCAGGCGCTCAGCGGGCGAGAATTGAGGCTCCGGTGATTCTGACGCGAAGCTACGTTCTGGGATTCGGAAGGCTCAAGGAGCGGTCGACTGATTTCCACGAGGGGCTGAACGTGGTTTTCGCCGCCAATGAAGGAGGCAAATCCACGCTGCAGCGCTTTCTCGTCGGCATGCTGTACGGTCAGTTGCGTTCGGATTTGAAAATCCAGAGGCGCCTCGATCCCTGGGTCGAACAGTACAAGCCATGGCAGGGGTCCGGCTATGGAGGGATTCTCTGGTGCCGGCTCGCGGATGGGCGCGAACTGGAAATTCACCGTTCTTTCGGACGCGACGAAAGCCGAATTGAAATACGCACTGCGAGCGGCGAGGACATCGCCGGACAATACGAGCAGCAGCGCAACGGCGACGTCGTCTTTGCCCGCTCTCATTTCGGCATGCCGAAAGAGCTCTTCGAGTCTGTCGGGATAATCCGTGAAAACCGCGTGGCGGAAATTCAAGGCCACGAAACTATCCGGGACCGGATTGCCAACCTGGCTCAATCGGGCGACGAAGAGCTTTCCATTCGACGCAGCCTGTCCTGCATCCAGGAGGCGCTGGATGCGATCGGATCCGATCGTGCGCCGACGCGACCCTATAAACAGTCGCTCGATCAGGTGCAATCGCTGCAGTCCGAGAAAAGCGCTCTCGAAGAAAGAAGGACGTTGTGCCGGGCCTGGATCGAAGAGCGCAACCGCATCGCCGACGAAATATCCCGGCTGGAGCGTGAGCTTTTGCGGGCTCAAAGGATGCTTTTTACGGCCCGCAGGACGGAGATGGTCTGCAAAGTTCAATCGCTGGAGGATGTCGAAAGTGAAATAGTCCTGTTGCGGGCTGAAATCGACTCGCTGGGTGCGCGGGCGGATTTCCCGTCTCAAAATCTGGAGGAATTGAATCGACTGATCGGCGCGCGCGACAGTCTCGACGCCCGCCTCCTCGAAGTCCGTTCGGAAAAAGAATCGGCCCTCGCCCATCTTTCCGGACTGGAATCGGAAAGGCGCGAGGTGGAAGCGTATGCCTCGCTCGCTTCAAGCCCGGATGCGGACAAGATCACCGAGTGGTTCGTCCGCTATCTCGGGTTTTCCCTGCAGAAGGACGGGCTGCAAAAGACGCTTGCCCGTTTCAATGGCGAGAAGGATGCATTGGAAGCCCGTCTCGGAGGCCTCGCGCCGGCTTTGATGGAAACCCAGTCCGACTGGAGGAGTTTTGCTCGTGAAGCCGCCGAAGAGGAGCAGGCCGCTTCCCAAAAAAGCGCGGATCTCGGTGAAAGGCTTTCATGGGAAAAATCGAACGCAGCCTCCCTGGAGCGGACGGCGACGAGGCGCAGGATTTTCGCCCTGCTTTTCCTGCTCCTGGGGCTGATCCCGTTTATGCTGCGTCCTTTGGGCTTATGGACAAACCCGGGATATTGGCCGGCCGGAATATTCGGCTGCTTTTTCGTCCTCTCGGCAATCGCGCTTTTCTGCTCTTCCAAAGCTTATAAAGCTTTTCGCAGCGCCGAACAGACGCTTCTTGCTCTGAAAGACGAGCTCAGCGGCATCCGGGAGGCCGGATCCAAAAAACGAAAGAAGCTGAACGAAATAGTGTCAGGATCCGGTTTTGAGAGTTTAGATGATTTTCTCGCCGCGGCGAAACAGTCGGAACAGGACCGGCAGAAACTGGCGGAGCTTCGGGCGCGTGTGGCGGAAGCGGCGCCGCAGCATGAGCTGCTGGAGTCGCAGACGGAAGAGGCGTTTGGGCAGTTGAAAGCAGGGCTGGCCCAGGCAGGGCTTTCCTGTTCGCCGGGGAATTTGAAGTTTCAGATCGATGTTTTGCGCACCAATCTGCGCCGGTATCGCGAACTGGACGCCGCCTGCCGCAATTGCGCCAAAACGGTCGCTGCTTTGAAATCCAAAGAAGCGGCTCTCGGCGAAGAATATGGACAGACGAGTTCGCGGATCGAATCGATGTTAAGTCAGGCGGGTGTGGGCGGACCCGAGGAGTTTCGTTCGGAATGCCGGAAAAAGCAGAAGCTGGCGGAGCTGCTCGAACGGGAGTCCTCCCGCAGCCGCGAGTTTCAAAGGCTCGCCGGCGGCCTGACGCTGCTCGAATGGAAAGACCAGCTCAGCGGGCTGCAGGCGCAGCGTTTGCAGTGCGGAGACGAAGAGCAAACCGAAAATCAGACCGAGGGCGCCCCTTATCTCCCTTATCTCCCGAGCATCGGCGAGGCGGAGGAAGAAGAGAAGCGCATCGCGTCCGGACTCTCGGCGGCTCGAGAGGAATACGCGCGGGCGGTGGAACGGATTCGAAACGCTTTCGAGAACTTCCGGACGTCTTCCGAAATCGAGGAAGACCTTGCGGCGGCGCAAGCCCGATTCGAAGGGCTGGAGAAAAACCGAATCGCATTGAACATCGCGCTGGAGACTCTGGACAAGCTGGCCCGCCAGCAACAGGAAGTGCTGGCGCCGCAGCTGAATTCCTGCGTGGAACAGCGTTTCCTGCGCCTGTGCGGCGGCCGGTATGACGAGGTCAAGATCGATCCCGATTTCGAGGTTTGGGTGCGCGAAAACGAAACCGGGGAACTGCGGCCGGCAGAGCTTCTCAGCCGGGGGACGCAGGATCAGCTGTATTTCGCCCTGAGATTCGGCGTCCTGGACCTCGTTTCGAACGAGGGAGAACCCTGTCCGAGCCTCCTGGACGAGCCGTTTGCCGCTTACGACCGGGCTCGTTTAGGAGAGGCTTTCGAAGTTTTGCTCGATGAATCGGGGCGGCGCCAGCTTATCCTTTTCACCTGCCGGGATGATTTGCTCGAACTGGCCGAGCGGCAAGGCGTTCATTTGATTCGGCTGGCCCCTTGACAGTACAATTGCGCCGATACATAGGACCCGGACCGCGGGCTGGCTGCTGCGGCGCGCTTGGAGGTGCAGAGTGCTCCAGTTGAAGAATGTCGGTTTGACATTGGATGGCAAGCAAATCCTTCACGATCTCAATCTTGAAACCCGCACCGGAGAAATTCACAGCATCCTGGGCGCCAACGGAACGGGGAAATCCACGCTCGCATCGGTAATCCTCGGGCTGAACGGCTACAGGAATGTTACGGGAAGGATTCTATTCAACGGCGACGACATCACGGACCTTTCGATTTCGGAACGCGCGCGGAAGGGGATAACGATGGCCTGGCAGGAGCCGGCCAGGTTTGAAGGACTGAGCGTCGCCGAATACCTGGGCATCGGCAGCCGCTATGCGGGAGAAAACGGGCTGAGCCCCAGAGAATGCCTGCTGAAGGTCGGGCTGGCCCCCGCAAACTACCTGACGCGCGCGGTGGACGCGACTCTGAGCGGCGGCGAACGCAAGCGCATCGAGCTCGCTTCTGTTCTGGCGATGCACCCGAAACTGGCGATCCTGGACGAACCGGACTCCGGAATCGACGCCCTTTCCATCGACTATGTCGTTGAGGTCATCCGGACTTTTTCCCGGAACGGAACGACCGTGCTGCTGATCACCCATCACGAGGAAGTGGCGGAAGTGGCGGACCGGGCGTCTTCGCTCTGCGGCGGAACCGTGCTGAAGTCGGGCGACCCTTCGGTGGTGGCGCGATTCTTCCGGAATCACTGCCAGGAATGCCAACATGTCAATTTGCCGGAAATAGAAGGGCGGGGGAATGATTGATTATTCGAAGGAATTTGAAGAAATCGTCCGGGTCTATGAAAAAAGCGGAGGAGAGGCGTCTTCGCTTCTGGATCCCCAAGCCGCGCGCCTTGTGGTGAGCCACAACAAAATCCTGGGAAAGAATGAAATCCCCGGCGTCCGCATCGAAGGGGAAGCGACGCCGACCGGGGCCCGTGCGCGGATTGTCGTCGATCCCGGCGCCATTGTCGAAAAACCTGTCCACCTGTGCTTCGGGGTCGCTGCGGAAGAAGGGCTTCAGGAAATAATTTCGGAATTCGTGATCGGAGACAATTCCGCCGTGACATTCCTCGCCCATTGTTCTTTCCCCAACGCCGTCAACGTCAAACACGTCATGGACGCCAGAATTTACGTGGGAAAACACGCTGAAATGACTTATTCCGAAACGCATTACCATGGCGAACAGGGCGGAACCGAAGTTTTCCCCTCGACGAAGGCGGTCGTCGACGAAGGGGGAATTCTCAAAAACGAATTCAAACTCATTAAGGGCGCCGCCGGCCGGCTCAACATCGATTACGAAGCGGACCTGAAGAAAGACGCGGTCTGCGAGCTTGACGCCAAAGCCTATGGAAAGAAGGACGACAGGCTTGTCGTCAAGGAATCCATTTTCCTCAACGGCGAGAACGCCCGGGGGCTGGCAAAAAGCAGGATTGTTTCGTCCGACCGCTGCCGGAGCGAAGTCGTCGGGGAAGTGATCGGCGCCGCGCCTTATTGCCGCGGGCACGTCGATTGCGTGGAAATCATCAAAGGCAGAGACGCGCAAGCCAGCGCCATACCGCGGCTGGTTGTCGTGGACGACCGGGCAAAGCTCACCCACGAGGCTGCCATCGGCAGCGTGGACAAGAAGCAGGTGGAGACGCTGATGGCGCGCGGATTGACCGAAGACGAATCCGTCGACGTCGTCGTCCGCGGCATGCTCCGCTGATTGGGGACGGACTGCGGTCCGGGCCCGTCGATGAAGCAAGGTCGCGCTATCGGCCGCTTTCGCGCAGGGAGGCGCGCACAGCGCGGTCGTAAGCCCACGAGCGGATGTGGTCCACCTGTTCGCGCATGGTTTTCGACAGCGGAATGACCTGCTGGGCGGCCTGATGCAGGTCTTCGAAGCTCAGGGATTTGTCCTTGAGCTTCGTTTGCGTCAGGGCGGATATGACGCACTGCTCGATTTCGGCGCCGGTCCATCCCTGGGTGATTTTTTTTAGACGCTGCAGCTCGAGCGGATTCGGGTCCACTCCCCGCTTTTTGAGATGAATCGTGAAAACTTCCAGCCGCTCCTCTTCCGTGGGCAGATCGATGAAAAATACTTCATCAAAGCGGCCTTTGCGGATCATTTCCGCCGGGAGCAGGTCGATCCGGTTGGCGGTCGCGGCGACGAACAGGCCGCGAGCTTTTTCCTGCATCCAGGTCAGGAAAAAGGCGAAAATTCTTCCCATGTTGGATCCCGATTCGCCGGCCTGCCCGGTCAGTCCCATTTCAATTTCGTCGAACCAGACGACAGCGGGCGCCACCGATTCCACGGTGCGGCAGGCTTCGATGAAAGCCGCGTCGGGATTGCCGTGGCGGCCGGAAAACACTTCGCTCATTTCGATGCTGTAGAGGGGAAGCCCGAAGCAGGAAGCGATGGCTTTGACCGAGAGGCTTTTGCCGCAGCCCGACACGCCCATGACCAACAGGCCTTTGGGCACGATGTCGGCGTTCAGGCTGTCCCGCTGCAGGAACAATTTGCGGCGTTCGACGAGCCAGTTTTTCAGGCATTCGAGGCCGCCGACATGGTCGATCGTGGTGGCGTCGTCGATATACCGGATTAGTCCGGTCCTGTTGACGACCAGCTTTTTTTCGTCCAGCAGATGGGGGATCGACCGGACGTCGAGCGCTCCGCCGGCCGCGAGCCCGCGCCGGAGCGCGTGGCGCGATTCATCCAGCGTCAATCCCTGCAAGGCGCGGGCTATCGAGTAGAGAGAGGATTCATTCATCTCCGCCGCCGGGCGCTTCAATGCGACGATTTCCCGCCGGAGAAAATCCAGCAATTCGTCCAGGTCGGGCGTCGTCAGTTCCAGCAGAGCCATCTGCCGGCTCAATTCCTCGGGAACGGCGCGAAGCGGGGACGTAACGACCAAAAATTTTCCGGAGTCGATGCAAATTTCATAAAGATCGCGCAATCGGCGGCGAATGGCGGGGTTGGAAAGGAATTCGTGAAAATCCTTCAGGTGGAATATCCCGGGCTCGCGGCGAGATGCGACAAAATCGAGCGCCGCGTCGGGGGCCAGACGGTCGCCGGAGGCGCCGTCCGGCCCCCGGAGACCCGTCGTCAGCGACCAGCTCCAGATCGGCATTTGACCGGAGAAAAGCTTTTCGGCGATTTCCGCAAGAAGCCGCCCGATCCGTCCCTCTTCAGAGGTCGCAATATAGATCAGCGGCCGTCCCGCCTGAAACATTTCCTTCAAAGCCTTGAAAGACCTGCTTTCGCTCATCGGCGCCCCTCGGGATGATGGAAGATGCAGCGTAGCGCAGTTTCGCGGCGGGATCAATGGCGGGGATGGGTGCGCGCTTTAAAATTTATTCTCAAGGATCAACGCTGTTGTGGCATCTTAGAGGCATGAGAACTTTTCGCCGGTTTGCACTCGGGAGTCTGCTGGTTGCGGCGCTGCTGCCTCTTGGCCGGACGCAGCAGCCTTACGACATTCTATCGGATTACACGAAGAGCGAATTCCTGACGCCGATGCGCGACGGCAAGAAGCTGTTCACCGCCGTTTATTCTCCCAAAGACGTTTCACGGAGCTACCCGATCCTGTTGAGCCGGACCCCCTACGGCGTCGCTCCCTATGGCGAGCGGGACTTTCCCGCGGAGCTGGGGCCTTCCGACATTTTTTCCCGCGATGGTTTTATATTCGCGTACCAGGACGTTCGCGGCCGGATGATGTCGGAGGGCGAATTTGTCAATATGACGCCGGTTTTGAGCCAAAAAAGCGGCGGTGGAATCGATGAATCGACCGACGCTTACGACACGATCGAGTGGCTGGTGCGGAACATACCGAACAACAACGGCAATGTCGGGATCTGGGGCATTTCCTATCCGGGCTTCTACGCCGCCTGCGGGTTGATCGACGCGCATCCGGCTTTAAAAGCCGTCTCTCCCCAGGCGCCGATCGCCGACTGGTTTGAGGGGGATGATTTTCACCATAACGGGGCGCTTTATCTGGCCCACGCCTTCAATTTTCTTGCCGCATTCGGGAAAGCCCGTCCGGAACCCACGATGAAGCCGGATCCTTTTTTCCAATTCCCGACTCCGGACGGATACGATTTTTTCCTGAAACTCGGCCCGCTGTCGAACGTCAATGCGAAATATTTTAAAAACGAAATCCCGTTCTGGAACGAAATCACGCAGCACGGCGTTTACGATTCTTTCTGGCAGTCCAGGAACCTGCGGCCGCATTTGAAGAACGTCCGCCCGGCGGTCATGGTGGTCGGAGGCTGGTACGACGCCGAGGACCTTTTCGGAACCCTGGGCGTGTATCAGGCGATCGAGTCTTCCAGCCCGGGCGCTTACAACGTTCTCGTCATGGGCCCATGGTATCACGGCGGTTGGGCTCGGACGGACGGCGATTTTCTGGGCAATATCCGGTTCGGGTCCGACACCGCCGATTTTTATCGCCGGGAAATCGAATTTCCTTTTTTCAGGCGCTTTCTCAAGGGCGCCGGGACGCTGGATTTGCCGGAAGCGTATGTCTTTCTGACGGGCGGCAACGAGTGGCGGCGGGAGAACCGGTGGCCTCCCCGAAACGCAAGGGCGCAGAGCCTGTACCTCCGTGCGGAAGGCCGGCTGGCATGGGAGCGGCCTTCGGACGGCTCTTCCGCATTCGACGAATACGTCAGCGACCCGGCGAAGCCGGTCCCTTACACCAGTGAAATTGTCACGGGAATGAATCGGGAGCACATGGTGGAGGATCAGCGGTTCGCGTCGCGCCGCCCCGATGTGCTGACCTACGAGACCGATGTGCTGGAAAAGGACGTCACGATTGCGGGACCGATCGTTTCGAACCTGTATGTCTCGACCACGGGCGCCGATTCGGATTTCGTCGTGAAACTCATCGACGTGTTTCCCGACGACTCGCCGGATTTTGCGGAAAATCCCGCGAACGTGCGGATGGGAGGCTTTCAGCAGCTGGTCCGCGGGGAGCCGTTCCGCGGGAAATTCCGGAACGGCCTTTCCGCCCCGGCGCCGTTCGTCCCGGGCGAAATCGCCAATATCCAATATCGTATGCCGGACGTTTTTCACAGATTCCGCAAAGGGCACCGGATCATGGTCCAGATTCAGAGCAGCTGGTTCCCCCTGGTCGACCGGAACCCCCAGCAGTTCATGGACATCTATCAGGCGAAAGAGGGCGATTTCAAAAAGGCGACTCAGAGGGTGCACCGCTCGGGCGCATTTCCGTCCTCGGTCACGGTCTACCGGGTCCGGTGACCCGGCGCGGGCGGCGCGCCGTTCAGCCCGTTCCGCGTCTGCATCCGCGGCGAATGGATCGGCCGCGATAGCGTGCGAAATTCATCAGAGCTGAAAAGCGGAAGCCAGGAATTTTTTGGCGGTGCTGCAGAATCCCCCCAGGGATCCGAAGGCGTCGTTGACGGCGCTGGCTTCGTAGCCGCTGTGGACCATGCAGTTTGCGCATTTGGGATTGCCCGACGCCGCTCCGTACCGGTCCCATTCCGTCTGTTCCAGCAGTTCGGAAAAGCTTTCGAAGTATCCCTCCTGCAAAAGGTAGCAGGGCTTCTGCCAGCCGAACAGGTTGTAGGCGGGCATCCCCCAGGGGGTGCAGTCGTAACGGCGCATTCCCATGAGAAAGTCCAGGAACAGGGGGCTTTGATTGAATCTCCACTGGCGGCGAGGGTTTCCGAGGACCTGCGAGAACAGTTTTGTCGTATCCGATTTCGAGAGAAAGTGCTGCTGATCGGGGGCTTTTTCATAGGAATAGCCCGGCGAGAGGGTCATCCCTTCGACGCCGAGTTCCATCATCCGGTCGAAGAAGGACCGGATCATGGCCGGGGCCGCGTCATTGAACAGGGTCGTGTTGGTAGTGACCCGGAAGCCTCTCCGGATCGCCTCTTTCAGCGACTCGACCGCAAGGTCGTAAGCGCCTTCCCGGCACACGGAGCGGTCGTGAGCCTCCCGCGGCCCGTCCAGGTGCACGTTGATCGTGAAATATTTGCTCGGACGGAAAAGGTCCAGCTTCTCTTTAAGGATCAGAGCGTTGGTGCAAAGGTAGACGTATTTTTTGCGGTCGACGAACCCTGCCGCGATCTCCGAAATCTGCGGATGAAGAAGCGGTTCGCCTCCGGGCAGGCTGATCATCGGGGCGCCGCATTCCTCGGCGGCTCGGAAACATTGCTCCGGGCTTAAATGCCTCCGGAGAACTTCCGCCGGGTACTGTATTTTGCCGCAGCCTGCGCAAGCAAGATTGCAGCGAAAAAGCGGCTCCAGCATCAAAACCAGCGGGTAGCGTTTTTTGCCGGCCGCTTTTTGTCTCAGGATATAGCCGGCCACCGCCGCCATCTGCGATATCGGGACTCCCATGCTTTTCCTTTCCGGACTAATGGTGCGGAGAATGACGTGAAAAATCAAATTTATTCTTGCCGCCCGCGCCAAAGTGTAAACGTTATTCATTGACAGGCCCTAATACACGGAAAACACGGAAAAAAAACGGAAGACACGGAAGGCACGGAAAGCACGGAATAAAGAAGGAAGGCACGGAAGACACGGAAGGCACGGAGAATAGAAATTTTTAAATATTTATGTTCGGCGCTCTCGGCGGGAGTTTGTTGCAGCGATGGAAAGGATTGCCCGCCATCCGGGAATTGTGTAGCCTGTCACGATGGATTCCCTGCACGCCGGCCGGGGCGCCGGAAACTTGAGATGCTGGATCGCTCGAAACTGGAAGATGGCGGGGAGTTGCGCGATTGCATTCCTATGCCTTGCCTGGGTCCTGTGGAACGTTCAGCTCGAAAGCCTGCTTCAAAATATTCGCAGCCTGAAATGGACGCTCGTCCTGCTTGCCATCGCCGTCGACGCTCTCAACTATATCGCGCAGGCTTTGCGTTGGAAGTATCTTCTGCGGCCGGTTCTGGATATCAGCGCGGGAAAATCCATACAGGCTACGTATGTCGGCGCATTTACCAGCAATGTCCTGCCGATGCGGCTGGGCGAGATTGTCCGCGCATGCCTGGTTTCAAAATGGCATGCAAAGAAGTTTTCGGAAATCATTCCCTCGATGGTGGTGGAACACCTGTTCGAGGGGACCTGGCTGGCTTTGGGCATTGGGCTGGCGACGATTTTGATACCCGTGCCTTCCTACATCCAAAGGGGCGCCCAGGCATTCGGATTCGGAGTTATTGCGCTCGCATCGGTTTTCGTTTATGCGCTGATCCGGGAAAGCAAATCGCATTCAGAACGCCATGCCGTCCGGTCAAGTTTGAATCCCTGGAGCAAATTGCGTTTTTTTATGGAGCAGATGGCCGACGGAATGAAGGAAATAGGACTGACGCCGAACTTCTTCCTTTCACTGTTTGTCACTCTCGCTTCTTTGATTCTGCAGGCCTTGGCTTTATGGCTGGTCGCTTTGGCTTGCGGAATCTCGCTGGAATTCTGGGAAGGCGCGATCGTGCTGGCGATTGTGCGGGTTGGAGTCGCCATTCCCAACGCTCCCGCAAATATCGGGACGTATCAATTTTTCGCCGCGCTTGGGATGGAGCTCCTGGGCGTAGACCGGCCCATCGCCACAGGGTTTGCGATCATCCTGTTTTTTGTTTCGATGACGCCAACCTGGGTCCTCGGATTCTTCGCCTTGAGCAGAAGCGGCACAACCTTGCACAATCTTCAGCGGGAAGCGCAGGACGCCGCGAAGGACAGCTCCAGGCCCTAAGCGGAGGCTTGGCCTTGGGAGGTGAACACTTCGAATTCAGGCGGATGCTCCATGTGCTTTTTGACCAGACAGTTCTCGGCGGCTCGAATCACCGCGGAGGCGTACTCCCGGGGGAAAGCGGGAGGGAGGACGATTTCCATGGATATTTTGCTCATCATCTTGCTATTGGGGTCTTTTTCCGTCCTTTGGATAAGCCGGATCCCCTCCATCGGGATTCCCCGGGCTTTGCAGAAAACATAAACGTAATATCCCGCGCACGTGGCCAAAGAGGCCAGGAATAATTGAAAGGGGCCCGGCGCCGAGTTGTCCCCGCCGAAGGCTTGAGGCTGATCGGTGCGGACCGTGAAGGAGTCCCATTGAGCGTCTACCCGGGCGCCTCCCGGGAATTCCACCGTGATATCCATGCGAAAAAACCTTTCTTGATAAAATTGATCCGGGCGCCTCCCGGCTTATTGCAGGCTTCAGGTTCCGCCGGGCGCGCAATTGGCGCCGCCGGAAGCCCCGGCTTTCGAAGAGGATGCGGATGAAAAAGTGGAGATTTTATCTTCAAGCTTCCGGCTTCCGCACTGGGGACATGACAAATCCGCGCTTTGCGAGGGTTTAAAAACCAATTTCTCGAAATTCAGGCCGCAGTCCAGGCATTGGAATTCGAATATAGGCATTGCAGTTTCCTCGAAAAAAACATAGTAACATCGGGCGGCCCAAATGTCATAAGGGCAGGCTATAAAATCCTGAGGTCGCTCTGGCGAATCCATCCGGTCCAGCCGTTCGGAAGGCTGATCTGGCGCCACCCGTCGCTTGACCCGTGCACCCGGACCTTGAGCCCTTCGTGGATCGTGAACACGGTAATATTTTCCAATCCCGGCCCGCTGCGAACGTCGGAAGCGGGCTCGACGACGATTCCCTTTTTCCTGAAATCCCGGTCGTATGTCTTCCAGGCGAGGGAGGCTGCAAGCAGGACGCACAGCGCTGCGGCCGCCAACCCGACTGCCAACGCGCGCGAGGAGAAGCGGTTATGGGTGAAGAGATGGACGGAAAAGAGAACGTTGGCCGCCAGAAACAAAAGGAGGGCGAGCCAGCCGTTCTGTCTGACGGTCAGAAGTTTCAGGGCTCCGCTCAGAACTCGAATCGGAAAGGGATCTTGGGGGATTTCCAGCCGGTCGACGATCAGCAGGTTGGCCAGTTCGAGGTTTTCGCGCGCCTCGCGGTCCCTGGGCGATTTCTGCAAAGACTTTTCCCAATAATAAATCGCCTCTCCCAGCTGTTTTTGCTTAAAACAGGCGTTCCCGAGATTGTAGTAGAGAGGGCCGCTTTCAACGCCCGATTCCAGCGCCTGGGCATAGATCCTTGCCGCTTCCGCATAGTTTCCCTTTTGATATTCGGCATTGGCTCGGGAAAAAACGCCGGCCGGATCGGGCTGCGCCCAAGCCGAACCGGACCAGAGAATGAATAAAATCAGAGCGGAATAGGATGAAGATGTCTTCATTGAACAGGACCCGTTTCGCCTCGCCGGCCGCCGCAGGATTCGCCGGTCCTTTCCAGGGCGTCGACGTTGGCGCGAATGCGCGTGCTCAGGTTTTGCATTTTTTCGGGAGATTGGGCCGCGCTGACGAATCGGCCGAAATCGCACTCTCGAAGGCAGGCTTTGGTTTCTTCTATGGTTTCACGAAGAGCCGAAGTTTTTGAAAGGGCGCGTTCGATATTATCTTCCGTCAATTCAATTCCGGTCACATTGAATTTGTCGGCCAGATACCCTGCCAAAGCCGAAGCTGCAAGGTCGTAAAATCGCCTGGGCGCGGCCTTCCCTTCTTTCTCCGCGGCCTTGAGGCGATTCCACGCATTTCGTTTCGCTTTCCTGCTCCGGGCAAGGCCTGTGTTTTCGACAAGCCGCGAGGCTTGTTTCTGATAAAGGAAAACGCCTGCATTGAACAGCAGCGGAAGCGCGACGATCAGGTACAGCCAGAATTTCCGATAGAATGGGGATCCCTTGGGTTCAAATTCGCCGGAGGACAATTTGATGAAATGAATGTCCGTTCCTCTGCGCGTCACGTCCTGCTTGTTGGCGCCGGACAACGCCGCGCCTGAAAGCGAACTTTCTGCGTCGCCGGTTACATTGATGGCCAGAGCGGGCGTCGATGCCGTCTCGTATTGATTCTTGTCGGCGTTGAAGTAGGAGAACGAGATCGACGGGACGGTTTGGCGGCCCGGCGCTTTCGGAACGACGACATACTCCCATGTCTTGTCGCCGCCTATTTGATCCTTTGCGAGCGGGCGTATGTTGGCGGCATGTTTGGAGGAATAGATCGTAAAGTCGGGCAGCGGGGGAAGCTTCAAATCTGCAATCATGTTCAGATTGCCGCTTCCTTGCAGTTTGATGCGCAAGGCCACCGCATTTCCTGTCGAGGCTTCGTTTTTGTCGATCTCGGCGGCGAGCTCAAAGGATCCGACCGCATTGCTGAAATCGGGAGGCCGTCCTTCCTCCGGGAGGGGTTTGACATCGAGAAAAAGCTCCTGGGTTTTGCGATACAGGGTTTCGGTCCGGTTGAAGATGCTGAATATATCGCCTCCTGTCTCCGCGGAAAGCGCAAAGGCGCTTGAAGGGATGGAGAGCCGGCCGGTTTTGGTGGCGAAAAGAGCCTGTTTCTTAATAGTGTAGACAAGATATTCGCGGCCGTTCACAACCTGGCGGCCGGGTTTTGGGGTTTTTTCAGTTTCCAGATCTTCGACCCAAAATCCGGAAAGGGGAGGGCTTTCCCGGAGTGAAATCCCCGAGATGTTCACCCCGGTATAAAGCCGGTAAAACAGGGTCGCCTGCTGTCCCTGGTAAACGGAGTCGCGGTCGAGTTCCGCCCTGATGAAGACCTCATCCCCCTCAAGACGGCTTCTTGGAGGGTTTTCCCCTCCGAAAGGATCCAAGGGATTTGGCGGGGTTTGCCGTTGCGGCAAAGCGGCGCGAGGCGCCGAAGTCACCCGGATTGGAATCGGCCCGGTTTTATAGGTTCGGCCTCCGACGCGAACTTCCGCAGAGTCGATGGTGAACTGGCCTTCTCTTTCTGGAACCAGAATATAGCTGAAAGTCTTTTTATTGCTTGTTCTTCCGTTAATCCATTGAAACTGCGTCCCGATGCTCGGCCCTGCCGCTACTTTGAAACCCTGGAATCGCGGCAGGCGCGGGTTTTCGGCGTCTCCAGCGTCTCGGCCGGAGACGGAAATCGTCAATTCCAACTGGTCCTCGACTCCGACGGTGTCGCTGCTGACGGTTGCAGCGACCTGCACGTCCTGGCCGAGAGCGCACAAAGGCGCCAGAATCAATGCCGTCATCGCGATGCAGATGATTCGTGCCATTTTGATGGAATCCATGATATCCCGCATCTTATTTCGACGTCCCGGAGTCATTGCTGCACAAAGAGCGAGAAGATGGAAACGGGTTTTTCCCGTTTTCTCCGTGGCCGATTCCGGCGGCGGTCCCTGGCGCATGCGTCTCCTTTTGCCTACCAGTCTTTCCCCTCGGCATCCCGGAGCGTTCGTCGCTCGAGGAGTTTTCTCTGTTCGTCTCTTTCCTGATTTTGTATGGCATCGAGAATTTGCAGGGCTCTTTCGCTGCCGACCGCGCCTTTACGGTCAGGCGTTTGCGTCGTCTCCCTTTTCGGAGCTTCCTTCTGTTCTTTGCGTTGTTGCGCGCCGCCCCGGCTGCTTTGTTTCTGACGGTCTTCCGATCCGGGCGCCGGTTGATTTTGAGAATTGTCGGCAGGCTGTTTCGCTTCTCCAGGCTTCTCTTTCCCGGACTGCTGTTTCTGCCGCTCCTCTTCTTTCAGCTTCATGAGAGCCAGTTCCAGGTTGTGTTTTGCATCTTTGTCCGAGGAATCCAGCTTCAGCGCCTCGATAAAAGCGTTTGCGGAATCTCGGTACGCTCCCATTCCAAACAAAGCATTCCCTTTGTTGTACCAGCTGTTCTTTTTCGCCGCTTTGTCTCCCGATTCGATCGCCTGGTCCAAAGCCTTGACGCCCGGACCGAATTTTTCCTGCCGGATCAGGGAATTGCCCAGATTATAAAGGATGGCGGGATTCCCGGGATTTTTCACCTGAGCGTCCAAATATTCCTTTTCGGCCTCGGCGTATTTCTTCTGGGCGTAGAATTGATTTCCTTTCCTGTTTTTCGCCGCCAGAGTCTCGGCTTGGGAATCCGCGACGGAAAAAGCGAGCAATGCCGGCAGCAGCCATATTTCGAAGCTTCGAATAAAAGCGAATCCCGCCGTTTTCTTTGATGACCGGTTCCGTCGATTCATGCCGTTAAAAGTCCAATGCATGCCGAAAAGCGAAAGATTGCAGCAATTCGTCCCGCTAGCGTTTCGGCGCTTTCATCCTGCGCCTTTCCGTCAGCCAGCATTCCGCTGCGAGAAAGATAATAGCCAAAGCCAGAGGGTATTGGAACCGATCCTCGAAATTCTTTTGCAGCCGGGATTCCAGTTCCTTTTTCTCCAGGCCGGAAATGTCCTGATAGAGCGCGTCGATTTCGTTCCCGGAGGCTGTCGCCCTGAAATAGCGACCTCCGGTCTGGTCCGTGATTTCAGCCAGGGACCTTTCATCCAGGGAGCTGATCACAATCTGACCGTCGGGATCTTTTCGATATTCGGCGACATCCCCTTTTGCGTCCCGAATCGGAATAGGTTTGCCTTGCGGGGTCCCGATCCCGACCGCGTAGATGATCGCTCCGGCTTCTTTGGCTTTTTCGATCGCCCGGCCCACCTGTCCTCCCAAGTCCTCTCCATCGGTGAAAAGGATCAGGACTTTGTATTTTCTTTCTTTTGCCACAAATGCGGATGTGGCTGTTTCGATGGCGGCTGCGAGCGAGGTCCCCGGTTCCGGCGCCATGCCTGCCGTTGCGGCGTCCAGGAACAGCAGGACGGCGCCATGGTCCAGGGTCAGGGGGCATTGGACGACTGCGGCGCCCGAAAAGCCGACCAGCCCGATGCGGTCTCCTGCGGATTTTTCCATCAGGCTTCGAATTTCGCTCTTGGCTTTTTCGAGGCGGTTCGGCGCCACGTCCTCCGCGTTCATGCTGTAGGAGACGTCAAGCGCCGCGATGATGTCGACGCCGCGGCGATGAACCGTTTCCAGCCGGGCGCCCCACTGCGGGCGGGCGAGGGCGACGACTGCGAATGTAAAAAACGCCAGGATCAGCAAGGACCGCAGAATCGCCTTCGGCCGGCTGAATTCGCCGGACAGTTTTTCTGCAAGGGACGCTCCGATGAACTTCTCCAGTTTTTTCCGGCGCATCCGGAAAGAGAAGAAAAAAAACAGTCCAAGCGCCGGAACGATCCCAAGCAAGTTCAAATATTCAGATCTCGCAAAATGCATAGGCATCGGCAATCAGCAAAAATTGAACAGGCCCCTAAGGTATTTTCCCAAACCTGGTGAATCCTGCGACGGTTGACAGCAACGCCAAAGCCAGCGCCGGAGACAGGAACCGGCTGAAGAGTTCATTATATCGAGTGTACCGTTTGACCTCGATTTTGGTTTTTTCCAAACGGCCGATATCCTGAAAAATTCGCTCCAGTTCCGGCCGGTCGGTCGCTCGATAATAGATCCCCCCGGTAATTTCGGCGATCTGCTTCAGGGAAGCTTCATCGATTTCCACTTCCATCGTGGCATAGGTCTTGCCGTAAACCGGATCGTCGATGGGGAATCGCGCCGTCCCGACGGCGCCGACTCCGATGGTATAAATTTTCACGCCCAGGGCGCGCGCGATCTCGGCCGCGTCCAGCGGTTGTATTTCTCCGCGATTGTTGACGCCGTCGGTGACCAGGATGACGACTTTGGATTTCGCCTTGCTTTGACGCAGCCGGTTCAGGCTCGTGGCCAGGGCGCTGCCGATCGCGGTCCCGTCCTCGATTTCGCCAAGCCCGGTGCGGCTGAGGACGTCGAGAAGGACGTTGGAGTCAACCGTCAGGGGGCAGCGGGTAAGGGCTTTGGCCGCAAAGACAACCAGCCCTGCACGATCCTGGCGCAAATTTTCGACAAATTTCGCCACGACCTGTTTGGCGACAAAAAAACGGTTGTGCGGCTCAAAATCCTCGGCGGCCATGCTGCCGGAGGCGTCGAGCGCCAAAATTATGTCGATGCCTTCCGTCATCGCTTCTTCCGCCTGCAACCCTTTTTGAGGACGGGCCAGCGCAATGATTGCGAGCGCCAGGGCGATCAGGTTGATTGCGAACAAAGCGTGTCTTGCGTAGACGCTCCAGGAGGACCGGATCCCTTCAATCGCGAGCGTCGACGCAAATTGCAAACTCCCCTGCCCCTGACGGATCCGCCGGATATAGCGCCAGAAGAGGAGCGGAAGCAGAATCAACAATAACAGGAACTTGGGATTTGCCAGGTGCATTTCAAACCCGCGGGTGAATTCAATGAATAATCTGTTTGAAGCATCCAATCCTGACGGCCCTTCGGGCGCCCGAGGCCGCTTCGCTCGGCGGGTGCATCGCTGCAATGGCAAACGCAAGCGCTGAGCGCCGTTGCCGCCCGGGACTTCGCCCGGTCTGTCATGGCAGACCGCCGCCCGCTGAATGCTGAGGGCCGGCAACCGACTGCCGCCGGATGTCACGGACGGCGGCCAAAATCTTGCGGGCGTTTTCTCCGGCTGCTTCGTGCTCGGACGTCGACGGCCTGTATCTGGCGAACTTAACCAAGTCGCAGCGAACAAGGAACGATTCGACAAGCTCCAGCATCTCTGCGCTCAAGCCGGAGACTCTGCGCATGGATCCCATGATTTCGGAGGTCGTCTGTTCCGCAGCGCTTATTTTAAATCCCGCCTCCAGAATTCTTTTTACGACATCCGAAAGAAGAATATAAAACTTTTTTTCACGCCCTTCGGCCGGAAGCCCTCCGGCGAGAAGGGCTTCCAAGTCGGATTCGGCGATATCCAGCGGGTCTCGCGCCGGCGTCGCGGCATCTGGAAGCCGCCGGACATTCCGTTTACGATTCCACAGACGCCGGCCGATCAGGGTTAGAATGCAGAGGGCAAACGCCAGAGCCAGCCATGTCAGCCAGCGGAATTTATCCGGGATGTCCGCCTGTTTTTTCAAATCCTTCAATTTGAAATCCTTGCCGACAACGCTCCGGATGTCGATTTTGACCGAAGGGCTCAAGGCTTCTGTTCGCACGCCTGAGCCGTCCTCAAGCGCGATGCGAACCGGCGGGAACTCGAATGCGCCGGTTTTATAAACTGCGGCGGTCATCCGGGCTTGGTGATGAATCGCCCCGCCTTCAGGTTCGGAGACGGGAGATTCGGGCGAAAAGTTCAGAACGGAGAAATCGCCGGACGGCGATTGAGGTTTTAGGATTTCCACACGGAATCCCGGAGGCGTTTTGACGTCGATGCGGACCGTGATGGGATCGCCGACCGCGGCTTTTTCCGGCGTCGCTTCCAGCCGCACGCTCACTTCGGGCGGCAGAAGGGATTGAGTGGCGGATCCGGCAAGCGAAACGAGGACGAAGATACAGCAGAAGGCCGCAATTGCAGGCGGCTGTGCGGATTTTTTCACGCGGCTATGCCGTTTTTTTTGTTCGTCCCGATGCAGCACGAAGGGTCACCGGATCCTTTTGGCTCTTTCTTTGAAAAAGCGCACCAATGGAACGTCGTAAGGCTTGTCCGTTTCAATCAGGACATGGTCCATACGATTCGACTTAAAAAATTTGGCCAGTCTTGACTGGTTTCTGTTCCAGTTTTCCTCGAAAGTGTTCCGAACCCATTCCAGGGAAGTGTCCACGGAGGCGATTTCTCCGGTTTCCGCGTCTCGAAGCTCCAGGATGCCCACCTTCGGAATCTTCTTTTCCCGGGGATCGACGATTTGAATGACCACGATGTCATGCCTGCGATGAGCCGTTTTCAGAGCCTGTTCAAAGCCCTGATCCATCAGGTCTGAAATAAGGAAGACGACCGAGCGTTTTTTCACGACAAGGTTCAGTCGTTCGATCGCCTTCTCGATGCGGGTGCCGCAGTTTTCCGGCTTGTAAAAAAGCACCTCTCTCACGACGCGGAGCACGTGGCTGACGCCGCGCCGCGGCGGAATGAATTTTTCGACCCGGTCGGTGAACAGGATGGCCCCGACCCGGTCGTTGTTCTTGATTGCGGAGAAGGCGAGCAGGGCGGAAATCTCGGCGGCGATTTCCGACTTCATTTTGACGGCGGAGCCGAAGGCGCCGGATGCGCTGGCGTCGATCAACAGCATGACGGTCAGTTCGCGCTCCTCGACATATCTTTTCACGAAGGGCCGGCCGGCTCGCGAAGTCACATTCCAATCGATGGTTCGAACGTCGTCCCCGTGCTGGTATTCGCGCACCTCGTCGAACTCCATCCCTCGTCCCTTAAAGACGGAATGGTATTCGCCCGCCAGGGATTCGTCGACCAGGCGGTTGGTGGCGATCTGGATGCGCCGGATCTGGCGGACTATTTCTTTGGGCAGCATAGACGGATTGACTGTTGGCGCCGTCAGGCGCCGATTTTGTTTTACGGGACTTCGACGGCGTCAAAGATGCGGCTGACGACCGATTCCGCGGTCACTTCCTCGGCTTCCGCCTCATAGGTGAGGATAATCCTGTGCCGGAGCACATCCAGGCCAATCGCCTTGATGTCGTCGGGCGTGACGTAGCCGCGGCCTTTTAAGAAGGCATGAGCTCGCGCGGCCTGAGCCAGATAAATCGTGGCCCGGGGCGAGGCGCCGAACTGGATCAGGTCTTTGAGGTCCAGTTTGTATTCCTGAGGTTTTCGGGTCGCGAGGACCAGCCGGACGATGTAGTCTTTGATGCGGTCGTCCATGTAGACTTCCTTCACCGTCAAACGCAGACGCAGAATATCCGCCGGAGAGAGCGCTTTTTCGACCGGGACCGGATCGTCCTGCGACATCAGGTCCAGTATTTGGCGCTCTTCGGCAGGCTCCGGATAGTCGATTTTCAATTTGAGCATGAACCGGTCTATCTGAGCTTCGGGCAACGGATACGTGCCTTCCTGCTCAATCGGGTTTTGGGTCGCCAGAACGAGAAAGGGCTCTTCCAGGGAGTAGGTGTTGTCTCCTATGGTGACCTGACGCTCCTGCATCGCCTCCAGCAGAGCGCTTTGAACTTTCGCCGGGGCTCTGTTGATTTCGTCCGCCAGGATGATGTTGGCGAAAACAGGGCCCTTCCTCGGGTAGAAAGCGCCGTCCTTCTGGCTGAAAATCATGGTCCCGATCAGATCGGCGGGAAGCAGGTCGGGCGTAAATTGAATCCGCTGGAATTTGGCTTCGATGGCGGAGGCGATTGTTTTCACCGCCAGGGTTTTCGCCAGCCCGGGGACGCCTTCAATCAGGATATGGCCGCGAGTGAGCAAACCGACGAGGAGCCGCTCGATCATGTATTTCTGGCCGACGATCACGCGATGCACCTGGGTGAGCAGCCGCTCGACGGACTGGCTTTCTTCTCGGACCTTCTGGTTGATTTCGTTGATATAGGCGGCAATTTCCACGTTTTTGCTCCCGGAATGAACAAACGGGTTTTTCTACCGGGGCTTCTTCCGAACGGCTTTGGCTTTCATCGAGGGCGCCGGAAGAAGCGACGCCGGCTTGAACTCGGAAAGAGGAACTGTGGGGCCTGTCCAGGACAGGAAGCCGCCGGCGTTGTATACGTTGGCAAAGCCTGCGGATTCCAGGTAGGCCGCGGCCATGGCCGCACGTGCGCCGGAGCGACAGTAGACGACGATGGAGCGGTTCCTGGGGATTCTTTTACATTCCTGTTGCAGCTGCTCCGGCCAGGCGAGGTTGTAAGGCTTGCATTGAGCGTTGCCGATCCCTCCTCCTTCGGCGACTTCGTCGGCGCCGCGCACATCGATCAGGATGAAGCTGAAGGGCGATCCTTTTTCGATGTAGCCTTTCAAGGTTTCCTGTTCGAGGCTTTTGACGGCGGCCGGTCCCATCGCAAGGCAGGCCAGCGCGGCGACAACCGCTAAAATCGTGTTTTTTCGCATAGAATTTCGAATTTGCATAATTTTCGCGCAAAAGCAGGAGCGGCGCGCGGCCGTAGCGCTCAGGCCTTTCAAATGGCGGCGCGGCCCGGCGTCCTGCTGTTTCCGGCTATCCTTTGTTCAGGGAAGTGAGGAATTCCGAGTTGCTGTCCGATTTCCGGAGTTTGTCGAGTAAAAGGTCCATGGCCTCATCGATGGAAAGCGGGCTGAGGACCTTCCGGAGTATCCATATTTTATTCAAGTCGGAGCTTTCGACCAGAAGCTCTTCCTTGCGGGTTCCGGAACGGTTGATGTCGATTGCGGGGAAAATGCGCTTGTCGACCAGTTTCCGGTCCAGGATGATTTCCATGTTGCCGGTGCCTTTGAATTCCTCGAAAATCACATCGTCCATCCGGCTTCCGGTGTCGATCAGGGCTGTGGCCATAATCGTGAGGCTGCCTCCCTCTTCGATTTTGCGGGCTGCGCCGAAGAAGCGCTTCGGTTTTTCGAGGGCATTGGCGTCGACGCCGCCGGACAGGACTTTGCCGCTGGACGGAATGACTGTGTTGTAGGCCCTGGCAAGCCGGGTGATGCTGTCGAGCAGGATCACGACATCTTTTTTATGCTCCACCAGACGCTTGGCTTTCTCCATCACGATTTCCGCCACCTGGACGTGCCGGGAGGCGGGTTCGTCGAACGTGGAGCTGATGACTTCTCCCTTGACCGAGCGTTCCATATCCGTGACTTCTTCCGGGCGCTCGTCGATCAGCAGAACGATGAGATAAATCTCCGGATGATTGGCGCTGATGGAATTTGCGATGCTCTGAAGCAGCATGGTTTTCCCGGTGCGGGGCGGGGAAACGATCAATCCGCGCTGGCCTTTGCCGATCGGGGTGAAAATGTCCATGACGCGCGCGGAAAGGTTTTCTCTGACGGTTTCGAGCCGGATCCTTTCATGGGGGTAAAGCGGCGTCAGGTTGTCGTAGAAAATTCGATGGCGCGCTTCTTCCGGAGGCTCGAAATTCACCGCGTCCACCTTGACAAGCGCAAGGTAGCGCTCCCCTTCATTCGGCATTCGGATCTGCCCCGAGACGATGTCGCCGGTGCGGAGGTCGAACTTTCTGATTTGGGACGGGGAGATGTAAATGTCGTCCGGCCCCGGCAGGTAGCTGTAATCCGGCGACCGGAGGAATCCATAGCCCTCGGGGAGCACTTCGAGGACGCCTTCGGAAAAGATCAGCCCGTGTTTTTCCGCTTGAGCCTGCAAAACGGCAAAAATAAGGTCCTGCTTGCTCATTTTGCCTGCCTCGGAAATTTTGTATTTCTTGGCTATTTTGGCGAGGTCTTTAATGTTGAGGGCCTGCAATTCGCTGATGTGAAGCTGCTCGCCTTCCTTGTCCAGGGCTTCCTGGATTGAGATTTTTTTGTCGCCTGAAGCGTTATTGGTCCGGGTGTCCTTTTCTGCCATGTTGCTCCTAATTGGGATGAGATCTGAAATGGTAAAAGTGCAAGCGTGGATCGGCTAACAACTGGAAATGAAAAATTTACACCTGTCCTTGAAAGATTTCCAGTCCATTTTCATGCGATTTTTCTACAATGTTTTTAAGCCGATAAAAGGCTCCGGCCGCAAATCCCGGAAGAATTCCCGGCTGAAGCCTTGTTGGTTCGCTTTTGCTGATTTTATTAAATTCCCAGCTCCGATTTAGCCTTGGCCAGCACTTGATCGAGCCCGTCCATCGATCCGTTGTGCTCCGCCTGGTACAGCTGTTCCATGTATCCTTTCGCTTTGGCGCCGTAGCTTGGACCATTCAGGACTACGCACTTCGCGAAAGAATCGATGGCGCCCGCCTGATCCTTGAGCTGCCATTTGCTCATTCCGATGAAATAATGGGCGTCCTCTCTCTTGGGATCGAATTTCAGCACCTTTTGATAAGCTTCGATGATTTTGGGGTAATCCTTGGTCGGGTAAACGACCTGGGACGCGACCAGGCCGAACGCGAATGCTCTGGTCGCATTCCATTGAGGCTCCTGGACATTGGGCGGGATTTTGTCTCCGTAGACGTCCATGACTTTTGTGAGCAGTTCCAGCGCCTTTTTCATGTCGTTCTTCTGGATGTTGATTTGCGCCATCTCAAGGGCTGTGGCGTAGCTTTGCTCGATTGGAATTTCCGTCAATATCTTTTCCATGTAGGCCATGCGCTTTTCATCATTTTTCGCCAGCCCGTAGACGTTGGCCATGATAGGCAAAAGGCTTTTATCGGGATTTATCGCGTAAATGGCTTCCAGCATTTCCGCCGCCTTGGGGTAATTCCTGATCTGATCGTAAATGCCCAAAAGCGTTTGGTAAATTTTCAGCCGGCTGGGAATGAGCTGTGTCTTGATATATTCTTCCGTTCCGGCGGGGATTTCGGCGCTGTTGACTTTTTCTTCCGACGGCAGAAGAGCCATCAGTCCCTCGATCATCGCGACCGCTTTGGCCGGGTCTTTTTGAATCTGGTTGACGCATGCCAGATAATCGCTCACGGCGTACAGGAGCAGCTTCGAAATGCTGCGGCCTTCTATGAAAGCGAATAAAAGATCGGCGCGCGCCTGAGGGTCGGCTTCTTTCTTGATCCCTTCGTACCTGGGGAAGTCGACTTTGGAATATTGATATTCGGAAAGCGGGGAGGGTTTATCCTGCGCGGCGGGCAAATTCACGCCACACAAAAGCAGAATCGAAATGATTGCCGCAAAAAACCTCAAGATTTGCTTTTGAGCATTCCCGGTCATAGCATCGCTCCTGGGGATAAGGGCCTGTCAATGAATAACGTTTGCACTTTGCTGCTGGCCCCCAGACTC
>CAZXSV010000043.1:0-9247 GCA_964642735.1 uncultured Acidobacteriota bacterium
GTCCGCCCGGCGCTCGCGCCAAAGTGTAAACGTTATTCATTGACAGGCCCTAATGGCCGATTCATGGATTTGAGCCAAAAAAAATACCGGCGCCGGGAGTTGGAAACGCCGGGCGGCCATCATCAGGCTTCATTTCGATTTTTATTTTGGATCCAAACCCCGGAGCTGTTCCCCGGTGAGGCTGGAGATTATGGCGCGGGATTCCGCGTCCAGGAACTCCCATAAGCCGAGCTGTTTCAGAGTCTCCGGCAGCGGGACGCCGAGCGGATTCCAGCCGCGCTCCTGGTAGTAAGCGTCGATGAGACGGTGCAGCTGCTGTTTGCGGTTCTCCATCAGCAAACGGCGTTTTTGACTGACGGCCATGCCGGCTATATTCTCCGGAGTTTTTCCGAGCCTCTGCGCCAGATCCTGATCGTTGTAATCTCTTTCGGATTCATACAACAAATCGTCGGTGGGACCGATCGCACGGTCCGGGATCCAGTCGTGAATCCGGGTCTCACGTCCGAACCGCAAGACATTCAGCACGCGCTGCAGGTTGATGTCCCGGTCTGTCTGGGCGAAAATTTCTTCCCACGTGAGGTTCGTCCCAAGCATGCCGTTGTAATAATCGGCGTAGATTTCCTGGGACGCCGGATTGATATAGATGTCCGAACCGTGGCCGTTGCGGCTGCTCGATTCCGGATTGAAGACGTCGACCCACGGGAGCTTGCAGACTCCCATATTGTCGTTCCCGAGCCGCACCCTCGGATAGGAGACGAGCGCGCGGGCCTTGTCTTCAAAAGTGGGGAACGCTCCGAGAAGATCAGCCTTGATCAGCCAGGCGGCGGCGTGATGGGCGCCGATATCGCTTGCCGCCGCATAGGAGCCTTGCATCGAGAGCGAGCGGTGGGTGCGGTAAAATGAAAAAGGCAAACCTTTAGCCTGCATCGCGAATTTTTCCAGCTCTGGCCGGATGGAATCGCCGGCGCCGGATTGGCGCTTTTGCTCCACCCAGTCCATGGCATTCCGTATCCCCCGGCCTGCGGCCCGAGCCATTTGGGAGCTTCCATGCGCAAGCTGATGAATGAATTGCAAAGCCGAAGCTTCATCTCCCCAGGAAAGGACGAGGCCTTCCCCATCCTCCTTTGTCAGGAAGCCGCGCTGAAAACATTCCATTAAAAAAGCCATGACGCCGGCTGTTGTAATGGTGTCGATGCCGTAGTTGTCGCAATGCCAGTTGGCTTCCATGATGAACGTTGCGCTGAAGATTCCAAGGTTGGCGCCGAATCCGGCTGCGGTTTCGTATTCAGGGCCGTCCACCCAGACTTTCCGGCCTGCGTGACCCCCGCTCACGAGGGTGGTCCACCCTCCTTTGGTGCATTGCAGGTTGCATCCCGGAAAGCAGCCGTCCATGCCCCGGTGATCAAAGAGATGATCCGCGTAATATCGGCCGCAGATCTGATGAGCCCGGGGATCGGATCCCGACTGAAAATTATGCACCGGGAGCGATTGGTATTCCTCTTTGCTCATAAAGGTAATCAGTCCCGCGCTCCCTTTGCGGTGCATTTGCAGCGACTTGGGATCGACGTCCTTGACGACTTTGTGCAGCTTGGCGCCGGCCCGCTTGACCTTTTCCCAATCCGCGGCGCCAAAGGGATTGTCTCCGCGGGGATGCTCGGCCAGCACGACGATTGAGAGGATGTTTTTGTCGCTCATCACCGTGCCGATTCCGGTCCGGCCGGCCTGCTTGGTGCGAAACATGCCCCGTCCGCCCTGGACGGGTTTGGTTACGTCGAAGTAATGGCTGTTGATGCACCCGTAAGTCGTGTTGGCGGCGCCGACGCCGGTGGACAGGAATGCGATATGCCGCCTGTCATAGCCGGCCTCCACAAAACGCTTTTCGATATCGTCGACCAGATCAAACGCTTCGTCGCCGGCAGGAATTTCCTCGATCGTCACTTCCTGCTTGAAGCCGTCGATGACAATCATCACTTTGCGGGCGGCTTGGCCGGTCGCCTGCAGCGCGTCAAAACCTGCATACTTCAGGTAAGCGCCGAAATATCCTCCAAAATTGGAAACTCCGGGAATTCCGGTGAGAGGGGAAAGAGATATCGCCATCGCTTTTGCGGTGCCCGGAAACTGAGGGATGCCGCCCAAAGGACCGTTGGCGATTATCAGAGGATTTTGCGGATCGCCGGCCTTTGTCTCGGGAGTAATCGCCTGGTGCAGCAGATAAAGCCCCAAACTCCGCCCTCCCAGAAAATAATCGCGGACCTTGCCGTCAATTTCCGGAGTTCTGATGGACTCATCGGTCAAATCGATACAAAGAATTTTATTGGCGTAACCTCTGCGGAGCGGCTCCTTGCTGTATTTCATGCTTCCCTTCCCTGATAGACGCGAATCGAGAAAGATAAGGGGAGCGCAAGTCTCGTGTCAAACAGGAAATCGTGGACACCCATTGTTTGGCCCCATTGTTTGGCCCTTAAAAATTCGAAAGGCCCGCTGACGAAATCGGATACAAGCTTCTCATGATGAGGTATTCTTTGATTTATCGTTATTAAGCAAAGGAGCCGAACGTGAGCGCAAAACCCGCACAACCGGACTGGCCGGAAATTTACCGACAGCGACGCAATCAAATTCGGGAAAGCATGGAGGGAGGAGTCATTCTTTGGCTTGGCGCCGGGCTCCAATCCCGCAATTATGAAAACAACGTCTATCCTTTCCGGCAAAACTCGCATTTTCTTTACTATACGGGACTTGCGGAACCGGATTTAGCGATGCTGTCTTTCGCCGAATCCAATCATGACATTCTGTTCTGCAAACCGGTGAGCATGGACGACATCATTTGGAGCGGGCCGGTGCAAACGCCTGGTGAGCTTGCCCTCAGCGCCGGGATCGAGGCTTTGGAGGATTTGGACCGCCTCGGGGATTTTATTGCAAAAGCCCGGCTTCAAGGCGCCAGGATCCATTACCTTCCGCCCTACACGCACTCCTCCCTGTTTCGCGCCGCCGGGATATTGAGCCTGAGCCCGGATGAAGCGGCAGCCAACTCCTCTCAGGCGCTGATGGAAAAAGTGGCGATTCAGAGAAGCGTCAAATCGGAAGTTGAAATCGCGGAAATAGAGGATGCTCTTAATGTTACGGACCGGATGCACCGGGCTTGCATGGCAGCCGCCCGTCCTGGAATGCGCGAATGCGAGCTGGCCGGCGTCATCCAGGGGATCGCTCTCTCGCTCAATCGCCAGCAGGCCTTCCCTCCGATCATGACGGTGCGAGGAGAAGTCTTGCACAACAATTCCTACGACGGCGTCCTCGCCGAAGGGCGGCTTTTGCTGAATGATTCGGGGGCGGAATCCCCCAGATATTACGCATCGGACATCACTCGCACTTTCCCGGTGAGCGGGCGTTTTTCCCGCGCGCAGGCCGAGATCTATCAACTGGTCCTGCGCATGCAGCTGGGCGCCATCGGAATGATCAAGCCCGGCATCACCTATCGCGAGGTTCACCTGGTCGCCTGCCGGATCCTCTCGGAAGGATTGCGGGACATGGGTTTAATGAAAGGCAATCCTTCGGACGCGGCGGACGCCGGCGCTCACGCTCTTTTCTTTCCTCATGGAATCGGCCATATGCTTGGGCTGGATGTCCACGATATGGAGGATCTGGGCGACATCGTCGGATACAGAAAAAAGGAGCAGCGGAGCAGCCAGTTCGGCCTGAACGCCCTGCGTCTCAGCCGCCCGCTCGAAACGGGTTTTGTTTTGACGGTGGAGCCGGGGATCTATTTCATCCCCGCTTTGATCGAGCGCTGGAAAGGCGAGCGCCAGCATATGGAGTTTATCGATTACGACAAGGTGGATTCCTTCAGCGGCTTCGGCGGAATACGCATCGAGGACGACGTGCTGGTTTCTCCAGACAGCGCTGTCGTCCTGGGACCCGGCATTCCCAAAACCATTCCTGAAGTTGAGGAAGCCTGCGCCCGACCATCGACGATATAGAGCCTGGCGCTTTCGGCGTTGAATCGTTTGTCTGCGGTCGTCAATTGTAAATCATGAATTTTTAATAAGTTATATTTCTGATGCCGACTGCTTCGCGGACCTGTTTCAGGAGCGGTTGCGCCGCAGCTCGCGCCTGTTCCACCCCTTTTTTCAGCACCTCTTCGACGTAGTCGGGATGGCTTTCCAGCTGCTTCCGGCGCTCGCGGATGGAAGCGAACTTTTCCATGTATCGATCGAAAATCGCCTGTTTCACTTCACGGTAGCCCAATCCGCCGCTGCGGAAACGATCCGCCCAATATTCCCGGGTATGAGAATCGCAGAAAAGCTTCAGGATGGCGTAAAGCATGCTGCTCTCGGGATCTTTGGGCTCGGCCACCGAAGCGGAGTCGGTGACGATGGAAAATATCTGCTGACGGACTTCTTTTTCATCCGCGAAAAGTTCGATCGTATTGTTGTAGGACTTGGACATTTTCCGCCCATCGCGCCCCGGAACTGTAGCGACGTTTTCTGGGATATAGGCGTCGGGCGCCACCAGCAGCTCTCCATAAATATTGTTGAAATACTGGGCGATGTCGCGGGTGACTTCTATGTGTTGTTTTTGATCCTGTCCTACCGGAACGCAATCGGCCCTGACGATCAGGATGTCGGCCGCCATCAGCACCGGGTAAGCAAACAAGCCGTGGTCAGCCGATAATCCCTGCTGCATCTTATCCTTATAGGCATGGCAGCGCTCGAGCAGTCCCATGGGAGTGACGGTCGTGAGAATCCATTGAAGCTCGCAGACTTCCGGCATATCGCTTTGCATATAAATGGAGCAGCGGGCGGGATCGAGCCCCATGGCCAGGTAGTCGGCGGCAGTGCTTATCGTGAGATCTTTCAGCCGCTTCGAATCGCGCAAGGAAGTGAGCGCATGGTAATTTGCCAGGAAGTAGTAGCATTCGTGGCCTTCTTCAATGAATTTGATGAATTGCTGGACGGCGCCGAAGTAATTGCCCAGATGAAGGTTGCCTGAGGGTTGTATTCCGGAAACTATAATCATTTTTTTAGGGGGAGTTGTCATTTTCAGTTATCTTTCAAAAGATGGAAGCCGGAATTCTTTAATCCGTTGCTTCTCCTGCCGGCTTCCGGCTCGCTTTGGTTAAATTTGCATTATAATATTAAGACGCCCGCGCTTTGAAGCTGGATATTGACAACTTCTTCATATATTTGCCCCAATTTTGTGGATCCGGCGAGAGCTTTTTGTCGTATATTGCCGACGCATTCGTAAACTGGAGGGGGTGGCCGGCGGCGGCCTCCAAGTTGACTCAAAGATTTAAAATACCTATAATTTGCTCACGGAACGAATCCGCTCGGAGGGTACGGCTATGCGTCATTCGAGGTTGCTGCTGATTTTGGCTGTTTTAAGCCTCGGTTTCAGCGCTGTCATGTCCTTCAGCTCGCCTGCGGATAAGCCCAAAAAGCGCGACAAAGATGATGGAGACCGGGGGCAATATTACAAGAGATGGCTGGAAGAAGACGTCTTGTACATTATTTCGCCCGACGAAAGAAAGGTCTTCAAAGACCTGTCCAACGACGAAGAGCGCGAAAATTTCATAGAGGATTTTTGGAACCGGAGGAATCCCAACCGTCGTTCCGGGGGGTACAATCCTTTTAAAGAAGAGCATTACCGCCGCATCGCCTATGCCAACGAACACTTCGCCTCCGGCGTTCCCGGATGGAAAACCGACAGGGGAATGATCTACATAAAATTCGGCAAGCCCGACCAGCTCGAGTCCCATCCGACCGGCGGCTACTACGCCCGGCCTTACAATGAAGGGGGCGGAATCACCAGCACTTATCCATTCGAAAAATGGTGGTACCGGCACATTGACGGCGTCGGGGACGACATTGAAATCGAGTTTGTGGATCAGTCTCAGGGAAATGAATACAGAATCGCGATGAGCAAGGATGAAAAAGACGCCCTTCTGCACGTCCCGGAAGGCGGTCTGACGCTGGCGGAAGAGCAGGGATTGATGAACAAGGAAGACAGAGCCTACTTCAATCCCGGCGCCTGGAACAGCCCCGACAACCCTCTCGGTTCGCTCATGCGCTACAAAGACACTCCTTTTGGCCGCATGGAGCAGTATTTCGACATTCAAAGGCCTCCTGAAATCAAGTTTGACGATTTGAAGGCCCTTGTCACTACAAGCATCAGCTACAACACGCTGCCGTACGACGTCCGGACCGACTTCATCAAGCTTTCGTCCGACAGGGTTCTGGTGCCCATCACGGTGGAAGTCAGCAACAAGGACCTGGAGTTTAAAAAGGAATCGGGCTTCAACCGGGCGACCGTGAATGTTTACGGGATTGTGACCGGCCTCAACAACAGGATCGTAGCGGAATTCGAGGACGTCATCGCGGTTGAGTTTTCAGATGAGTATTTTGAGCTCGGAAAGAACCAGCGTTCGGAATACCAGCACGTCATTGCAGTCCCGCCCGGAGGAAAATACAAGCTCGAGATGGTTTTGGAAGATCTAAAGAGCAAAAGCGTCGGAAGCCGCGTCATTGGCTTGAACTCCCCGAAATTTGACGAAACGACGCTTCAAGCCAGCTCCATTATTCTCGCCAATGCCATTTCTGAAGCTCCAAGCTCCTCCAATCAATTGGAAGAATACGTGATCGGAGACCTCAAGATCCTGCCTAACGTCAAGAGCGAGTACGTCTCCGGCCAGAATTTGAAACTGTACATGCAGGTCTACAATGCGGCGATCGATCAAACGACCCTGAATCCCGCCCTTGAAGTCTCTTTTGTCATTAAAAAGGACGGGAAGGTGATCACGGAGTTGCAGGATAACATTGGCAAAAGCCTCCAGCTCGTATCGGGATTTCGCATAGTATTGCTCAATCAAATTCCGCTGAGAGGAATCCCTTCCGGGAAATATAGTCTGGAAGTGACGGTTACCGACACCATCCTGAACCGTACGGTTGCCAGCTCGACCAGTTTCAAAGTCAAAGACCCGGTCGCTCCGGCATTAACGGCTTCAAATCCATAGGCATTGGGAGCGCCGTCGGCGCCGGCAGCGAAAAATCGCTTGTGAAGCGCGGTTTGGTTTTTTAACCCGGAGGGGCATAAAAAGCCCCGAAGACCGGCATTGAAGAAAGGCTGGCCGCGTGAATGCCGGGGTGTTTTGACGGGTCGCGACGCCTCGCAAAAACCAGGTTTCATCACTTTTTTGTTGAAGACCCGCGGCTTTCCGCCTGAAAATCCCTGATCCTGTTCTATTCAGGAATTTTCGGGGGGGCAGGCTTTTCTCTCCCATTTATTCCAGTTTTAACAGCCGATCCCGGGCAGGAAGCTTATGCATGTATCGATCGTCATCCCCACATGGAAAGGCCGCGCGCTTCTGGAAAGCTATCTTCCTTCGGTAATCGCCGCCGCCGATTTCTATCGCGCCGGCAGGGGAGCGGAGACGGAAATTATTGTCGTCGAAGACGCGGGCGGAGACGACACCATGCCGTGGCTGCAATCCCGCTATCCGGACCGGGTGATCGCCGTGGAACACGGCAGAAACCTTGGCTTCTGCGCGGCCTGCCAGACGGGCTTTTTGAAAGCGCGCTTCCCGATAGTCCTTTTGCTTAACAACGACGTCCGGCTGCAGCAGGACTCGATCGCCCCCCTGATTGGGCATTTCAAGGATTCCGAAACCTTCGCGGTCACGGGAAAAATGTTCAATCAAAAAGGGGATGTCTTCTGTAACGGAGGCAAAATTGCAAAATTCAGGCGCGGCATGTGGAGCAGTTTTCAGAATTACGATGTTCCGGCCGCCGCCGAAGGGGACGGAGTTTTTCTTTCTTTTGCGGCAATCGCCGCCTTTTCGGCCTACGACCGCGAGAAATTCCTGGCAATCGGCGGACTGGATCCGCTTACGGCCATGTACGAAGATATAGAAATTTCCTACCGGGCGTGGAAGCGCGGCTGGCTGGTCAAATACGAGCCGCGCGCCGTGGCCTTTCATGACGCCAGCCAGACAATGAGGCGGCGCTACAAGCGGCGCTCGCTGGAAATGCTTTCTCGCCGCAGCAGAATTATTATGCACTGGATTTTGCTGCACGACAGGTCCATGTTCGGGTCTCATGTGGCGTCCATGGCCGGGCAGCTGTTGACAAGCTGGCTGCTGCTGGACTGGCCGTTCTACTGGGCGGTCGCTTCCGGCTTCCGGAGCATGGCCGCGATTGTTCGGAAAAGGCGTGAAAACCGCAAGGCTACGGCGCGGTCGGACCGTGAATTGCTGCAGCTTCTGGAGCATTTCTACAGCACGGCGACGATCGTCCGGCGGAATTTTTGATCGGGGGAAGCCCCATGCAGCCGATCTCGGCGACTTTGATAGTTTTTAATGAAGAACGAAACATCGCAGAAGCCCTTGAATCGGCGGCCTGGGCCGATGAAATCGTCGTTGTGGACAGCGGCAGCAGCGACCGCACGCTGGAAATCTGCCGCAAATTCACCGACAAAATTCTGCACCGGGACTGGACGGGATACGCCGATCAAAAGAATTTCGCCGTTGAGAGCGCCCGCAACGACTGGATTTTTTCGCTCGATGCGGACGAGCGTTCAAGCCCCGGGCTCAGCCGGGAGATTCAGGATTGGGCTATCCGGGGGTTCGACAGGCCGGGGTTCAGGATCCCCCGCGTCGCATACTTTCTGGGACGCTGGATACGGCACGGGGAATGGTACCCGGACTGCCAGCTGCGTTTGTTCGACCGGAGGCGCGGCAGATGGGAAGGCGGCCGGGTCCACGAGTCGGTGAAGCTGGACGGGAAGCCCGGACTTTTGAAAGGCGAAATCCATCACTACACTTACAGGAGCCTTTCGGATTACCTTCGGCGGCTGGACGTTTATTCCTCCCTGGCGGCGTTGGACTACCGGCAACAAGGAAAAACAGCGACTCCGGCAAGGCTGCTCGGAAATCCGATTGCGGCCTTCGTCCGAAGCTATCTGATGAAACGGGGATTTTTGGATGGCGCGCCGGGATTGACCGTAGCCGTCACGGCGGCGATTTCGGTTTTTTTCAAATATGCCAAGCTGTACGAACTCCAGCGCAACACAAAGTGAAGGCGTTTCGCTTCATCTTTGACATATTGAACCCGGATTAACATAACGGGAAAAAACCCCGGCGAAAGGATCGTCTGTCACCCCTTCGGGGCTCTTCTATCTTTCGATCGCTAACCGGGGGCTCGCTTCGCTCGCCCCCGGCTGATCTCTTTCGGCCCTCCGGGCCTGAGCCCCGGCGAAA
>CAZXSV010000043.1:9347-32107 GCA_964642735.1 uncultured Acidobacteriota bacterium
GCGTCGCCCTTTCAGGGGTCTTTGCCGATTGCATCGCTTGCCGGGGGTACGTTTCGCTCGCCCCCGGCTGATCTCTTTCGGCCCTCCGGGCCTGAGCCCCGGCGAAAGATCCATGATTGAAAGGGCTTATTGGCGTCGCCCTTTCAGGGGTCTTTGCCGATTGCATCGCTTGCCGGGGGTACGTTTCACTCGCCCCCGGCTGATCTCTTTCGGCCCTCCGGGCCTGAGCCCCGGATGAGCGACAGAGACTATCCGCGATCCCAAGGGATAAAAAATCCTGCCCCGGGGCGCCATTTCGCATCCTCGCAAACAGATGCTATAGTAGCTTTTCACCGGAAGCCGGCGATTCAACGAACACGGAGGAATGCATTCCCATGAAAGGCATTGTTCTTGCAGGAGGACTTGGCACCAGGCTTTACCCTCTCACCAAGGTGACGAACAAGCACTTGTTGCCGATCTACAACAAGCCGATGATCTATTATCCAATTGAATTGATGGTGGATGCGGGCATTCGCGACATCCTCATCGTGACGGGCGGGAAGAATGCGGGCGATTTTCTCCGCCTGCTCGGCAACGGCAGGGAATTCGGGCTCAACCACATCAATTATGCCTATCAGGAAGGCGAAGGAGGCATCGCGGCGGCCCTGTCCCTCGCCGAATTCTTCGCCGACCGGAACCCGATTTGCGTCATCCTGGGAGACAACATCGTCCAAGGGTCCATCGTGCGGTATGTTGAAAACTTCAACCGCCAGGGACCCGGGGCGCGCATCCTTTTGAAAGAAGTTCCCGATCCCCAAAGATTCGGAGTCCCGGAGATCCACGGAGACCGGATCGTAAGGATTGACGAAAAGCCGGAGCGCCCGGCTTCCCGGTTCGCCGTGACCGGCATTTACATGTACGACGCGGAAGTGTTTGACATTGTCAAAACGCTCAAACCATCCGGAAGGGGCGAACTCGAAATTACGGATGTAAACAATTGCTACATCCGGATGGGAAAAATGCAATACGACATTCTCGACGGCTGGTGGACGGACGCCGGCACTTTTGAGTCCCTGCTCCGCGCCTCCAACCTTGTCTGCCGGACTGCCGGGGAAGCGGCGAAGAAATCGACAGGGGCGAACCATGGCTAGAATTCTGGTCACCGGAGGCGCAGGATTCATCGGATCCAATTTTGTACGCTATTTTCTCGACCGGCGTCCGGACGGAGAAATCGTCAACCTGGACAAACTGACCTACGCCGGCAACCTTGAAAACCTCGCCGGCCTCGAAAGCAATCCGCGCCACCGCTTCGTTCAGGGCGACATTTGCGACGCCGTCCTTGTCGGCGGCATTCTGGAAGAAGGCGTCGACGCGATCGTCCATTTCGCCGCCGAGACGCACGTGGATCGCAGCATAATGCATTCCGCGGAGTTCGTCCGCACCAACGTCCAGGGGACATTGAACCTGCTGGAACTGGGGCGCAAGTACAAAATCGGCCGTATGCTGCAGGTTTCCACCGACGAGGTTTACGGCAGCCTGGGCTCTTCCGGGGCCTTCACCGAACAGAGCCCGATAGCTCCGAACAGCCCTTACGCGGCCAGCAAAGCCGCCGCCGATCTTCTGGTCCGCAGCTACTGCAAAACTCACGGCTTCCCCGGAATCATCACGCGATGCTCCAATAATTACGGCCCCTGTCAATTCCCCGAGAAGCTCATCCCGCTCCTGATCGGCAACGCGATGTCCGGAAAACCCCTGCCGATTTACGGAGACGGCCTCAACGTCCGCGACTGGATTCATGTCCGGGACCACTGCGCCGCTCTCGACGCCGTCCTTCACCGGGGGAAGGACGGGGAGGTCTACAACGTGGGCGCCCGGCAGGAAATCGCGAATATCGAAGTGGCGCGGCGCATTTTGAAAGCCCTGGAGATAGACGAAAGCCTGATCTCTTACGTGGAGGACCGGCCGGGGCATGACCGGCGGTATGCGATCGATTCGACGAAGATCGAAAGCGAGCTGGGCTGGCGCCCTGAAATCCTGTTTGAGGCCGGCCTCTGCGAAACCGTCGAGTGGTACCGCCGAAACTCCGGCTGGCTGGAGCGAGTGCGCAACGGAGAATACATGACGTATTACGACCGCATGTACCGTCAGCGCCGGCGGACCCTTGCGGAGCGGTAGCCCGTCCCGCAGACGCCGGCTCTCGCGGCGCGAACATTATGAAAATTCTTATCGCAGGCAGTTTGGGAATGCTGGGAACCGACCTGGTGTCGGAGTTCCGCTCAGCGGGTGAAGTGAAGGGAGTGGACCTCGCGGAATTGGACATTGTTCGACCGGAGCAGTGTTTCAGAGTGGTTTCCGACTTCCGGCCGCAAGTCGTGATCAACGCCGCAGGCTTTACCCGGGTGGACGACTGCGAAAACCAGGCGCAGGCCGCCCATGCCGCCAACGCCGAAGGCCCGGGAAACCTGGCAAAAGCCGCGGCCGCGGCCGGCGCTCTGTTCGTTCATTACGGCACCGATTATATTTTCGACGGCTTGAAAATCGGCGCCTACCTGGAGGAAGACGCTCCGAATCCGCAAAGCGTCTACGGCCAATCCAAACTTCTGGGGGAACGGCTGGCGCGGCGGAACTGCCCGCATCATTTGATCCTGCGCACTTCCTGGCTTTTTGGCCGCCACGGCGTCAATTTCATAAAAACAATTTTGAATGCGGCGAGAACAGGCAGTCCCCTGCGGGTCGTCAACGACCAGCGGGGAAGCCCTTCCTACTCCAAAGACGTCGCCGCCCACACTCTGAAAATGATCCGAGCCGGATGCCGGGGCGTCTACCACCTGACCAACAGCGGCGCCTGCACCTGGTACGAGCTGGCGTGCAAAGCGGTGGAGTGGGCGGGGCTTCAAGGCGTGGAAATCGCGCCGGTCGAAACCCGCGAATTCCCAAGGCCCGCGGCGCGCCCGGCCAATTCGGTTCTGGCCAACGCCCGCCTGGAACGCGAAGGCCTGCCCTTGATGCGCCCCTGGGAAGAGGCCGCCAGGGAATACGTCGAACAATGCCTGAAACGGTAGCCTTTCCGGACGGCAGAAAAACATCTGCCGAGGAGCTATCGCAATTTTGGCGACAAATCATCGGGGAAACCGGAACCATCGCAGAGGAGGGCAAAAACCGGTTTCGCTCCAATTCCTCCCGCTCCCGCTTCCCGACCCTGCATTGTGCGCCCCCTCCCGTTTCGCTCGCATCCCTGCTTTGTTGCGGTTGCGCAGGAACGAAATGCCTATAATTTTCTATCTTGTTTTCAGCGGCGTTTTTCAGCAATTAAAAGCTGGGAGCCAACCGCTTTCTCTAATGTATAATTGGCAGGACTTGCGGCGCGGACAGCCGCAGCAGGGACGGCAGAGGCTATGGCTGAAAAACAGGGTTCCGGAGAAAAGGTGATCGCGACCAACAAGAAAGCGTTTCACGATTACTTCATCCTGGAGAAAATGGAGTCGGGGATTGTTTTGCAGGGGACGGAGGTCAAGGCGATTCGAGAAGGCCGGCTGAATCTGAAGGACAGCTACGCGACCATTCGCACGGGAGAAGCCTTGCTGTTGAACTGCCACATCAGCCCCTACTCCCACGGCAACCGGGAGAATCACGATCCGACCCGGTCGCGGAAGCTGCTGCTGCACTCCAGCGAGATCCGCAAGCTCATCGGCAAGACTCAGGAAAAGGGGCTCACGTTGGTCCCGTTGAGGGTTTACCTGAAGCGAGGCAAGGTAAAAGTCGAGTTGGGCGTGGCGAGAGGCAAGAAAACATACGACAAGCGCGAGACGGAGCGGCGCAAAGAAGCGGATAAAGAAGCAAGAAACGCGATGAAACGCCGAAGATAAAACTGGAGGAATCCATGCAGATCGAGCTTCAACCCGGAGAATGCCGAGAAATTTCCTGCGACATGCTGGCTTTCCCTGTTTTTCTGGATGAAGATGCGGACTCTCCGGCTTTGAAAGCTCTGGATGCAACGGTTCGGGGCGCCGTTCGAGCGGTCCTCCTATCGAAGGAGTTCAAGCCTGAGCTGCACCAGACCTGCAGGATCTTCAATCCTGCGGGTTTGAAAGCGCGTCATTTGCTGCTGGTGGGAGCGGGAAAGAAAGCGCAGTACGAACCTTCAAAACTTCGGGAAACGGCCGGCGCGGCCGTGCGCGCGGCCCGTTCGCTTTCCTGCCGGAAGCTGGCTTTTCTATGCCGCGGCGATCATCCGGCCGGGCTCGCCGCCCGCGTCTCCGCCGAAGGCGCCCTCTATGCCAACTATGAATTGGATTTATACAAAACGCGCGACAAGGAAGAAAAGGACATCCGGGATTTTCTGATCCTCTTCGACCGCCGGATTTCCTATCGGGAGGTCCGGGAAGGCATCCGGCGCGGGACGATTGTCGGCGACGCCACCAACTTCGCCCGGACTCTGGCTAATGAACCTTCCAACATCCTGACTCCCGCACAATTCGCCGAGAGGGCCTTGGCCATAAGCGCTCAAGCCGGGCTGACCGCGAGGGTCCTCGAAAAAGAGGAGATGGAGAAGCTGGGGATGAACGCGCTGCTCGCGGTCAGCCGCGGCAGCGAAGAGGCCCCGAAGCTGATCCTGCTGGAGACGAAGAGAGCGGAGAAAAAGAAACGATCCGGCGCCCCTCTGTGCGCCCTGATCGGGAAAGGAATCACCTTCGACAGCGGCGGCATATCGATCAAACCTTCCGAAAAGATGGAAGACATGAAGGGCGACATGGCCGGCGGCGCGGCCGTCCTCGGCGCCATGGTCGCGCTAGGGCAACTGCAGACGAAGCGGCCCGTGATCGGCTTGATACCCGCCGCCGAAAATCTGCCGAGCGGAAGGGCGACAAAGCCGGGCGACGTGGTCAAATCCTATTCGGGCAAAACCGTCGAAATCATCAATACGGACGCCGAAGGGAGGCTGATCCTCGCCGACGCCCTGGCCTATGCCCGGACGCTGGGCGCGGGCCGGATCCTCGACATCGCGACTTTGACCGGCGCTTGCGCGGTCGCGCTGGGCCATCTGAACGCCGGGATGATGGGGACCGATCAGAAGACGATCGACCGTCTCCGCAATAATTGCCGAATCACCGGAGAAGGGCTCTGGCAGCTTCCCCTGGACGAAGGCTATCGAAAAGCCATCCGAAGCGAAATCGCCGACATGAAAAACGTGGGGGATCGCTGGGGGGGCGCCATCACGGCGGCGAAGTTTCTCCAGGAATTCGTGGAGGATGTGCCGTGGGTGCACCTGGACATCGCGGGAGTGGACCTGGACCACGACGGCCGCCCGTTCGCCTGCAAAGGCGCCACCGGCTTCGGCGTCCGCACGCTCGTCCAGTTGTTGGAATAAAATCCAATTGGCTGCGCCAAGAGCGCCGCTCAATTTCCGGCTTCGTCGACGTCGCGCCAATTCAGGCGCCTTTGATTGGCCGCAAACCACCACGATACAATTTTCCTCTCCCAATTCTTGCCGCATCCGCGCGCGTCCCCGAGGCAAAACCTTCGAGCATCCTCCCTCCGTCGGAACGCCACGATCAAATAATGAGCTCTCTCCCTGAAATCCGGCGGTTCCTCGAGAGCGACGCCCATAGCAAAGCCTGCAAATTGTCCGGAAACGAACGGCGGTTGTACTGAAGCGAACGATTTTACAGACTGCGCGCTCTGTAATTCGTTGAAAATAATCAATCGGTCCATTGGCGCCCGAATTGCAGCATTAAAATTCCAGAAGGAACCCTATGGACAGAGAAATCGATTCAAAAATCCGCCGCTTCATAATTTTTAAAAGGGCGGCCTTCATCGGATCGTTGTTCCTTATCGTGAGTGCGGGATTGATCTGGGGACCGGCTTTATTAAGGCCAAGCGTTCCCCGGAGCAAGATTCGGACAGCGAAAGTCGACCGCGGTTTGGTGGAAGCCGGAATTTCCGCGGCCGGAACTGTTGTGCCTGAATTTGAAGCCGTGTTGTCGAGTCCGATCGACTCGCGTGTCATCCGGATTCTGAAACAGACGGGCGCGGCCGTTTCAGTCGGCGATCCGATCATCGAGCTGGACAGGAGCGGTTCTCAACTGGAACTGGAACGTATCCATCAGAACCTCGATCTGAAACAGAATCAACAGGCAAAGGCGCGCCTCGAATTCGAACAGACGCTCAATGACCTGCAAAGCAGGATGGAAATCAAACGCCTCGAGCTTCAGAGTCACAGCGCCCGGCTGAATCAGAACCGGACTCTCTATGAAGACGGATTGATCTCGGCCGATGATGTGCGCAGGGCCGAGCTGGAAGAGCAAAAATGCAGAACCGAATTGAGACAGCTCGAAGTCTCCAGACACAATGCCGAACAGACGACGGATTCACAGATCCAAGGTCTTGCCATGGAGACGGCAATGCTTCGAAAGGAAGAAAGCGCGGCGGCATCGGAGCTCAACCTGGCCACAACCAAGTCCGATCGCAACGGAGTGCTGACCTGGGTCGTCGCCGAAGAGGGATCGACGGTGCGAAAAGGCGAGGTTATTGCCCGTATTGCCGACCTTCGCTGCTTCCGCGTCGATGCGACCATCTCCGATGTGCACGCCGGCGATATCAGGATCGGAATGCCGGTAGAGGTTAAAGCGAATGAAGAAACGAAGCTTGGCGGCAGCATCGCCAATATCCTGCCTGCCATCAAGGACGGCATCGTCACGATGCAGATCGCGCTGGAGGACAAAGCCAGTGGAATCCTCAGGTCCAATCTTCGCGTGGATGTGCAGATCATCACGGAGCGCAGGGATCGCGTGCTGCGCATTAAAAAGGGTCCCGCCCTGACCGGTCAGGGAGGCAAAGATGTTTTCGTCATCCGGGGAGCCGCCGCTGTCAGGACGCCGGTGCTCCTGGGGCTCGCAAGCTTTGACGCTTTCGAGGTGCTTTCGGGGATGATGGAAGGGGATGAAGTGATTATTTCGGACGTAAGCGATTATCTGCATCTCAAGGAGTTTGATGTCAAATAGCTGGGATCGCTGCCGGCGAGGACGCCGGCGGCCCCAGGAGGGTGAATATGATCAGGCTGCAGGGGATTGAAAAAATATATCGAACGGAAAAGATCGAGACGGTTGCGCTTTCCAATATCAATCTGGAGGTGGAGGCGGGAGAGTTTATTTCAATCATGGGCCCGTCAGGATCGGGGAAGAGCACGCTCTTGAATGTAATCGGATTGCTGGATGCCCCAACCAGAGGATCTCTCGCGTTGAATGGATCTGAGATTGCCTCATACAGCGATCGAAAGCTGGCTAAGATTCGCGGCGGGAAAATCGGCTTCATTTTTCAGGCCTATCATCTGATAAACGATCTCAACGTCGTGGACAACGTCGAAATCCCGCTGCTTTACCGGCGCATGTCCGGATCGGAACGCCGAAAGAAGGCGCTGAAGGCGCTGGAACGCGTCGGGCTGGCCTCCCGGGCAAAGCACTTCCCTTCTCAACTGTCGGGCGGGCAGCAACAACGGGTTGCCATCGCGCGGGCCATTGCCGGCGAACCGGGCATCATCCTTGCCGACGAACCGACCGGCAACCTCGACAGCCAGATGGGCGACGAAATCATGGAAATCCTCGGCGGCCTCAATACAGCGGAGAAGGCGACCATCGTCATGGTCACACACGACTCGCGGCAGGCCGAAAAGACAAAGCGCATCGTGCGGCTGTTCGACGGACGCCAGGTTCAATAGGAGGAATGATGCTGAAGAATTATTTGAAAACAGCTGTAAAGGTTTTCCTCCGGCGCAAATTCTTTACTGTTGTCAGCCTGTTCGGCATAACTTTCACCATGGTTGTCTTGATGGTTGCGGTCGGAATCTTTGACTCCATATTTGGTCCTCATCCGCCCGAAATAAACCAGGAGCGAACGCTCGGCTGCTTCAAGGCCAGCCTCCGGGGCAAAAACTACGAAAACAATAACAGGCCGGGCTATGGATTCCTTGATCGCTATGCGCGTGATTTGCCGAATGTAGAGGCGACTTCTTTTTCTACCACTTGGTTCCCTGTCTACTCCTACCTGAAAGGGGAACGAATACTGTCCTATCTGAAACGAACCGACGCCGAGTTCTGGCGGATCCTGCGATTCAAATTCCTGGAAGGCGCTCCCTTTTCGCAAGAGGATGCTGAAAAGGGACGGTTCGTCGCCGTCATCAACGAGGCGACACGCCAAAGATTTTTCGGCAGCGGTTCAGCAATCGGCGGAATCATTGCGGTAGGAGGACAGCATTTCCGTGTGTCCGGGGTAGTCGCCAATGTTTCCCAATACCGGCAGACTTCTTTTGCCGACATTTGGGTTCCAATCGCTACGGACCCAAACGATTCATACAAGAAGGAATTGTTGGGCAACTTTATCGGAATCTTCCTCTTGCGCAGCAGAGCCGATATTGCCGCGGTTAAAGCTGAATTCCATTCCAGACTCATGAGTGTCGAGATTCCGATAAAGGAAGCCAGCGAAATGAAGGCCGAATTGACCACCCCATTCGACATTGTATACGACTCCGTTTGGAGCTTAGCTCTGAGCATTCTGGCCGTGCTTTGGTTCATGGCGCTGCCCGCAGTCAACTTGATAAATATCAATATCAGCCGAATTGGAGAGCGCGCTTCTGAGATCGGCGTCCGCAAGGCATTTGGCGCTTCCTCAATTGCTCTCGTTGGCCAGTTCCTGGTCGAGAATGTTCTGTTGTCGCTTCTGGGAGGCATACTGGGGCTGGCCGGGTCCTCCCTCGCTTTGCGTGTTTTGGCGCGTACCGGCTTGTTGGTGCAATATGCGGAGATCAGCCTCAATCTTCGGGTCTTCGCCTGCTGCTTTATGTTGGCCGTGGTGTTTGGATTATTTTCTGGAATCTACCCAGCCTGGCGAATGTCCCGGTTGAATCCTGTCCTTGCGTTGAAGGGAGGTGCGAGATGATTTTGCATCTGTTCAAAATGGTCTGGAACAGGAAGCGCACAAACGGACTGATTATATTGGAAATCCTCCTGTCGTTTCTCGTCCTGTTTACCGTAATAGCCACCAGCGTCTATTACTTCAATAACTACAGATTGCCCCTGGGATATTCGTTCAGGAATGTGTGGGTCATCCGTGCCGATCCCAAGCCTAACATAGGTGAATTATCTGTTCATGCCGATCCCGGTCTTCAGGAAAAATATCGGCAGGTGCTTCTGACTATTCGGGGTTTCAACGAAGTGGAAGGAATAGCGGCTGCCGTCGATGCGCCCTATGACCCAAGAGAGTGGACCCAGAGTTTCCTGGGCGCACGGCAATTCATCTCACGCGTTAACGAGGTATCCGACGGATACAAGGATGTGATGAATTTGCAGGTTGTACGCGGAAGATGGTTTGAGCCTGCGGATGATTCCCTCAACTGGAATCCTGTAGTGATTACTGAAAAGTTTGCGCGTATGGCATTTGGGGACAAAGATCCGCTTGGGATGGATATCAGCGATACGCCTCGAATGCGCGTTGTCGGAGTCATAAGCGAATTCCGCAAGGATGGAGAATACTCAACCCCGAAACCCTATGTCCTGTTTCGCCGCTCGCTTGAGAAGCCCGCTGCCGACATCTTGCGCACGATTGTAATCAAGGTTAGATCCGGAACGGACCGCTCATTCGAAGAAATGCTGATGAATGAGCTCAACGGAGTGGCTAAAGAGTGGGCTTTTGAAGTCACGCCGCTTGAAGAGACCCGTGAGGCCAGTTTGAAATCGGCTGTCCTTTCAGTCAAAATCCTTGCGCTTATTGATATCTTCTTAATGATCATGGTAGCGCTCGGGCTGATCGGAGTTCTTTGGCAGAGCGTGACCCGTCGAACCATGGAAATCGGGTTGCGCCGGGCGCAGGGCGCGACGGCAGGGGATGTTTACAGGCAAATCCTGGGAGAGCTATTCTTCATCGCTACCATGGCGCTGATCCCTGGCGTTCTGTTGATAGTTCAATTCCCGCTGCTCCGTCTGATAGGAGACTTGAAAACGAGCGTTTATTTTTATAGCATTGCGCTTTCCATGATCCTGATCTATGCGCTGACTTTTACTTGCGGCCTGTATCCCGGCTGGTTGGCGACTCGCATCCGCCCGGCCGAAGCGCTCCATTACGAATAAAATTCGTGCAATTTGTGGCACGCCTTTTATCAAGCAAAGCCGATGATTCTGATTGTCGATGATGATCCATCCGTTGTGGCGTCGCTGGCGCTGGCGCTGAAACAGGCGGGTTACAAATCCGCTTCCGCCTCCACGCAAGCTCAGGCGCTCCAGATGATCGCAGGCAACGACTTTGAGCTGGCGCTGCAGGACATGAATTTTTCCCGGCAGACGACGGGCGCGGAAGGCCTCGATCTTCTGAAGGAGATCAAGGCTAAAAAGCCATCCCTGCCGGTTATCCTGATTACCGCGTGGGGATCCATTCCGCTGGCGGTTCAGGGCATGCGCAACGGCGCCGCCGACTTCATAACAAAACCCTGGACCAATCCGCAGCTTCTCCAATCGGTAAAAACTGTCTTAAGCCTCGCGGCCGCTCCTCCGGAGAGAGAAATCCGAGAACTGAACCGCGCAGCGCTTGATGCGGCCTATGATTTTCACGGCATCATCGGCAGCGACACGAAATTGCTTAGAACGCTCGAAGTTCTGGGCCGGGTAAGCGCGACCGACGTCTCGGTTCTGATCACGGGTGAAAGCGGAACGGGCAAGGAGCTCGCGGCGGAAGCAATTCATAAAAACAGCCCGCGGCGGAATGGGCCGTTTATAAAGGTCAACCTCGGCGGCATATCCACCTCGCTTTTTGAAAGCGAAATGTTCGGCCACGTCAAGGGCGCCTTTACCGATGCCCATCAAAGCCGGCGGGGCCGATTCGAGATAGCCGATGGCGGGACTATTTTCCTGGATGAAATCGGCGATCTTCCGGCGCCTTCCCAGGTCAAACTTCTGCGTGTGCTGCAGGACCGCACCTATGAAGCGCTCGGTTCCAGCATCTCACGCACTGTGAATGTGCGAATTGTTTCCGCTACGAATCGAAACCTGCCGGAGCTGGTTTCCAGGAGCGAGTTTCGGGAAGATCTGCTCTATCGCCTTAATCTCATTGCCGTTCACCTTCCTGCGCTTCGCGAGCGCGTAGGAGATATTCCTCCGCTGGTTCAGCATTTTCTAGGAAACATCGCCGCGGCCTACAGAAGAAGCGGATTGACCATCGCTCCTGCTGCGCTCTGGTGGCTTCAGAACCAGGAGTGGCCGGGAAATGTCCGGCAATTGCGGCACCTCATTGAACGGGCGGTCCTGGTAAGCTCCGGCGACGAACTGCGTTTCGAAGATTTCCTTCATGCGCTGGAAATGGAAGCGGTCGGAGCGCCCCGCGAGTCGATTCCGGCTCCCGGCAGCATGACTATGGATGAAATGGAGCGCGCCATGATCCTGCGCTGCCTGAAGCATTATTCCGGAAACATAACCAAGATGGCCGAGTCGTTGGGCATAAGCCGCGCCGCCCTTTACCGGCGGTTTGACAAATTCGGGATTAAGCCTTGAGCCTGCGTCTGAAGTACATCCTATATCTGCTGGCTATCCATCTTCTCTTTGCCGCAGTTGCGGCTCTTATGCTGGTCCACAACCGCCTTTGGCTTATTGCGATTGAAGCAGTTTTCGTAATCTCATTCGCTATTGGCCTGAAGCTTGCCGGCGGGCTTTTCGGCGCTTTGGACCTGATCCGAAGCGGCGCCGACTTTCTGAAGGAGCGCGATTTTACGTCCCGGTTTTGCGAGGTTGGAAATCCCGAGGTGGACAGACTACTGGAAGTCTACAACCGCATGGCCGATCATCTGCGCGAAGAGAGAACGCGTCTTCAGGAACAGCATTTCCTGATGGACAAGATTTTAAACACGTCGCCCACCGGTTTTGTCATTTTTGATTTTGACCATCGGGCAGCCATCGCGAATCCTGCCGCGGAAAGAATGATGCAGTCCGCCTCCGGCAGCCTGAAAGGGAAATCCCTCTCCGAATTCAGCGATCTGTTCGGCTGCGCCCTCACGGACCTGAAAACAGGAGAGTCCAAAATCATCGCTCTCCGGGGCAGCCGGAGGATTAAATGCAGCCGTTTTGAATTTCTCGACCGCGGATTCACACGCAACGTCATCGTTCTGGAAGAGCTCACCGAGGAACTGAGGCGAACGGAAAGCGCCGCCTACGGGAAGCTGATACGCATCATGTCTCACGAGGTCAATAATTCGACTGGCGCCGTCAATTCGCTTTTAAATTCCTGCATGAACTACAGCCCCCAATTGCGCGACGAGGATCGAAAGGATTTCGAAACCGCGCTCCGCATCGTCATTTCCCGGACCGCCCAATTGAATTCTTTCATGCGGAATTTTGCGGACGTAGTCCGTCTTCCCCCTCCTCAACCGGCTCCCTGCGATGTCCATCTTTTGCTGCAGGACACGGCCCTGCTGATGAAGGAGGAGATTCAAAAAGCGGGCGTCCGGATTGAATGGAATCTTGCCGTGTCACCGCTCTCCATCAATCTGGACCGGGCGCAAATGGAACAGGTCCTGGTCAACATTTTCAAGAATGCGCTGGAAGCCATGCAAGGAGGAGGCAAGCTCATAATTCAAACCGGGATTCGCAATGATCGGAAATATCTTAGCATCGAAGATACCGGTTGCGGCATGTCTGCGGAGGTGCAAGCCAACCTGTTTGTCCCGTTTTTCAGCACAAAACCCAACGGCCAGGGAATAGGCCTGACTCTGGTCCAGGAGATTCTCGCCCATCATCATTTTGATTTCGCGCTCGAAAGCAAACCCAACGGGCCTGCCTGCTTCACTGTCTTTTTCTGAGTCGGAGGGCCCAGCGTATCGCCGTCATCATGCTGTCGTGCCTGGCGACCCCTTTTCCCGCAATATCGAAAGCGGTGCCGTGATCGACGGACGCGCGAACGAAAGGGAGCCCCAGCGTGACGTTGACCGCTTCGCCGAATCCGATCACTTTGATCGGCGCCAAACCCTGGTCGTGGTACATCGCGAGCACCACGTCGAATTCGCCGTTGAGCGCCCTGTAAAACAAAGTGTCGCCCGGCAGCGGCCCTTCTATCGAGACATTCGGGAAAGCCTGCCGCGCCCGGCGAACCGCAGGCTCGATGTTTTCCGCGTCCTCCGTTCCAAGGATGCCCGACTCGCCCGCATGGGGATTCAGTCCGGCGACCGCCACTCTTGCGCACGGCAGCCCGAGCCGCGGGAACTCTGTCAGGATGATTTCGAGTTTCTTGAAAATCAACGGCGGGCGGATGACGTCGACGACTTCGCGCAAAGGCAGGTGTATCGTCGCCAGAACGACTCGAAGCCGTTCGGTTAAAAACGCCATAGCGTATTCCGATATCCCCGCAAGGTGCGCCAGGTATTCCGTATGGCCCGGGAAACAATAGCCTGCTTCCTGAAAGTATTTCTTGTTCAGAGGAGCGGTGACCATTGCATCGAGCCGTCCATCGACGCAAGCGGAAAAGCACGCGGAGACGTTGCGGGCTGCGGCGTCCCCGCCGGCAATGGAACCGGCGCCGGCTTTTACGTTTTCAACCGGAATATCCACAATGGCCCGATCCGGAACCTGAGCGCCGCGCAAAAGCTCCGAAAGCCGGATTCTTTCGAACTGGAAAGGCAAACCCGTCTCGGAAGCGCGGGCAGCCAGCAAGTCCCAGCCCCCGAAAAGAGCCAATGCGCAGCGGCCGCGCCAGGACTCTTCCTGGGCGGCGCGCAAGGATATCTCCGGCCCGATCCCCGCAGGATCCCCAGTAGTGACGCCGAGGCGCGGTAAAACGTTTTTTGATTCCGTCAAGTGTGGCAAGATGCAAGTGCGCGGTTAGAACAGCGATTGTCGATAGATTGCCGTGTTTCGAAACTTCGTCCGCCCTAAAACTATTCCAGATCCACCTCGTCGGGCTCCTGATCTTCGTTCTGCTTGTACATGTATTTGATCACATGTTTAAGTATGAGCAGATTAGGCCCGTCGCTGCGATGAACCTTGATGCAGTTTTTATCGTACCATTCGATAACGCCTCGAATCTCTTCGCCATCCGTGAGTTTGACGATCATCGGAGTCTTGGCGGCCATCTGCTTGATGTAGTAATAATTTTCGGCGTTTGTCACTTCGGGCGGCACGCGTTTTCTAATAACCGGTCCGTACCGGGGCATCTGGTCTTTGATCTCGGACAAGCTTGGACGAATAAGTTTCCGGTTAACCATTTATACGTCCTCCACGGGAGGTTTCCTATAGGCGATTAGCGATCTTCCGTGAGCGACACATTTACTGTAAAATACGAAAGCGTGCGATCTAAAAGCCGGGTTTAACGATAATTCTATTCCTTGGAGGCTGCTTTGACAAGAAAAAAATACTCAGTTAAATATGGCATATAATAGAGTTAGAAAAAATTTTCTTATCAGGCGATCCGCCATGAAACCTAACGTAAATACGCTCATTTTCCCGCTTTTGTTACTTTTTTTTATTGCCGCCTCAAGCTGCGCCCGATCCGCCTCGTCTCAGGAGCCGCGACTGATCATCGACACTGAAGTCGCGGAAGAGACCGAAAACGCGGAAGACCCAAAACCCAAAGAACGGGACCCGGCGCTGGCTGAAGAGAATTTAGGCATCGGCAACTACTACCTGAAAGAGAAGAACTATGTCGCGGCTATCCGAAGATTTTTAGCGGCGTTGGAATATCAGCCGGATTCCGTCGCGGCGCATGAGGCCTTGGGCCGCGCCTATGAGAAGAGCGGAGATGCTTCCAGAGCTCTGGAGCTTTACCGGAAATTCCTGAAAGAAAACCCGAACTCGCCAAAGTCGCACCAATTCAAAACCAGAATCGAAAAACTGGAAAAAAAATCATGATTGCCGCGTCAGCCTCAAAAAAATGGCCTCAAGAGCGATCTGCTTGTTTACATTGGATTTAAGATCGCCTTTGAGTTTTCGGAACGCTTCAATGACGGCAATGACGGCGGAACGTGGCGCCGCCCGGGCTATTTCCTGCAGCCTTTCGATTAAATCCCTCTGCCCGATCCGCTCCGGAGCGGTCGCGGCATAATAGACGTCCTGCAGAAGCGCCTCGGCGGATTCGGTCCAGAGCTGAAAAGTCTGTTTGTCTTTGACAATCTCCGATGCGATGCGGCTCGCGTCGGAAAACCTGCCCTGCTTCAAGAGCAATTCAATAAAGCGGACAGCCTGTTCACGGGATTCGCGGTATTCCGCGGTATTGAAAGCGAGGGCGGCCGCAAGGCTTCCGCCGCAAAGTGCAGCCGCCAGGCGCGCTTCGTCCGCCGGCCGTCCTTCCCCGATCAAATGCCCGGCAATCCGGTCCTGCGGTATTTCTCCAAAATGCAGCAGCCGGCAGCGAGAGCGAATCGTTTGCAGCAGCATGTAAGGATTCGTGGTTACGAGAATGATGATCGTACGGCTTGGAGGCTCTTCAAGTGTTTTAAGCAAGCTGTTGTGCGCTTCGGCTCGCATCTGCTCCGCCGGATCGAGGATTGCCACCCTGAATTTCGCCTCAAGAGGCTGAAACGCAATTTCGCCGATCATGTCGCGCACTTGACCGATCCCGATCGTAGTTTTTTCGGGCTCAATAAGCCGGATATCCGGGTGGCATTTCGTCCTGGTCAGGCAGGCGGGACAACTGCCGCAAAAACCGCCGCTTTTCAACGACCGGCACTGCAGGTTTCTTGTCTCGAGGACGGCCCGGATCCTGACGCAGGCGGAACAACGGTCGCACGCCTCCCCCTCGACGGGAGAAAGGCAATTGAGGCGTTGGGCTGCCAGAAGGGCGAGAGTGCATTTGCCGACGCCGGCGGGGCCGGCGAAAATCATTGCGTGCGGGACCCGGCCCTGACTGATGGCGCGCTTCAGGATCTCCACCGCCCGGGCGTTGCCGATAAAATTGCGCATCGAAACCATCTGTTTCACCGTCCTGAGGCTTGGAAAAACCAGGCGTCGAGCAGACGTCGGACCTGTGAAAAAACTTCATCCGGCGATCCGGAAGCGTCGATCGTGCAGATCCTTTGCGGAAACCGATCTGCAAGTTGCAGGTAAGATTCCCTGACCCTGGCGTGAAACTGCATATTTTCGGCTTCGAAACGACCCTCCGCGGCTGCCGCCGGCGAATTCCTGTTGCGCATCCTCGCTCTTCCCAAACCCTCCTCCACCGGAAGATCCAGAAGAATCGTTTTATCCGGGTCACGGATTCCAAGAAGCTTTCTCAATTTTTCGACATCCGGTTCCGGAATCCCTCGCGCGGCGCCCTGGTAGGCCCGCGTCGCATCGTGGTATCGATCCGATAAAACCACCCGGCCTTTTTGCAGCGCCGGCTCAATCACTTCCTTCAAATGCTGGCATCGGTCTGCAAGATAGAGGAGCAGTTCGCAGATCGGCTCGCGCCTGCACCCATCCGTTCTCAACAGCACTTTCCGGAGCAGGATTCCGAAATCCGTCCCGCCGGGCTCTCTTGTGAGGAGGCAATCGACGCCCTTTTCCGCAAGATACGCTTGCGATCGCGCGATCTGCAGGCTTTTCCCCGATCCCTCTATTCCTTCAAACGTAATAAACATGCGGGGCCCTCTGAGATTGATCAGAGTATCAAAGGGTCGCGGGCAACTCAAGGAACCCGTTCGAAATATGTTTATGAAATCCGCGCCACCCGCGGCGTTTGTATTCCAAAGCAAGCTCTCTGCGGGCAGGATGGCGCGCCGCCGAAACCAAAGATATAAAAAGGGGCCTTTTAAGGCGCGGCCGTTTTGGTATAGTGAGTCCGGGAGAGCCGCTGAAAATTCGATGAACGATATTGCACGAAACATCCAAAGCATTTCCGAAAAAATCGCCGTTGCGGCAAAAGCCTGCGGGCGCGCCGCCGAAGAAATCACTCTCCTGGCCATCAGCAAGTCTTTCCCGAAAGAGCTGCTCGCTGGAGCGGTCGATTCGGGAATGCGGAAATTCGGAGAATCCAGGGTGCAGGAAGCCGAAGGCAAAATCATTCATTTTGACAGGAGTCTGGAGCTGGAATGGCATTTGATCGGTCACCTGCAGTCCAATAAAGCCGCGCGGGCGGCGGAGCTGTTCGACATGGTCCATTCAATCGACAGCTCCGGAACAGCCGCAAAATTGAACCAGGCATGCGAGGCTATCGGGAAAATCATGCCTGTTTTGCTGCAGGTCAATCTCGGCGGGGAGGAAACCAAATACGGGATTGATTCAACCCGGGTCCGCGAGCTTGTCGAAGCCGTCTCGAATTTTAAAAACCTCAGGATTGACGGGTTGATGGCCATCCCCCCCTATTTGGAAAACCCGGAGGAAGCGCGCCCCTATTTTTCGCAATTGCGCAGATTGGGAGAGGCGCTCGAATCGGAACAAAGAGGCTGCCTCGGGAAGAGGCATCTTTCGATGGGCATGAGCCATGATTTCGAGGCGGCAATCCTGGAGGGCGCCACGATCGTGAGGATCGGCACAGCCATTTTCGGATCCCGTTAAACTATGGGCGACGCAGGATTGAAAATCCGCGAAACGGGTTCAGGACTCGAAGTTCCGCTGCATGTCCAGCCGCGCGCAAGGCGCTCGGAACTCGCGGGAGTGCATAACGGCGCGTTGAAGCTGAAAGTGACGGCGCCTCCTGTCGACGACGCAGCCAACCGGGCGATTCTTGAGTTTTTTTCCAGCCTGTTGAACGTTTCAAAGTCCGGCCTTTCCATTTCATCAGGCGCCAAGTCCAGAAACAAGATCCTCCGGATTAAGGGTCTATCGCTGAGCCGTTTTCTCGAATTGATCCGCCTCGCGTGACGCTCTCCATTGCGCTTATTCGCTCATGTGAAAAAATTGTGTAAAAAGTCTTGAGTGCCAGCCATAAACTATTAATAAACATAATGTTATCCGATTTATGCGCAGGCGGCGACATCCTGTGGAAAAACTGAGGATTTTCGATGCGCTCAGGGCCGGCCGGAAGAAAATCAATGCGCTTCAGCAGTCTGTCGAAAGCGCAACAGGCCACGCGCATGGGGCTTGTGAGGAGGCGATGCGGGAACGTCCCCTGAGTCGACGCTCCTCGACGATGCCGCTACATCGCTGAGTCGGGCCGCCTCGCATCCGTTTCCGCGGCGCTAGCAACCGCCGGCCTATTGCGCTTGGGCTACGGGCTGACAGGGCGCAAGGCGCACAACGACGACGGTGATGTTGTCGGGGCCCCCTCCTTCGTTGGCCGCCTCAACCAGCATGCCGCTTATTTCCTGAGGGCTTTTGTCGCGCGCCGATAAATAATCCCGGATTTGGGAATCGGTCAGAACGTCCGTGAGTCCGTCGGAACATAGAAGGAAGGTGTCGTTTTCAAGCGCTTCATCGTGCTGGATGTCCGCCTCGACTTGCGGATGGGTTCCGATGGAGCGTGTGATGAGATTTTTTCTGGGGTGATGCGAAAGATCCTCTTTGGCGATCAGGCGGTCTTCGAACAGCTGCCAGACAACCGAGTGATCCCGGGTAAGCTGGGCGAGACTGCCGTTGCGGAGAAGATAGGCCCGGGAATCGCCAACCTGCGCGATATAAAATTGGTTTTCATGGAACGTCAGGACGGTCAAAGTGCTTCCCATGCCCCGATATTCAGGTTCCTGGATCTGGGCTTCGTACACCTGCTCGTTTGCGCTCTGCACAGCCGATTGAAGAAGCTCTTCCGGGTTCGAATTCAGCGAGAAATTCGCCAGAACCTCTTCAATGGCTGAAGCGGCTATGCGGCTTGCCACTTCACCGGCCGCGTGCCCGCCCATGCCGTCGGCGACAAGGAAAATTCGCTCGGCGGGATTGGCTCTGAATGAATCTTCATTGGAATTCCTGATTTTGCCCTGATCGCTCTGAGCCCCGCATTCAATATGCAAGAGTCCCCCCGGAATCCTCGATGCGCCCGATTCCATTAACGCTCCGATTGGATCACGCAATAATACTATTCTTTGATTCCAAAGCAAATCAAACAAAACTCCGCAGGCTTTCTCTTGTGATATCATAATCAGTCAAAATGAATCCGAGGGCATGCGATGCGATTACTTCCCAAATTTAAATGCCAGGTCCTTTTCTTTTTGATATGGACTTTATCCGCCGCTCCCGGCGCTTTCAGCGGCGTATCCCGCGCCATTCAGGATCAATACAAACGCGATTATGAGAATAAAGCCGTCTTTTTGAAGATTCCGGTTTATTCCGAAAGACAGTTCGTTCGCATCAGCGATCAGAAATTCCGCGCTGAACAGGGCCTTGGCGCCCCCAAATATAAAGTCGGCGATCAGCTTCGGGTTCTGAACGTTGATTTCTCCAACGATGAAATCAAGCTCCGGATGGGGGCGATCGACGCAGCCGCTTTTGTCGAGATCATTTTTAAATTCGACGCCAATTTACTGGATGGTTTTCCCAACCGGGATGTTTTTGACCGGGCCCTCCAGTCGACATTCACGGAAGGGCTGAAATACAAGGATATCGAAGACGCCAAGCTCAGCTTCTTTGAACAGGAGTTCGAACGTTTCGTGCGGGAAATCGCCGTTTCGGCTTCGACCAACCGCGAAGCGGTCCTGCGAAGCATCGCTCCCCAGGTGCCCGCTTACCAGGACGCTCAGCGGGATATCGAAAACATCAAAAGCAGGCTGCAGGACGTTTCCGAGCAGCTAAAACAGTCGCAGGCTGAAAATCGGAAGCTAGACGTCAATCAAAAAAACCAGCAGGCGGAACTGTCCCGCTTAAAAAGCGCGAATGCCGCGCTGCAGGATAAAATCGACAACTTCACTTCACAGGTTTCCAGACTCGGAGACGATCTTCGCGACGCCAGAGGGGCGGCGCAGGGCTACCAGCAGGAAATCGCCAATATACAGCGTTCGTTGAATATCAAAGTGGACTCCGGCCGGGACCCTGCTTCCCAGATATCCGATCTGGGCCAGGCCATCCGCAGGCTTCAGAAAGACAATGAAGGTCTGACCCATCAGATTGCATCCACTCGAACAGGCCTGGAGGCGCAACAGGCCGCCAATGCCCGTTTGGTTGCAGACAACGAAGAGCTGAAATCCAACAACCGGCAGATGCAGGACACTATCAAGACTCTGACTTCCAATGAAAATTCGCTTCAAAAAAAGTATTTCGATCTGGAGAAGGCCAAGAAGAGGCTTGACGAATTTTCACAAGTCGTGCAATCGCTTCAAACCCGCATTGTCGAGGAAAAGAGCGAGGGGGGGGTGCGCAGCGGCAAGGCCAACATTTATCTGAAGAGCGTCCTGTTGGGATCTCTGGATTGGCGCCTGCCGGCCGGCATCCGTCTGAACGAAAGCCGGACCGGAGAAGTCGCTTTTTCGGCCGAATCGATCGATTCCGTGCGGCTGACTCCGGAGGAACGCTCCATGTTGCGCACTCTTGGGGAGCGATTAAAAGTGCGGATCGACTTAATACCCGGATCCGAGAAAATGCAGGCCGCGGCTCAGGAGAAAGAATCTCTCCGCGAAATCGGGGAAAGAGAGCGTTCGACCTGGAAATGGACCATCGGCAACAAAGGCTCCCGGGACGCCCGGCTGCTGATTTCAGCCCGTCTGGTCAACAAGAATTCCCAGGAAATATCCTTCTTCGAACAGGAAAACGCCGTCCTCGCCTCCAACCTCGTCCGTCAGGTCCGGGGCTACCTGCAACCCATTCCCCTTGGAGTTGGCGCAGCGATCGGCTTTTTGATTTTCGGCGTTGTGGGAATATTCCGCAAGCCCCGTCCCTTTCAAAAGCGGCCGTCGGATCCGGCCGCCCCACTGCCCAACGCAAACCGCAAAGAGCTTTAACCCGGGTGGACAGGCAAGAACCTAATAGCTGGGGAGGGTTCGGGTGGACGCGTTCCAGGCGCGAACGCGTTCCGCATCGGCGGCGCTCTGAAAACGGAAATCATATTTCTTGTTATTGCGGGTCCTTACCGTGAGTTCCTTGCCCTGGAGGCTGAATGTGCGAATTCCCTTGTAGGGCTCGTAAAAACTGTGGTCTGTTTCCGACGTTCTGAATTCCATGCCGTCCTCGGTGAACCGCAGATTCCCTTTGCAGCTTGAAAAGGTGTGCTTGTGCTCGACGGCGAAGAGCGTTTTCAGGATGGAGCTGGCTTTCGCCCGGTCCTGCAAATCCTGAATCATGGATTGAAGCCGTTCCGGGCTGTATTTTTCCGCTCCGCCCAGGTCCTTTGCCTTGCGGAGATGCTCTTCCGCCGCCTTGAGGTTGTTCCGGTGATAATCGTAAAGCGTCCCGAGGTTCAGATGGGCGAGGGTATTGCCGGGATTGAGGGCAATGCATTTTTCAAAATTCAGAATTGCGGAATCCAGCTGCTTTTGATTCTGGTAGATCGCCCCGATATAAAAATAGGCTTCATCGCTGCTGGGCTCGTATTTCAGATATTCCTGCCATTCGGATATGGATTTTTGATAGGCTTCCGCGCGGAAGGAGTTGAGAGCGGATTGGCGCAGCTCGGTTAATTGAACCCGCGACTGATGCTCTTCGGCCGCGTGCTGTCTGCGCTGCTGATCGTTTTGAGCCAGTTCCGCAAGTTTGTCCTCGACAGCCGCCAAACGCGATTTGCTGTAGCTGTCTTCAGGAAAGTATTGAAGAATCAACCTGAAATCGTTGCGGGCGCTCTGCCAGTCGGACGCGGCCGTTCTGGCGTCGGCGCGGTTTTGAAGCAGGTCTTTGAGATGAGCCAGGGCTTCGCGGACGTAGGGATTGTTTTTTTGGAGTCGTTGGATGCTTCGGATGGCATCCAGCGCGTTGTCCTTATCCGGCGGAAGCAGACTGCCGATCCGCATCGCCGTTTCAGCCTTTGTCTTCCAATCCTGGATCTGCTTCTCCCGGTCTTTTAGACTTTCGTCGATCCTGGCCGCGATATCGGTCAACCGCTCTTCAATGGCGGCGTCGTTTGGAAAAAGCAACGCAAGATTCTTATATTGCTTTTCCGATTCAAGCCAATCCTCCCTGGCGTAAGCGAATTCCGCCAGGCGGCGCACGGCGTCGGCCAGCTTGCCTTTCGCATCCAGCGCATAGGCGTTGGCGGGATCGATGGAGAGAATCCGGTCGGCGAAATAGAGCACGTTATAGTCTTCGGGGGGAGGAAGCAGGATATTTTCTCTCTGGGCGTTTTCGAGTTGTTTTCTCCAGCCTTCGACTTCTGCCAATTGCTCATTGGTCAGCTGGGGCACGATAGGGTCCAGTTTCCAGTGAAGGTTTTCCGTGGAGTAGGGCATGACCGTCACCTGCTGGACAAGCTCCCGGTATCCTTCTTTAGCCACCCTCAGCTGATGGCTTCCGTTGCGCAGGTCGGAAATTGTGATGGGAGACGCGCCCCGCAATCTGCCGTCGACAGTGACAATTGCTCCCGCCGGAGTGGTTTTTACGACCAGGCTTCCGTATTTCGGCTTCCAGTATTGATAGAAAAAGACTGCGGCAAAGGAAAGAACCGAGCAGAGCGCAAGGACAATGATCCCGAACATCAAGGTCCTTATTTTAATCTGCGCCGGCTTTTTTTTGCGGCTTTCCTGCGGATCTCCGTCAAGTGCGGAACCGTCGGCGGGACAATAAAGGAAGGTCTCCGGATAGCTGTTGCCGCATTGTAGACACTCTTTCATCGGAGCAGCACCAGGGGCTTTTGCGGCGCCGCCGGGCGGGGCCGCGAAAGCCCTCTCATTGCCGGGCGCAAGGCCCGCAGTTAGTGAACTTTCCTCCAGGGCCTAAGGGCCTGTCAATGAATAACGTTTGCACTTTGCTGCTGGCCCCCAGACTCGC